>JAFYYI010000071.1 GCA_017557665.1 Muribaculaceae bacterium | reverse complement strand
GATGCCTGTAGCGAGCAACGTCATGAGCTGTTTTACGATATAGGCCGTGCGGTCGGTATGAGTATCTGTGGCATCACGCTGTGCATGAGGCTCGAAGATGTCGTACATCATGGTCAGACAGAGGCTGCCCATCAGTTCTCGGTAGAAGAGCAGGTGGCGGTCGCCCATGCGGTCACGCAGCCGGTGGAAGTCGCTGAGCAGGTGTCGGGCTTGTTCATCCGTCAGTTTGATGACGGGGTCCTGGTTCAACGAGATGCTGCCGCCGATGCTGTAGTTGTTTGATGGCAGCAGGTTCTGCAGGAACTTATAGTCGGCGGCAAACCATTCCACCTGCATGTCAGCAGGTGCCGCAAGGTTGCTGACGCGGGCTGGCATGGGTATCACGACAAGGTCGTTCTTCACAATGTGATAGCACCGCTCGTTGAACACAAAACTGCCCTCGCCTGCCGTGCAGAGCAGGTGCATACAGGTGTGGCTCAACTCAGGTGCGTTCATAGCTTGGAAGTCGGTGGAATACTGGAAATCTACCTGCATAATCGTTAAAAATTGAAGTTCTACGGCGCAAAATTACACATTATTTTATATATAAACGAACGATTTGTGCAAAAAGTGAAAATTATGGCGCTTTTTGTGAAACTATAGTACGGAAAAATCATCGTAACTTTGCACCCAGAAACAATTAAAAATGAAAAATATATGGATATTTTTGAAAAACTTCGTTCAGGGGCAGATGTCAATATGGCTATGCCTGAGTATGCAGAAGCCATCAAGCACATGACCGACTGCGCCAATATCTGTTTTAAGATTAACACCACCGCTCCCACACCAGAGCAGATTCGTCCGTTGGAGGAGCAACTCTTCGACGGCAATCTTGACCAAACGAGCTATCTGATGCCCCCGCTCCAGATTGACTTCGCCTGTCAGATGAAGATTGGCCGTGGTGTGTTCGTGAACCACTCGCTGACCTGCATGGCAGCTGGCGGTATCACCATCGACGACGGTGTGATGATAGGTCCCAACGTGCGCATCGTCACCGATAACCACGACTTCCAGAACCGTATGGTACTGCGTTGCAAGCCTGTCCACATCGGCCGCAATGCATGGATTGGTGTGGGTGCCATCATCCTGCCTGGTGTGACCATCGGAGAGAATGCCGTCATTGCAGCAGGTGCCGTTGTCACCAAGGACGTTGCCTCTGGCACCATCGTCGGCGGCAATCCCGCAAAGTTCATTAAAAACATATAATAATAGGAGGACAAGACTATGGTTTTCGACAGAAACGAGAAGAAACAGGTAGTGGCACTTCTGGGTGCTGGTAGTATGGGAACGGCCATCGTGCGTCGCATTGCAGCAGGCAAGAAGATTCTGCTGGGCGACATCAACGAGAATGCTCTGGAACGCGTCAGCGACGATTTCCGTCGCAGCGGCTATGATGTGGAAACCTGCATGGTGAACGCCTTGGAACGAGATAGCATCGAGGCCTTTGCCAAGAAGGCAGCTGAGCTCGGCCCTGTGATGTACTTCATCGACACGGCTGGTGCATCGCCCAACCAAGCCTCGCCGGAGCATATCGTTGCGCTTGACATGGTGGGCACTGGTTATGCCGTGGATGCCTTCGGACAGGTGATGGCAGAGGGTGGCGCAGGACTAATCATCTCGAGTCAGGCAGCATATATGTATACAATTCCCAACGAGGATGAACTGCAGATAGTGAACGCCACCACCGAGCAACTTTCTGAGCTGCCCATCGTCAAGAACGTGGCAATGCAGAACTCTGGCTTCGCCTATATGATTGCCAAGCGCGTGAACCACCTGCAGGCCCAGCGTGCCGCAGCCACCACATGGCGTGAGCGTCGTGCCCGCATCAACACCATCTCGCCAGGCATCATCGTAACACCTCTTGCCTACGACGAGTTCAATGCCAACGGCGATGGCTATCAGACCATGATCGATGCCTCTGCCGCCCGCCGCGTAGCCACCAGCGACGAAATTGCCGATGCCGCATCCTTCCTCTTGGGCGAGCACGCCACTTTCATCAACGGCACCGACCTGCTCATCGACGGCGGAGTCATCCCCGCCATCCGCACGGGAATGTTCAAACTTCAGGGATAAATAACGATAAATTATGAAACTGAAATCAATCATCATCGCAGCCGTAGGGCTTCTCTTGACTACGGGTTGCAATAGTCAGAACAAACAAGAAAAACAAACAAATATGGGGAAATCAATCGTTATATTCTTCTCGCATGCGGG
>JAFYYI010000070.1 GCA_017557665.1 Muribaculaceae bacterium | reverse complement strand
GCCTCAACACCTTCCATCAGGTTCACGAGGTCCTTGGTAACGATACCGGCGTTGAGGGTGTCGAAGCAAGCGCCCTCGAGCTGGTCACCAAAGTTCATGAGCTCCTTGATACCGTCCTTCTCACCGCGCTTGCGCAGGGCACCGCTCCATGCAAAGATGGTAGCCATGGGGTTGGTGGAAGTCTCCTCGCCCTCGAGATACTTGTAGTAGTGGCGGGTTACGGTACCGTGGGCAGCCTCATACTCGTAGTTGCCGTCGGGGCTAACGAGTACGCTGGTCATCATAGCCAGTGAACCGAAGGCGGTGCTGACCATGTCGCTCATCACGTCGCCGTCGTAGTTCTTGCAAGCCCAGATGTAACCACCCTTGCTGCGGATAACGCGAGCAACAGCGTCGTCGATCAGGGTGTAGAAGTACTCCAGACCCAGCTTCTCGAACTCAGCCTTGTAGTTCTGCTCGTAAACCTCCTCAAAGATGATGCGGAACTGAGCGTCATACTTCTTGCTGATGGTGTCCTTGGTCGAGAACCACAGATCCTGCTTGGTGTCGATAGCATACTTGAAACAGCTGTGAGCAAACGAACGGATGGACTTGTCCAGGTTGTGCATACCTTGGAGGACGCCTGCGCCCTTGAACTCGTGGATGACGATCTCCTCGTGCTTGCCGCTCTCGCCGTCAAAGACGAGCTTGGCAACACCGGGTTCGTCGGCACGCAGCTCAACACTCTTGTAAACGTCGCCATAGGCATGACGAGCGATGGTGATGGGCTTCTCCCAGTTCTTTACAACGGGGTGGATGCTCGGGATGGTGATGGGAGCGCGGAACACGGTACCGTCGAGGATCGAACGGATGGTGCCGTTGGGGCTCTTCCACATCTCGTGCAGCTTGTACTCGTCCATACGTTTCAGGTTGGGGGTGATGGTAGCGCACTTCACGCCGACACCATACTTCTTGCAAGCCTCGGCAGCGTCGATAGTGATCTGGTCACCAGTCTCGTCACGCTTTACAAGACCCAGGTCGTAGTACTCACTCTTGAGGTCAACAAACGGAAGAATCAGTTCGTCCTTGATCATCTTCCACAGGATGCGGGTCATCTCGTCACCGTCCATCTCCACGATGGGAGTGGTCATTTTAATTTTTTCGATCATGATTGAAAAATAATGTGATCAGTTGTTATTGATAAAAATTGAATGGTTGTTAGTATTGTCGTCGAGCTTAGGGATATAAACGAAAAATCGTTAACCTTTAACCTCTAACCTCTAAACTTCCAGTCAAGGGCTCCAGCCCTTGACTGGAATATAAAATTACTTGTTCTGTGAAGCGTAGAAGTTCATCAGGCAGCCCTCGGCGAGGATGGTGCGCTCGTCGGGAGTCAGGTTCTGGAAGAACAGGTGCAGGTCATGTACGCCGTCGGCAGCGATAACCTTGGCATCGATTTCCTCCTTGCCATTGATGATGGCCTCACGGATGCCGGGAACGAATACCATGTCACCGGGGTTGTAGTTGAACTCAACATCGGGAGCGATGGTGAAGGGAACGATACCCCAGTTGATACAGTTGCTGCGATAACGCTTGGTGGCATATTCGTAGCAGATGTTGGCGTCACCGCCGAGCACCTTCTGGCACGATGCGGCCTGCTCACGGGCGGAACCGTCACCGGGCTTGTGGGCGAATACGCACGAGCCGAACGAGGTGTTCTCGGGCTTGGCACCTACCTTAGCGAGAGCGTCGAGCACGTTCTGCGGGCACTTGCCGTCGCGGCGCTCGTGATCCTGCTCCTGGATGCGCTTGCTCAGGCCAACGTACTCAGGCACGCGGCGTGACAGGGCGAACTCAGAGAGCTTCAGCGGGTTCGAGCGGTAGCTCGAGGTCTCACCACTGGGGATCAACTCGTCGGTGGTGGTCACGCTGTCGTGGATAACGGCGGCCAGCTCGAGCAGCATGTTGTCCTCCATAGCATACATCTTGGGCCAGTCCTTGATGTTGGGACCATAGCGCAACTCAACATCGGCCTCAGCCTTATCGAAGCCGTAATAAACACGGCGCTCATAGATGTTTGCATCGTACTGATAAGGTTTGTGGTCGTCGGTGTAGTCAACGTCGGTAGCAGCGGTGATAACGCCTCCGTTAGCAGCGGTGGCTGCGATAGAGCGGGCGTCCATCAGGGCAACCAGCGAGATCTGACCCTGGCCGGGCTTGGAACCCTCGCGGTTGGGGAAGTTACGGGTGGTGTGACGGATACTCAGACCATTGTTGCTGGGCACATCACCGGCACCGAAGCAAGGACCGCAGAAGGCGGGCTTGATGATAACACCAGCCTCGAGGAGCTCCTCAACGATGCGCTCACGAACGGTGGCCATGTAAACGGGAACCGACTGGGGATAAGCGCTCATCGTGAAGTAGTCGTTACCGATGCTCTTGCCGCGCATGATGCTGGCAGCAGCGCTCAGGTTGTCATAGGTACCGCCAGAGCAACCGGCGATGATACCCTGGTCGGCCTGTACCTTACCGTCCTTCATCACCTTGTCAACGAGGTCACACTGTACCTTGTCACCGAAGCGCTTCTTGGTGTCCTCCTCGACCTGACGCAGAATCTCGACGGGATTAGCCTGCAGCTCGTGGATGGTGAAAGCGTTGCTGGGGTGGTAGGGCAGAGCGATCATGCTCTCCTGAGTGCTCAGGTCGATCTTGATCATGCTGTCATAGTAAGCCACCTCACCGGGTTGCAGCACCTTGAAGTCCTCAGGACGTTTGTGCAGCTCATAGTGGTGCTTCACCTCGTCATCAGTTACCCAGATCGAGCTCAAGCAGGTGGTCTCGGTGGTCATGATGTCGATACCGTTACGGAAGTCGATAGGCAGGTTCTTCACGCCGGGGCCAGCGAACTCGAGCACTTTGTTCTTTACAAAGCCGCTCTCGAAGGTGGCCTTTACCAGCGAGATAGCAACGTCGTGGGGACCTACACCCTTCTTGGGAGCGCCTTCCAGCCAAATCAGGACAACCTCGGGAGCATTGACATCCCAAGTGTTGCGCAGCAGCTGCTTCACGAGCTCACCACCGCCTTCGCCGACGCCCATGGTGCCGAGCGAACCGTAGCGGGTGTGGCTATCGCTACCCAGAATCATGTTACCGCACTTCACCATTGCCTCGCGGGCGAACTGGTGGATTACGGCCTGGTTAGCGGGCACGTAGATACCGCCGT
>JAFYYI010000069.1 GCA_017557665.1 Muribaculaceae bacterium | reverse complement strand
TAAGGTAAAAAGATTTACGACAATTAAACAACATTAAACGAAATGAAAATGAGAAAAACATTCAGATTCCTATGGCTTATGGTCCTGCCGATGATGCTGGGCCTGGCCTCGTGTTCCGACATCGACAACCCAACGATGCCAGTCAATCCGAGCGAAGATGTCACGCTCAAAGAGTTTAACCAGCTCCTGACAGCATCACCGTATATAGACATCAGCCGCTACATGATGGAAGATAACTCCATCCGTGTGTGGACTTTCAATGAAGACAAGACTTTCGTGGCCTACGACCTCTTCATCGACGATGAAGACGGTTCCTTCCAGATGGAAGAGAGCACCGGACGATGGAACGCATTCATCGACGGCAAGAATGAGTGGGAGGAGGATAATACGGAAAAACTCGTCGGTATCGATGCCGTCTACGACGAATATGGCGATGTGTTCAGCGAGGAATCGAGAGCAGAACGCTTCTACACCTTCTCCACGTATGACGAGGAAGACGATGACCAGTCGTCCGAGGATGACGAAGACGAAGAGGACGTATTCTTCCTCTCCAAGCAAGCCCTCGACTATCTGTACATAGCCTTCCAGGAAGAATCCCAGCAGAATGGGAGCGGCACCCGCGCCATGACCCGCGGCACCTCTGCCGGTGATACGCCGTCGGAGGCCATCTCGACCATCGGCAGCGCCACCGAGCCCATCACCTATCAGGATGTGGCCAACAAGGAGTCGCTGGAAGCCCTTTACAGATCGACGATGGAGGGGCTGAACGCTGCCGGCAGGACTGAGGCAGGCTACAACATCAACGCCAAGACCTTCACCCGCGAGAACTGGCGCAATCAGACATTCATCTACCGCTATACCGGCGACGGCAACATGAAAGACGAGAACGGCTCTACCGGCTACAAGCGCGAGGCACTGCCCTGGGCCGCCACCCAGGCTGTGTCGAGTCACCTGCCCTACAACTTCTGCGACGACCTGCAGCCCGCCAACGGTTGGGATCTCGTGTTCAACGCCATCGGAGAATACGATGTCAAGAACCAGGACTTCTTCGCTGTTTACAATAAGTTCACCGGCCAGCTCCGCTTCTTCGTGTTCCTGCCCACCCTGAACGTGTCCGACGCCAACGACCACGCTTGGGAGGTGACGCTCACCGAGCAACTGGCACACCGACTGAACTACAAGTTCGGCATCCCCATGAGCCAGACCATCGCCAACAAGGAGCCCCTCGGACTCCGGGGCTCCGACTACGGTTACATCGTGTCGCCCTGGGTTGACTCCAAGACCAGCGACGGCTTCGCTACTCCTGGTGGAGGCTGGTGGGCCTTCGACGTGGACCTCTCACAATACCGTCCCGACTTCCAGACCCTCAACGAGCGCATACGCCTAGAGATGCGCGTCTGGAGCAACAGTCAGGTGTCGCTCCGTAGCACTCTCAACGCCCAGATCAAGGAGAAAGCCCCTGCTGAGGAGTCGATGGTCACTTCTCTCGGCGGACTGATCACCAAGGCAAAGGGCACAGCCGGCGACATCACCAACCTCATCGCCAACTTCACCTCTGGCAACTGGATCGGTGCCATCAAGTCGACCGTTGCCGCTGCCAAGGGAGCCTATAACATCATCTCTGATGCCCGCAACCTGCAATCCAGAATCGACGGTACAGCAGCACCACAGCCGGAATACATCGTTAAACAGTATATAGACGGCAACATCGACACCGATGGACTCATCAAGGGTTCAAGGACTGTCAGCGGCATGAACACCATCACCTATCCGATGACGCAGTTCGATGTGAACAACTCCACCCTGGGCCAGGGTGTGTGGAACCTCAAGACCCCGCCGACACTCATTGGCATTGAGTGCTTCGAATATAGTAATGCGCACATTAAGTCGGGACTGACAAACCTCTTCCCGCTCTACGGCAACATCAACAGAGGCATCCACTACACGCTCGACCCCAGAAGCATCGACGTGGTACTCAACCCCAACGTGTTCCCCAAAGACCAGATAGAGTGGAAGCGTGTGACGGCCGTATGCGGTGTCAGAAAGGACACCAAGCACGACACATATAATGCCTACCGCAAAGCCATCGGCATGGGCAACAACGATCCTGTGGATGTCGGAAACATCCCATATTACAGCTTTGCCACCAACAACAACCCCTGCTACGACTACCTCTACGATGCCGATGACAAGCAGGGACTGACCTTCCCCAAAGTCTGGGAGAATGTGGAGACCTATACGGACAGCAGAGGCAAGGCTCCCCATCACCTCGTAGGGCGCGGCGACGACAACTATATGCTGGAACCCACGCAGTTCGCGTCGAGCAAGTATGAGGATTACGTGGAGGGCGACAACACTGCCCTTCTCACACGAGAGACGCTGAGCCCCTGGTGGATTCCCAGTTACGAGGTCACCGTCACAGTCACCGTCAAACTGAAGGGTTACGCCACGCCCTTTGTCATGACGCGCACCTATCTGCCCAACTACACACGCTACACGGACTATGACAAGAGATACCTTCTGAAGCAGGAGCATGATAAGTTTGACAAGTGGCTTTCCGAGCTGAAAGCCGACCCCACGAACAAGACGGAGTGGCAGGAATCTCAGGTGAAGCACATCAAGAGCCAGTTCAACTTCTTGGTTCCCAACTATGAGACTGTGCAGGCAGCAACATTCTGGCTTTACAGACCTAAAGGATGGACGGCTTCGAGGGGTTACGACGGTGAAGATGCAGAGAATCTCTTCGATCACTGCCCCGCCACGAAGTTGTTTGCTCACCCTGCATCAAAGATAAATGATTGTTTTATTGTGGATTTCGCATCAAATGTTCCTTGCACTGCCAAGACCTACACCCTCGTCGCTCCTGCCGACGTGGAGAAGCACAAGGGGCGCAACCCCAGAGAGTGGTTGCTCTACGGCAAGAAGAAGGCCACTGACCCCGAATGGACGTTGCTCGACTACCGATATGTCAACACCTGTCCTTCCGATGCCATGCCCACCACCAATTGCGCTTCCAAGACCTTCGAAATCCAGCACCCGGGTGAGTATAGCGTCTATAGGCTGGCGGTGAAGCAAACGATGGATCCCCATACTTGGTATAACACGCTTGGCCAAAGTTGTTTTCTTTCCATCGCTGATCTGGACTTCGGTTTCTAATGCGCCATTAATCCTTCCGATCCCGCCAATCCCGCGGGAGACTAAAAAT
>JAFYYI010000068.1 GCA_017557665.1 Muribaculaceae bacterium | reverse complement strand
TTTTGGAAAGAAGAAGCAGTAACAATCTCACCGTCTATTGCATACTCTTTTAATACAAAAACATAAGGTGATACACTCGGCAACGGTGTATCACTTTTTGTATGGCGGCGGCTAAGAATCGGCGGTAAAGATTCGGCGGTATCACATTACGGGCCGGGAAGAAAGGGTTTGCAATCTATCGGGATGGAAAAGTGATTGAGCAGTATTCGGTTATTGGGAGATAATCGCTATATTTAGGTCGATAAATCGAAATTTATTGGTATAACAAACGCCTCGATAATCTGTCAGGGCGTTCTTATGGTTGTATCCCGAGCAATTTGCGATTCTCGCTTGGATGATTGATTATTTCGGCTGAAGGCTCCTGCGGTATTCGCTGGGGGACTGGCCAAGGTGCTTGGTGCAGTAGCGGCTGAAGTACGAGAGGGAGGCAAAATTCATGTGTTCGGCTATCTGGGTGAGCGACAGGCGCTCGTCATTCAGATAGTCTTTGATTATGGGCACGGTGTGACGGTCGATGTAAGAGCTGACGCTGTGGCCAGTGACCCGTTTGACGGTGGCGGAGAGATATTTGGGCGATACGTTCAGCCGCTCGGCGTAATAGCTCACATCGCGTTCTGTACGGCTGATTCCGGTAGCGAGCAGCGCCATGAGTTGTTTCACAATATAGGCCGTGCGGTCGCTGTGGGTATCTGTGGCGTCACGCTGGGCGTGGGCTTCGAAGATGTCGTACATCATAGTCAGGCAGAGGCTGCCCATCAGCTCTTGGTAGAACTGCAAGTGGCGGTCGCCCATGCGGTCACGAAGACGGTGGAAGTCGGCAAGCAGATGTCCGGCCTGATCATCTGTGAGTTTGATGACGGGATCCTGATTCAGTGAGATGCTTCCACCGATGCTGTAGTTGTTCGATGGCAGCAGGTTCTGCAGGAACTTATAGTCGGCGGCAAACCACTCCACTTGTAAGTCAGCGTGGGCAGCGAGATTACTGACACGGGCGGGCATGGGTATCACCACCAGGTCGTTCTTCATAATGTGATAGCACCGCTCGTTGAATACAAAGCTTCCTTCACCAGCAGTGCAGAGCAGATGCATACAGGTGTGGCCGATCTCAGGCGCATTCATCCCGTAAAAGTCGGTGGAATACTGGAAATCTATCTTCATCGGGCAAAAATACAACTATTTCTGCAAATTGTGAAAATATTGATGTTTTTTGTGAAAACAAACTGTCAAAGAAACATCTCATCTTTGCACTCAGAAACAAACACATAATTATGAATCCACAATCTATCCTTATGGCAATCGTTATCTTTTTCTCTCACGCAGGTGATAATTACAGCGTGGGTAACATCGAGGTGGGCAACACCAAAATCGTGGCCGACTACATCACGGAAATCATCGGCGCCGACCAGTTCGAAATCGTCACGCACAAATACGACGGGATGGCCTATAATCCGCTGATCAAACTGGCGAAAGAGGAAGCGCAGAACGGCGAACTGCCGCCATACGAGGGCACTGTTCCTGACCTTTCCAAGTACGATACCGTCTTCATCGGCGGTCCCGTATGGTGGGGTACTTATCCCCAGGTGATGTTCACGCTGTTCAAGGATATCAACCTTGACGGCAAGACTGTTATACCTTTTACTACGCACGAAGGCAGCGGCCTCGCGAATTGCGTCGAGGACGTGAAGGAGGCGTTCCCGGGAGCTAACGTTACCAAGGGCTTCGCCATCTACGGCCACGAGGTGCGTACCGGCAGGGCCAAGGTTGAGAAATGGCTGAACAGCATCGTGAAATGAAAGAGGTCTCCGTCCTTGTAGGCACAGGCTCGATTGGCCTCGCCATTGCCCGCCGGGTCGGCGTGGGAAAGATTACCGTCCTGGCTGATTACAGCCTTGGAAATGCTGAACGTGCAGCCAAGACGATGGAGGATGCAGGTTTCGAGACCCGCACTATCCGGACGGATCTTGGCAGTAAGAAGGACATACTGGAGCTGGTAAAGTTCGCCACAGGGCTCGGCCCGGTGAAGTATCTCATCAATGCGGCCGGTGTTTCTCCCTCCCAGGCGCCTGTGGAGAAGATTCTTCAAGTGGATCTCTATGGCACGAGCGTACTGATGGAAGAGTTCGGCAAAGTCATTGCCGAAGGCGGTTCCGGGGTATTCATTTCTTCCCAAAGCGGCCATCGGCTTCCGGCGTTGAGTCTGGAGGAGAATGAGGCACTGGCGACATATCCTGTTGATGAGCTGTTGGAGTTGTCATTTATCCGGAGCATCACCGATACCTTGAAGGCCTACCAGTATTCCAAGCGCTGCAATGTCCTGCGCGTTGCCGGAGAGGCCTGCAAATGGGGCAAGCGTGGCGCCACCATCAACACCATCAGCCCGGGTATCATCATTACTCCGCTGGCCAACGACGAACTTCACGGCCCCAGGGCTGAAGGCTACCTGAAAATGATTGCCGGCGCTCCTGCAAAACGTGCCGGTACTCCCGACGAAGTGGGTGATCTTGCCGAATTCCTGATGTCATCCCGCGGACGGTTTATCTCCGGCACAGACATTCTCATCGACGGCGGCACTACTGCCAGCTATTGGTACGGGGACTTGCAGTATCTCAAGGTAACACATTAATATACGAATATGGAAACTATCAAATTATATAACGGCGTGGAAATGCCGCTCCTGGGATACGGCGTGTTCCGGGTTGATCCGAAGGAGTGTGAGCGCTGCGTGCTCGATGCGCTCAGCGTCGGCTACAGGCTGATTGATACAGCCCAAGCCTACGGAAACGAGGAAGGCGTAGGCAGTGCCATCGCAAAGAGCGGCATCGACCGCAAGGACCTTTTCATCACGACCAAAGTGTGGATATCCAATTCCGGTGAGGAGAAGGCCGCAAAGAGTATTGACGAGAGCCTGCGGAAGTTGCAGACAAACTATATCGACCTGCTCCTGATCCATCAGGCCTACGGTGACGTGTTCGGCACCTGGCGGGCAATGGAGAAGGCCTACCGTGCCGGCAAGGTGCGCGCCATTGGCGTTTCCAACTTCCAGGCGGCCCGGTTCTTCGACTTCGCGCATTATGTGGAGCTGAAGCCGATGGTGAACCAGCTGCAGTGCAACGTGATGATTCAGCAGACGGGTATTGAGCCCGTTCTGACTGAGACGGATACCAGGATGATGGCCTGGGGCCCGCTTGGCGGACAGGGCGTCGATGGCATCGTTAAGAGCGAGATGCTCTCTCTCATCGGCGCGAAGTATGGCAAGACAGCCGCACAGGTGGCCCTTCGCTGGCTCACCCAGCGCGGCATCGTGGCCATCCCGAAGAGTTCCCACAGGGAACGGATGGAACAGAATTTCGACATCTTCGATTTCAGTCTGACCCCTGAAGAAATGGACCGGATGGCTTCGATGAACCAGAACGACATGGGGACCATCAACTTTGCCGACCCGCAGTTTGTGAAATACCTGATTGAGACTTACGGATAGTATTATGCAGAACTTTGATTACCAAACCCCTACACGCCTGATTTTCGGAAAGGGCGTTATCGAAAAACTGCCCGGAGTGATGGCGCAGTTCGGAAAGAAGATTCTACTTACCTATGGCGGAGGCAGCATCAAGAAGATTGGCCTTTATCAGAAGGTCCACGAGTTTCTGAAGAGCTATGAGATTGTGGAACATCCCGGCATCCAGCCCAACCCAAAGTATAACCCCAGCGTGCTGGAGGGCGTACGCCTTTGCAAGGAGCATAGAATCGACGTCATCCTCTCCGTGGGCGGCGGCTCCGTGCTGGACTGTTCCAAGGCCATTGCCGCAGGCGCCTGCTACGACGGCGACCCTTGGGACCTGATCTCATACAAAGTCAAAGCACAGGCAGCTCTGCCCATCGTGGACATCATCACTCTGGCCGCTACCGGCAGCGAGTATGACTGCGGCGGCGTGATTTCGCGTACGGAGACCAATGACAAGATTGGATACATCGACGAACACCTTTTCCCGGCCGTATCCTTCCTTGATCCCACCTACACCTTCTCCGTCAGCCGTAAACAAACCGCTGCGGGCATCGCAGACGCGATGAACCACACGATGGAGCAGTATTTCGTGGAAGACGCCACGCTCCTGAACGACGGTTTCTGCGAGAGTATGCTGCGCAGCCTGATGGTCAACGGGCGCAAATGCCTAGAGAACCCGGAAGACTACACCGCCCGTGCCGAGATGATGCTGGCCTGCACCTACGGTTGCAACGGCATCCTGGCCCTTGGAAACAGTGAATCTGGCTGGCCCTGCCACGGCATTGAGCACGCTTTGAGCGCCTACTACGACATCACCCACGGCGAAGGCCTGGCCATCATCACGCCCCGCTGGATGAATCATATCCTCAGCGAGAGAACACTGCCACGCTTTGTGAAGTACGGCATCAATGTCTTTGGCATCGACGCTTCATTGGACCAGTGGGAGATTGCTCACAGGGCTATCGAAGAGACATACAAGTTCTTCGAGAGCATCGGCATTCCCATGCATCTGCGTGAAGTGGGCATCGACGACAGCCGCCTCGGCGAAATGGCACACCATATCGCCGTGAACGAGGGACTGGAGAACGCCTACGCTCCTCTCACTGAACAGGACATCAAAGAAATCCTGGTGGCCAGCCTGTAAGGCGTGAATCTCTTATTCTGATAATCATGAAGAAAGCAATAGCATTTTTTATTGCGTTATTGACTATGGCAACCACTTTCGCACAGACGCTTACGGAGCGTCAGAAAGGATTGGCAGCGTGTGCTTGCCTGATGGCACAGGGGAGTATGGAACGCCTGGAGCCCGCCGTGCGTTCAGCGCTCGATAATGGCGTAACTGTCAACGAACTAAAAGAGGCTTTTTCGCAGCTCTATGCCTACACGGGATTCCCGCGTTCGCTGAATGCGCTGGGGGTGCTGGGTAAGGTGCTGCAGGATAGCCCAAATCCAGCCTGGCAGGAGGGCAAGCCCTGGACACGCCCGGCAGAATGGGACGATGCCAAAGCCGCATACGAACTGGGCAAAAAGAACCAGACGCAGCTTTCCGGCCGAACTTTCGACTATGCCTTCTGTCCGCAGGACGACTATTACCTGAAGGCTCACCTCTTCGGTGATATCTTCGCCGGGGATCAGCTGTCACATGCCGACCGTGAGATTGTGACCGTTGCTGCGCTGAGCGGCTTGGAAGGTGTGGCTCCGCAGTTGACGGCTCACAAGGCCGGTGCCGTGAACATGGGCAACAGCCAGGAACTGGTCGATGAACTCTGCGCCTGGCTTGACAGCGAGGGCTATACCCTACGCAGCGCCTGGCCAAAGGGGCAGCCCAACACGGCGTACGCTCAGTATTTCATCGGCAACAGTTATCTGGCCGATGTAGGCGGTGGCATCCACAATGTCACCTTCGAGCCTGGCTGCCGCAACAACTGGCATATCCACCACAAGCAGGTCCAGGTACTGGTTTGCGTGGCCGGCCGCGGCTGGTATCAGGAATGGGGCAAAGAGGCCGTGGAATTGAAACCGGGTGTTGTGATTGCCATCCCCGAAGGGGTGAAGCACTGGCACGGAGCCGCCGCCGATAGCTGGATGCAGCATCTGACCTATCACAAGGACGTGCAGGAAGGTGCTTCCAACGAGTGGCTGGAGGCGGTGAATGATGAACAATATCAAGGATTAACCGTGCGATAAATTCGGATTTATCTGCTAGACAATAACCCCGACAGTCATGGAAGATTGCCGGGGTTTTTGCATCGGAATTCTCACAGAAATTGACTTTTCTCAGAAATCTAAACCTCTGATAGTCAATTAGTTAAGTAGCCTTGTACGGGGTCGTTAACTTATATCTAACTTTTTTGGAGGAACTGTCGGTACTTTATTTCATTGGTATTCAATTAGATATAGAATAACCACTTGGCGCCGGAGTGCTCTCGTTTTTGAACACACGGCGACCTTGTTTT
>JAFYYI010000067.1 GCA_017557665.1 Muribaculaceae bacterium | reverse complement strand
GGTAGGGCAGAGCGATCATGCTCTCCTGAGTGCTCAGGTCGATCTTGATCATGCTGTCATAGTAAGCCACCTCACCGGGCTGGAGCACCTTGAAGTCCTCGGGACGTTTGTGCAGCTCATAGTGATGCTTCACCTCGTCGTCGGTAACCCAGATCGAGCTCAAGCAGGTGGTCTCGGTGGTCATGATGTCAATACCGTTACGGAAGTCGATGGGCAGGTTCTTCACGCCGGGGCCTGCGAACTCAAGCACCTTGTTCTTCACGAAACCGCTCTCGAAGGTAGCCTTTACCAGCGAGATGGCAACGTCGTGGGGACCTACACCCTTCTTGGGAGCGCCTTCCAACCATACCAGGACAACCTCGGGAGCATTGATGTCCCAAGTGTTGCGCAGCAGCTGCTTAACGAGCTCGCCACCACCTTCGCCGACGCCCATGTTACCGAGCGAACCGTAGCGGGTGTGGCTGTCGCTACCCAGAATCATGTTACCGCACTTCACCATGGCCTCGCGGGCAAACTGGTGGATAACGGCCTGGTTAGCGGGTACGTAGATACCGCCGTACTTCTTGGCAGCCGAGAGACCGAACACGTGGTCATCCTCGTTGATGGTGCCGCCAACAGCGCACAGCGAGTTGTGGCAGTTGGTCATTGCGTAGGGCAGGGGGAACTTCTCGAGACCACTGGCGCGGGCGGTTTGGATAATGCCCACGTAGGTGATGTCGTGCGACATCATCGCGTCAAAGCGGATGCGCATCTTCTTGCCCTTGCTGCCGTCCACGTCATGTGAGCGCAGGATGCCGTAGGTGATGGTGTTCTCACGAGCCTCGTCAGGCGTGGGAAGACCATTGGCATCAGTGCGAATTTCGTTACCGTTGATTAAGTAAACTCCTTGATTAATTAATTCTACCATGATAAAATTTTGAAAATGTTAATTGATATAGGGTTGTTAATTCAATATCGAGTGAATAAAAATGGTAAGCGCTACCATGTCGGCACTGCCGCCGGGAGAGACGTTGCGGGCGATGTAGTCGCGGTTCATCGCTTCCATCCCTGCAGTGCTGTAGTTGACGAGCAAGGCTTGTGCCTCTTGCTTGACCTGCTGAGCCTGATTGTAGCCCACGCGATGGATGACATTGGTATCGTCAAGCTGACTCATGATGAGCAGCAGCAATTTGTGACGGGCTGTAGAAAAATCTTCTACACTCCAGCTGCGAAAAGCGGGTAGCCAATCACCGAACAGCTGCGGATAACCGGCCTTGGCAAGATCGAGGGCTCCGGTCACACGGTGCGCATTCACGGCATCATTGCCGTGGGTGCCCGCCGTCGGAGCGAAGCCTCCGGCCAACTGTTGGATAAGGCGCTGCAATGTCTGCTCTTCCACTTTACCGTCATGGCCCACGCACCTGGCTGCTGCCAGTGTGGCCAGCCCCATTGAGAACAGGGCTCCACGATGAGTGTTCACGCCGCCCGTGGTGTTGAGCATGGCCCGCTCGGCTTCAAGGCCGATTTGCTTCACCTGTTCGGTCTCGGGCATCGCTTCTTGATAGCCCAGCAATGCCAACTTGACGAAATAGGGCTGCAAAGCGTCGATGCTTCTGCTCATCATCGCCAGGTCCATGTCGTGGTGTGCTCCGTTATCGTTGCGGTCCACGAGTCCGGGCTTGGGCGTGGTGTCGAGTTCAGCTCGCAGGGCATCGGTAGCCAGATGCGCGATGAGGTAGGGGACAGTGCTTTCAACTACCAGTTCAGCGGCTTGACTTAACGAGCCTTCGGCCAGGGCTTGGCGCACACGTGATGCACTCACCGGCTGACCGCCGTCGTTGAGGCGTTCCACGGTTTTCACTGTGATGCCCTGTTGCGGCAACTGTTCCTGCATGAGTTCGTTGTAGCGTGCCGTCAACTCGTCAATAGGCTCACTGCCCACAAAGCGTGTGGTCACGCCAAGGGCGGGAGCGATGTGACGGGCAAACAGGTCCAGGTCCAGTGTGATGTGGGTGTCGGTGGCGTCGGTCACCTGCTTGAGGAAGTAGGTGGGGAACGTCAGCTCGCTGATGGCATAGTCACTGCCCTCGACCACAACTACATTGTCCAGCCCTTGGCAGCCGGCCTGAATCATGGCCAAACGCTCATTGTAGCTGAATGTTGAGCGGTCCTCACGCACGACGATGACATACAACGTCGAGGCTGTGGCAGCGGCTTGTTCCACCAGATAACGGTGTCCCCGGGTGAACGGGTTGGCATTCATCACGATGGCGGCAGCACCGTCGGGACGGTCGCCGCGCATGCCACGCAGGTAGTCGGTATAGACACCGATGCCTCTCAAGCCGTTCTCCATCAGGATGGCACGGGGAGCACTGGCAATGATTTTAAAGCCCATACTCTGGAATACCGTGCGGTTGTCGGGCTTGGTGTACACCTTCACCGAGTTGGCTCCCTGTTGGGTCGCCATGCCGATAAGGCGGGAAATCAGTTTATTGCTCAGGCCCGTCTCGCGGGCAGCCTCGCCCACGGCTATGCACTTGATAACGTTGCCCTGCAAGCCTCCGCCGGCAATGATGTTACCGCTGTCATCAGTGACGGCGGCATAGTAGTCCACGTCCTCGAGACGCAGGCCACTGTCGGCAAGGAAACGCTCCACCCGGGTCCTGTTGGACTTGAGCGAGAGCGGCATGTCGCAGATTTCGAAGTTATCGTACATAGTCGTCTATCAACTGCTGGATGTGAGCCATCAGCTCTTCCTGCGAGTGGCTGTGGTTGCGCATGCACCAGCGGGCCTCGTGGTCGCACAACAGGCATCGGCGCGGTTCGCCGCCCACCGTCTGGCGGGTGATGGGAGTGCCGTCTGCACCCATGACATCAATGTCGAACAGCCGCCCTAACGGGTGGCTGTCTTCAATGTCACAAGTCACACGTTTAGCCTCGAGCGCCGGCAAGTCGGTAATGAGGTAGGCCTCATAGCCGGTCGCCAGGTCACGGGCGCGTGCCGCACTCACGTGCTCGCCCATTCGGTCGAGCAGCGAGGTCAGGGCAGCCTGTGCGGTAACCACCGAGTAGAGATTACGCTTGACGCTTCCGGGCATCACCACCGTCAGGCACACGAGGGTGCTGCCGGGGTGCTGCTGGAGTAACTGCTGTTGCAGGGCGTGACGGTTGTCACGGCTTTGCAGTAAAGCGTCGAGCGTAATCTCCATCGCTGGTGTTATAGGGAAAGACTAAAATGATTTAGCCCACGATGTTCTTGATCACATCCTGTACCGAACCGTCGCGGTTCAAAACGACGCCGACAACCTTGTCACCGAAGGGCAGGGGAGCGGGATCGCCGATGATCGTGCGAGCCTTGGCAGCCAGGTCGTGGATGTCCACGATGTTCAGGCCGGCAGCCTCAAGGCGCTCCTTGATCTCGGGACGGTTGGGGTTAACGGCGATACCGTACTCGGTAACGACAACGTCAACATTGCTACCCGGGGTGATCAACGTGGTAACCTCGTCAACGACACAAGGAATGCGGCCACGCAGCAACGGGCAAACGATGACTGACAGGGCGCTGTCTTGAGCGGTGTCAGGGTGACCGCCGATGGCGCCACGGATGATACCGTCACTACCAACCAGCACGTTCACGTTGAAATTCACGTCAACCTCGAGAGCCGACAGGATAACGACATCCAGGAAGTGGGTAGCAGCACCCGGCTCCAGCATGGCGGCATACTCGTTGGCCGATACGCTCTTGTGCATCGGGTCGTTCATCAGTGACTCGGCAGCCACCTTGTCAAACGACTGAACGTCGATCAGACGGCCAATCAGACCCTCCTGATGCAGTTTCACCATGTGACTGGTGATACCACCCAGGGCAAAGCTGGCCTTGATGCCCTTGTCTATCATACCTTGACGCAGGTACTTGGTAACGGCGAGCGAAGCACCGCCCGAACCGGTCTGCAATGAGAAACCGTTCTCAAAGTAACCGCTGTTCATCACCACCTTGGCAGCCTGCTTGGCGAGCAGGATGTCGCGCGGGTTCTTGGTGTCGCGGATGGCACCCGAGGAAATCTTGCTCGAGTCACCCACCGAGTCAACGACGACAACATAGTCCACATCGGCCTCGCTGATGGCGTTGTGCTGGTTGGGATAGTCCACCAGGTCATCGGTCAGGATGACGGTGTGGTCGGCATACTTGGCATCGGGCAGGGCATAACCCAGTGAACCGCAGATGCTCTTGGCGTTCTCGCTGGTCGAGTAACCGGCAGCATTACCCAGGGGGTCGCATGATGATGCGCCCAGGAAGGCAACGTCGATGTGCAACTCACCACTCTTGATGGCATAGCCGCGAGAACCGTGGCTGCGGAACACAACGGGCTTCTCCATCAGGCCATGCGATACCTCGGTAGCGAGGTTACCGCGCAGACCGCTGGTGTGCAATTGCGTGATCACGCCGTTCTTGATGTGCTCAATCAGCGGCTCATGCACGTCGATGAGGCTCGACGAGGCGAGCGTCAGGTTCTTGAAGCCCATCTCGGCGAGCTTGGCAACTACCATGTTGATGACCTTGTCACCGCCGCGGAAGTGGTGGTGGAACGAGATGGTCATGCCGTCCTTGAGGCCGCTCTTCTTGATGGCTTCCTCCAGGGTGACAACCTTGCTGCTCCTGCGCTGCAACTCATGGCGAGGGGTCAGGTCTTTCTTCACGTTGGCATCGCTATAGACGCCCTTGTTCATCTGCTTTGCAACCTCGGCAATCTGGGCTGCTCTATCTTTGATACTGTTCATGCTAAGTCCTCCTTTGTCAAGATGCCCGACGCGATGGCCAGGTCGATGGTACGTTGTGCTCTGATAACCACGGGGCGGTCAACCATCTTGCCGTTAACGGCGATAACGCCGCTACCGCGCTTTTCTGCCTCCTTGATGGCGGCGAGGATGGTCTTGGCCTTCTCGATCTCCTTCTCCTTCGGAGCGAAAATCTCATTGACAACCTCGATTTGACGAGGATTGATAATCGACTTGCCGTCGAAGCCCATAGCCTTGATCATCTCAACCTCGCGACGGAAGGTGTCCATGTCGTTCAGGTTGCTGAATACGGTGTCAAGGGCGTCGATGCCGGCAGCACGGGCAGCCGTCACGATGCACTGGCGGGCCATTTGCAGTTCCATACCGAAGAAAGGCGAGTCACCCGTCGTGCGCTGTGCCTTCAGGTTAGCGCAGTAGTCCTCAGCGCCAAGGGCGATACCCATCATGCGCTTGCTGGCGGTGGCGATAGCATAGGCGTTGAGGGCGCCCAGCGTGCTCTCGATGGCAGCCATGATCTGGGTACGGCCTACGCAGCCCAGCTCAGTCTCCACCTTGATGATTTCCTGCTCGAGTTCCTTTACCTCCTCGGCGGTCTCGGTCTTGGGCATGCGGATGACATGAACGCCAGCCTTTACCACTGCCTCGACGTCCTTCTTGCCGTAAGGAGTGTTCAGCGGGTTAATGCGTACCACCATCTCGGTCTTGCCGTAGTCGATGGTCTTGAGTGCGTTGTGAACAAGCAGACGCGCAGCGTCCTTCTCGGCCATCGTGACAGAGTCCTCGAGGTCGAGCATGATTGAATCGGGACCGTAGATGTGAGCATCGGCCATCATTCCCGGGTTGTTACCAGGGACAAACATCATTGTTCTTCTGAGTCGTTGCATAACAATTTTCTCGTTTTTGATGGTTTTTTCGTGTTAATTAGTCGGCCCACACGTCTTTGCCCGTGGCGCGAACAGCGGCTGCC
>JAFYYI010000066.1 GCA_017557665.1 Muribaculaceae bacterium | reverse complement strand
TCCGCTTTCCTGAAGTAAAACCATATAGTATCCTAGAGATGCCGCTTCTTGCTCGTGTGAAAAAGTCTGACCGAAGTTGCCTGTCGCCAGATACTCTGGAGTCACATTCCAGGTCACCGGCATGAGCGAGATGTCAAACAGGTCGGTACAGCCCGTGCCGCTCAGGTGGGTGTGGGAGATGGCGTAGATGCTGTCACGGTTGTAGTCATAGCCAGAGCAGGGATCCCAGGTCACCATCTGTTCGGTGTCGGGACTCAACTGCACCATTCCCTGTGGCATTGTGGCTCCGGGGAACGTGCTGCCGCTCAAGGCGCCGGTGGCATCGGTCTGCGTGCCGATAAACGGATTGACATATTGGGTATAATCGGTTGAGGTAGCTTGGAGCAGCAATGTGCTCCACAGGACTAAGAGTAAGATAATTTGTTTCATATATCGATATCGTAGCAGTTGGTTACACACATTTGGATAAATTTGGCTGAGCCTCAGCGATTGAGAGTCACTCTCATTGCGTTCGGCTTGCACTAATTTTGTGGTGACAAAATTAGAAAAAATTAGTGCAAGTCGAATACAGAACAAAAGAATTCATTCTTTTTATGTTGAGACGCAGCCGAATTTATCCAAAAACCGCAGTTTTTTAGTAATTTTGCACCAAAATTTGTGAAAGCCGGACACCATAAAGTTTACTTTAATGGTTGAGGCGCCGCCACATTTATCCAAATAAAAAAATGTGACTCTATGGGACTTATTGACGATAGTAAACGCATTAACGACATTGACGTAAAAGAGGAACGCGCCATCCTCGTGGGACTGATCACACCCCAGCAGGGAGAGGCCAAGACCAAAGAATACCTTGACGAACTTGAATTCCTGGCCGAGACGGCCGGTGCCGTCACGGTGCGCACCTTCCTGCAACGCTGCGACGGGCCTAACAGCACGTCCTACGTCGGCAAGGGCAAACTCGAGGAAATCGTGGCCTTTGTCGAGGAGAACGACATCAGCCTGGTCATCTTTGACGACGACCTCACGCCCAAGCAGATTGCCTTTATCGAGAAGGCCGTCAAGGTCAAAACGCTTGACCGCACGAGCCTCATCCTCGACATCTTTGCCAAGCGTGCCCAGACCGCCAGCGCCAAGATGCAGGTAGAGTTGGCCCAGTACCAGTACCTGCTGCCTAGGTTGACGGGTATGTGGACCCACTTGGAACGTCAGCGAGGCGGTATCGGTATGCGCGGACCCGGTGAGACCCAGATTGAGACCGACCGCCGAATCGTCAAGACCAAAATCTCCTTGCTCAAGGAGAAACTGGCGCAACTCGACAAGCAGAAGATAACTCAGCGCAAGAACCGCGGCAAGCTCACCCGCATCGCCCTCGTGGGCTATACCAACGTGGGCAAGTCCACGCTGATGAACGTGCTGAGCAAGAGTGAGGTGTTTGCCGAGAACAAACTCTTCGCCACCCTCGACACCACCGTGCGCAAGGTCGTCATCTCCAACCTGCCATTTCTGCTGACCGACACTGTAGGCTTTATCCGCAAGTTGCCCACCCATCTGGTGGAGTCCTTCAAGAGCACCCTCGACGAGGTGCGCGACAGCGACATCCTCGTCCATGTGGTGGACATCTCGCATCCCCAGTTCGAGGAGCAGATCGAAGTCGTTAACCGTACCCTTCAAGAGGTGTGTGACGCCGGCGACAAGGAGATGATCATGGTCTTCAACAAGATTGACCAGTTCACCCATGTCCCCAAGGATGAGGACGACCTCACGCCGCGCCTGCGCGAGAACATCCCTCTCGAAGAACTCCAGGAGACCTGGATGGCACGCATGGGCGACAACTGCGTCTTCATCAGTGCCAAGAAGCAGCAGAACATCGATGCCCTCAAGAAGTTGTTGTATAACAAGGCCAAAGCGGTCCACACTGCCCGTTTCCCCTACAACGACTTCCTCTTCCAGACCTACGACGACCTCACTGACGAATAATCATCGAATATGGCTAATCCGACCAATAAACAAGAGCTATTGTCTGCCATCGCTGATGGTTATGCCAAACTGTGTGAACAAATCGCCAGGATGAGCGACGATGAGAAGGTGACCCCGTTTGACTTCGCTGCCGACCCCAAAAAGTGCGGCGTGAGATGGGAGTATGACCGCTGTCTGCGTGACCTGCTGATTCACTTGCATGAGTGGCAGGTGCTCATGCGCGAGTTTGTGCAGAACATCCGCGAGGGCCATCCCAGGGACTACCTGCCCGATGAGTACCGCCGCAACTATCACGAGATGGACAAGATGCTCGTCGAGAAACATCAGGCCACACCGCTGGAAGAAGCCGCACGCCTATTGCAGCAAACCCAAGACGAGATGCTGAGCCTTGCCGACAGCTTCACCGAAGAAGAACTCTTCAAGAAAGGCTACTATAAGAACACCTATACCACAACGATGGCGGCCTATTTTGTGAGCGTCACCACCAGCCCTTACGGTCAAGCGGCGAAACTGCTTAAGACCCACCAGAAGAATTGCCGGAAAACCGGGAAATAAGGTGATACCTTTCTGTCTGGCGAAAGGTAACTCCCCGTTAGAACAAATAGAATAAACTAAATTTCAATCTAATGAAAAGCATCCAATTACTGCTCTTGACTCTGCTGTTGGCGCTGCCGTTCGACGGGTATGCGCAGCGCAGCCTTAAAGGCGATGTGAACTGCGATGACGAGGTCAATGTTGCTGACGTGAACGCAGTGATTGATATGATTCTGACCGGCAATAGCGATAGACGTGGCGACGTGAACGGCGACGGCGAAGTCAACATTGCCGACGTCAACGTCCTTATCGACATCATCCTCAATCCGCATACCGACGATTCTCAAGATTACGTTGACTTGGGTCTGCCCAGCGGCACACTGTGGGCGACGAAGAACGTTGGGGCTGATACACCCGAGGGTTTCGGATCTTTCTTCTCTTGGGGCGAGACCACCCCAAAGAGTCTATATGAATGGAGCACCTATAAATGGTGTGTTGCCGGCTATGAGCTGATGTCGAAGTACTGCACCAGTGCCGCTCACGGCACGGTAGACAACAAGACTGAACTGGAGTATGAAGACGATGCTGCCTACGTGAACTGGGGAGAGGAGTGGTGCATGCCTACGCTTTCTCAGATGAACGAACTGCAGACGAAGTGCTCTTGGAGGTGGACAAAGATGAACGGCAGGAACGGTTATGTGGTGACAGGACCTAATGGAAATACATTGTTCTTGCCTGCTGCGGGCTATCGCCGGGGAAGTTCGGTCAGTGCTGTGGGTTCGTACGGATACTATTGGTCATCCTCGCTTGTCATCGGCAACTCGCGTCATGCTTACGCCTTGTTCTTACGATCAGACGTCATCGACAGCAAAAACAACTACCGTTACATCGGTCACAGTGTCCGTCCTGTGCGTTCACCACAATATCAACAATGAAGGGTTTAAGTAAATTTTTGTAACCCAATCGATTAACGAAGGTTTCAAAAATACGATTTTTTGAGGTTTTCAGAAAAGCAACCACTGTGCTGACATGCACAATGGTTGCTTTTTTGCCTCTGCACTGCTCAAGTGTTATTTGGAACATCATGCTTCAAACGGCCTCAAGTGCAAATTGAAGGTCCCGTAGTGTTTTTAAAAAAGAAATGGTTGCAAAAAAGTGTTCAGTAATTAAATTTTGTTCATCCACAGCCTGACGGAAAAGATGTGAATAAAGCACTATATTTGCAATGTCAAAGCACTGATTGCAGTACCATAACTGGATGAGTGTTAGACATATACATATTATTAACCCTTTAATTAATTACTATTATGAGAACTGTATTTGTAACAATGATGATGGCAGTAGCGGCAATTACTGCAACCGCTAACGGCTCATGGCCCGTATCGGCCAACGTGACACCCTCGTGGCCCGAGATTCCCTCATGGCCCGTATCGGCCAATGTGACTCCCTCATGGCCTGAGATTCCCTCGTGGCCCGTATCGGCCAACGTGACAACCTCGTGGCCCGAGATGCCTTCATGGCCTGTATCGGCCAACATGACTCCCTCATGGCCTGAGTCTCCCTCATGGCCCACTTGGCCTGACGCTTGACAAAGGTGAAGGCCTTGAGAGAGTAAACAATGGATGGAGTGGTGAGTGCTCTATTTCCAGATCATTATTAACAATTAAAACTATAGTGCCATGTTTTCCGAAAAATTTCAAAAACGTATTTTGGTGATTTCAATTATCTTGTGTATTTTTGGCGTTTTAACGACGGATTTTGACGATGACCCCATCCCTGGAGTGCCTACGGTTGAGACAGAAGACGCTGCCACCTACAGTTCGGAAGAGGGCGAGCATGCCAGCGGCCATTCACCTGACTTTTTCTCAAGCGGCCATTCTTTTCAATCGGCTTTCCCGGAAGAAAAGTTGAATCGCAGGTTGCCCAATCATCTTGGAATCCATTCATTATTGAGAGAAAGGGATAGTGCAAGGTCGGAGCAGATGAAGCAAGCGGAGGAGATCAGGAAAAAGTTTGATAAAGAATTCCGTGAGTTAGAACGACGAGCACTCGCCACTCTTTCTGAGGGCTCTGTTGGTAAGACCACTCAATCGCCGTCAGTTTCGCAAGATAACCCTGATGTTGAGGTGAAGGAGCCCACTGAACCAACCGTACAAAAAGAAGATGATAACAATTAAGAGATTTATATTCAATTCTTTAAGGACTAATTGCTATGTGGTCAGTGATGACACAAGGGAGTGTGTCATCATTGACCCTTGTGCCCAGAACAGATATGAGCGGGCTTTGTTTCGTAATTATATCCGAGACGAGCAGTTAAAGCCCGTCAGGTGCCTCTTGACACATGGCCACTGGGATCACTTGTTGTCATGTGACCAGGTGCGTGATGAGTATGGCTTGTTGCCCGAGGTTCATCGCATGGACAAACTGTGGACCGACCGGGTAGAAACGAGGATTCGGGAAGTGCTTGGCACGTGCTTCAAGCGTGACATTGTCCATCCCGAGCGTTATCTGGAGGATAACGAGGTCATCAGGTTCGGTAACCATGAGCTCATCGTTCTCCACACCCCTGGACATTCACCCGGCAGTGTCGTTTACTATTGCAAACAAGAGAAGCAGGCCTTTACCGGAGACACATTGTTCAGGGGCGACATCGGCCGCAGCGATCTGTTGTTCGGATATGAAATGGACCTGGTGGACAGCTTGACTTATATAACGAATTCGCTTCCCGGTGATTGCATCATCTGGCCTGGCCATGACCAGGAATCAACCATCGGATATGAAAAAGAAAACAACATTTTCCTTAAATAGAGATAAGAAATGAAACATTTAGTGATACTAACGGGAGCCGGCATATCTGCCGAGAGCGGATTGAGCACCTTTCGTGACAATGGTGGGCTCTGGCAGAATTATGACGCCATGGAGTTGGCGAGCATTCAGGGCTATCGCAGCAATCGGGCCAAAGTGCTGGAGTTCTATAATGCCAGAAGAAAGAATTTGCTGACTGTAGCTCCCAATCATGCGCATCAAGTGCTTGCCGAGTTGGAGCAGGAATTTCGCGTTTCGATTATCACCCAGAATGTGGATGACCTGCACGAGCGGGCCGGCAGTACCAATGTGTTGCACCTGCATGGCGAGTTGGCTAAGGTGACAGGCTCACTCAATCCCAATGGCCCCGAGTGCATCAAGGAAATGCCGCTTGACAAGCCCATCGAGCTCGGCGACAAGGCGGCCGATGGATCACAACTCAGGCCGTTCATCGTCTTCTTCGGCGAGAACGTGCCCAATATGCCCAAAGCGGCCAAAATCGTGGAAGAGGCAGACATTTTTGTCATCATCGGCACTTCCCTCGTGGTTTATCCTGCTGCCAGTCTGGTCGAGCATGTGCCCTGGGACAGCCCATGTTACATCATCGATCCCGGAGACTTCAATCCTTCCACGCTCATCGGTTTCAAGCAGATCAAGACAACCGCAGTGACTGGTGTTGATATCCTGAAGGAAGAACTTATGGTAAATCAATAGTAATGACTCATAGAATAATTTCAAGTAGAAATATTTGAGAAAAGAGATTTGTGTTTTATCTTTGCAATGTTTTCAGAGATTTGAATAGTGTCAATTACTAAACAATAATAACTTAACTATGAAAGATGTCATCACAATTCTAGCTTTTGCAATCATTGGCATTATGTCAATGTCTGCAACCAATTCCTTTGATGCTGTATACACCACTGCCTTAACCCAAGTCGATGCTCAATCATCAGACGAAGGTTGGATACTGATTGGGACAGTTGATTTAAAGAATAGTAATGGTAATACAATATGTTCAGGTCAGTTATATATTAGGGAAGTGGCTCAGTCGCTCATTTATCGTGTTAAATATAACGAAGGGAATTATTCTGCAAGTCCAACCAATAAGACATTAAAAGGGGATGATAATGAATACTATGTTACTATCGGCGGTTTGACGCTTTATTTCAAAGTGCCAGCAATGCCTAATGGGGGGACTTCTGATAGAAAAACTGGTTTGGATCGTTTTGTTGGAACTTGGAAAACTACTGGGACAAACTACGGTGATATTCAAATTTCCCAAAAGGATGAAGATATACTTGTTCAAATGAAAACGGCTTGGGGACTAAAATCATCACGTGCAAGTTTACGCGGCGATGAATTAGTTTGGTCTTTTGAGGCAGAAACATCTTATGGGAAATGGAAACTTCAATATACACCTCATGGCTATATCCTTGTAGGTGAAGGATGGAGGTACGCCGATGATGAGAAAGTGACAGATTTTTATTATCCCAGTGGAGAATTGTGGACATCTGCGAATCGTGAAGTTTTAAAATGTGTTTTCACGGGTAGCTTGGATAGCAATGGTAATTTAGAGATAAACCAAGAGAATAAATACTATTACTACGATTATGTATATGGGAGGGATCAACTCGTTTTCAAACGAGATGGACCTTTTAAATCAAAAGCGATTTATACCCAATGGTGAGAAATGATTCAATAATGAAGATGAGATAATTGAATGATTGAAGAAACATCAAATACAGATAATAATGTACGAAAGAGTTGCTTAAATCTTGATCTATAACGAATATAAGAATAGGTCTAGCATGGGTTGTTAATAGCTTTTATCCTTGTAAAAGCTATTAAATGATTCGCTCCATTTTTTCTCAAGCAAATCGAAAAAATGTCTGCTGGTTGTTTCTGTTATGAAAGCATGTTGTGGATGTCGCTAAACCTAAATCCTAAGAGTTTATCACGGATTGTAGTAGTCCTTGTGGTAGTAGGCGAGGAGTTCCTGGAGGTGACGATAGGCCTCGGCGGCAGGGCCGTCGGGGTCTATTTCCATGGCTTCGAGGTAACTGTTGAGGGCCATGCGCACGTTGCCCTGCTGGCGGTAGGCGTTACCGCGCAGGTAGTAGGCATTGGCCAGTGTCTCTCTGGTGGTTTCTTTGTTCTCTACGATTTCGTTAGCGGCGTTGAGCGCCTGCTCACCCTCGCTGCGTGAGAGCATGTCTTTGATTTCCTGGATGGTTTTCATTTATTTAAGTTTTTTTATGGAGGCAAAATTACATCAACTTCATGAAAAATACATTATCTTTGCCATTATTTTATTATTTAACAATGGAAATGAAGAATGAAAATACTCAGGACCAGCAGCGCCTGGGCCAACTCAAGAACCTGGTGATGCTGGCTTCGGCCGATGAGCGTTTCACCGATTCTGAACTTGCCGTATTGCTTGCCGTGGCATCACGTGAGAACATCACACCCGATGAGTTCAACAAAGTCATCGAGGATCCCGACAGCGTGAAGATAGAGCTGCCCGAGGACGAGGAAACCAAGCTCTCCTACCTGCGCGACATGGTGGCGATGATGATGGTCGACGGCGAACTCGACGAGCAGGAATTGGCCATCTGCAAGATCTACGCGATGGCACTGGGCTATCGCAGCAGCATTGTTGACGGCATGATAGCCGGTGTGATCGACAACCTTGATGCTGAGGATCAGCATCCTGAATAAAGAATGATTTCGCACCAAGCGCCGCGATGCTTGCATCGATGGCTCGAGGTGCGTTTAATTAAAGTGATTACCTTATGAAAAAGTTAGGTTTTCTTTACCTGCTCATCGTCATGCTGTTCCCGGCGATGGCAATTGCCCAAGACACGCCAGAAGTCGGTGAACAGGATTTGGACATTGACTCCCAGGTCATCGAGATGAACAGTATGTGCCCAATCGATTATGGCGACGATTGGGTTATCACCTCGGTGACAATGGACACCGACACGGCATATATCGATATGCTCGTGCCGTCGCAACTGAAGCTTTTCATGTCGTCGCTGGTGGGCGAGGGCGCCAATGTGAAACGCTTGTGGATGAATCAGCTTACCGCATTTGATAAGCGCTGGCGCACCATGGCCGACAAGTTGGCCGCCGACAACCGTTTCCTCGTGTTGCTCCTGCGGCCCGGAGATGACGAGGACCCGGCTATGGTTATCATCAGGCCGACAGACTTTTCCAAGTGACGGCTTGAGGAGGATACCGTTGCCAGTTTCAGTGTTGGCACAATTCTTGCACGAGAGCTATTCAACTAGCTATTAGCTGGATAATGTATAACCAGAGTAATACTGATTGAGAAAATGAACAAGAAATTAGTCTTTGTGGGTGTGATAGCGTCGGCCATGATGTTGTCGAGTTGCCAGTCGATGAATCAATTCTATGGAGTAGCGACAGGCGCTTCGATCGGCGGCATGTTCGGCTCGGCCATCGGTGGCATTGCCGATGGACCCCGCGGCAGCGACATGGGCACTGTGGTCGGTATGGCGATTGGAGGCATTATCGGTGCTGCAGCAACAGCCCCCAGGACCGATGACGGCAATTACCGCTCGTCGGACTACTACTACGACTATGACATGGATGATTACCGCCAGAACAACTCCTATAGCCCCTTTGCCAACATCGACATTGAGGAGTTGCGTTTCGTTGACGAGAACGACAACCACGCCCTCGATGCCAATGAGCACGCCAAGCTGATTTTCATCATGCGCAACACGGGTCGTGACTATGTCTATGACATCGCTCCCGTCATCACCGTGAGCGGCACCAAGGAGATTTACCTGTCGCCCACAGCCATCGTCAAGGAATTAGGTCCCGGCAAGGCTGTGCGTTACCAGTGTGAGATCATCGCCACCAAGAAACTCAAGAATGGCACGGTTGACTTCTCAATCGGTTTCTCGGACGGTGACAAACTCTACACCATGCGCTCCTTCCAGCTCAGGACCAACAAACTCTAAACAAAAATAGACCCGTCAATGAGGTCTATCCGTGCCGTGGCTCAGCCGCGGCCTTTTTTATGTTCAGTCCAGGCGATAAGGCTACAAGATGACGCGCTTGGCATTGACGTCCTCGCCCGTGAAGACGCTGGCCAGAGGTGAGAAGTGGTCGGGGTCCTCGGTGGTGAAGTATTGGCACGAGCCACCGCGGCTGCAGTGGCATTCAATCTCGGGATGGCGCTGCAGGTAGTCGGCGAGGCTGTCGGCGACGATGGGGCCTTGTTGAACGATGTTCACGCCTTGAGGCTTATACTTGTTGATCTTGTCGATGAGCAGGGGATAGTGGGTGCATCCCAGGATAATGGTGTCGATGTCAGGACACTCACCCATGAGCCCGTTGATATCCTTCTTGACAAAAAAGTCGGCGCCGTCGCCGTTGCTTTCCCGGTTCTCGACCAGTGGCACCCACATCGGGCAGGCATGTCCGTGGACCTTGTAGTTGGGGTACATCCCTTCAATCTCGATGTTGTAGCTGCGGCTGGCAATGGTGCCCGGCGTGCCAAACACGCCGATGTGGCCCGAGTGCGTCAGTTCGCCCACTTTCTCCACCGTGGGACGGACAACGCCCAGGACGCGGCGGTCGGGGGCTAGGGTAGGGAGGTCCTGCTGCTGGATGGTGCGCAATGCCTCGGCCGAGGCGGTGTTGCAGGCCAGAATAATCAGGTGGCAACCCTGGTTGAACAAGTGCTTCACGGCTTGGAGCGTGAACTCATAGACCAGTTCACGGGAACGCGTTCCGTAGGGCGCTCGCGCGTTATCACCCACGAACAGGTAGTCGTATTGCGGCAACACGCGCCTGATGTCGCGCAGGATAGTCAATCCGCCGAAACCCGAGTCAAACACTCCGATAGGTGCCTGCTTGTTACTCATATCTGCTGTTGTTGTTGACATAACAATGAATATCTACTGCAAAGGTACGTCATTTTTGCAATTTTTTTGTAATTTTGCCATTTAAAATGTGATGAGCGTGAAGATGCAGCCGTTCAAGACATATAGCCTGAACTTGAAGGGGCGTTTGGTGACCATCGACCGTCCCTGGGTGATGGGCATTGTCAATGTCACGCCCGACTCGTTCTACAGCGGTAGCCGTGTCACCGATGAGCAGGCGCTTGCTGAGCGTGTCAGGACAATGCTGGCCGATGGTGCCGACGTGATAGACGTGGGCGCTTGCTCCACGCGTCCCGGCAGTGAACAGGTTGACGCTCAAGGCGAAATGGATCGCCTGCAGTGGGCCCTTGCCGCCATCAGGCGTGTCGTCCCCGATGTCATCGTTTCGGTTGATACCTATCGCTCCGATGTGGCGCGACGTTGTGTGGAAGACTGGGGCGCCGACATCATCAACGACATTTCTGGCGGCACAATCGACGACAGGATGTTCGCTACAGTGGCCGGCCTGCATGTCCCCTATGTGCTGATGCACATGCGCGGCACCCCCGAGACCATGTCGTCGCTGACCGACTACCAGAACGTCACCGCCGAGGTGCTCGAGTGGATGGCACGCCGCATCGATGAATTGCGCCAGATGGGTGTGGCCGACGTCATCGCCGACCCCGGTTTCGGTTTTGCCAAAACCCTGGAGCAGAACTACGAAATGCTGGCGCGCCTCAACGCGTTTCATGCGCTCAACTCACCGCTGCTGGTGGGCGTGTCGCGCAAACGCATGATTTACACACCGCTTGGCTGCACTGCCGACGAAGCGCTCAACGGCACCACCGTCATCAACACGATGGCCTTGATGCAGGGCGCTCACATCCTGCGAGTCCATGACGTGAAGGCCGCAGTTCAAGCCGTGAAACTCGTCACGCTGACCCGCGAGAATGGCCCGCGTGACATCAATTTGACAACAATACAACAATAACGATATACATGGGAAGTTCAATATTTGCACTCTTCAGCATCAAGGACCTGCTTGACATCCTGTTGGTAGCTACCCTGCTGTTCTATCTCTACCGCACGATGAAGGACTCGGGTTCGCTCGACATCTTTGTCGGTGTGCTGGCCTTTGTCGTCGCCTGGGTGGTGATGTACAAGATGCTCGACATGCGCCTGATCGGCACCATCATGGACAAGTTCATCGACATCGGCTTGTTCATCCTTGTGATCCTCTTCCAAGATGAAATCAAGCGGTTCCTCACCGAGTTGGGCTCGAGGCGAGGCTTGAAATTCGTTGAAAAGCTATTCAAGAGTAAGACCGAGACCGAGGGTGCGAAGAAGTGGATCATGCCTGTCGTGTATGCCTGCATGAATATGTCCAAGACCAAGACCGGCGCGCTCATCGTCGTGCAGCAGACCATTCCGCTGACCGACTATGAACGTACGGGTGACATGATTAATGCCGACATCAATTCCCGTCTGATAGAGAACATCTTTTTCAAGAATAGCCCCTTGCATGACGGTGCGCTGATTGTCGCCGGCAGCAAAATCAAGAGTGCAGGCTGCATCCTGCCCGTTTCTCACGACACCAACATTCCGCGTTACCTGGGACTGCGTCACCGTTCGGCTAAAGGCATCGCCCAGGCCACCGACGCCATCGCCATTGTCGTGAGCGAGGAAACAGGCCGCATCTCCTATGCCCACAAGGGCGAATTGCACCTGAATCTGTCGAGCACCGATCTTGAGCACGCCCTGTCGGCCCTCGCCGAGAAAGAATAGATTATTCACCCCTAACAACTATAGCCTTATGTTTGACATCGACGGGACATTGGTCAGTCTGGACCTGGTGGAGCGCTTCTTCTGCTGCGACCTGGACACCTGCCTCGGCGCATGCTGCATCGAGGGAGACTCGGGCGCACCATTGACCGAAGAGGAATACCGTCAACTGAAGGAAATCCTGCCCGAGGTGTGGGATGACCTGCTGCCACAGGCCCAAGAAATGATCAAGGAGCGCGGTGTCGCCTATGTCGATGTTGAAGGCGAGCTTGTGACTCAACTCGTGGGTGGTGCTAATTGCGTGTTCACAACCTATGAGCGTGGCGGCATGTGCCTCTGCGCCATTGAGAAGGCCTACCGCGAGGGTCGCATCAAGTGGCGCAAACCCATATCCTGCTACCTCTATCCCGTGCGTATCAAGAAGTACCCGGGCTATGAAGCAGTGAATTTTGACCGTTGGAAGATATGCAAGTGCGCCGAGGTGCTCGGTCGTCGCGAGGGCATCCGCCTGTATCAATTCCTTAAGGAACCATTGATCGAACGGTATGGTCAGCAGTGGTATGACACCCTGGTGGCATCTTGTGAACTATATATTAAAGAATATCTGACATGAAAAAAGAATTGTTGTTTGTTACCTTGCTCCTTGTCACGGCATTAAATGTTGCCGCACAGTTGACGATAGGGGGCACAAGGCCCGTCTATGACAGTCTGACGGGGACTTATATGCTGACCGTGCCCGAGTCGGCCTTCGGCGATTCCTATCAAGCGCCCGTTGTGCTGGATGCCGGGGTGTCGATGGTGCGGATTAACGGCCATGAAGTGACCGACAGCGTGTCTTTCCCGCTCATTAGCGCTGATGCCAGTTACTCTTTCACCTTCATAACTAACGGCCAGACGAAGACCTCGTCGATTCATTTCACCTATTTGCCTATCCTGTGCTTGACAGGGACGTTCAGCGACGATTATGTGGTCGCCCCGGTAGAGATCATCATGCCCGATGGTCAGGGTTCGAAGCAATACAGGGCCCGCATCAAGCGTGCGGGTTCCTCGACCAATGGCCAGTGGGTCTACAAGCGCAGTTTCCATGTGAAATTCATTGATGACAATGGCGAAAAGATGGACGTCTCGTTCTTCGGCTTCCGCAACGACAACCATTGGCGGCTGGATGCCGGCACTGTGGACATGATCCGGTTCCGCAATCATGTCGCTTGTGGTTTGTGGGCCGATTTCGGGACGAAGCCCTACTATGCCGACAAAGAGCCCAAAGCCCGTTCCAGTGTTCGCGGCTCTCATGTGGAGGTGTTCATGAACGGCAAGTATCACGGATTCTATAACTTCACCGAGTTTCTTGACCGCAAGCAGATGAAGCTCAAGAAATATGGCGAGGTTCCTGTCGTTGACGACCAGGGAAACCCCACCGACCAGAGCGCTGTCGAGTTTCATGGGCAGATGTGGAAAGCCTTTGAAACTACATATCAGACCCTCTTTTTCGGTGTAGGTGGCCCGATGAACAATAATGTGAGCGACTGGGGCTGTTTCTCGGTGGAGTATCCCGACTTTGACGAGGTGCATCCAACTGACTACACTGTGCTCTACAATGCTGTGGCGTTCGTGGGCAGGTCCACTGCCGAGGAGTTTGAACAGCGGTTGGATGAGTATTTTGACGTGCCGGTGTTGGTTGATTACTACCTGTTCCTCAATGTGTTGATGGCCATCGACAATGCCTGCAACAATATGGTGCTGGCCTGTTATGACAGCTCGGTGGACAAGAAAATCACCCTGGCCATGTGGGACCTTGACGCAACGGCCGGGCAGTGTTTCTCCGATATGGTGGGCTTCTATCACGCACCGGAACTTCAGCCCGAGGTTGACCTCGCTGATGTGCCGGAGAACTTGACCAAATTCTCCAAGAGCCGCCTGTTCTCCAAACTGAGGGCGATGCCCTCCTTCCAGCAGTCGGTGATTAAACGCTATTGGCAGTTGAGGCAGACCATCCTGCAGCCTGACAGCCTGGTGGCGCGTTATGAGGCTGTTTACAAGCGCCTTGAGACTTGTGGCGCCCTGGCGCGTGAGAGCCAACGATGGTCAGGTATCGACGAATTAGATTATCACAACCTCGTGTTTGACGAGGAGTTTGAATACCTGTCCGACTGGCTCAGGCGCCGCATCGCCTTTTTGGACAACAACACCTTTGCCTGCTTGCGTGGTGACGTGAACGATGACCAGAGCGTGAATATCTCCGATGCCATCATGCTCATCTATGTGATGTTGAATGAGACAGAGCCCGATGGCTTTAACAGCGTCAATGCCGATGTCAATGCCGACGGCGACATCAACATCAATGATGTCATCCAACTAATCAATATCATTGTGAATTCACCAAAGCGTGGTGCTGAGTAAAAAAATCAAAAAAATCATTGCTGGTTCAGGAATTTGTACTACCTTTGCACCGCTTTTCGTAATCTCTGACAAGAAATAGAGTGGCTTGTGTATATTACGGAGTGATTATTAACGCATTAAATGATATAACAATGGACTTGATTAAAGTTGCTGAACAAGCATTTGCTACAAACAAGCAGCACCCGCAGTTTTTCCCGGGTGACACAATCACGGTAGCATACCGCATCAAGGAGGGTAACAAGGAGCGTATCCAGCAGTACCGTGGTGTGGTGATTAAGATCACTGGCGAGGGTGAGAAGAAGCGTTTCACCGTTCGCAAGATTAGTGACAACATCGGTGTAGAGCGTATTTTCCCGCTCGAGTCTCCGTTCATCGACAGCATTACCATCAACAAGCATGGTAAGGTTCGTCGCGCCAAGCTGTATTACCTGCGTGGTCTCACCGGTAAGAAGGCTCGCATCAAGGAGCGCCGCATTATCAAGAAGGAAGAGGCATAATCACCTGCCAATCTTGAATAAAAACTATAGGACCGAGGCACAACCGCCCCGGCCCTTTAGTTTTTTTTACAGCACCTTCTCCCAACCTCGTCCAACCTTGCAAAATCACAAAAAACGCCCTCCACCTCTTGACAAAGGCCCCAAAATCCACTACCTTTGCACCACAGATTTTTGTATAACTTTTTAAACCAAGAAAAACACCATGGAAATCAACTATTATCGCGAGCCCAACGCTCAAGGCTGCGACGAGTCCTGGCAAGCCTGCCAGTTCACCTGTGACACCGACCTCAGCGCTTTCAACAGCATCAACCTCGTCACCATCAACGGACAGCCCTACCTGCGGCAGCACCACGTCACCTACCTCACCGGCAAGGAGAGCTGCCGGGCGCACCACTTCGCCAAGCACCTCGCTGTCCAGCTCCTCAGCGGCAACATCAATGAAGACACCGGCACGGTTCCCCGTGCCATGACTCCTGTCATGGCTCCCGGTGACGCCGATGCCTCCAGCCCGTCCAATCCCACCTGTCGCGTCCTCTGGATCGACACGCTCAACAGCCCTTACATCGGCGCAGCCATCTTCCTCGAACTGGCGCAGCATGCCGGCAGCAAGAAAGACCTCCACTACCTCTGCCTCGACGTCCTCGGTGGGCAGCGTGACGACCACTGGTGGCTCAACCGCCACATCGAGCACCTCATCAAGAACCTCAAGCCTAAGCTCGTCGTCATCGACGACATCGACCACTTCATGCCCTACTGTGGTGTGCGACTCGCTAACGAGTTCAACCGCGTCATACGCGACTGCGTCAACCACATGGACACAGCCTTCCTCTTCATCGGCTACAATCACACGGGCAAGAAGGCCTGCACCGCTGGCGAACTGGGCAAGCACCTGTTCAGCAGCGCCAACGACATCTTCTCCCTGTCCACCGTCCGCGAGATTACCACCGTCCGCCATATCTGCGGCTACGACCTGCGCGTCAATCCCGGTGACTCACAGTTCCTCTTCACCATCGGCCCCGACAACCTCCCTCAAGAGGCCGTCAAGCCCGGAGCCAAACCCGCTACCGGCATCGATGACGAAACGCTGCGCGAAATCGTCGAAGACATCATCCGGGTAGAGGGGCAAGACCCGGCCTCTCCAGGTAACATCACCCCCGAAGACCTCCTCGGCAAGGTCAGGGCACGCCACCGCGAAATCAAGCAGCAGTCACGCGACACCGCCCTCCTCGAACAGATCCACCGCCTCCACCTACTACCACAGGAGCAAGAAAGTCAGCCACAAGTCAGCGCCACTCCATCCCCTAGCGGTTCACCGTGCCACGACTCTGCCGAGGCCTCCGTCTCCTCCGTCCCCCCGTCTCTTAGCGGTTCACTGTGCCACGACTCTGCCGAGGCCTCCATTGAGTCCGTCCCCTCCTTGGAGCCTTGTCAAGGTAGTGCAGCGCATTGCGCTGTGCCTCCCGTCGAGTCCGCCCCCTATGGCACCCTCTCTAGGCAGCCGATTTCGGCTGCCCCAACAACACCAGGAAATTAACATTTCATTAACGCTTCCGACACACCCTCCACACATCACGACCTGTCCCGTGTACGGTGACGCCGCCATCCCGTCTCCTAGCGGTTCACTGTGCCACGGCTTTGCCGTGGCCTCCATTGAGTCCGCCCCCTCCGTGGAGCCTTGTCAAGGTAGTGCAGCGCATCGCGCTATAAAAAAACTTCGCGCCTTCGTGTGGTGCTATGCGGATGCCTCTCAATACCCTAAACACTAAACTCTAAACTGCGAGCATTAAGCGTCTTCGCATGGGTTCGAGAGTGGTTTTTGGCCCTCGCGCTTGCAAAACAGGGTATCATTCATTATCTTTGCGCTCATTCACAACAATCACCCACTTTAAACCAACACAACGATGAAACATCTACTACGCTCCGCACTCTTCCTCGTGCTCACCCTCGCCACAGCCCTTGATGCAAAAGCAGAACAGGTCGATATTACTTATAAGGGAATAAAATATACTTTCTATTATTCTGGCTCTGGTGCCAGTGCTGTCGGAGATTCTGCGAAAGTGATACGTCAATCTACCAGTTTCAGTGGAGTGGCAAACATACAGTCCTCATTGGAATATCAATACACCTATTTTTCAGGTTATGACAGTCAAGGCAAACCTATCTATAACACCCGTAAACTGACAGCACCTGTCACCTACATTATCAGTCTTGCTTTCTACCAGTGCAGTGGTTTAACGAGCGTGGCCATCCCCAACTCTGTCACCTTCATTGGCATGAATGCGTTTGCAAGTTGCGGCCTAACGAGTGCGACCATCCCCAACTCCGTAACCTCAGTAGGCTCCGGAGTATTCGAAAGATGCCGCAGTTTAGAGAGCGCGACCATCGGCAATTCCCTGACTGCATTACGTGGCATGTTCCATGGTTGCAGCAACTTGACGAGCGTGACTCTTGGGAACTCCCTCACCAGCATTGACGACAACTCGTTTAGAGAATGTAGCAGCTTGACGAGCATGAACATCCCCAACTCCGTCACCAGTATTGGCTACAAAGCGTTCAGTGGTTGCACCAGACTGTCGAGCATAACCATTCCCAACTCTGTCACTTCTATAGGCGAGCATGCGTTCAGCGAATGTACCGCCCTGACGAGCTTGAACATTGGCAACTCGGTCACCACCATCGGCAACTCAGCGTTCTATAACTGCAGTAGCTTGCCGAGCGTGACTATCCCCAACTCCGTCACTACCATCGGCCATTCAGCGTTCTATTACTGCACCAACCTAATGAGCATTACTTGCCTTGCAGTAACACCCCCAAATGCATTCAACGTGAGTACTTTCTATAACTATACCAAAACCACTCTCCATGTTCCGGCTGGGTCGCTCAATGCGTATCAGACGACCACCCCGTGGAGCTATTTTTACAACATCCAGCCGATTGAGCAGGAGTATTCCATCTCCCTCAATCCGACGAGTGCAGTGATGGAGAAGGGCGACTTTATTCATTTAAAAGCGACGGTGACGCCCGACGATGACTATGCACCGCAAGTCACGTGGAGCAGCAGCAACACAGCAGTCGCTACGGTCGATGAGTGGGGCATGGTGACAGCAGTAGGAACGGGCAATGCGGTCATTACGGCACGCGCGGGCAACGCGAGTGCCACCTGCAGCGTCAGGGTGGTGGCTCACACGGTGACATTGGACAAGTCCTCGGCTAGCATCCCGCTCTACTCGACGCTGCAGCTCAACGCCACGGTGACACCCCATGACGGCTACGAGCCGACGGTGGTGTGGAGCAGCAGCCACCCTGGAGTGGCCTCCGTGACCCAGAACGGCCTGGTCAAGGGCTACATGACGGGCACGGCGACGATTACCGCTCGGGCCGGGCAATCCACCGCGACCTGCGTCGTAACGGTGACGCCCATCCTGGCGACCGAGCTTGTGCTGAATGCCTATCAGACCGAAATCGGAGTCGGTGATATCTTCAGACTTGTGGCGACGGTCTATCCTGATAATGCGACCAACCGCACCGTGTCGTGGACGATTCCGCCAACCGATGTGATTTCCTATTCCTGCAATGGCAACGAGTGCCTGTTTGTCGGCGAGAAAGCGGGTCAAGTAACCATCACGGCACGAACGACCGATGGCACCAACCTGAGCAAGAGCTGTGTCGTCACGGTTAGGGGCATCGAACCGGTCTTTATCCCTGTCCAAAGCATCAGCGTCAGTCCGTCAAGTGTGAGGATGACTGTAGGTGCCACCAGGCAACTGACCGCTACCGTCCTCCCCGCCAATGCCACCAACAGGGCGGTGAGGTGGACTTCGAGCAACAACACGATGGTGACGGTCGGCAGTGACGGCAGGATAACGGCTCTCAAGACGGGCAAAGCCACTGTCACCGCCCACACGACCGACGGCACCAACCTGAGTTCTACCTGCACGGTGACGGTAGTAAGCGGTGGCGATCCCGGAGACGAGGTTTTGCCGGGCGACGTGAACGGTGACGGCGAGGTGAACATCAGCGATGTCATTCGCCTGATTAATGCGCTGCAGAATGAGGACTTCACAGGCATCAACATGGATAACGCCGACGTGAACAGCGATGGCGAGATCAACATCAGCGATGTGGTGGCCTTGATTTCCAACATCACCAACGGGGCTTACGAACGCCTACCGGGTGACGTGAACAGCGACGGTGAGGTGAACATCAGCGATGCGATTCGCCTGATTAGTGCCCTGCAGAATGAGGACTTCACTGGCATCAATATGAACAACGCCGATATTAACGGCGACGGCGAGGTCAACATCTCGGATGTGACGGCCCTCATCGGATATCTGCTCAATGGAAATGCCAGCACGTTTTTGGGCGCTGCCGCTGACGTGAATGGCGATGGTATTGTGAATATCAGTGATGCGTTTATTCTCCTCAACCGCTATTTTGATGTAAAAGTGGGTATCGCAGTGGATAATGACTCAAAATCATTGCAGATTCATAAATAATGTGTAACTTTGGGGGCAGAGAAATGCCGAAACGCTAGAAAGGGAGTAGGCGAATAACCAATTAATACAGGATATTATGGATGAGGAAATGAAGAATGCCGAACAGGCAGCCGAGGAAGTGAAGAACGAAGGTGGTAACATCTTTGATGAGTTGAAAGGTATGCTTGATAACGCTACAAAGGGCGAGGGCAATGTTTTCGACCAGCTCAAGGGCCTGTTTGAAGGCAAGGAAGGCGAACCCAGCATCTTTGAAAAAGCCAAGGATTTGTTTGACGGCAAGGAGGGTGAGGCCGGCATTCTGGACCAGCTCAAGGAAATGTTCGACAAGGGAACAACAGCTGCTGGTGAGATGAGCCAGGATTTCCTGGAGAAAGCTAAAGCGATGTTTGAGACCAAGGAGGGAGAACCCAGCTTGTTGGACAAGGCCAAAGATCTGTTTGGCGAGGGTGCCGCTGCCGCTGGAGAGATGATGGATAAGGCCAAGGATTTTGTGGAGAAAGGCGCGACTGCCGCCAACGAGATGGCACAGGATCTGGGACAGAAAGCCAAGGACGCCTTCGAAGCCAAGGAGGGCGAGGAGAATGTTGTTGACAAAGCCAAGGATGCCCTCAATGATGCCGGCACAGCTGTCGATAACATGGTTGACAAAGTTGAAGACTTCCTGAAGGACGCTTTCGGCGGCGCCAAGGACGATAATACTGAAGGCCAGGCCTAACCGCCTTCAAGAATCGTAAACAACAAATTACGCTGATTATCACGATATCGTGATAATCAGCGTAATTTTGTGGTTCTAAAAATTGAGTGCCTCAGTTAAATGAGGCTAGGCTTCAGGGTTCGTCAGCCCAGATTCAATCCAAGAAACGCTTGTCGAGGTCGCCGTAGCATTCGATGCGCCTGTCGCGCAGGAAGGGCCACCAGCGTCTGACTTGCTCGCTGCGCTCCATGTCGATGTCAACGACCAACAAATCCTCGCTGTCGTGAGGCGCACGGTAGATGAGCTCACCTTGAGGACCGGCTACAAAACTGCTGCCCCAGAACTGGATGCCACGGGTTTGGCCTGACGGGTCGGGCTCGTGCCCCACGCGGTTGACGGTGATGACGGGAAGGCCGTTGGCAACGGCATGTCCGCGCTGGACCGTCGTCCAGGCTTCGCGTTGCCGCTCCTGCTCCTCGGGTGTGTCGCTGCTCTCATAGCCGATAGCAGTGGGGTAGATGAGCAGTTGGGCGCCTCGCATGGCCATCAGTCGCGCGCCCTCGGGATACCACTGGTCCCAGCATACCATGACACCCAATTTGCCCAGCGAAGTCTCGATGGGGATGAAACCCTGGTCGCCTGGTGTGAAATAGAATTTCTCATAGTAAGCGGGGTCATCGGGAATGTGCATCTTGCGATACTGGCCTGCTACGCTGCCGTCGGTGTCAAAGACAACAGCAGTGTTGTGATACAGCCCCGTAGCCCTCTTCTCGAACAGTGAAGTGACGAGCACAATGCGGCACTCCCTAGCCACGGCGGCATATTCCTCGGTCACCGCACCTGGGATGTCCACAGCGAGGTCAAAATTGTCCACGCTCTCCACTTGGCAGAAGTAGAGTGAGTCATGCAGTTCGGGCAGCACGACCAGTTGAGCGCCCATGGCGGTTACTTTCTTGATTTTCTCGATCAGTGACTGGCGGTTGGCCTTGACGTCACTGCTATTGCGTTGTTGTATGATTCCGACTTTCATCATGAATAGCGTTTAATGATTAGAGTTTAGTGAGAGCCCCTTTGGGCAGTTGCATGGTGGCGCAGTGCAGCGAGCCGTGCTGGCAGATGAGTGCCCGGCAGTCGATGCCGATGACCTTGCGTCCGGGGAAGGCCTCACCAATGAGTTGACAAGCCTTGAGGTCTTTCTCGGGCTGGCCATAGAGGGGCACCAGCACCTGATGGTTGGTAATCAGGAAATTGGAGTAGGTGGCCGGCAAGCGCGAAATCTCGTCAAACATGGCGTCGGGCAACGGAAGCTTAATCAGGTGGTAGTGCTCGCCAAGGACGTTGGTGAACCCTTTCAGTTCCTCTTCCATTTTCATCAAGGACTCGAAGTGCTCGTCGGCCGGGTCGTCACATCCCGTGTAGATAATGACGTTACCCGGGGCGAAACGCGCCAGCGTGTCAATGTGGCCATCGGTGTCGTCGCCCACGAGTTCACCATGGTCAAGCCACAGCATCCTCAAGCATCCCAAGCGCTCAAGCAGGGTCTCCTCCAGTTGTTCTCGCGTCAGGGCGTCGTTGCGGTTGGGCGCTGTCAGGCAGCAGGTGGTGGTCATCACGGTGCCGTTGCCGTCGGTCTCGATGGAGCCACCCTCAAGCACGAGGTCCCGGCAGTCGATGAGCGGCAGATGCAGCAGGCCCCGTTCGTTGAGACGTGCGGTGACCTGGTTGTCGCAATCGGCGGCAAACTTCATGCCCCAAGCATTGAAGGTGAAATCGGTGAGCACCATTCCTCCGTCACGCCACACGGCGATGGGACCATAATCGCGCACCCACGTGTCATTGGTGGGCAACTCGACGATGTCGATGCGCAGCCAGTCGATATCATCGCCCAGTGCCGAGCGGACGTCGTCGGCGTCGGGAGCGACAATGACAAGGCGCTCGTCGTCTTGAAGAATGGCACGGGCAATCTCCACATAGCATGCTGTCACCTCTTCAAGCATGTAAGCCCAATCGGTTCCTACATGAGGCCAAGCAATCAGAACACCGTCTTGTGGGTCCCATTCAGCAGCAAAACTGCGGTTTCTTTTAGACGGATACATTAATAATTTAGTGTCTGGAATGATTATTAGACGATGGTGTAATTATGATATTAAACTGGATGGGTGGATTATATATTGTTTCCGAACTCCTGGTAATTGTCCCAGTAAGAGTCTTGTGACTCGATAATCTCGTCAATGAAGTCGCGGTAACCGTCCTTGACGCTGTAGCCGTTCTCGTCACACCAAACGGCATATTCATCTTCAAATCCTTCCACTTCGCGCCGCATCCTTTCAAATTCCTGATCGAGTTCAGGTGTGTTGCTGTAGCGGTCAAGAAGTTCACGCAGTATTTCAGAAATGTCGTTCATTTTAGTTCTTCATTAGTTTGGTTATACTCTTCTTTCAATGGTCTTTTTGAATGCTCAAATTTAGTGCTTTTTTTTGAATCTTGCCCTATAATCACCAAAAAAAAATCATATACTATTGAATATAGTGAAAATTGTTGATAAAGAAGGTGAAAGAATTGGCCGCTTTGTCGTAAACTTGTCGTAACTTTGTGCCAAATATTGTGGCAGTTAGCCACAAGTGATATGTTTAATCTATAGATAAACCCAATATTTATGGTCATGAGATGGCTGAAAAAACTGTCGGTTGCTGTGATTCTACTGCTGTTGACAGGCTGTGCAAGCGACAATCTGGAAAAAATGATTCCCGCCGACGCCACGGGCGTGGTGAGCTTTGATGTCCCCCATATCCTTAAGGTGTCGGGGCTGATGGAAGATGATCAGATCGTGTTGCCACAGAGCCTGCAGCAGGCAATCGACAACAACGATACCTCACCGTTTTGCATCATGTTGTGCGACCTTCCCCAGATGGGCATCAGCACTGCTGACAAGGCCTATGTCTTTTTTACCGAGAAGACATTCGCGCGTGTGCTTGTCGCTTCGCTCGAAGATCCCGACAAGGCTCGCAAGACGCTTGCCATGCGTGTTGGCGGCGACTTCGCGACAGTGGAAGGCTTGAATTGCATGTATGTCAAGGACAACCTGTACGTCATCAATGACAAGGTGCTGCTCATCGGCACGGTGAACAAGCCGATGGACGTGAATAAGGTTGCCAAGGCCGCTAAACTCATCCTCTCCAAGAATGCGGCAAGCATTGCCGACAACAAAGAGGCGACCGAGGTGCTCCACAAAAAGGATACCGAGATTAATGCATGGATTCAAGGCAAGGGTCTCAAGGGCATTCTCGGCAAGAGTGAGGTCTATCGTGAATTGTCGCAGAAGATGCCGCTCATCGGCATTTTCACCGAGAGCGATATCGATGCTGTGACCTGCAATGTCGACCTTGAAGAGAAGAATGTCGAGATGCATACACAAATCAAGGCAGCCGAAGACAGCGAGTATGCCCGCCTGCTCTATTCCACCCTGGGCGATCCCAGTAGTGATGTCCTCCAGGCGATACCCAACTCGATGGACTACATCTTCACGATGTGTGTCAAGGGCGAGAATTTCGTCAAGTTGCAACAGATTCAGCAGTTGCTGGAGATGTTCGGCAAGTTGCCCTATATCGGTCGCATCGACCTGGCCAACATCCTCTCCACCGTGGATGGCCCGTTCTGCGTCGGTCTCGCTCGTGACCCACACCTCGAGGGTGAGTGGAACATGGTGATTGCGATTCGCTCAACCGATCCCGATGGAGTGGTTGACCAGATCAGCTCGTTTGCCAACTCGATGGGGCAGGCTCCCGAAATCTATGACGGGGAATACATCTACCAGTATGAGAACAAGATGATACGCATCGGTGTGAAAGCCGGCATTCTTTACCTCAAGATGCTCGATTATGAACAGACCGAGGGATATGCCTATGAGATGAAACCGGTGCGTGATTGTTTTGACGAAGCCTTGATAGGTGCCTTCGCCCAGAATCACAACGACAGCGTGAACGGATATTTCGATTTCGCCTTGGAGGATAAGTTCAATGGCTATGGGCATTTCTACACTAGCGCCCCCGATGCCAATGCGGCGCTTGAGCTGATGCAATCGCTCTGCGCCATCAAGGTGAGCGACTCCTTTGGCAACGAGGACGATGATGATGCCTTCTCCTCATTCATGTCTAACACCTTTGACAAACTGCAAACCACTGAGTGACATTCTCACCAGTGAGCGGTTGAATAAATAAAAAATGAGCAGGACCTCGCCCGATGGCAGGTCCTGCTCATTTTTTTTGTAGTGTAATTGTCAGGTCAGGTTTAGAACTTGTAGTTGATGCCCAGGCCGAACACGCCTTGATCCACCTTGCGGATAATGGTGTGGCGGAACTCAAAGTTTGCACTGAGGTGATTGGTGAATTCATATTCAACGCCGGCACCTAGGTTCAAACCGACGTGGTTCTCCTCACCCTTAGCGTTCAGTTCGCCCTTGAAGTCTACCATGGTGTAGTTCAAACCTGCGATAGGATAGATGTAGAGCTGCTCATTCCAGAGGCCCACCAGATAGTGAGCATTGATGTTGACATCCCACCAAGAAGTGTGGTGTTTCTCAAAGAAGTAGTTGAACCCCACCTCACCACGCAACTGGTCAAGGATGCCATACCGGAACTTGGCGCCGATGCCCAGGTTGTCAATCTCGGTGCCATACACCAGATTCAGTCCTGCAGCGGTCTCGCCCTGATGAACTTGTGCCTGTCCAATGCCCATACCGAGCATAAGCACGCATACTAAAGTTAAAATCTTTTTCATAGTTTTTTTGCTATCTGTTTAATTTATAAATTGATATTGCCGCTAATAAAACAATTTGTAAAAGTATAACTTATTTTTGAATTAGGCAAAAAATTACTCCTTTTTCACCGAAATTATGGCCAAGATGTAAGAAATGGGATGTTTTTATAAGAAAAAAAGGCTGCCCTTGTGAGGCAGCCTGAAACCTTTTGCTAGCATGAAAAAAACTTGGTTAACCCAAATAGGCCTTGAGCAACTTGCTCTTCTGGCCTTTCAGGCGACGGATGGCCTTCTCCTTGATCTGGCGCACGCGCTCGCGCGTCAGGTCAAACTTGGCGCCAATCTCCTCTAGCGTCATTTCCTGACAGCCGATGCCGAAGAACATCTTCAGGATGTCCCTCTCACGCGGACTGAGCTGGTCCAACGCACGGTTCACCTCTTTGGCCAGAGACTCCTGATTCAGGGTCGAATCGGCCATCGGGGAATCGTTGTTGGGCAGCACGTCCAGCAGGCTGTTGTCCTCACCTTCGACAAAGGGAGCGTCAACCGAGACGTGACGACCCGATACTTTCATCGTGTCGCTGATCTTGTCGACGGGGATGTCGAGGCGCTCGGCCAATTCCTCGGCCGAAGGACGACGCTCATGCTCTTGCTCAAAACGGGACTGGGCTTTACTGATCTTGTTGATCGAGCCTACCTGATTGAGCGGGAGCCTGACGATGCGAGATTGTTCGGCAAGGGCTTGAAGGATGGATTGACGAATCCACCACACGGCATAGGAGATGAACTTGAAGCCACGCGTCTCGTCGAATTTCTGTGCTGCCTTGATGAGGCCCAGATTGCCCTCGTCGATCAAGTCGGGGAGACTCAATCCCTGGTTCTGATACTGCTTTGCGACAGAAACGACAAAACGCAGGTTAGCATTGACAAGCTTGTCAAGTGCCGCCTGGTCGCCTTGACGGATGCGCTGTGCCAACTCGACTTCCTCGTCGACCGTAATGAGTTCCTTACGGCCGATTTCCTGAAGATATTTGTCGAGGGACGCGCTCTCGCGGTTAGTAATGGATTTTGTAATTTTAAGTTGTCTCATCTAACTAAAGTAGAGTTTAAGCGTGCAAAGGTACAACAATTTCTGTAATTATGCAAGGAAAAAATCAAAAAAACAAGAAAAACGCCTTGAATTTTGCGACAAGGTGTGTTTGTGAATCCTCCTGAGACTATTCACAGCAAAAATTGTGCCAATTTGTCGCCTTGCGTTTCTTTGTGGCATATGTGAGATTTCCACTCCATGCCAGGCATGTGCGGTGTCGGGTCAATAGGGTAGGGATGGTGATGTTGGTGTTACATTGTCATCCCCTTGTGCTCGTCGATGATGAGCTGTTCAACGATGCCTGCCAACGGTTTCTCTTTGGCGGCAGCCAGTTGTTTCAGCTTATCCTTGGTCTCTTCGCTTATCAGGATTGATAATTGCACTCGCTTCCCATAAATTTTGGGTCTCCCAGCTCCAGGTCTAGGTCCTCCTCTCATATAGTTTCAAGATTTTGGGGTTAATATTCGCTGCAAATATAATGATTATTTTTGGAAATCTCACCTTTTTCGGTCATCATTTTTGTAAAAAAACGTGAAAATCACTATATTGTGTAGGTGGTAGAATGATATTATATATGTATAAATTTTGTATAATCTGATGTTTTGGGATTGGACGGCGCTTTGGGGAACATGAAGATGCCCTGATTTTGCAGTCCGCGATTTCTTTCCAGGCTTGTGGTGAAAAAGAGGAGGGGCGGATTCAACAGCCGCCCCTCCTCTTGAGGGTGTGTGTGATTTATTGGTATGACTATTCGTCGTCCTCGTCGCTCAAGTCGACAGCATAGTAAACCTTCTTGCCGGTGGGGTAGAAGCCGGTGATGAACATCACCTTGTCGCTGTCGCTGCTGCGCATGATCTGGTTGTAGATGCTCTCCACGTCATCGCGCGAGTCAACAGGGATGTTGTTGATGTCGGTGATGATGAAGCCGTCACGGATACCGGCGTTCTTGAACTTGCCGGCCTTGATGCCGACAACCTTCAGGCCCTTGGTGATGGCCAGGTCTTCCTTATCCTCGGCGCTCAGCTCGGTGAAGGCGCAACCCAGTGACATGACGTCGCTCTGCTTGGTCATCTTGGTGTTGCCCTGGTCGTTCTTGAAAGTGACGGTGGTGCGGCGCAGCTTGTTGTCGCGGTAGTATTCTACCTCGGCCTTGTCGCCGGGACGCAGCTTGTTCATCTCCTCCTGCATCTCACCACTGTCCTTGACGCGGGCGCCGTTGAGCTTGACGATGACGTCACCCTCCTGCAGGCCGGCTTCTTTGGCGGCGCTGCGGTCGGAAACCTTGGCAACGTAGATGCCCTCAGACGTAGCGGTGATTTTCTCCTCCTTGGCCTTCTCGGCGGTCAACTCGGAATACTGGATGCCCAGCACTGCGCGCTGTACGGTACCGTATTGCTTGATGTCGGTGATGACCTTCTTGACGGTATTGCTGGGCACGGCGAATGATACACCGCTGTAGTTTCCGGTCTGGGAATAGATCATGGTGTTGATACCGATGAGCTCGCCGGCGGTGTTAACCAATGCGCCGCCCGAGTTGCCGGGATTGACGGCCGCATCATGCTGGATGAAGGCCTTGATTCCGTTGTTAGCGCTGTTGTCACTCATGCCGCGGGCCTTGGCACTGATAATGCCGGCGGTGACGGTAGAGTTGAAGCCGAAGGGGTTGCCCACGGCGACACACCACTGACCCGCCTTGACGGCGTCGCTATTGCCGAAGGTGATAGCGTGCAGGTCCTTGGCGTTGATCTTGATGAGCGCGATGTCGGTCTTCTCGTCACTGCCCACCACGGTGGCATTGTACTGGCGGTTGTCGTTGAGGGTGACCTCGAGTTTTTCTGCACCGTCGATGACATGGTTATTGGTCACGATATAGCCGTCGGGGCTGATGATTACGCCCGAGCCCGAGCCTGCAAGCTTCGGCTCACCTTTCTGTTGCGGCTGCTGCTGGCGCGGACGCTGTGAACCGCCGTAGCCGGGGCCGAAAAAGAACTCGAACGGGTCAAAGAAATCCCCGCCGTAGTAGTTCTGCTTGGGTGTTGCGTAATTCTTGATGCTCACCACGCAGTTGATGGTGTTCTCGGCGACGTCGGTGAAGTCGCGGCTCAAGTCGACGGGGCGTGACGAGGTCTGAACGAAACCGTCGTTGGAGGCTTTACTTTCCTTATTCACCACATAGGTGTCGGTAATGACACCTTTCTTCTGCAACTCACTTGTTGCCATCATGGTTACTGCCGATCCCATGATCGAGGCAACCACGAGCATGATTGCTAATTTGAAATTCCTTTTCATGTGTCTTCTAATGTTAATTTATTGTTGTTTTTAATTTTCTCAAATGTTAATTTTAACTTTTCAAATGCTGTGCCAAAAGTACAACTAAAATTGACAACTGCAATAGTGGAGCCCTTGTTTTTAAAGATAATTAATAGCAATTTACCTCCTTTTTATATTGTTTTACACTAGGCATAATCATGAATCGTCAATTTAAGACAATTTGTCATGTCTCTGCCATGAGGTGCCGCAATAATGCTGCGGTCCCGGCCAAGGTGAGAAACACGAAGCCGGGACCGTTAGATTGGAAAGGGTGGTTGAATAGCCGTTAATCTGATTGGTCGCCATACCCCAAAGACTGGAGCAGTTCGGCCAACACATACATGCTTCCGCCCACATAGATGAGGTCCTTTTTACCGGCGGCTTTGCGAGCTGCTTTCAGGGCGTCGCTAACATTATTATATGTAGTGCCTGTCACGCCGCACTTTGCTGCCGCCTTCTTGAGCTTGGCAGCGGTCATACTGCGTGAAGTCTGGGCCTGGGTGAAATAGAACGTTGCGTCGGGGGGCAACAGGTTGAGCATCGACGTCACATCCTTGTCGGCCATGAAACCAAGAATCATGTGCAGATTCTCGCGTTGTTCACCTTTGACCTGCTTCATGGCCAATTCAAACCCGGCAGGGTTGTGTGCTGAGTCGCAGATCACACTGGGGTCGTCTCCGACCTTCATCCAGCGTCCCATCAGCCCCGTGTTCTCGATCACCGTGGCAAATCCTTCTCTCACGGCTTCATTCTTGATGCGGTACTTGAGGCGTTTGAGCAGATTGAGTGCCGTCAACACGGTGTTGGCGTTCTCGACCTGATAATCACCGGTCAGTTCGCAGTTGATGATGCCGTAGTTGTTGGTGTTGAGTTGCAGCATGCCGTCGACGTGGCGGGCGTCGATAACCTCAGGCTTGTCTTGTGCAAATCGGATGTCGGAATACATGCGTTTGGCATAGGTTTCGAGCACCTCCCTGACAACACCTTCGGCGTGGCCGACGATGGCAGGTTGTCCGTGCTTGATGATGCCGGCTTTCTCGAGGGCGATTTCTTCAAGGGTGTCGCCCAGGAACTGCTGGTGTTCCAAACCGATGTTGGTGATAATGCTGAGCTCCGGAGTGATGATATTGGTGCTGTCGAGGCGTCCTCCCAGGCCAGTCTCGATGACGGCAACATTGACGTTGCGCCATGCGAAGTAATCAAAGGCCATGGTCGATGTCAACTCAAAGAACGATGGCACAAAGTTACCCATGTCCTTTTTTTGGTATTCGGTGACCCATTGCATCACATAGTTGCGGCTGATTTTACGGCCGTTCACGCGAATACGTTCCCTGAAATCAATCAAGTGGGGAGAAGTGAAAAGTCCCACGCGGTAGCCGCATCGTTGCAGGCATGACGCCAACAAATGAGCAGTAGAGCCCTTGCCATTGGTGCCGGCGATATGGATGATGCGGTAGCGGTGATGAGGTTCCTTGTAAAGCTTGTCGAGGGCCAGGCTGGTCTCAAGTCCCGGTTTGTATCCCTTGGCGCCCTGACGTTCAAATGCCGGACGCTGATTGTACAAGTAGTTTGTGGTGCGCTCCCACATGCGCGATAATTCTTCTTTTCGAGCCATAATAGTAATTGGTCTATATAAGTTGACTCTGTCACTCACGTGACAATCAAAAATCAAAAAAGACAGTATGGCTATAAGCCGGGTTATGTGCCTGCCGAGGCAGGTGCCTGTCATTTATCTGTCCTGTGCATTGCTGCACCGGTATAGCGTTCTACCCCCCGGCAATGGACGAGCAGCCCTTAGATGCCGGTATACATGAACTTGCAACTCACAGGTGGTGCGGCGCGCTGTGTCACCACAGTGCCCGGTGGGCTCTTACCCCACCTTTTCACCCTTACCGCTTGCGCGGCGGTCATTTTCTGTCACCTTAACCCTACGGTCACCCGCAGCTTCCCGTTAAGAAATGTGATGCTCTGTGTTGCCCGGACTTTCCTCTCGCAACCATGTAGATGTTAACGAGCGACAAGCCGCCATACTGCTTTAGAGGGCACAAAAGTACTACAACTTCTCAATGTGTGCAAATATTTTGACACTTTTGCAATCTGTTTTTTCAAGATTGAATGAGTCGCTTGGAATAGTAAGCTGTATTATAAGGAAATAAGGGAATTTTAGATGAAATACCGATAGGGCTTGTGAAGATGCGCCGATATGTCATTTAATATGGCTAAAATGACAATTTTACAGCCATGTTTACGTTATATAATTAACTTTAATCTTCTACTCAAGGTGCTATGAACAGGCTCAAGAAATTCTCCCTTTCGGAATGGTTAAAACAGTTTGGAGCGAGCGTTCGCCGTTTTCCTGTGGCAGTGGTGCTGCAGGTGTTCCTGACAGGCTTCTTATTGTATCTCATTCATGGGGGCAAGGTGAGTGAAAAGTGGCAGCTCTTCTACATCTTCTATCCTGCCACGGGTGCGCTGCTGGCCGTGTCGCTGCAGCTGCTTACCGAGGATTTCAAGCGCCGGTGGACCGCCGTGCTCACCCAGGTGCTGGTCCATGCCGTCTGGCTGGGTATCTCAATCTATCTGGCCCAGTTCGACCGCTTCTCGCTGCCGCAGTTCATCGCCGTGAGTGCTACCGTGGTGACAATGGCGCTGTCGGTGTTCCTGCTGTCCTTTTACCGCAAGGACGATGATGTGCCGTTCTGGAACTTCTCGCAGCAAACAGTTGTGGCTATCATCGCCGGAATGGTTGTGGGTGGCGTGCTCACGTTGGGACTGATCCTGTTTGCCCAGTCGCTGAAATGGCTCTTCGGCGTCCATGTCTCGGACAATGTGTTTGCCGACATTCCCACGGTGTGCATGGTATTTCTGGCGCCGCTGCTGTTCATGAATCTCATCCCTGCCGGTGATGAGAAGCGCGTGCGTGAGGTCCAGTCCTATTCAGGATTTCTCAAGGGTGTGTCGCAATATCTGTTCATACCGCTGCTGCTGTTATATATGGTGACGCTCTACATCTATGCGACCAAGATTCTGTTATCGTGGCAACTGCCAGTGGGGTGGGTGAGCTATCTGGTGGCGGCCTGTATGCTGGGCATGGTGGTTTTACTCTATCTCACTTATCCCTTGCAGCACGAGCAGGGCAATTCGGTTTTCAGGACAGTGACCCGTTGGCTGCCGTTGGTGCTGCTTCCGTTGCTGGCGCTGATGTCCGTTGCCATTGGCCGCCGCTTGAGCGATTACGGCATCACGGTGAGCCGCCTCTATCTGCTGGTGTTCAACATCTGGTGCTATGTGGTATGCATTGGGCTGCTCATCATCCGCAACAAGCGCATCTGGTGGGTTCCGGCTTCGTTTGCAGTCATCTTGTTCCTTATCTCGGTGGGGCCGCAATCCATACCCAACATCACTCAGCGACAGCTGCTGGGCGAGGCCCGCAAGGCTTTTGCCGCTTCAGGCATTAACCAGCTGCCGCTCTCGGGTGACCGGTATAAAAAGTGGCTCGACAGCGTTGACCCCAAGGTGGCCGCCTCCATTGACGCCAAGCTCCAATATTTGCAGCGGGATTTCGGTTTCGCCAGCACCCGTGAACTGCTGGCCAAGGACGCCGTCACGGGCACGCATGATATCCACCACGCTATCAATGACGTTGACGATGAAGTGATTTCTAGCAGCGGATATTATAATGAGGACTTGATCAATGATGTCTCGATACCTCAGGGCTATTCTCGCATGTACTATGTGAGTTTTAATGAGGACTTGACGACGGGCGAACTCAAGGATAATGGTGACAAGGTACTTATTGCCATCAGCCCGTCACGCGTTCGTGGGGCCGATGTGGCCACCTCTCCTGAAGGAGATCCAGAATATCGGTTTGAAATCAAAGTGAGCCAATTTATTGAACGTGACAAGGAACGAAATACCGAGGGCGAAGTTGAGCCGCTGATAACCGAAAACGGCAAGGCGATGCTGATAATCAATCGTTTTTCTCTCACAATCAACACCGACAAGACCATATACTTTGGAGGTGAAGGCATCCTGTTCACCAAGTAAGGATAAAAAAGGGGCTTGTTGATAACTTTTTTCGGTTCATTGTTGCACTTATTACAGTTATTGGCAGTAATTTTGTGCTATAAAATATTAATGTGCAAAATGAATCGTATTTACTCATTTCTCTTGATGGCCTTTTGGGCCTTTTCTGTATTACAGGCTGCCGAAGTGACCTTTGACTTCTCGACAGCCGAGGGGATTACCGCCATGGGCTATGCAGTGCCGGCCCAGAGTGCCGGGACCAACCTGTCACAGGCAGGTCCGGTGACTGTGGATGGTGTTACGCTGTCGGCTACCGATGGCGCAACCGAGACGCGCATCTGGAATTCCCAGGGCAGCTACACGCTGCGCATCTATGTTGACGGTTCCATCACTTTTAGCGTGGCCGAGGGCAGTATCACAGGCATCACTGTCAATGCCGCCAACACGTCTAACTTTGACTTGCTGGCCAGCGTCGGCGACTACGTCGTCACAGGCGCCGTGGGCAGCTGGACAGGCAATGCCTCGTCGGTGACATTCACCCACTACGGCTCCAAGAACGCCCAACTGTCGAGCGTCGTGGTGACCACCAGCGGTGACGGCCCTGTTGACCCTGACCCCGAGGATCCCATCGACCCCAACATCACCAAACTTGACTCGCTCAACCACCTGTCAGCGCTGGAGGACGGCACCGCCTTCCAGTTCACTACCGACATGTATGTCAACTACCAGTGGAACGAGTATCTGTGGGTGATGCAACTCGATGCTGAAGGAGAGGCTTTTGCTGGTCTCATCTACGGCGACACGGGCAAGGAATATCAGTTGGGTGCTGTTATCCCCGCAGGTTGGACGGGCGTGAAGAAGACCTATAAGGGACTGGTCGAAGTGGGCGAACCGGCTCATTTCGCCAATCCCAAAACGATTCTTGACGAGGACTACTTTTCTCCGTTCGACGTGACAGGTTTCTTGTTTTTCATCAGCAATCCTGAAGCAGGATGGGAGAACTATAAGGTTTATCTCGAGGGCGTGCACTTGAGCGCGATTGACGAGCACGGCAACTTCACAATTAGTTGCACAGAAACTGATGATGATGGCAACTCAATTGAGTCATCGATGGCGGGTTTCAACAAGTTCGGTATCGATTATCCCGAGGCCGATGACACCGAATTATATGGTATCGAAGGCATGTTGACGCTCTATAACGGCACGGTTGAATTGTATCCGATTGCCATTACTGCCGACCCCGGCACACGCCTGTGGAAGGTGGTCTATGGCGGAGAGGACGGTCAGCAGTATAAACTCAACGACACGCTCTATATCGCTGCTGCTGTGGATGCCGACGAGCACAAACTCGTCTTTGTGACCGACAATGTCGATGAAATCTATTATGACATTTATGCCGATTGGGGCTATGCCGAATGGATGGCTTGGTATCCTGACTGGATTGCATTGGACTGTGGCGATAACGAGGAACTGTTTAACAGCTTCGCCGACATGCAGGTTATTGAACCGGGCACTGTCAAGGGCATCCTGGCCGACCGCCTGACCAATCCTCGACTTGTGCTCAACGGCAAGCCGGCACCTCTTGAGATGCCTGAATTACCCGAGTTGACGTTGTTCCGCTACAACCTGTGTGAGGATTACATCACCGCCCTGGGTAACGAGGTGGGACGTGCCGACGGCTACTTCCACTATCAGGATGGCGTGCCTTATCTGTGCAGCGAGCAGGATACTGTGATGGTGAAACTGGCCTTTGACTATGCCCCCGCCCTGGAAGCCGAGATGGCGCAGAAGGAAGGCTTCAACTATGGCCTCTTGTGTGTCTTCACGCTCGACGAGCCGTGGGATGAAAATGCTACGATTCGTCGCATCCATTCCACCGACGAGGACTATTACACCAACTACACCCTGCATCCCCTCGCAATCATCGAGTGTGCCGGCATCGACGAGACGATGACCGACAAGCAGGTTGTCGACAGGAAGTATGTCAGCCCGGCTGGTGTGGTCAGCGAAACACCGCAAGATGGTGTGAACATCGTGGTCACCACCCACAGCGACGGCACCCGCACCACCGTCAAGCGCCTGAATCACTAAGGTGATTTTCAGGGTCGTAAAACAGCAACTGGACAATCTTGAGAGGCGTTGTTGCCATCAGATTGTCCAGTTGCTGTTTTGTTGGTAATCGTGGTGCTAATTTTTGCGCAGGTTGAGGCGTTGAAGCACGATGACGATACTGCCCTTGTTGTCGAGCAGTGCCATCTCGTTTTGGTTGATGCGCTTGCACGACTCGGTGCTTTCTAGGGCCAACAGCAGGGCTGTCTCGTTCTCGATGTCTTCACACAGGTACTCACTGGAGTGGAGGTCCTCGAATTGGATGGCCATGTCCTTGGTCGGGTCAAGGGTGATGATGCCGTTGATGATGTTGCACCCGGTGTCGCCATGGATGGTCTGCATCACGGCGTCAACGACAACGCGCATGTTCATCTCACTGACATTCTCGCTGTTGATTTCCTTGACAAGCCAGGCGCCGTTCATGGCGTCAAGGTTGTGACGCTTCAGCACCATGATGACTGCACCCTTGGAGTTGATCAGATTGAGATACTGGGCATTGTATTGTGCCTCCAACTTGTAGCGGCGCACATCGCTCAGGGCATTCATGATGGTCCTTTCGTGGGTCACGTTTTGGCATGATTCTGAGCTGGTGATGAAGTCGCCGAATTTCAGGTTGTTCCCATTCAATTGGAACGTGCCGTTGATGGTGTTGCAGCCGTTGTTGCCATACACCTTGTTGCCCCCGGCAAAATCCAGATACAGATAAGCCCGTTCCAGGGTGAAGACCGACTTCTTGCGCAGGCTCACGATGTCCCATTCACCATATAGCTGCTTGGCGGGATCGGTGATGGTGACTTCGCGCATCGGCTGGTCAACATCCGAGACAACATTATCGACAGTCACGCGATGTTTCTCCAGTTTCTTGTCTTTCTTCTTGTGCGCATCCAGCGTGACAGGCGCCACCAGCATGGCAATCAAGAGGCTTAAAACAATATATTTTCTCATTTTGTAGTTTCCGTTTTATTGGTTTCAAACTTCAAAAGTAATATAAGTTGAACGAAATGCCAAATCCTTTAGACGTTTTTAAGAAATAATGCCATTAAATGTGAAAAAACAGGACACCTGGCGGTGTTTTTTGGCCATTGAGAAATTTTCTTCTACTTTTGCCGTTATAATATCGCAAAAATGAAGGTAAAGACGATATATCGCCGATTGACGTTGCTGCTGGTTTTGCTGGCGGCAACGATGGGCGCTCACGCACAAATCAACACCGACCAGGTGGTGAACATTGGTCGCAATGCTCTCTACTTTGAGGACTACATCCTTGCTATCCAATATTTTAACCAGGCGATTAAGGCCAAGCCGTTTCTCGCAGAGCCTTATTTCTATCGTTCGGTAGCCAAGATCAGTCTAGAGGATTATCAGGGTGCCGAGCAGGACGCCGGAATGGCGATTGAGCGCAACCCGTTCATTGTTGATGCCTATCAGGTGCGCGGTGTGTCGCGTCAAAATCTGGGTAACTATGCCGGCGCTGTCGAGGACTATGACGCGGGCTTGAACCTGATGCCCGAGGACAAGAACCTGCTCATCAACCGTGCTGTGTGCCAGACAGCCCTGAAGAACTACGACGAGGCGCAGCAGACCTTTGAACGCCTGCTGTCGCTTGACCGTCGCAACGACCGTGCCTACATCGGTCTGGCTCAGATGAACCTGGCGCGCAAGGACACGACAGCCGCCCTGGACAACCTGAATCACGGCATCGCCTTGAGCAAGAAAAACGCCAGTGCCTATGTCATGCGAGCTGAGATCGCCACGCGTTCCCTCCACGACTTTGAGAGCGCTCTTGCCGATATGGACAGTGCCATCATGCTGGAACCTCGTTACGCGGGCTATTTTATCAACCGTGCCTACATGAAATATAACCTCGACGACTATTTCGGGGCTATGGCCGACTATGACTATGCCATCGTCCTCGATCCGGCCAGCCAAGAGGCGCATTTCAACCGTGGTCTGCTGCGTGCCGAAGTGGGGGACAACAACAAGGCCATCAGCGACTTTACCTTTGTGCTCGAAAACAACCCGTCAAACTTCATGGCTCTGTATAACAGGGCGCTGTTGCACATGCGAACGCGTCAGTATCGCGAGGCCGTGGCCGACTTCACCGCCATCCTGAAGAAGTACCCCAACTTCGAGGCGGGTTACATGGCGCGCGGTGAGGCAAAGCGCCGCATGGGCGACAACAAGGGCAGTGAGGCCGACTATGAGAAGGCGATGGCGATTTTCCGCCGCAACAAGACGCATGTATCGAACTTCGATCCTGCCGAAATCGAAGCGACCGCAGCCATCAAGAAGGCCGAGCAGCGTGCCTTGAGCGGAGAGGACGAGCCAGAGACCGCCGAGGACATCATGAACCGCTTCAACACTCTGCTCACGGTCACCGATACCGATCCCGTCAAGCCCGAGTATGCCAACCGCCAGCGCGGCCACGTCCAGAATGACAACATCGAGGTTGAGCCATTGCCCATGTTCACGCTCTCCTATTACGAGCAGGACAATAAACTGAATAGCAAGACCCATTACATTCGTGAAATCGGCGATATCAATGATTCACGTCTGCTGCCGGGTAAACTGACCCTTGCCAATGGAGAAACACCGTTGAGCGAGGAGGAAATCCAGCGTCATTTTGGCAACATCGAGTACTATAACAGCTTGTTGACCAGCGCCAAACCCCGTTCGGTGGATTACTTCGCCAGGGGAATGGAGTACCTGATGGTCAAGAATTGCGACGCTGCCATCACCGATGCCGATAGCGCTATCTCGAAGAGTCCCGATTTCACCCTGGCCTACATCCTGCGAGCCGACGCCCGTAACATCCATTATCGCATGGACCAGGCGCGTGACGCGGAATCTGACGAATGGGTAACAGGTGCGCCCGATGCCAAGTCTCATGCTATGCTGCGAATGCGCCAGGACGTCACCCAACTCGACATGATGATGAGTGACCTGGATCAGGTCATCAAGTTGTCGCCCAATAATGTGTATGCCTATTACAACAAGGGTAACCTCTATATGCTGCAAGGGGACTTCACCAGTGCAATCAGCTGCTACAGCACCGCCATCGAGCTGAAACCTGACCTGGCCGAGGCCTATTATAACCGTGGCCTGATGTACCTGCGCATGGGTAACAAGGCTCAGGGCGTCAACGACCTGAGTAAGGCCGGCGAACTCGGAGTCCTCCCCAGCTACAACATCCTCAAGCGCATGACACGTTGAAGCTTCTGTATGCATGTCAAACAGAACACGCAACTCTCGGAATCCGTTGAGTTGCGTGTTCTTGTATGGCGAGCCGCTGGCTCATTAAATGCTGTTCTCTGTTCTTACTCCTTGCCGATGGCTTGGGCAGGAGCGAAGTTGAAACCGATCACTTTGCCCACCTCGTCATAGAGGATAATCAGACCCAGGCGGACGTTCTCGAAGGTGAGCACCGAGATATAGGCCTTCATGCCTTGGGCTTCTTGGATTTCCCATGCCTCATGGCTCTGGTATTTACCGGCTTTTGACTCAACCTGAGTCAAAATGTTCTCCAACATGGCGGGCTGTACTTGACCCTTGACTTTGTCCGACAACAGGCCATAGAGTTCCTGGCTCTGGTTGTTGAGCACGTGGTTGAGGACCTGTTCGCTCGTGATGGCATTCGGATCATCGGCAGGGGCCGGAATGAAGGTGGGTTTTACTCTTGGTTGCTCAGCCTGTGTTTGTTTGGACTGTTGCTGCTGTTGGGCATTGGGCTTTTGGGCATCGACCTTCTTGCTGAGCTCCTTCTGCATTTCAGCCTTCTTTTGAGGGTCTATAGTTTTGGGCGCTGCGCCTTGGGCTGTGGGGGCTTCCACCTGTGGATTGGTCAGGCTCTTGAGTTTGGCTTCCACCTTATTGAGGCTGCCCTCGTTCTTGACGAGCACCGTGTAGTCCTTGTCCAGCAGGTAGAAGCAGGGCAGGGTGGGCAGGTCATACAGCTCGTTATACTCAATCTGGCGGCTCTGGTTCCAGCCGTTGATCATCATTTTGGGATACTTGGCCTTCTTCCACAACTTCTGGTCATCATAGGGGTAGATGCCGAGCACGATGAGTTTCTTGTCTTTGACAAGCTGGTTGATCAATTCATTCTGGGACAGGCGCTCCTTGACGAGCTCACATGACTCACAGTCAGGATTGTTGAAATAGACGAGGATATAGTCGGCCTTCAGGTCCTTGAGGTGGTGGACGGTCTTGTCGCCAGGGGTGACATAATCAAAGTCGACGGCGGTTGAGCCGATCATGTTCTTCTTGGCACCCTCGAGCAGCAGACGCTGTCTCTCTATCTCGGCTCCGCTGAGCACATATTTCTCGGTGGCATGCTTGAGTACGAGCATATACAGTCCCTCGTTGTGAAGAGGGTCGGCAGGGTCGCTGAAGCGTTTCTCGGCGAGTTCCATCATCTGGCGGTAGCCCTTAGGATTATCAATGAGGGTCTCCATGGTGGCTTGCATCAGGAACTCTGCTCGTGTCTGGTCGAGTTGTCCAATCTGGTCGAGCAGTTCGGCATATTTCTCGGGAGCAGGCGATGATTGCGCCTGGACACAGCACCATGCGGCGATGGTGATGATAACGGTGAAAATGAGTTTCTTCATTTGGTCTATTCTGTGTAAAATGATTTTTATTTGTCGTGCAAAAGTAGTAACTTTGCGCCATTAAGACAAAAAACGATGAAAAAAATCACCAAAACCAATGCCGCCCGCCTGTTGGATGCCGCAGCAGTTTCCTATGAACTCATCCCCTACGAGGTGGACGAGACCGACTTGGGGGCTCAGCACATCGCCGACCAGTTGGGCGAGAATATCGATCAGGTGTTCAAGACGCTCATTCTGCAGGGCGACAAGACGGGGCATCTTGTCTGTGTCATTCCCGGAGCCGAGGAGGTGGACTTGAAAAAGGCGGCCAAGGTGTCGGGTAACAAGAAGGTGGACCTCATTCCCATGAAGGAATTGCTGCCCACCACGGGTTACATTCGTGGCGGATGCTCGCCCGTGGGTATGAAAAAGCCTTTTCCCACTTATATTGACGAGACCTGCATCCTGTATGACTACATCTATGTGAGTGCCGGCGTACGAGGCCTGCAGTTCAAGATAGACCCGCAGGCGCTTGTGGAGTTTGTGGGTGCCGAAACCGTTGACCTGATAGCCGCAAAGACCGAATGAATACAATAGGCAAGATATTGACACTCACCACCTTTGGTGAGTCACACGGGCCCGCCATGGGTGGCGTGCTTGACGGCATGCCTGCCGGTGTGGACATTGACCTCGATGAATTGCAGCGCTTTGTGGACCGACGGCGTGCGGGACAAACCGCAGGCAGCAGCAGTCGTGCGGAACAGGATAGGGTAGAGGTGCTCTCGGGCATCTGGCAGGGCAAGACCCTGGGCACGCCCATCGGTTTCATCATACGCAACACCGATGCCCGCAGTGCCGACTATGAGGATATAGCCCGGTGTTATCGTCCCAACCACGCTGATTACACGTGGGAGGCGAAGTACGGAATTCGTGACTCGCGTGGCGGTGGCAGAGCCTCGGCGCGCGAAACCGTGGCCCGGGTGGTCGCTGGCGGCTTGGCAATTCAGGCGTTGAATCGCTTGGGTATCACGTTGGAGGCTAAGGCTTCGCCAGTGGATATTGATGAATTGGAACAGGTGATTGCCAAAGGCGATACCCTGGGCGGCATCATCACGTGCGTCGTCAAGGGCGTGCCAGCAGGCCTTGGTGAGCCGATCTTTGGCAAACTCCATGCCCAACTTGCGGCGGCAATGATGAGCATCCCGTCGGTTCATGGCTTTGAATATGGTGATGGTTTTGATATGGCCGGCATGCGTGGCAGCGAGGTGATGGACCTGTTTGAAAAGCGAGCTGACGGCACCATCGGCACCAGAACCAACCATTCGGGAGGAATCCAGGGCGGCATCAGCAATGGAGAGGACATCGTGATGCGCATGGCCTTCAAGCCCGTGCCCACGCTCATGCGTCCGGTGTCCACCATCGACCGTGACGGCAATCCCGTGACGTTGCAGCCACGTGGCCGCCACGACGCCTGTGTGTTGCCGCGTGCCGTGCCCATTGTTGAGGCTATGGCAGCATTAGTGATATTAGACAACTATTTAATCAAGAAAACCAATGAGCTCTGATCTTAAAAAATACTCCAAGACCTATTACCTCGCTGCCGGCGAGTGCAATCCCCAAGGCGAAATGCCCTTGACGTTGTTGATGACCCGCATCATCGAGGTGGCCACTTTCCATGCCAATTCCTGGGGTGCCGGCTATGCGCGCCTCATTCAGGACAACCAGGTGTGGGTCTTGTCCCGTGTGACCATTGAGCTGAAGGCTTATCCCAAAATCAACGAGAACTACACCCTCACCACGTGGATTGAGGACTACAACCGCCACTTCTCGCAGCGCAACATGCGCCTCGACGATGCCAATGGCAAACCGTTGGGCTATGTGCGCACCATCTGGATGGTCATTGACATGAGTACCCGCGCCAGTGTGGATATTTCTCAACTGGGCTATATCAGCGATAAGGTCTCTAACCTGGCGTGTCCTATCGAGCCGATGAGCCGTCTGCGCCCCATCGAGGAAGGTCATGCCGTGGACTACACCTTTGGCTACATGGACTGCGACTTCAACCGCCATGTCAACACCGTGCGCTACCTCTCTCACCTGATGAACCTCTTTGACATGGACTGCTACGATCATTACTTCATCCGTCGCATGGAGATTTCCTTCATCAAGGAGACCCACTATGGTGAGACCTGCCAGTTCGTCATCGACGATACCGACCCCGTGGATTCCCACTTGGCTATCACCGATGAAGAGGGCAATGATCACGTTCGTGCCCGTTTCCTCTGGCAGGAACGATAAGAAACTACAAATTACTGGAATACAACTGATACTTACCCAGCGAAGCTAATTCAACTAATTGGCATTCGCTGGGTAGCCTATGTTTAATTTGCGTGATATTTAGTTAAGATATAATGCTGGTACCGTCAATGGCGGCGAACTGCTCGCGCAGTCCCGGCACCTTGTCGGCATCGGCCTCGATGGTCATCGAGCACACGTTGTCAAAGGCCTGCTCAATCACCTTCAAGTCGCTTTTCTTGACCACCTTCATCACATCGTTCATGCTCAGATAAGGAAAGGTGAACGACAACCGTGCCTGCTCATGGCACTCGAGGATTTCGCCCGCCTCGATAGCCAGTTTGGCGGCTTCTCGATAGGCCACGATGAGCCCCGACGTACCCAGCTTGATGCCGCCGAAGTAGCGGATGACGACGATGACGATGTTGGTCAGTTCAAACGAGTTGATTTGCCCCAGGATGGGCTTGCCGGCTGTTCCGCTGGGCTCGCCGTTGTCGCTGCTCAGGTACTCGTTGCGCTCGGTGCCAATCATGTAGGCCCAGCAGCAATGCCGTGCGTCATGGTACTCGTTGGCGTAACGTTTGATGACGGCGCGAGCTTCCTCGGCGCTTGACACAGGCTCTGCAAACGCCAGGAATCGCGACATCTTCTCGCGGTAGATACCCTGCGAGACGCCCTTCACTGTCTTGTAGAAATCACTCATGCAATGATAAATATGTCACAAATTTAGTCGTATTTTTCGAATTAAACCTACAATTGTGACAAAAATATCAAGAACTAAGGCATCGTGAGCCGTTGGCTCTCTAGCTTATCTCTAGTTCAAAACCCCAGTTTTTTGCGCAGGTCTTTACCCACGGCGGCTTTGTTCAGGAAGATGTAGGTCGTGTTCAAGGCAATGTAGGCCTTTGACATGTACCAGATGCCGTTGTAGTCGCCCGTGTTGCCCCATGAATTCTTCACCAAGTAGTACTCGCGGCCATTCTGGTCACGCGCGATGCCGTAGATGAGCATCACGTGATCATAGGTGGACTGCCAGTTGTCAAAGCGCTCTTGCCTCAATTCTTGACTGGGAACAAGTTCGGGCGTCTCTGCACCAAGCTTTTTCAGCGACTCGGCCTTTTCCTGCTTGCTGAGTTTGAGCCAACGTGCGGCGTCGCTGCCCGTCAGGTCGGGCGCGTGCTCGATGTCGGCTGCGATGCCCAGTCCCGTGCGTGTGAAGCCATCCTCGCTCACGTCACCGCCCCAGCACACGGTGTAGCCCTGCTTCAGGGCATTGTCGATAGTTGTCATCAGCTCGTCGAGGGTGACGTTCCAGCTGGGGCACGGGCGCCACTTGTAAGGTGCCTCAATGACAAACTGCTCATAGAAAGGATGGTGGGTGAAACTGGTGATGCTCACATAGTTGTTCTTGTTTATGCCCAAGGCTTGGGCGAACGTCTTGGGAGTGTATTGCTTGCCGTCATAGGTGAACTTTTCAGGACAAGTGCCCAAATAGGCGTCCAGGATGCCCTGCAGGCCCACCTTCCACTGTGTGGTCAGCTTGGTGCTGTTGCCCTTGGCGATGGACTCGACATAGGGCTCCAGCGTGGCAAAGAACTCGGTGAAGTTGGCCAGTGTGTCACCGATCATCGAGCCGGGACGCGCCATCGCCTCTTCGGGACAGATACCGTGGCGGTCAATCATCTCAAACACGTCGTCGGCCGAGCCTCCCTCCGAAAAGCGGCTGTTACCGTGCATCCTCACGTGGTATTCGGCACAGTCCACATAGTCTTTGTTAGCGACAAACATCTCGCTCAGGTCATACACCTTGCCCGTCGTGCGTAGCAACTCAGCCTCGATAAAGCCTATCGTCGCATAGTCCCAGCACGTGCCGCTGCGGTTTTGATTCTTCACCGGTGTGATGCCGTTCTCCAGCACCGTCGTAAAAGTGATCTCGTCGCTTGCCAGGGCGCATACCGAGCATCCTAACAACAGTAACGCAATAACATTCTTTTTCATAGTCCTCATAGTTTTCGGCAAAAATACGAAATAAAACGGTATCTCTAAAGACTGGCACAGCAAAAAAAGCAGCGGTTGATTCAATATCCAGACTCCGCGTCTGTCATGAATCAACCGCTTGTGATTCCTTAATCGCTGCAAGCCGAGCACTTTCTCGCATAGTGTTGCACGGGCAACAAGGTCGCCCGACACATCAGCGGTATGAAAGACTCACAGCGGGAAGATTAATTGATATGAATCAGGCTTTTTAGGGTTCGCCCAACTTGGGGTCTTCTCCCCAGTCATTGCTGAAGCGGTCACCCTCTTTGCAGAACCATACCAACAGGATGATGCCTCCAACAATAGGGATGAGTCCGATCAGATAGTACCATCCGCTGCGGCCGATGTCATGCAGGCGGCGAACACTGACGGCAAGACCGGGAATCATAACACCCAGGGTATAAATGCCACTCAACAAACCGATTCTTGAGTCATTGCTGAATGTTCCAATCAGAGCATCAAGAACCTGAAGTACTATCACGATGAGAAGATTAAACAAGGTAAACATCCAGTACTCTTTTCTACGAGCACGACCAGAAAAGTCGGCATACTGCTTCAAGCATTTTACATACCATTCCATAAGGCAAAAAAAGCGCAACACTATCGTTATACAAATCGAATAAAACCATGGCAACGGCCTTTGCCAAAAATACTGCCTTGTCAGAGATTCCACTTACATAGTGTTGCTTTTTTATAAGCAAAAGCCCTGACCGACTTTGCAAAAATAGTAATAAAAACTGAATTAACAATATTTAATGGTATTATTTCTCACGATTGAAAGCAAAAATCTCAAGTTTTTGTGATAAGTTATCACTAAATAGTGATTAAACCCAAAAATTATGAATTATTTAGCGATAAAACGCTATCTTTGCAATGTTGATTTAATAGGTATCAATTATGAAAAGAAAGAATCGTATAATTGCCATAGTAATGTTGCTGCTTATCTCATTGCCGGCAATAACTAAAGCCCAACAAGTGGAATTACCCAATTATGTGAAAGCTCTTGGGTTAAAGAATAACGTGAAGAGCATTGGCGTGTTTACCGAGGATTTTAGTGTCAGCTGCGACTATTGCACATTTGAGTTTGGCAGTTCGGGGAATCTCATCTCTTACAGTGAGGCGGAAATGGTTGAAGGTGCTTATTCTCGGGTTGCCTACTTTGACTCCGATGGTTTACCCACCCATTTAGAAACCGAGTTTATTGACTATTGGACTGAACCTGATGCTGATGGCAATCCACCAGTCACTAACAACCGTTACAACATCAGAAAAGAGCAGAACGGGCCAGTTGTTAAACTTTTCATTGAAGTAGAGAACGGTGGAGAGATACAAGTGAATGTCGCTCGCGATGACAAAGGCCGCATTATCGAAGTTGAGAAAATTCACAAGGGCGAGACATTCCGTTACCGTTATCCAGATAATACCAATGTCCCATACCACTACGATGGTACGTTGGCATTTCCCCAGGTTGATATGGTTGAGGGATATCAAATTGAATTCCCGTCTCAGCAAAATATACCGAATAATCCCACTACCTTCACCTATGGCATATGGGAGTTTGAGGTGATCTACCACGATAATTGAGATAAGAAGTCACCTCTGGCTTAAAGTATAAACCATTTAAGATAATATACTAAGAAGGAAATATTCACAATAGAATGCGGTCAGAGACAATCCTCTGGCCACATTTGTTACTGTGTTTTGTGCCTGACAGCGAAATGGAATGCCGCGATTGTGCCGGCACATCATTCGCCATAGAATTTCCTCTACGGCCGATTAATTCTTCAAAAATGAGATCAATGGGTGATGAATTCGCAGTTTTTTTAGCATTTTTTTCGCGGATTATTGGTGGAAATGGTATTTGTGTTTATATTTGTGGATGAATTAACGCTTTAAAACTATAGTAAAATGAAAAAGGTTCTATTTTTTACCCTATTGTTTATAACGGCGCTGGTTGCCGGTGCCCAAGACATGTTTACGGCTTTTTTGTGGGATAACGATGATATGTCTAATGTTCGCGACAGTCCCAAGGGCAAAGTGGTCATGTCCCTGTCGGCAGATGAACCCTACGTTTTTGACCTCATCACACCGCGCAATGGCTGGTGGAGAATAGAGTCGTTCAGCAATCCGGCGAACTATGACGAGGACACGTCGCTTGAGGGTTCCAGCACTGGTGAATATTGGATTCATTATTCTGTCATTGCTGTGGGCACAAGGAATTATGGCGGCCAGGATATTTATTTGCGTGTCGCACCTGATGAAGATGCCAACATCGTTGCTGTCTTTAACGAGGAAGTGATCCTCCGGCCAATGGACATATCGGGAGACTGGGTGAAGGTCAAGTTGGACAACACCGATATCGTCGGCTGGATAGAGGCCGAATGGCTCTGTGACAACCCATTAACCAACTGCTCTTAAACACGGTTAACACAAATCTTGGCTCGAAGATGGCCATTATTCCAGGCAAATACCTGGTGCATCAAAAAATAACGAAAAATAACCAACTATAATTATGAAAGAATTATGAAAAGGTCATTTATCATGGTTGCCATAGCAGCATTGCAGCTCACCTCATTGCCGGCGGTAGCCATAGCTCAACAAGTGGAATTACCAAACTACGTGAAGGTCTTAGGGCTTAAGGATGGCGTCAAGTACTCTTTTGGCGCGTATACCGATAACGACGAGATCTTTGACTATTGTTCCTATGAATTCAACCTCGCGGGGAATCTCGTTTCTTACGGTCAGGGCGAAACGATTGAGGGCGCGTATTCGTGGACTGCATTCTTTGACGCCGAAGGCTTGCCCACCTATGTGGAAACCGTGTTTATTGACTATTGGAGTGATCCTGATGCTAATGGTAACCCGCCGGTCACAACCACTCGTTACAACGTCAAAAAGGAGCAGAACGGGCGAGTGACAAAAATCATCATCGAGGATTTTGAAGAAGAGGGATTGCAAGCCAATGTCACTCGCGATGACAAGGGTCGCATTATCGAGGTTGATAATCTCACGAAGGGCGAGGTGTGCCGTTATCGTTATCCTGATGACGGCAATGTGCCTTACCGCTACAATGGCATATTGGCATTCCCCCAGGTCGATATGTTTGCCGGGCATCAGATAGAATTCCCGACTCCGCAGAATATCCCGGATAATCCCGACACTTTCACGTACGGTACCTGGCATTTTGAAGTGTTCTCCGACCAAGACAATTGACGGCAGTTTCAACTCGCTATCATCAGGCGTGATCACCTGGCAGGGCTGACCGTGCCCTGAAGACGGCATCATCAAACCGACAGCGAGTCTCCAAAAAGAAGCAACGAGACCGACACCGAAGAGGTGCCGGTCTCGACTTTTTTTCGCTTGTTCTGGGGAACGCATTCCTCCCGTAAATGGGTGGTTACAGCTCGCGGATGGTGATGCCGAAGCCGCCGGAACGGGCCATGCGCAGTTTTATGACGGTCTTGGCGGTCACCTTCTTGCGGGTGATGGTATAGGCCTGCGGGTTGGTCTCGTAGTCAGCGTCCTTGGCGTCGGCATAGATGGTGGCCTCATACTTCACACCGGGTTTCAGAAAATCGAGTTTGAAGGAGACTTCACGTGCGTCTTCACCGTTGATGCCGCCCACGTACCACACATCGTGAGCCTTGGCACCATTGAGGTCGGCTGCGGTGGCATTGTCGGGCAGGGCATAGATGAACCTGGCGGCACCGCTCACCATGTCTTTCTTGCCATCGGGCAGTTTGGCGACACCCTCAGCAGCTTTGTTGACGGTGGACAGCTTGGGATGGCGTGCCGTGACCATATATTCTCCCGGTTCGGCCATGAGGTAGATGCTTTTGTCCCAATCCACCGCCACATCCTTGATAAACTGGAAGGCATCCATGAAGCGAGCATAGTTCTCGGGCAGGTCAGCAGCCATTTGCAGCGGTGAGTAGAAGGTGACATAGAGTCCCAACTGGTTGCAGATGGTGTGACGCATCTTGTCGGCCCATCCGCTGACTTTCTCCAGGTCCATCTCGAAGATGCCGGGTGTGAAGTCCATCGGTCCGCCCTGCAGGCGAGTGAAGGGATAGACGGAGGTCTGCCCCGGGTCGATACCCGCACGGAACTCGTTGCCCATAGCGCTCTCGTTGCCGATCATGTTGGGCCAGGTGCGGCACAGTCCCGTGGGACGCACTGCCTCGTGGGCGTTGACCATGATGTGGTGTTTGGCAGCCTCGGTGATGGCATAGTGGTAGTGGTTGATGAGCGGCTGGCTGTAGTGGTACTCGCCATAGGGGATAATCTTGCCCACGTAGCCGCTCTTGACGGCGTCGTAGCCATATTGGTTCATCAAGTTGTAAGCCTTTTCCATCCAGCGCTCGTAGTTGACTGTCGATGATGAACTCTCGTGGTGCATGATGAGGCGGATGCCCTTCTGGTGGGCATAAGCGTTGAGGGCGGGCAGGTCAAAATCGGGGTAGGGAGTGATGAAGTCGAAGACGAAATCCTTCTGCTTGCCGTACCAGTCCTCCCATCCTTCGTTCCAGCCCTCAATGAGGAGGGCGTCAAAGCCGTTGTCGGCGGCAAAGTCAATGTAGCGGCGCACGTTCTCGTTGTTGGCACCGTGCTTGCCATGAGGGGTAGAGTGGGCATAATCGGTCTTGCCCAGCTGCACAGAGGGGTAGTCATTGGTGTAGGACCACTGGCTCTTGCCGCTGATCATTTCCCACCACACACCCATGTACTTGGTGGGGTGGATCCAAGACACGTCCTTGATGGCGCAAGGCTCATTGAGGTTCAAGATGAGACGTGATGCCAGGACATCGGTGGCACTGCGGCAAACCATGATCGAGCGCCACGGCGTCTTGCACGGAGCCTGCATGCGGCCTTTCACGCTCTCGGCATCGGGGGTGAGCCAAGTGCGCAGCACAAAATTCTTGTCATCCAGGTCGAGGTTGGTCGTGGGATAGTCCAACACTGCGGCTTCGTGGATGTTGATGTAGAGTCCTTGGTCAGTCTTCATCTGCAAGGCGGTCTGGACACCTGTGGGAGAGAAAGCAGTATTTGGCCATCCGCAGCCCACGCGGGCTTTCGGGGTCAGTTCCCGCACCTGCGACAGTCGGGAACGGGTGGGCCTGAATTCCTGGGTGGAATAGTCGCCGGGAATCCACCAGGCGATGTGGTCGCCCGTGAGTGCAACCTGCGTCAGTTCTTCCTGGATCATGAAATAGGTCAATGCATTCTCCATAGGGAACTCGTAGCGGAAGCCCATTCCGTCATCATACAAGCGGAAGCGCACGTGCATGGCAACAGGTTTTTCTCCATCACGTGCAGGTGGTTGTTGCAGTTTCACCAGCAGCTCATTGTAATGGTTGCGGATGGAGGCCTCCTCGCCCCACACCGGTTCCCACGTCTCGTCAAACGAAGACCTCTGCTGGCCGTTGAAGACAAAGCCTTGGGTTAATTGCCGACCGCCCTTGAGTTCGAAACCCAGGTGTGAAGGCAGGATGACCGCCTGACCGTCGAAATCCAGCGAATAGGTGGGAACGCCGTCGGTCAAAGCAAACTTCATGACCAATTTCCCGTCGGGACTCGTCGCGGTGATGGCATCTCCAGGCTGGGCTGCACACGGAATGCATGTCGCCAGGGTGACAACAGCCGCTATCAAAATGGTTTTGAATGATTTCATCATTGTGCTTATATATTTGTCAGTTTTGAGTTCGAGTAGTAACCGCTAAAATCGAATTTGCTTTTACAGCATTTCAGCAGAGATTTTTCACACTCCATAGATTGGTGCAAAGATATGTCATTTGTGTGATGGATGCAAATGTTTGTCTTTCAGTGATTGGATTTTAGCCTTCAGTTGGTCTGATAACAACAGATTCGGGTTTATGAGAAATGCGCCACGAATAAATCGCGGCGCATTTCTTATAAACACTTAGCTATAACTGTCGATTACTTAAATAGAATCTTCTTTCCGTTGACAATGTAGATGCCCTTGTCAGGCCTCGACACACGCTGTCCGTTGAGGTTGTAGTAAGGACCTTGCAGGTCGTTTGTCGTGTTGTCAAGAATCCCGTTGATACCTGTCGGGGTATCTGTGTCAAAGGTGAGTTTAATTGTCAACTGGCTGGCGGGATTCTGTGAGCCAATTGGCACACAGAAAGCGTGGAACGGGTTCACCGAGTAGGTGCCGAGCACAAAGGCTGAACCATCGGTATTGAGGACATAAATGTCCTTCACGTCCCTTATGGGCGTCAAGGTGCCTTTCATCTTATATTCCAGTCCCGTGATGGCCGAGTTGGCGATAGTCACTTCCGCATTGTCGGCGCTGAATGTGATGGGGGCGTTAACGAGCGACGTGCTTTCATTCAATGTGGACGGAACGCCCAGCAGATAGGGATGGTTAGCGTTCAATGTGGTTTCGGGAAAGCCAAAGAACAGCTCGCTGCCGTTTTCATACTTAAAGGTAACGACCATCAGTTCGCCATCGGTGTTGTCGGTGTACCATCGGAGCGGCGTGGCAACTCCGTTGATTGTTGCCTGGCAACTTGTCGCGGCAAACGGGAGGTTCAAGGTGGTCCATCCCTTTTCCTCCTTGATGTCGAAGTATCGCTCGGGTGTCAGTGTGTAGCTGACGTGTTGAGCCTTGATGATGCACGGAGCGTAGAATGGATACCCGTCGATGAGTTTGATGTTCTGGGCCTGCTCGTTCTTGACGACGTTGTCGCCGGTGAAGGGGCTGTCCTCGGAGGCAACGATGATCAGGTTGGGATTGGCGCTGGAGATGACACTTGTCACCTCGGGAGCTACCGTCAGGTCGATGGCACACTCCGATGCGTCGGGCTGCAAAACGGCCGTTGCGCGTTTGGTGCTTTCCTTGCCTTCGGCATCGTAGGTGTAGTAGTAAGGCACCGTCGTGTAGTAAACCTCGGGAATATCTTGTTCTATCTCGGTACCATTCCTGATATACATGGTGGAGAAGCGGTAGCTTTCGCCTCCGGTGAGCTCAGGCGACTCGCGGTGCAGCACCACAGTCTGGTGGGCCGGGATCGTCTCGGGCGAGGATTCTTGCACCAGATTGCCTTCTTCACCGTTGTACTTGAAGCAGTAGATGTAGATAGCCCCATAGTAATCCTTGTCGCTGTTGTTGGTGACCGTGAGGTCAAGTTTTGCCTTGGGAGCGGCAATCTCGGTACCCTCGGCGTTGGTGACCCGGTGAGTGATGGTGAGGTCGCAGTTGCTGCTCTGGTTGGTTTCGGCAACAGACAAGGTTCCAGTGTACAGAACAAAGTTTCGGTTGTCTTGCACGTAGTACTTCATGTCACCGGCTTTCTTGGGCTTGAACGAGAGGCCCACGTCGATGGTCTTTCCAGGCTCCAGGTCAATGCCGATGGCATCCAGCCATCCATCATCTTGGGTGATGCCCAAGTCACCGTGATAGGCAACGGGGCCATCGTTCTTCACGGTGACCATCAGTTCGCAAGGAGTTCCCACCGTGGGCTTCGAGGTTATGACTTTCACCTGCTCGACACTCAGTTGTGCATCGTTGTTCACGGCCTTGGCAGTGAGCTTGTTGTTGGCGTGGTCCAGATGAATCAGCATGTAATGATTTTCGCTGCCGTCATCCACCAGCCACGTGTCGGAGGTCCTCAGCTTGCTGATGAAATACATCTTGTAGTCCCCGTCGGTCAATCCAGGATCGGCAATGGGATTGATGTGCATGTCCTTTTTAAGGTCATCGCATCTGGAATTGGGAATGAAATTGACCGATTCCTCCCACGGATAATCCCTTGTCACACTGCCGTCATCTTTCACAAGCCGGCATCCGAGCTCAAACACGTCTGTAACTGGATTAAAAGAATGGCAGTCCATCATCGCATAGACAAGATAGCCTTCGTTCTCGAAGAAGGGACTGGTGCTTTCCATGCCCTGCGTGTCATAGGTGTAATTGCCTTGAGCATCACAGAGCAGCCAGTTGTTCAGCACCGTCACCCTGGGAGGCGTTGCCGTCCCACCCTCATTGGGCTTAACCCCAAAAAATGCGACCTGGTCCATGGAGTAGTTGTCGTTGTTCGGGTTGCCACCGATGCCCTGCTCGTTAGGATCCATGAGCAACACTCTGTAATAGCCGTCGCTATAGCCGCCCCAGCCCCAGTTCACATGGAAGAAATCTTCCTCGTCATATCCATCGACGACAAACGAGTGTGCTCCATCGGGCGAGGTGCCGCTGAACATCACCGGACGCTTGGCCTGGAGCTCGGCATAGAGCATATCGATCCACTCTTGGTAGGAGCGCTGGCGACGCCACACGGTACTTGCACTGGCATCGTAATCAAAATACTTGATGATGCCCAGCAGTGCATTATAGCCCGTCGCACCACTCTCTTTACCATAATTGGTGAGTGATGCCGTGCCCAGATATTTAAACAAACGGGCCACCTCGGTGCCGTCTTCGCCATTCTTGTAGGTGGGATACATCTTGCTCCAGTCAAAGGTCGTGGGCTCAAGGGCCGGGAGCGTGGGATAGTGGGTGCCTCCACTGTTGTCGGGGATATAGCTGGGAATTGTGGCTGTAGTGCCCGCGGGCCACTTGTGATAGAACATCACCTGTGCAATTGCCGTGTTGGTGCAACCTGTGGCACAATGCTGGCCGTCAATCACCGGACACTGGTCATTGTAGGGAGCATCTTGGTTCCACTGGCAGATAAGTAAAGGTGCAATGGGGGTCTTGGTCGGGACACCCGGTGCCGAGCGAAGGGCGTGAGAGGTGTTCACATCCTTAACGGCCGCGGCGCATGCCATGTAACTTTCAAGCCACGAACGCATGTTGGACGGCATCTGCTGCTCATTGAAAGTTCCGTGGTCGCAATAGCCGAGGATGTCGTTGCTCTGGTCATTACCAACGACCAACACAAAGCCATCGTTATTGTCCAGGTTTACGGCATAGGATGCCACCTCGCCGTCGTTGCTCGCTGCAGAAAACCTTGCTTGATTGATGGGCAGCGATTTAATTTCCCTGATTGAGGCATTTTTGCCGACCTTTTGTTTCACAAACTGTTCAGCGACATGTTTTGCCTGCTCTTGTGAGAATTGCGTGGCTGTCATCATCAATGCAGCCAGCGCGAAGATGAATAGTAGAGATGTCCTTTTCATACGCTTACTGAGTTAATTGTGTTTAGCAGCGCAAAGTTACATTTTTTCTGCAATCAAGCACATAAAATAACCATCTTCTTTAATTCACAGACGATAAAATGTCACTGCCCGATGGGGCACGCCTGGGGTTCATTGTATCCCAAAATCCAGTTGTTTATCAAGGGGAACCAACTGCTCCAACACTAATCCGCCAGCACCTATAGATAGTATCTTGTCGCATAGTGCCATGCTTGCATGCGCATTGCCGAGTGGGAACGATTTATCCAAATCTAAAAGAAAATGAGTGTTTAGCGGAGTAAATTCGCTATCTTTGCAGCAATGAAAGAAAGATAAATCGGAATTTAGGTGCAAGCCAAAGGCAAAGCCAAGTTTACTTGAGCTATGCTGAGGCGAAGCCCTAAATGCCATGAGATGGAATATATGGAAATAAAAAACAGACCCAATCCTAATGAGGCTTTTCCCAATCCCAACATCCCAAGCCTGTGCTTCATCAAGAACGTGGTGAAGAATCCGCGTATCATCATCGGTGACTACACTTATTATGATGATGTGGATGGTGCTGACCAATTCGAGAAACATGTCACTCATTTCTATGACTTCATTGGTGACCGGCTGATTATTGGCAAATTTTGCGCTATTGCCAAGGGTGTGGAGTTTGTCATGAATGGTGCCAATCACAGGATGAACGGTGTTACAACTTATCCGTTTTACGTCATTGGCGGGGACTGGGGCAGTGCCATTGCTCCAGTAAAAGATGAATTGCCGTTGAAGGGTGATACCGTTGTGGGCAATGACGTTTGGATAGGGCAGAATGTTACCATCATGCCAGGGGTTCATATTGGTGACGGAGCCATAATCGGTGCCAATTCGGTGGTGGCCTCAGATATTCCCTCATATGCTATAGCCGTTGGCAACCCTTGCAGGGTGGTCAGGATGCGTTTTGACGACGAGTTCATCGCCTATCTGCAGCAGTTGAAATGGTGGGATTGGGACATCGAGAAGATTGAGGCGAATTTTGACGCCTTGTCAAGTGGTGATTTGTCGTTAATAAGGAAGATTAATCAATAGTTTTTCATCCATGGTTATACTGATAACAGGTGCATCACATACGGGTAAAACGCTATTGGCCCAGCAGATGCTTGAAAAATACAAGTATCCATATCTGTCTATAGATCATTTGAAAATGGGCATGATTCGAAGCGGCAAAACTAATCTTACACCTGAAGATGATGACGCCCTCACTGAAGAACTTTGGCCTATTGTCCGTGAAATGGTGAAGACGGCAATAGAGAATCGGCAGAACCTTATAGTAGAGGGCTGTTACATCCCTTCTGGTTGGCGTAACGATTTCAGTGAGCAATATTTGCAGTCAATAAAGTTTATTTGCCTTGCAATGTCGGATGCTTACATTGATGATCATTTCGATGAGATAAGGGATCATGCCTCTGCCATCGAAACGAGGTTGTACGACACAGACTGTACCGTAGAATCTCTGAAGCATGACAATCATAACTACATTGATGCTTTTACACTAAGTGGTGAGAAAATTACGATAATTGATACGGATTTTTGGCAGACAGTCAAAGACCTGATAAAACAATAGATTCCAATTATCGCAGCGTCTTTTCAAGGCATACTCGGTTGAACAACTTATACCAAAATTATAAAAGGCAGAAAAAGTACCCGCGCCTCATAAACAATAAACAAACGAAAAGAAAGCGTTGGTAGCGAAAGAATGCTTACCTTTGTAACTGTTAAGTGTCAATTCTAGTACGAAAACGATTATGCAATTCAAAAAGAACATAGGTTTTATTTTGTTAGCTCTATTGGCTTTTCTGGGTTTGTGTGCAGAATTTGTGTTGATGCATATAGAGCAGCATATCAATGGGATAGATATAGCACAATTTAGCGTTAGTCAACTGATTCAACATTGGCAAATCATAATTCCAGTGTGGCTGATAGTGTCCATTTTAGTAATTTTGCTTAGCAAAAGACATTGTTCATTCAATGTATTTGAGCCACATTCCACACCTTCCAGGTGGCAGCTGATTCTTGGTGTTGTACTGCCTGTGATATTTGCTGCGGTATTGTCGATTATCAATGGGGGACCTGGCTTTGTTAAGACTTTCAAAGCTGCATCTTCGACATTTTTTACCTTACAGTATGTCTATTACCTTCTTGAAATGCTATTGAGTGGCTTAATCATCAGTCTGTCTCAACAGGCAATCACGGTCTTTTCAGGCAAACGAAATATGTTCCCATGGGGAGGACTGGTATTAGGACTCACATGGGGTCTGGGCCACTATATTACAAAAGGTAATGTTTACATTGCACTCATCGCCTTTGCTTTAGCCATATTCTTTGGCCTAATATACAATTTGACAGGAAGGGATTTAAAGAAAGCCTGGCCGTTGATGTATTTGGTTTTTGCTTGCTTCGGTTGACGCATTTTCCCGTCTTTTCAAGGCATAATCGGTTGGCTTACCGCAAAGGTAAGCCAACCGATTTTTGTTATGATACCTATTAGTGATGGACATCATTTAATAATTGTTGAAGATCCCTGTTATTCCACAAAAGGGGGGTACGTTGTATCCTTCAAAAACTTGCAGTTTTTCAAGAGGAATTAAAGACGTCAAAACGATAGGTTTTCGGTATTTTTTTTGTAAATTTGCAGGTTGTATGGGACGTGGATTTTTGATAGCGGCGCCGAATAGTGGCTCGGGCAAGACAACGATTGCTCGGGGGCTGATGGCGTTGTTTACCCGCAAAGGGTATCGGGTTCAGCCATTTAAGTGCGGGCCTGATTATATTGATACCAAGTTTCATACTGCGGTGTGTGGCCGGGCCAGTATCAATTTGGATACTTTCATGGCCACGCCTGAACATGTGCAGGAACTGTTTGACCGCTATGGCAAGGATGCTGATGTGTGCGTTGTCGAGGGCATGATGGGCCTGTTTGACGGCTATGACCGCGACAAAGGATCGTCTGCCGAAATCGCCCGTGTGCTCGACCTGCCTGTGGTGCTGGTAGTGGATGCCAAGTCGGCGGCTTACTCGATGGCGGCGCTCATTTCGGGTTTCGTCAACTTCCGCAAGGACGTGCGCATCAGTGGCGTGATTTTCAACCGCGTGGGCTCGGCAAGGCATTTTGCCATGCTGCAGCAGGTGTGTGACGACCTGGACGTGGAGTGTTATGGTTTTCTGCCCAAGAAGGCTGAACTTGAGCAAGGCTCACGTTACCTGGGGTTGGACTTCAGCGAGAAAGCCGAAAGCAATATCTTGGTTGAACTGTTGGAAAGTAATGTGCAATGGCAAAGGCTCTTAGATCTTTAATTGCGCGCAACGATGAGTCGTTCTCCTTTATCTATCAGGAGAATATCGACCGGTTGGAGAATGTCTCATTCTTCGACCCAGAGCGTGATGTTCCCTGCCTTGACGATGTTACGCTGCTCTATCTGCCTGGAGGCTATCCCGAGAAACACCTTGAGGCACTGGTAAAAGCTGAGGCGACACGACGAGCCATCAAGGAATATGCCGAGCGTGGCGGACGCATCATAGCCGAATGTGGCGGCATGATGTACCTGTGCAATAATATCATCACCGACGAGGGAGATTTTTCCATGTGTGGTGTGCTGCCTTATAGCATTACTGCCCGTAAGCAGGATCGCAAACTCTCGTTGGGTTATCGCCGCTTCACGCTCGACGGCAAGGAATACCGTGGGCACGAGTTCCACTACACGCAATTCCTGGGCGAGCCGCCAGAATCGGCGACTCAGGTGTTTAATGCTAAGGGCGAGCCGGTGATGACGCCAGTCATCCGCTACAAAAACGTGCTGGCAAGCTATACACACCTGTATTTAGTGAACAGTTAACAGTGAACAGTTAACAGTTACATCAGCAATCTAAGGACTAGAAACTAATGGCTATGAAGCAGATATATACCAAAACCGGTGATGAGGGCATGACCAGTCTGCGTGACGGCGTGAGGGTCCCGAAAGACGACCCGCGCATTGAGGCCAACGGGCAGATCGACCAACTGAACTCCCATTTGGGCATCGTACGGTCGATGCTCGATGATGATGCCGCTAACCGTGAACTCATACTCGCCGTGCAGCGCGAACTGATGACGGTCATGAGTCACATCGCCACGCCCGAGGACAGCGTTAATCCACGCGAACTTCATGCTACAGAGATTGCTGCTCGGTTGGAACAGGCCATTGACCATGCCGATTATCAGGGCGGCTTTGTCGTGCCTGGAGGTGGGTCGCAGTTGGCCGCATTCATTCATTTGGCTCGCACGCAGGTTCGCACGGTGGAACGCCGCTTGTGGTCTCTGCATCGTGAGCATCCTGTTGACGGTGATGTGCTGATGATGATGAACCGCCTGTCTGACTATCTGTTTGTCTTAGCCAACGAGAAAGAATGAATAACAAGCGATTGCATCCAGTGATGTTTGCCGGGACGGGCAGTGATGTGGGCAAGAGCATTGTTGCCGCTGCCTTTTGTCGTATCTTCAGGCAAGACGGTTATAGCCCGGCCCCGTTCAAAGCCCAGAATATGGCATTGAACTCCTATGCCACACCCGAAGGTTTTGAAATCGGTCGTGCTCAGGCCGTTCAGGCCGAGGCCGCTGGCATTCTATGCCACACCGACATGAATCCTCTCTTGTTAAAGCCTCAAAGCGACCACACTTCGCAGGTCATCTTGCACGGCAAACCTATTGGCAACAAGAATGCCTATGATTACTGGCGCCGCGGGACGTCTGACATCGACTATCGCCGTGAGGTGTGCGATGCTTTCGACCGATTGGCTTCCCGTTTCAATCCCATCGTGATGGAAGGTGCTGGCAGCATCTCGGAAATCAACCTGCGTGATACCGACCTGGTGAATCTGCCTATGGCGCGTCATGCCCATGCCGACGTGATTCTCGTGGGAGATATTGACCGTGGCGGCGTGTTTGCTTCGGTCTATGGCAGCATCGTCTTGCAGACCCCTGAAGACCGTCGTCTCATCAAGGGAATCATCATCAACAAGTTCCGTGGCGACATGCGGTTGTTTGACGAAGGGCGCAAGATGCTTGAGGGCATTTGCGGCGTTCCCGTGCTGGGCGTTATCCCTTACTATAAAGACATATACATCGAGGAAGAGGACAGCGTGGCGCTGGCACAAAAGTCGATGCAAGCCGAGCGCGGCAAGGTCAATGTGGCCGTCGTGATGTTGCGCCATCTTTCTAATTACACAGACTTTGACGCGCTGGAGCGTGACCCACGTGTCCACCTGTTCTACACCAACAATACCGAAGATATCAAGAAGGCCGACATCATCATTCTGCCAGGCACAAAATCGACCTTGCACGACTTGTATGAACTGCGGCGCAACGGTTGTGCCCAGGCCATCGTGAGGGCACATCGCGAAGGCGCGGCAGTGCTGGGCATCTGTGGCGGTTACCAAATGATGGGCATGGAAGTATTGGATCCCGACCATGTGGAGGGTGACATCGAGCGCTTGCCAGGCTTGGGTCTGCTTCCCACAACCACCACGATGAACGGCGACAAGCAGACGCGCCAAGTCACCTGCCAGTACGGTCAGGGCTACGAAATTCATCAGGGTGAAACGCAACCCGTTGGCGATGCCAAGCCGTCCCCACTGCTGCAATTTGATGACGGACGCGAAGACGGCTATATTGTCGACAGCAAGTGCATGGGCACTTATGTCCACGGCATTCTTGACAATGCACCCTTTGTGAACTTCCTCTTGGAGCCTTTCAAAGATAAGATTGCCGAAGGCAACAAGCCGTTTGACTACGCTGCTTTCAAGGAGGAACAATACGACAAGTTGGCTGCCCATGTGCGCCAGTACGTTGATATGGAACAGATTTATCAAATCCTGACAGACCATGATTGAAGGACACGGCGACGACCTGTATCGTTACAAGAATATCAAAATGAACTTCAGCTCCAACATCTATGCTGGAACTGATTTGAGTGCTTTAGAAACCTATTTGTGCTCCCATATGGATGTCGTGCGTTCTTATCCCGAACCCTCGGCAGCGTCGCTGGAAATGATGATTGCCCACGAGTGTGGCATCAGTCCCGACGAGGTGCTGGTGACCAGTGGGGCAGTAGATGCCATCTACCTGATTGCACAGGCCTATCGCCACGAGGGCAGTTGCCATGTGATACAACCCACGTTCAGGGAATATGAGGACGCCTGCCGTGTTTTCGGCTATCAAGAACGCGAGGACGGTGCCCTGTGTTGGCTATGCAACCCCAACAATCCCACGGGTGATGTGATGGCCGTTGAGGATGTGTTGGCGCTTGCCAAACGACATCACCTGCTCGTTGTTGATCAGTCCTATGAGGACTATACGATGGCCCCTCTGCTGCCGCCTGCTGACGTGGTCGGTCGTGATGACATTATCCTTTTGCACTCGATGACAAAACGCTATGCGGTGCCAGGGCTGCGGTTGGGTTATGTCACCGCATCGGCACGCATCATCAGCCACTTGCGGGAGCAATACCGCCCCTGGGCCATCAATGCGTTGTCGCTCGAGGCTGGCAAGTGGCTGGTATCTCATGATGCAGTCGCCATCAAAGACCTGCCGTCCTATTTGGGCGAGACCGAGCGTCTGCGCACCATGCTGAACGAGATTGATGGCATCGAGGCTTTTGATACACAGACCAATTTCTTCCTGTGCACAATCAAGCGAGCAACAGCTGCCGAGTTGAAGGATTATTTGGCTCTTGAACATGGTATCCTCATCCGTGATGCCTCCAATTTCACGAGCCTCACGCCGCACCACTTCCGTATTGCCACCCAGTCGCCGGCCGAAAACGACGCCTTGATTGATGCTATACAACAATTCACTGCCCAATGAAAGAGACATTAATACTCCTCTTGCCGCTGCTGCTTGGCTGGTTGCTGGATTTTGTGTTTGGTGACCCGTCGCGGTTGCCACATCCCATCGTGTGGTTTGGCAAGATGATTGCTTGGGGCGAGCATCGCCTCAATAAGGGTAGCCACCGCATGGCCAAAGGAGCTGTCATGGCCATATGCCTTATTCTGCTGGTGTTTTTTGTGCTGTGGGGATTAAAACGGCTGGCACCCAACATGGTGTTGTGGCTGATTCTAGATACCATCATCATATTCTATTGCTTGGCAGGGACGACACTTATCCGCGAGGTGCGCGAGGTGTTTTTGGCATTGGACCGTTCTCTGGACGAGGGACGTCAGCAGGTTGCCCGCATAGTAGGGCGCGATACCTCCCAACTGTCGGGCCAAGAGGTCCGCACTGCCGCTCTTGAAACCCTTGCCGAAAACCTGAGCGACGGCGTGATAGCCCCGCTGTTCTGGTTTGCATTGCTTGGCACACCAGGCATGCTGGCTTACAAGATGGTCAATACCCTCGACTCGATGATAGGCTACCGCACCGAACGCTACAAGGATTTCGGCTGCTGGGCTGCTCACATCGATGACGTGGCCAACTATATCCCCGCCCGTCTGACTGCCTTGCTGATGGTCCTCGCTTCGGGCAAGTGGTCTCTCCTGAAATTCGTTTGGAAAAACGGTCGCAAGCACGCCAGCCCCAATAGCGGCTACCCTGAGGCCGCACTTGCCGGAATCCTCAACTGCCGTTTCGGCGGTCCCCACTACTATTTCGGTGAACTGTTCGACAAACCCTACATCGGCGAGAACGACCGTGAACTGACGACCGCTGATATGCACACCTCTGTCGGCATCAACCGCCTCGCCGAGGTGTTGATGCTCGTACTGACACTTGTTGCGGTAATATTACTCTAGAAGTATTTGGTGATGTGAGCGGTGTCGAAGTTGTTCATTTCGTTGATCATCCTCACGGCAGAATCGATGATGGGAAAGGCGCAAAGGGCGCCGGTTCCTTCACCGAGGCGCAGGCCCAGGTTAAGAATTGGCTTGGCACCAACGATGTCGAGCATGCGACGATGGCCACTCTCGTCACCACAATGAGTGAAGATCATGTAGTCCTGGGCAGTGGGGTAGAGTTGAATGGCGGCGATGGCACAGGCCGTCATGATAAAGCCGTCAACCAGGATAACAAGGTGCTTCTCGGCTCCCCGTAGCATCGCGCCAATGGCTGTTACCATCTCAAAGCCACCGAAGTAACGGATGGCGTTTTCGGTCGTATTTTCCATTGTTTCATTGAAATGCTTTAACGCTTGGGCGAGGATTTCGCGCTTGTGCTGAATGCCGGGATGGTCAAGACCAGCACCAGCACCGATACACTCATCCAAGGGAATGTTGCCGAACAAACTCATCCAAATGCTTGACGGAGAGGTGTTGGCAATGCCCATTTCTCCGATGCACAGCACTTGGCACCCCTCGGCGATACAGTCATCCACCAGGTCGCACCCAATCTGGATAGCGCGGTCAAACTCTTCCTGGCTCATAGCAGGCTCATGTAGGAAATTGCGGGTGCCACGGGCTATTTTGCGGTCGATGATGCCCTCTACATGGCTAAGGTCATAGTCCACACCGGTGTCCACGATGCGCAACTTGAAGCCATGTTGGCGGCAGAACATGTTCACGCCACCGCCGCCACGGGTGAAGTTAATCATCTGCTGCCAGGTTACTTCGCGTGGCGAGACACTCACGCCCTCGCGCTCGATGCGGTGGTCACCGCCTAGCAATAGGTGGCTGGGATGGTTGAGGCTGGGTGTCAAGGTCTGCTGAATGAGGCATATTTGCAAGGCAAGTTCCTCCAAGCGACCCAGTGAGCCTTTGGGTTTGTTCAAGTGGTCGATTTTCTGCTGTATGGCATCAGCCATTGACTTATCGGTGTGTTGTATGTTGAATTGTTTCATTTTTTTAGTTTCTAGTTTTTAGTTTTTAGTCCCTAGTTTCTAGATATTCTAGATTTTCTAGATGCTCTAGAACTATTCACTGTTCACTGTTAACTTTTAACTGTTACCGGGATGCCTGATACCATGAGGACGACTTCGTCGGCGCGGTTGGCGATGTACTGGTTCATCCAGCCTTGCAGGTCAGTGAAGCGTCGTTGCACGGCATCCACACTCACACCGCCACTGCCGATTTCGTTGGTCACGAAGATAAAGGTCGCGTCTTGTGCTGTGAAATGGTCAAATTCCTCCTTGACCATATCTAAAACTTGCTGTGTGTCTTGATTTTGATTCTCGAAGAAGAAATTGGTTAGCCACAACGTCACACAGTCGATGACCGCCACGCGGCCAGTCAGGTCATGACGGCTCAAGAATTTTTCTTCCTCGATGTTGGTCCATTGTGGTCCACGGCGCTCCTGATGACGGCGCACACGCTCACGGAACTCCTCGTCCCACACGTGGGCCGTTGCCACATACACAGGATTGGGGGCCAGGTTCAACGCCAATTTCTCGGCATAGCTGCTCTTGCCCGAGCGTTGTCCACCAGTTATCAATATGATTTTTTTCATGTTAATCTTTAATTACAATGAAATCCCCATAGTCTGTGAGATTCTTCCAAGCATTATTCCAGGAATAGAGTCCGGCATGAATGCCAGCGCTGATGAGAACACCGGCATGGGCAAAAATGGCCACGCTCCGATAGGGTTTGCCCTTGAGTTCGTCAAGGAAGTCCGCAACGCGTTGGTATTGTTGCCAGAAACTCTCACCGCCTGTCGTGGGCTGGTTGATGTAATCGTCATACCATTCCTGCAGATGCGGGTCCTGGATTTCGTCATACAGCTGCATTTCCCAATCGCCCATATTCATCTCCAGCAGGCGGTCATCGGTCTCGGCATCGGGGTAACCGCAATAGGCTGCGAGTTTGCGGGCACGGGTCAACGGCGAGGAGAATACCTTGTCAAAAGGCAGAAACTGCTCCAAAGACTGGCGGGTCATCTCGGCCTCTTGCTCAAAGGTATCACGAACGGGCACATCGGTTTGTCCGTAGCACGTCCCCTTGGGTACATCAACGCTGGTATGTCTAATTAAAATGATATTCATTTATTAGTTTTTAGTTTTTAGTCCCTAGTCCCTAGTTTTTAGTCCCTAGTCCATTAACTGTTAACTGTTCACTGTTAACTATTGCGCGCAGGCAACCAGATATACTGCCAGTTCCACCAGCAGGCACACGGCACCACAGCAGTCGCCCGTGTAGCCGTGAATCTTGCGAAGGATGAGCAGGTACAGGAAATACATCACCACGGGAGGGATTGCAATCACCAGATACCATGGGACATCCGTCAGCCAAATCATTAAGGCCATCGGCAACAGCCCCTGAACGGTCAGACTCAATCCGGCGGCCAGCGTGGGCTTGCGATAGATGGTTTTATTCTTGGCCTCGTCCTCACGGCGAGCGTAGGGGAGCATCGACACAAGTTGACTAGTGACCATCTTGGAGAACGGATCGGCCGCCAGAATGGTGAGCGCTGCAACGGCCACAGGCATGCTGTAAAGCGTTGTGCCGAGCAGCAGCATGTAGATGATAAGCCCCAGCACGCCATAGGTGCCGATATGGGAATCCTTCATGATGGCGAGGATGCGCTCACGGTTACCACCGCCGCCGAATCCGTCCATGAAGTCGGCAAGCCCGTCCTCGTGCAAGGCTCCTGTAATCAGCAAGCGCACGGCGATAGCGGCAATCACGGCTACGGCATGAGGTAATACCATGCTGCCGAAGTAGAGTGTCGCAGCCATCGCGCCACCCGTGAGCCAACCCGTCAACGGCCAGAACTCCACGACCGTCTTGTAACTTGCCTGTGGAGGCTGATGGAGACGCCAAAAAGGCAAGCGGGTGAAAAAAATCAACGCCGCCCAAATGTTGTCAAACCATCTCGTTTTAACTGCTGTTTCTTCCATAGCGCAAAGGTACAAAGAAGTTTCTGGTTTCTAGTACCTAGTTCCTAGTTTTTTTGGTGGTTTTTGTGCGGCTTGGTCATTAAAAAGTAGTACCTTTGTAGCATAAATCAGATGAATAAAAAAATGAAGAAATTTTTTGGATTAATTGCAGTATTGGTGCTGTTTTGCGCTTGTTCTTCACAGGGTGAAAAGCAGTCGAAATCGGGCACCGATTCGATGGAAGAAGTGACCGTGAAGTATGCTACAGGATTCAGTGTTCGTGACTCGGCCGACGTACGGCTGGTTGACGTGGGCAAGAAAGACCATTTTGCACTTGTTCATGATGCCGATGTGGCGGTTCCTGAAGGCTATGTCAAGGTCAAGGTTCCCATCAAGAGCACCATCTGCATGACCTCGCTGCAACTGTCCAATTTCACTATTCTGGATGCCCACGACGTGGTCAAGGGCATCACCGGCACCAAGAACCTTTTCAACGAGGATATCAAGGCGCGTGTCAAGGACGGCCGCATTGTCAAGATTGGTATGGAAGGTGAGTTTGACCCCGAGGTGGTCATGGCCGCCAATCCTGACGTCATCTTCATCTCGCCGTCCAAGCGCGGTGGCTATGATGCCATCAAGGAAATCGGCATCACGCTCGTGCCCCACCTGGGCTACAAAGAACTTGACCCACTGGGACAAGCCGAATGGATTAAGTTCATTGGCATGTTCATTGGTAAGGAAAAAGAGGCTGCCGAGATTTTTGCTGGCATTGAGAGCCGTTACAACGAATTGAAAGAGAAGGCCGCCAAGGTCGAGCAACGTCCCACCGTCACCAGCGGTGAGATGCACTATGGCAACTGGCATGCAGTGGGCGGCAAGAACTATCTGGCCCAAATTTTCCGCGACGCTGGGGCCGACTATGTCATCAACGATGACGAGACCTCGGGCGAAGACCTGGAGTTTGAAAAGATGTATGCCCTGTCGGCCAACGCCGACTATTGGCGCATCCTCAACAGCTATCAGGGAGATTTCTCTTACGAGGCGCTAAAGGCCAGTGAGCCTCGCAACGAGATGTTTAAGGCTTTCAATGAGAAAAAGGTCATCTACTGCAACATGAAGCAGACACCCTATTATGAGATTGCACCTGTCAAGCCCGATGTGCTGCTGAAGGACTTTGTCGCCATCTTCCATCCCGAATTGGTGGAGAAAGACTACCAACCCACCTTCTACCGCCTGCTTAAATAAACTGCAACAACTAAAAAAACAACAATAAATACAACAAGTACAATGAGAGATATCGGTAATCAATTTTTGTATTTATTGTACTGATTGTTTTCCTTTTTGATATGAGAAGAACGTTGCCTTTGATGTTGGCCCTTGTGGTGGCAATCGTTGTGATGATGATTGTCAACCTGTTCATCGGATCTGTTAAGATTCCGGTGGGCGACATCTGTCGTATCCTTGTCGGCCAGGGCTGCGATTCCGAAATCTGGACCAACATCATCCTCAGTTCCCGTCTGCCGCAGGTGCTCACCGCCATCGTGGCTGGCGCAGGTTTGGCCGTGAGCGGTCTGATGATGCAGACCATCTTCCACAACCCGCTGGCTGGGCCGTCGATTTTGGGTATCTCCAATGGTGCCAGCCTGGGTGTTGCCTTTGTCGTGCTGCTGTCTGGACAGTTGGGCGGTGTGGCTTTGAGTTCGCTGGGCTATCTGGGCGACGCGGCGGTCTCGGTTGCCGCTATCATTGGTGCCATCGCAGTGATGATGCTGATTGTGTGGATTTCGGGCAAGGTGCGCGGCAATGTCACCCTGTTGATCATCGGTGTGATGATCGGCTATTTGGCCACAGCCATTATCGGCGTTTTAAAATTCCTCAGTCCCGAGGAAGACGTTAAGGCTTTTGTGGTGTGGGGACTTGGCTCGTTCTCTCGCGTGTCGGGTGACCAGATGATTCTTTTTGTCGTGCTCATGTGCATTCTGCTACCGTTGAGTTTCTTGTTAGTAAAGCCCCTGAATGCCATGCTGCTGGGTGACCGCTATGCCGCCAATTTGGGCGTTAACGTGAAGCGCGCCCGCACTTGGATCATCATTTGCTCAGGCACATTGGTCGCTATCGTCACCGCCTATTGCGGTCCCATCATGTTCATCGGTATGGCCGTGCCCCATCTGGCCCGCGGCATCTTCCGTACCAGCGACCATTGGAAACTCATGCCCGCCACCGCCTTGTGTGGTGCGGCTCTGGCATTAATCTGTAATCTGATTGCCCGAGCACCTGGCTTCGAAGGTGCTATGCCCGTCAACAGCGTCACCGCCCTCATCGGCGCCCCTATCATCATCTACGTCCTCTATCGCCGCCGCAAAACCTCCTACGAGTAATAAATCTTCCCATTATCATCGATTAAGAGGATGGTAAGATTGCCGTTGGGGAGCAGCGGAGCACAGTGACATGAGCAGTGGTTGATGACAACGGTGGCGAATTTCTGAAGCTTGTCGGTAGGGATGCGTTCCCACAGTTCACGGGCGAGGGTGAGATCACTGATGTCAATGTCAATGCCCGCTTCGTGAAGCATCGTCATCACGAAGTCTTTATCCATCGTCGTGTGGCGGCTGTGGGTGTCGAGATTGCCGGCAGCGAGTTTTACTGCCTTGCCCAGCATCACGCCCATGGTGATGTTGCTGATGTCGAGTTCGTTAGCGATGGCCAATGTCTCGCCAATATAATTCCCATATTCCACAAAAGCCTGTTGCGGCAGGTCGGGATATTGTGCTTTTACAAAGCGTTCACTCTTGCCGCCGCTATTGATGACTACACGGTTGCTGCCCGAAGCTTTGGCCACTTGCATACACTTACGGATGCTCGCTACAAAAGCCTCCTCGCTGAAGGGCTTGACAATGCCCGACACGCCGATGATGCTGATGCCACCCTCAATGCCCAAGCGTGGATTGAAGGTGCGACGGGCAGTTTCGGCACCTTGCGGCACACTGATGGTAATACTGACATTCTGCTTGATGTTGTCGCGCATCATCTGTCTTGGAGCCTTGTTAATGGCCGGCTCACCAGGGGGAAAGTCAAAGCCAGGCAACGTAAATTGGCCAACGCCCTCGCCGCCAAATATCTCAAAATGGTCGCTGGGTTCGACATGAGCGCGAATCTCAATACCGTTGGTCACGTCGGGGTCATCACCAGCCTGCTTGAATACGGCTGCATAGCCGTCACCATAGGTGACATCGACCTCAATAGTCTCGCCATTGGGCAAGATGACAGGTACCGAAGATGGTGTTTCACCCGTTTTCATGTGTATCGTTGCGGCAATAGCTGCTGTCGTGGCGCAGGTGCCTGTGGTCAAGCCGCTGTGCAGGGGATAAAACTCGGGCAGCAGTTTCTCCACCATGCGTCGCAGGCCATGAGGTCCATTGACGTGATGGACGGTCACCCCATCTGCAGTAGGATATTCAGGCCGTTCCACGACAAAGATTTTGATTCCAGCTTGTCGAGCTGCCTTGACTTTTTGATCAAAGCCGCCGCTCAGGCCGCTTTCCTTAGTGATGATAGCTTGAGGCTTCAGTCGTTCAATCAGCGCCGAGGTATCATCTTTCTCGTAATAAACGAGGTGGTCGCTAGGAAAACTTGCTTTTTGTGCTCCTACCATCGATTCGTTACGATTCAGGATGCGGAACCAACATTCATGCTCATGCCAGAAATCACGTAGTTTCGTGATGGTGTTAACTCCCGTGAGCGCCAACAGGCGATGAACGCCGTGCGCTTCCAATTGGGTGATGGCATCATCATAGTCCCTGCACCAGACCATATCCTCGTCATGGGGCGGATAGATGCGGTCATAGCGGATGACAGGCACCCCGATGTGTCCAGCAAGATCCATGACATTGCGGTGCAGATTGACGGCAAACGGATGGGCGGCATCAACGATTAGGCGAATGTCATGCCCTTGGCAGAAAGCGACCATCTCGGGCACTTCCATCGCACCGGTAATGTGGTGGCCATGCACGAGTTGGATGTCCTGTGTATCGCTACGGGTGGAATAGCAGTAGTTGGCACCCGATTCCTCGAGCACCTTAGCCGCCACGCGGCCCTCAGTCGTTCCACCAAAAACTAAGATCATGTGTCGCCTTTCCTGAACAGGTGGGTGAAATGTTTGTTATACAGTTCTGACAAGCCCTTGCGGTTGTCGATGGCCTCACCAACGACAAGCATCGTAGTCAACGTGAGGTTGTTGTCGTGGACAATCTTGGCCAGGTCTTTGAGCACACCGCGGTAGATGCGCTGGTCGGGCCAGGTGAGGTGATAGCATGCGGCAACGGGCGTATCTTCGGGATATTCCATGAGCAATTCCCGCTGCACGTCATCAACGATGGCGGCACTCAGGAAGATGCACATTGTGCTCTGGCTGCGGGCCAGCAGGTGCAATTGCTCTTTCTCGGGCATGGGTGTGCGGCCCTCGCCGCGTGTCAGGATGATGGTCTGGGTGCGCTCGGGGATAGTAAACTGGCTACGCAACTCAGCTGCAGCCGCAAGGAACGATGAGATACCCGGTGTGATGTGGTAACGCATGCCATGCTTGTCAAAGAATGCCATTTGTTCCTGTATTGCCCCGAAGATGCACGGATCGCCCGTGTGCAGGCGCACAACAAACTTACCCTGATCATAGAACTCCTTCATCAATGCGCATTGCTCTTCCAGGTTCATCCCAGCTGAACTGCGAACGACAGCACCTGGCTTAGCGCATAAAGTCAATTCTCGCGGCACCAAAGAACCGGCGTACAGTATCAAATCGGCTCGCTCCAGCATTTTGCGGCCTCGCACCGAAACCAAATCCGGATCACCGGGACCTGCGCCAATAATCTCGATGTGGCCCTGCTGGCCACGCAGGTATTGGTAATCGATAGCCAGTGCCACAGTGAAATTCTCACCCTTGATTTTGGGGACAATCAGTTTGCCGTGATTAGAGCCAAGGATAGCAGCCGCTTCACATACGCTGGGTGTTCCCACATGTTTGGCCACTGTTTCACTCGGGTTGGGCACTTCAATAGCAGCCAGTTGCTCGGCGGTGAAGAATTCAACTTTCTCGTCATACCCGTCTTTTAATAGTTGCACAAACGGCTCATCGGCTTTTACATCAATCGTGCAGTAACGGCAAGCACACGGCAGAATGCCCCGTTGGGCCAGAGCTTCGTCCATCTGATCATAGATGAACTTGTAATTATCGGGGTGATGAGCCAAGCCAAAGCCGATAGTGCCCACCATGGGCACAAAGTGCAATGACAACATGCCTTCAGGCGCATAACGACGGTATGGTGTCACCATGATGAGTAAACGGAATTTCTTGGGGGCGGCCTCGTTCAGGTCGTTGATGATGGTGACATGGCTGGGAAGGGTCTTTTCCAGATAATCGGTGCCCTCGTCACGCACTTCCATAAACAAAGCCGTGGGTTCGCGGTTGACAAAAGCGAAGATGCAGGCATTCATGTCGTCCTCGCTGGCGATGGGCCAGTTGAAACGTTCATCCAGCGTATCCAGCGCCCACAATCCGGCGTTGTCGCTCTGGGTTGTGATAACGGGTTCGGCTCCCAATGCCGATGACACACGGTGTGTCAGGTCGTTGGCGCCACCCACGTGCCCCGATAACACCGAGATAACATGGTTGCCCAAGCTGTCCACGCAGATAACGGCTGGATCAGTGTGCTTGTCTTCGATAAGAGGCGCTATCGTGCGAACGCAGATGCCCATCGCGCCAATAAAGATGAAAGCATCAAACGCTCGCCATTGCTGTGCGACCTCGGCACGTTTGATGACCGAGGCTTGGAACTCTTGCTGTAGGGTTTCGGCTATATCGCGACCCTCGTCGCTGATGGGAATAACGGCTATCTTTTGCATTTGAGTATTTCTATCGGGTTGTTGTCGTTCAGGACGATGCGTGTGGGCGGTTCTGGCTTCAAGCCCAACTCGGCACACGCTTCGTCAAACAGTTGGTGGCTGTCGGTATGCACCATGGGAGAGGTGACGCTGTTCATCACGATGCAACCGTCGTCAGCCAAGACCGTGAGCACGCGTGCCATGATTTCCTTGAGTTGACCGCCATGTCCGCCAATGAAGACGGCATCAGGGTGGGGCAGGGCATCAATATCAGTATCCAGAAAGTTTCCGATGTGCCAATTGATGCCCGGAGCACCGAATCGCCGGCTGTTCTCCTGTATCAATGCCTCGCATTCAGGTCTGATTTCGAAAGCCTCAACCTGCAGGTGAGGGAACTGTAACCGTGCCTCGATGGATACACTGCCGGTGCAGAAACCGATATCCCACAGGACATGTTTCTGCGGCAGTTCCAACGCTTGCAAGGTCAACAGGCGTATTGGCGCCTTGGTAATCATCTTCTCACGTCCATTGAGCAAAGCAAATTCGCTCTCATGGATGCCGTAGGGCCTCGCCTTGGCGTGACCGCACAGAATCAAGCAATTAGGATAGCTGAAGTCCTGCTCGGCAGCCTCCTCAAGCGTACAGGTGCTGATGCGTTCCTCTTTGGGATTGCCCAGATGCTCGCCCACATACATTTGATAATCGTTATAGCCATACTCCAGCATCCTCTTGGAAATCTCAGATGGCGTATGCTCATGGTCGGTGAGAACACCGATTTTGCTGGCCCGCTCAATCAGCGCTCGGTCAAATTCGGGCCAGGGTCGCCCGGTCAACGAAACGATGCGCATATCGTGATAGGGCATCACCAGACGATGTGCCAACAGCTGCAGGGAGTTGAACGACGGAAATACCACAATCTCGGCATCGGGCATCTTGCGCTTGATGGTATTGGCAAACCCGAAAAACAGGGGGTCGCCGCTGGCAAACACAATCACTTCGTCGTGATATTGCTCAAAGACCGCATCCAGCGGCGTTGTGATGTCTATCCACTTGGAGCCTTCGGGCAAATAGGGCGCGACAAGCCCATAATGGCGCTTGCCGCCCGAGAAAACGCGCCCGTTACAGATGATGCTGATGACCTCCGGCGGCAGATAAGGCCGCGGCGCGTCACTGATGCCTATCACATAAAACTTCATATCAATTTTTGAATTAATTCAAACAACTGCTTTTAGTCAAACAACACGAACAACTTTTTATCAATTAATATTGTTTTGGTTATTTGATTGAGTATCATAAGTCTCGTCCGGGTTTAAGTTGTGCCGCATCGTCAAAAGTCAAAATGGCATTGCACAGGGTAGCGGCTAGGTTGCTGCCGCCCTTGCGTCCCTCGACGATGATTTTGGGGATGTCCTTGAAGGGCTTGACCATGTGTTTAGACTCGCGCACATGCACGAAACCCACAGGTGCGGCAATGATACCGGCAGGATGAGCCTTGCCCTTGCGGATGAGGTCACACAGTTCCATCAATGCCGTCGGCGCGTTGCCGAAGGCAAAAAGGGCGTTGGGATGCTCTTCAACAGCAAGACGGATACCTGCCTGGGTGCGGGTGATACCTTGGGCTGTGGCCATCTCGGCGACCCGAGGGTCGCTCAAGTAGCATTTGGCCTCCATGCCCAATCGGGCAAGCGCACCCTTGCGGATGCCGCTGGTCACCATCGTCACGTCGGTCACAATGGTCTTGATATTGCCTTTAGCGACTTTGTTATAGAGCGTTTCCACTGCATGGTCATCGGTATAGAGGATGCGCTCCATCTCAAAGTCGGCCGTGGTGTGGATGGCATGCAGGAGCGCCCACTTGTGGTCAAGGGGAATATCCTTGTTGCGCAATTCGCTCTCGATGGTGCGGAACGATTCAATCATAATCTGCTGGCCAGGCTTGATGCCCTCATCACCACGCTTGCGGTAGTAGCCGCGAGGTGTGATGATGTGGCCGTCGCTGATATAGGATTGCGAGTTGCCGATGAGGATGACGGTGAACATGTCCACCTCCTCGGGGTCAAACTCACCGAGTGTGGTCACTTTGATTTCCTGCTCATCGCGTCCCGCCTGGCGGACATAGCCCACGGGCGTCTCGGTCAATCGTTGTTGCAGGAACAGTTCCACCAAGCGGTGCAGTTGCCAGTAGCGGCCATTGGATTTGGGGTTATAGACAGCAGTAACGAAGTCTCCCACGGCGGCAGCCTTGATGCGACGTTCAATGACCTCCCATGGGGTCATCAGGTCGCTCAGTGAAATGGTGCACATGTCATGACCGATAGGTGCACCTAACAATGAAGCCGCTTTCTGGAAGGCCGAAATGCCGGGCAACGATTCAATTTCGACGTTAGACTGGCGCTCTATTTTCATTTCATAGACCAGCGGTGTCATGCCGTAGATGCTTGCGTCGCCCGATGAGATGACAACCACGGTCTTGCCTTGCTCGGCCAGCTCGAAGGCCTGCTTGGCGCGCTCGCGCTCCTTCTTCATGCCAGTGTCAATGCACTCGCAGTCAGCCTGCACATAATCCCGGATGAACTGGAAATAGTATTTATAGCCCACAATGGCGTCTGCCGCGCGCACTGTGTCGAGTACGGCGGGAGTGATGTCTTCTTTACTGCCAGGCCCGATGCCTGCTACTATAATCTTACCCATAATGACTGCAAAGGTAGTGCAAGCCGAGCGGATAAAAAAAGAATTTAAATTCTTTTTTATCCCGAGTCGCAGCCTACCGTCGCCGCAAGGCAACGATAGTGCAAACTGAACGGAAAACAAAATTTATTTTTTATCTCAAGGCGCTACTTATTTTGACCGAGCACAGCGAGAGAACAAAACGTTTTTTTCGTCTTCCTAAACATAAAATTCTGCAGGTTGCCGCTGGAGTTGTTGACCCACGGCAAGGCGGTGTAGTCCTCCGTCCTGCCCCAGAGCTGCGCCGGAGAGGCGTAGGACACTTCTTCCCCTGGTCTTGGCTGGGCCCCGCCGCCGGTAGGCGAATTGTCGGGGTAGATGCTGGGCCACTTGCCCAGGTCGAGCTCGTCGATGTAGGTCTCATCGAAGCGTGGGAAGAAGTTCTGGTAACTGCGCTTCTCCAGGAACTGCACCTTGACTGATTCCTGCGTGATGCCGGTGATCACGACGGCACCTCGCTTGAAGAAGTTGGTGTCCTGCAGCACCGCATCGAAGAAGATGTCACCTGCATCGACGTCTTTGCGGGTGATCATCCCGAAGATGTCAAGGTTCTGCGGACAGTCTGCCAGGGGCAGTTCAATCTCCATGGAGTAGTCATCGGCATCGGTGAAGATGCGGTTCTCCGATACATACTCTATTGACGAGCCTTTCTTGAGGGCGGCTTGCTGCCCGTTGATGGTGAGTATCATAAGAAAATCGGTTGGTTTACGCAAAGGTAAGCCAGCCGATTAGACCTTGAAAAGACGGCAATCGAAAGGGAGTTGATTCTACAGCACGCGAAAAGTACGTTTATCCTCGCCTTCGAGAGGCACGAGAATCACTCGCTAAAGGCGTCAAAGATTTCTTTGGGTGTGAATACCCACACAAGCGGGGAGTCCAAATGATGCTCATCACACAATCTTATCTCAAAATCAAAGCCAACTCGGGCTGCAGTGAGAAAGAAGTAATGCATCACATAACTAAAATCATCGATTTGCTTATAGGCTCCCAAAAACAAATGTTTGGCAGTTTCCATCTCACCTTCGTCCATTTCGTTCGATCCTGCAAATTCCTCACCGACCATTAATAATACAACTCTTTTGGACTCCTCGTCGATCCATACATTACCTATTGTGTCGCCCGACTCGGCAATGTTCAAGTCCATCAAGCGTGCCAGCATCACCAGTGTTTCTACCGTCGGGACCGTGTCAAGCATGTCATACACCTCATCGAAATTATCATCATTCGACTTAATACCAAAATCAACGACATCGCCCTCGATGGCAGGTTGCGACGGTTGATAGTTATGCAGGGCCTCGGCCACCTGTTCGGGCGAGAAGGTCGCGATGGTGAGGGTGTTGCCCTTGCCGAAGTTCATCCTTGCCTCAACATTGCGCCCAGTTTTCACCGCCAGATCCAAGATGTTGAATTTCCCGATATAATCCGTAACCATATCCTCTAACATCGACGCCCTTAACATTTCCAGGTACTCGGGCGTGAAGATATCGGGAGTTTCGCCGAACATTTCGCCATTAATCTCCTCGACAACAGCATTGGTGGCATCATCAATGAATACCCGGCTGTAGCCGCCTCCGCCTTTCAGGAACTCGTCCAGCGTCGAGACCAGAACAGCCAACTTCTCATCGTCAGTCTTGTCGGCCAACAACGCCATGACTTCGTTCATCATCTGGGGCGGGCAGGCGGGAACCAGGGCGGCCCGTGCCGTGATCAGCATCAGTGCGGCAAGAGCAGCGAGGACAAATGTCAATATTTTTTTCATCGTCAGTCTATCGTTTAGAATGTCAAAAAAGATGTCTTATCATTATGAACGCAAAGGTAGCAAAAATCTTTGCTAAACACTTCATTTTCTTTTAGATTTTCCATGCTGTAGTCGTCGGCATCGGTGAAGATGCGGTTCTCCGATACATATTCTATCGAAGACCCCTTCTTCAGCGCTGCCTGTTTTCCGTTTATCGTCAGTATCATAAGAAAATCGGTTGGTTTACACAAAGGTAAGCCAGCCGATTAGACCTTGAAAAGACGACATCAATGCTAATTCTGTGAGACATAAACAGCACGGACATTATAGCCAGTGTAGCGTAAGGAGTATTCGTTACTGTACACGATCCCTAAAGTAAAGTGAAGTATCATTGCATAGTGCGGAAGGTACTCAATTTCGTCGATAAAAAGTGAGCGTGACCAATAGTGGCCACAATGCCCAACTGAATTGAGCTGTTCAAGCCAGCGAGCACCAGCTGCGGGCAAAAAGATAGTATTACCATTTGGACCAGTAACTAATTGGCCATACACGCCGTTCCTTAATATCCACTGCCAGTTGCAGTAGTTAACAAGTTCCTGAATCTGTTCCTCTGACGGCATGCGTGCCGATAAACCCCAGTTGGCAGTGGCGGCATCGTCTTCAGGATCCAATTCGGTCTTGTCATCATGATAACCTTTGTAGCCAAGATGAATGCTTAAGCAGTACTTCGTCCACCCTCTATAACCAGCTGCATCAGTATTTATCCACTTATAATTGTCCCAATAATATCTACCCTTGGGAGTGGTCTCTCCCCAAGCGAAGTAGTCACCAAACTCCTCGGGGATGCTAGCGCCAATGTTGCACGTCGCCCACAGCGTGCCGCTGGGCAGACCCAAGTCTACATACTCATGTTCCTCTGACACCGATGTGCCTTTCAGGATGATACCAATGATTGCATTCACGTCAGCAATATTAATCTCGCCATCGTTGTTGACATCAATACTTTGGCAACTTTTGTCGCCAAGAATATAGTCGATAACAGTGTTCACGTCAGCAATATTGACTTCGCCATCATTGTTAACATCACCGCCTGTGTTATCGGCAACAACATTCAATGGCATTAAACACATCACCAAAAGCAGGATAATCGAAAAACAAGAAATCTTCTTCATATCACAAATAGTTTTTAGTTAATATCATTGCCAATATAAATGCCCTTTCTTTCTTACAATACCCAAAAGGGTATTGTTTTGTCAAATGGCATCACTAGTCAATTGCAAAGATACTGCATTTTAACATATTTTCCAAGAAATCCGGTAGTTTTTTGAGTTCATTTTGCATTTTGTAAATAACTGAAATTCAAACATGTAAAAAACAAAATATTCATTTTGGGGAAAATGCAGTTAATTCGGCATTGTTTTGAGCCCCAAAAGCCAATAAAAATACCATGATTGAATTCTTCTATTTTCTTTTAGATTTCGGTGATTTATTGTTCATGAGGCGCTGGTACTCGTCCTGCGCCTGCTTTATGCCCTTGTCTCCGGTCACGGTGTT
>JAFYYI010000065.1 GCA_017557665.1 Muribaculaceae bacterium | reverse complement strand
TCAGCTGCCAAAGTTTTGATTTGAGCCAATATAGCAATTGCCAAAAAAATAAATAGTTTGCTTCTCATAACAGTCATAAGTTTTTGTTATGCGGCAAAGTTACAATAATTCTTGAAAAAAATAGAATACCTTTGAAAAAAAGCAGGCGACGCTCACGCGTGACCTGCCCTACTAATCTAATAGTACCATGAAAAACACAAACTTTCAGTGATTATGTCTAAAATCCTTCGACAGCGCTGAACTAATTATGCCACAGAATTCTTTACCGATGTTCTCTTCGAGGAACTCCTTCAAGTTCATGACTGAGGCGTAATACTTGCGAGAGAACCAGCGGCGGCGTTGGCGTTTCTTGGCTCTGCCAAGATCGCCACTATTACCACGGGGCGTCTCGCGGCCCGTGCCGTAGTCCTGCCACAAGCCATATTCGAGGAAGGACTGGGACAATCCGACCTCGAAGAAACGACCGTCTGCCCGCAGCGGCAATGCCTTGGGCGATGCCAGCAGTGCCCCGGTGTCATTGACACCGAGCAGGGTGATTTGCTCCTGCCAGATGCGCAGCATCGTGTCATTGAAGGCGGTGACGAACTTCTGGCGCTCCTGCAGCGCCTGTTGTTCGGTAGGCTTATTCCCATTCATCGGCATTGTATCTTAGGTCGGTATAGACATCTACGGCTATCTGAAAGTAGGCGCAGGCGCATCCGCTGAAGAAGTATCGGTCAATCTCGTTGAACGATATCCTTGGGTCGAGGTAGATGCAGTGCTGCTCCAGCTTGGTCTTCTCCAGGATCAGCAGCGACATGTACTGGCGGAAGAGCTCGCGCAGGGTCTCCATGCAGCGTGTCCGTGCCGCCATGTCGTCAATCTTGTGGCGCTTTGCCAGGAATAAAAAGCCAATGATTGGCATAACGAAAAAGCCAAACGGCTCATTACAAGTCATTTGGCTTTCCTTTTGGTGACCCCGGTGGGACTCGAACCCACGACCCATTGATTAAGAGTCAATTGCTCTACCAACTGAGCTACGGAGTCAGCGTTTGTTCAATTGCGACTGCAAAGGTACTGCTTTTTTCAGAACTACCAACTATTTTGACGATTTTTTTTAAAAAAAGTGTTTTTTCTGATTTGAAGATTTTGGCGTATTTGTGGTAATATTTTGTTGTACAGGAAGTTATGTTACTTGTATAAATGTGGCCTAAAATGCATCTAGCAAGAGGCAAATTGGTCACCTGTGATTTTTGAGTGTCCGGCAACGACGAAAAGCCAACGAAGATGTTTTCTCAAAAATACTCGTTGTATTATTTGCTTTTTATATTATTTCTTGCGTTATTTGCAAAAGTTATTCACGGCGGCAAGGTCGGTTGAAGGGCATGTCCCGGTTGCCGGCAAGCTCAAACCGCCATTGGGTTGATATCAGAATCAGAACAGCATTATGAAAAGGAAGTCATTTTTATTGTCAACATTGTTCGCCCTGTTGTTGCTGATGGTGTCATGTGGCACCAGCAATGGCTTGACCAAGGCCGAGCGTGAAGCACAGGTCACCCGTCAGGTGCAAGAGGGGCTTGACACTCGTCATTACACAATCGCGGTGGACTGGATGAAACCGCTGGGTGGCATGCCGCGTCACGTGACCTCAAACTATGAGTTGAAGGTCAACGGAGATGAGGTGGACAGCTACCTTCCCTATGTGGGCGAGGCCTACCGTGTGCCCTATGGCGGCGGCAAGGGGTTGAACTTCAAAGGCAACATCGAGAAATACTCCATCACCTATCCGACGAGCAACCGTTCACACATCGAGTTCACGGTAAATAATGAGGAAGACACCTATTTCTTCCGCATAGATGTGTTCAATAACGGCAAGGCCTATATCGACATCATTGCCCGTGACAAGGATGCCATCTCGTTTGACGGCGAAATGGTATTCTAGCAGTTTTCTTTCTTGTTCACTCCACCATGTCACCGCGTCAGGACACGACCTTGACGCGGCTCACGGTGTTGTCCTTGGGGTCGCGATAGACTTGGATCTGGGTCGTGACGCGCTCCTTGAGCATTTCCACATGGCTGATGATGCCCACGCGCTTGCCGCCCATCTCGTAGAGCCTGTTGAGGGTTTCCATCACGTTGTCAAGATAGTTGGGGCTGAGTGAGCCGAAGCCCTCGTCGATGAACAAGGTGTCCACACTGAACATCTTCCCTGATGTGCTTGACAGGGCCAAGGCCAGTGCGAGTGACACCATGAAGCTCTCGCCGCCTGACAAGGTGTTGACCGACGTCAGGTCGCCCTGCTGCAGGTCGCGCACCAGGATGACAAGGGTGCCGGGGTTGGCTTCAAGCTCATAGCGGTCGTTGAACTGTCTGAGGTAGCCGTTGGCCCGTGCCAGCAGTTCTCCCAGGATGTAACTTTGCGCGATTTTGCGGAATTTGTTACCCTGGGCATCGCCGAGCATCTCGTTCATGATCGCCCACTGGCCCAACACGGCCTCGGCCTTGTCGAGTGCTTCTTTTTTCTCGCCAACGGCCTTGCGGTTGTTCTCATCGTTGTCCAGGCGAGCTTTGAGCTGAGCGATGAGCATGGTGAGCTCCTTGTGCCGTGCCTGACACGACTGGCAGATGTTCTCAAGTGTCTCGCGGTCCTCCTCTGGGAAATCAGGCTTGCTGTCGGCGATGCTTTTCTTCTGTTGTTCCAGGGCCGAGATTTCGCCTTTGACGTGGGTGATTTCCTCGGCGAGTGCCTGTTGTGCGGCCTTGATGTCGTCAATGTCATCCTGCTGGCAGGTGTTGAGGAACATGAGCCGTTGCATGTCGATGGCGTGGTTGCCCTCCAGAAAATGGTTGACGGTCTGGGTGGCCTTTTGCTCTTTCTCGTGCTCGTGTTTCAGCTGGTTGTTCCAGTTGATGTACTTGTTCTCGAACAGGCGCCACTGCTCGTCGATGTTCTCGGGTACCGAGTCAACCCTCTTGCCGTTGTCGGTCAGCCCCGTGATGCTGTTCTTGTTGTCTTGCATGGCAGGAATGATGGCCTCGCCGCGGCTGATAGCCTCCTTGAGGTGCTGTGCTTCGGTAACCTGGCTCTGATAGTCATTGGCTTTGCGCTCCAGTTCATCCATGAAGTCCTGTTGGCGGTTCATCCTTTCTTGCCAGTCCTCGATGGTGAACAGGCCGTTCAGCTCGTTGGTCAGCGATGCCACTTGCTCATTGCTGTGCCCGATGGCTTCCTGCTGGTGCTTGATGCTCTCGGTCACATTGTTGAGGTCGATTTTGGCATTATTGTGTGCCTCGGCACAATCGGTGAGTTTCTTGCGCTCCCCGATAATGCGGTTGTTGAGGTCGGTCGCTTGCTGCAGGGTGTTATTCAGTTCTTCAACTCTCTTGTCCAGGGCTGAGATGAGTGCGTCGGCAAGTTCATTGTAGGGCATCTTGTCGGCAAGCAGGTTGCAAGTCGTCAACCATTGGTGGGTGGTGTTCCACTGCTCTGCTTGCTCGTCGGTTTTCTTGTTGAGCAGTTTGATGGCCTTTTCCTCCTGTTGTTCCAACTGCTTGATGGCCTTGATAGAGGCGGCAATTTCGGTTTTAGTCTTCTGTACCTGCTCCTCGGCCAGTTTGAGTTGCGACTTCAAGCTTTCGAGCACGTTTCCTCCCTTGGGGGCAAGCAGCGTCTCGATGGTGTGGCCGCAGACGGGGCAGGTGTCGCCCTGATGGAGCGTCTTGTGGGCCTGTTGCAGCAGGTTGTTCCAGTCGGTCTCACGATCAACGGCTTCACGGGCCTGTTCCATGAGGGCATTTTTGTCGCCCAGCGAGTTCTTTGCCGTCTCAAGCGCCTGTTTTTCATTGGTGAGCCCTGTCTTGATGTCTTCGAGGGCGCCGCGGGCTTGGGCGGTGGCGTCGTTGGCGACCTTGAGTTCCAAGATAGATTGCTTGGCATTGCCCAGGTTGTCCTTTAGGGTGTTGATGGCTTTCACGTCCATGGCGTCGTATTGTGCCTCGAGCTGCTTGACGATAGCCTCCTGCTGCTGTTGGGCTTTAAGTGTCGCTTCGGCGGTATTCTTCACTTTCGGATAGCGCTGCCGATCCTTTTCAAGCGCGTCGGTAAACTTGATGATGTTGGTCTGTTCCGTTAGGCGTTGCTTCAACAAAGTCTTGATGCTCTTGATGTCTTTATACATCTCGCTGTTGGGCTTCTCCTGACTGAGGAAACTGTTGATGGCGGAGAGTCGTTCCTTCTGTGTATTGAAGGTATCGACGGCGGCGCGCAGGGCGGCGCAGAGGTCATCAAACTCCTCTTGCAAGGCTGGCTTGTCGTTCATCAGATCTTGAATCTGTCCTTTGGCCTCCAGGCCATCTTTCAGTTCTCGTCGCGGTTCGATGGTCGCTTCCCAGTCGGCCACCAGTTGCCGTTTCTCGACTTGGGTGGCCTCTTGCGTCTTGGCCTGTTTGTCAGCCAGGTCTTTGCGCTTGTTCTCCAAGTCCTTTTCGTTATTGGCTTTGTTCTCCAGCCATTGTTTCATCTTCATGGCACCCTCATTGCGCGTGAACAAGGCTTCCTGTTCACGGCCGTGGGTGCCCATCTCCTCGTTGATGTCGGCTTTCTCTTCATCGGTGAGGAGAACGATGTTCTGGAGCTGGTCGCGCAGGTTGTTGCGTGCAGCCTCTTTCTCACGGAACATCTCAAAGATTTTACTGCCCACTTGAGCATAGACTTCGGTACCGGTCATCTTCTCCAGCAGGGCGGCCTTGTCATTGTCGTCGCTGTTGAGAAACTCGGCGAATTTGCCCTGTGCGAGTACCACAGTGCGGAAGAACTGGTTCATATCCAGCCCGATGGTCTCCTTGACAAACCGTTCGAGGTCATTCTTCTTGGTGTATATCTTGTAATCGGCGACACCCTGGTCGGTCTCGATGGCGCGTTCGGGTTTCTGGATGGCGCCGTTGGCTTTGTTGCGGGAACGGTGGATGTGCCAAGTGGCGACGTAGGGGGTGCCGTCGTTGTCATCAAACGTGAGTTTGACATCGGCACTCACGGCGCCACGACGCAGCAGTTGCCTCACGTCATTGGTTCGAAGCGTCTCCTCGTTTTCCTGGCGGTTGTTGGTGTAGTCGCTGCCCTTGGCCGTCTTCAAGCGTGGCGTGTCGCCATACAAGGCCAGGCACAGGCAGTCGATGATGGTTGTCTTGCCCGATCCCGTTTCACCGGTGATGAGGAACAGGCGTTCGTCGGCTAGTGGGGTCTCGTTAAAATCGATTTCGGCGTGTTCAATCGATGCGATATTGTCGATGGTGAGTTTCTTGAGTTTCATTGTCTGTTCTCCTTCTCCACTTCTTGGTAAATAGCGTTAAACATGGTCTGCTGGTTATCGCTCATGTGCTGTCCGGTCTTGTCGATAAAGAACTGGTTGGCGACCTCAACCGGCAGCATCTTGTTGAATTGCTCCACCGTCAATTGGGTGGCTTGGCTTGTGACGGCAGCTGTGCTGGTGCGTTTCATGTCGCAATAGCGGCACTGCTTGTCTTTCACCGCGGCAGCGGCACGTTCCTGTGCCCCCTCGGGCAGGAAACGGTCCACGAGCACGTTGAGCCTGATGTAGGCGTGTTCGTTGGGGTTGAACTGCTGCAACAGTTCCAGAGCCGTCTCAAAGTCGGCAGGCGCTGTCGGTGGAATGGTGCGCAGTGGTTTGGTGTTCTTGATGACCTTGGTCTCGATACGGGGCAGGTCGCCGTGGCTGTCAATCTCGACGATGGTCACCGAGTGTTCACACTGCTCGTCAAAACTCACGGGAATCGGGGTGCCGCAATAACGGGCCCGCTCACTGACGTCCTGTGGCCTGTGAATATGTCCCAGGGCGATGTAGTCGTAACCGTTGCCCAGCTGGTCTATCTCGACACACTCCATCTTCATGTTGCGGTCATGCCCCGTGAAGTCGCTGTTGTTGACGGCCAGGTGGGCCATGAGTACCACAGGCAGATTGTCGCGGTTCTTGCTGTCGGCATGGTTGAGCAGGGCTTGGAAATAGGCGGCCTGGCGCTTGTCGCGCTCCACGTCGGCATCCTTCAGGACGGGGAAACTCTGGGGATAGGCAAACGGCACTGCTGCGATGATGCCCTTATCGTTAACATTGATGATGTGGTTGCCGAGGTCGGCGTGTCCGTTGTCGTCACGGGCGATGCTGCCGAGCACCGTCACACCGGCAAGTTTCCACAGTCGTTTGTCGCTGTCGAGACGGGAAGGGCTGTCGTGGTTTCCGGCAATGACGACGATGGCCATGGTGGGGCAGGCCTTGTGGATGTTGAGCAACTCTTCAACATACAGGTTGACTGCAGCGTTGGATGGTGCTGCCGTATGGAAGATGTCGCCGCTCACAAGCAAGGCGTCGGGGGTCTGTTTGCGCACGATATCGGCCAGTTGCCGCAGGAAGTCCTGTTGTTCCTCACTGCGGTCATAGCCATAGAAATTCTGGCCCAGGTGCCAGTCGCTGGTGTGGATGAATTTGAACATGAAAACATTCAGTTGTTAAAAGGTTTGACAAAGTTCATACATTTTCTCCTGTACAAAAATCTTCTTAGTGCAAATATAGTAAAAAGTTGTGGCGGCAGCAAATTTTTCATCAACATTTTTGGGTCATGCTGCCGGCAACCTCAGTGGCGGCATTCACATCACCGCCACCAGTTCAATCTCAAAAATCAGCGTCGAGCCACCGGGAATGCCATCTTGCGAGAACTTGCCGTAACCCATCTCGGCAGGGATGTACACTTCCCATTTGTCGCCCGGCCGCATCTGCTGCAAGGCGATAATCCAGCCCTCGATGAGGTCGCGCAGCCTGCTGGCCATGGGCACCTCTCCGCCACTGGTGTCAAATACCTTCCCGTCGATGGTGCGTCCGGTATAGTGAGCCGTGATGACGCTGCCCGGTCCGGGATGCTTTCCATTGGGGTCACCACTGGCAAGCACCTTGTAGAAGATGCCTTTGGGTAATGGCTTCACACCATCCTCTTTAGCTTTTTCGGCCAGCCACCGTCTGTTGGCTTTGAAATACTGTTTTTTGTCCATGTGGCGATGTTAATGTTGAGCGCTGCGGGTGGCGATTTTCTTGCCGTTCTTGTCCCAGGTGTAAATCCAGCTGCCATGACGGCTGGTGAAGGTGTCGCCGGCAGCCGACAGAACTTCGCCCACGCTGCTCACCGAGAAGGTGTGCAGTTTCTTGCCCTTGGCATCACAGGTGTAGTACCAACTGCCGTTCTTGAGGACGTAGAACGATTCGCTGTAGGCAACGACTTGACCTTGAGAGGTGCTGAAGGTGTGGATCTTCTTACCGTTCTCGTCATACACATAGTGCCACGAGCGCGTGGTCTCGATATAGCTGATTTTCTGGGCCTGAAGACCTGTAAAAGTAAAGAGTGCTATCAGGATAAAAAGTATACGTTTCATGATAATATCGGTTATTTGATGAGTTTAATCAATTGTTGTTCGGTGGCTCGGGGCAGGATGTTCCCCATGTGGGAAAGCATGCGCTCCAGCGACTCCTTGGGTGAGCGGTCACAGTGGCAGGCCTCCTTGCCCAGCAGTTGCTCGGGCGTGGTGAGTAAGGCCCATCCCCAGCCGTATTCTTTTCCGTGCTTGTCGCGGGGATAGACAAAATCCTCGGTGACCACGCGGCATGCCATCTGCAGGCGAGTGATGTAGCCGTCGAAGCGGCTTCGCATCTTGGGTTCGGTGAAACCGCATGTGCGGCGCAAATCTCTCGTGATCATGCTGCCGTGCTCGCGCAGGGTCATCAGGATGGTCTCCTCGATGGATCCCGCCGATGGGGCAGGGTGGGCGTGATGGCGCCAGTTGTACAGGTCGGGCCACCACGCGCGACTGACAAAGCCAGCCTTCTTGTTAAAGAACTTGCCGTACACGCAGTCGCTCTCGGTGACGATAGGGCCTTTCCACTGCCACAGCGGCCATTCCCAGCCGCCGTCGTCCAAGAGCACATAGCGGCAGTCCGGGTCCACTGCCTCATCGGCCGAGTAGCCCCTGATGCCGCTGTACAACAAGGGCAGGAAGCCCACTTGCTGGATATAGCCCATGAGCTCTGTTGCGTTATGTATCATTGGCCGCCTCACGATAAGACTTAATGCACGTCGATGCCGTCAAAGATGAAGTCGGCAATGACGCAGTCGCCATATTTCTTGCCGGGATAAACATCCCTGATTTCAAACTTGAGGGTCCATTGGCCAGCATCTTCAACGTCTGGGCCATAGCCCAAGGTGTCCAGGTCAAAGTACTGCAGTGATCGGCTGTCTTCAAGCTCGAGCAATCTGTAAGGCTTGTCATTAAAGTAGAGCAACAACGACTTCACGCGTGAATTATTGCTCCATGCCTGTTTGCTCTTGACGTGGCCGTTGAGAATAGCCACCGATGTGATGCGGGGGCAATTACTGGCAAAGTAGAATGTGAGGTATTCGCCGATGCCTTTTCCCTTGGTGGCCCACACGCTCTCGTGGTCAAAATCGTGGGCATTAGTGGCATCATAGGTGAAACCCGCTTGCGGATTAAGGTTGCTTGAAGCTGTCACGTTGTCCACTTGGCCCCCACAGTACCAGCTGCAGCCTTCAAAGTACAGGGAGGAAAAGACGTCAACGTGGGCCTCGGGGTCATTTTCCATCAGTTGTTCATACTCGTCATACGTCATGTCAGGCATGAGTTCAACTGATGTAGGACGTATGGTGGGCACTCCAGCGGCAACGGATTTGGCCTTTTGCCCGGAAGGTGCTTCAGATGCAGGTTTCATGGTTGCCGACAGGCAAATACCTGCCATGACAAGAGCTGCGATAAAATAGAATAACTTTTTCATATGATGACAGTATTGAGATAATTGTGAATATTCAATCGGTTATTTGGTAGTGACGGGATTAGGCGCGGTGCGCACAAGGTTGATCTCCTTGCCGTCGAGGGCATAGGGGGAGAAGGTGAGGCGAGACACCTTGTCATCAATCATCGGGAAGATAAGGTACTCGTGGCCCTGATAGAGCATCGGGAAATAGCACACGGGAACGGACATCGGCGTGCCGTCGGCGGCATAGGCCTGGGCAAACTGATAGCTGTGGGAGATGGTATCCTGACGCATCTTCACGGCCATGTATTCCTGGTCGGGTATTGCGACGATGGCTTCCACATCGGCACAGTCAGGGGCATTGAAAGGCATGGGCAGGGCGCCTTCCAGAAGTCTGCCCGAGTGGTAACGGTCGGCTATCGAGTCGGGGACAAACTGGATGTTGTCCTTGCCGTAGTGGTGGCAAAGCGTTTCCTCGCGGATGAAGAAGTTCCACGAGTCGAAATTGAAGTACTTGATGAAGCGGCTGTAGCTGTCGAACGAGCGCGCTTTCAATATCACTTGTCGCTCATTGGTGCCTGTTATCTCGGCTTCGGTGGCGTCAAAGAATGCCTTGTACTGTTTCAATGTCCTGATGTTGGCAGGGTAATACTTGACACATAACGCAAGCCCGATAAGGATGACTGCCAAACGAAGCCACTTCTTGTGCTCCAGCAATCGGTGCAACACCCTTGCCAACACGATGAAACCAATCATCGACAGCGTGAAGTACACGCGCGGATGATCCTGCCCCAAGACAAATACAAAAGCAAACATCACCAGCAGAATCCAGGGCCAGGGCGAGGACGAGAACGTCTTCTTGATGCCGTCCTTGAAGACGGGAACCAGTCCCAGCAGAATTGCTGCCACCGGTGTGACGTAACGCAGCGATTTGCCCATCACCAGGCGGCAACGTTCGATGAGCATGGTCGAGAGTCCGGCTTGATGGCTCACCTCCATCGAGGCGCGGTCCCATGCCCCTGGACAGGTGATTAACAGGAGCACTCCCATCAGGTAGCCGGTCATGGCAATGATTACTGCCCGGTCTATCTTGTCGCGGTTAAACAGGTAATAAAGTGTCAGGCCGCCGAACACACCAAAGGTCGTTCCCTCGTTGATGCCGCCGGCAAAGAACGAGAGCACGAACACCATCAGACCTCGAGCCCAACCCGGGTGAGGATTGCGGTGATACAGCAGATAGGCGATGAACAGCAAGGCTGCCGTAAAGGCCCACATGTAGTTGAAGCTGGCGGTGACCCACAACATCGTCTCGCCTGGCACGGGCATGGCAGTGACCATATAGGTGAAGAACATCACCAGCACCATCAGCGAGTTGCGCCTCGTGCACAGGCGGCTGAGCAGGTGAGCCAGCACACCGAACACCACCGTGTTGCAGATGTTGAACACGGTCTTGCCCAAAATGCCGTTGAAGGTGAAAGAAATCAGGTTGGCTGTCCTGGCGTCATACTTGTAGTATTCCACCCAGGAGCGCAGCACGTCAAGCAAGTTGTTGATGGGTCGGTCTGAGCCACCCCCGATCATGGAGTGGAACAGGTCGTCCTCCTTGGCGGTGGTGTAATAGTTCATCAACAGGAACACGGCGCAACCGCCCAGCAGCAGGCACCAGTAGATGATGTCTGTCATGCGCTTGGGCATTGTTGCGTGTTTATCCTGTCTATGGGATGTCATAACACTTTCTCGTCGTTGAACTCACGCACCACGTAGTCGGGCCGGTTCTTGGTTTCGTTGTAGATGCGGCCGATGTATTCGCCGATAATGCCCAGTGAGAGCAGCTGGATGCCGCCCAGGAAGAGGATGAGAATTACCAGCGTGGGATAGCCCTGCACCGGGTCGCCCCAGATGAGCGCCTTAATGAACACGTAGATCATGTAGAGGAAGGCGAACATCGATACGATGAAGCCAACGACTGTGGAGATGCGCAACGGTGCGTTGGTGAACGAGGTGATGCCGTCGATGGCGAACGAGAACAACTGGCGGTAGTTCCATGACGACTCGCCGGCGATGCGGTCGCCCTGTTCAAACTCCACGTCTTTCTTCTTGAAGCCTATCCAGCTGTACATGCCTTTGGTGTAACGCTCGCTCTCGCGCATCTTTCTCAGGGCGTTGATGCAGCAGCGGTCCAACAGGCGGAAATCGCCCACATTCTGCAACACGTCGAAGCGTGACGAACTCTGCAGGATTTTGTAGAACTGCAGCGACAACCGCTTGCGCAGCCAACTCTCCTTGCCGCGCGTCTTGCGCTTGGCATACACGTCATCGTAGCCCTGCTCCCACCAACGTATCATCTCGGGGATGAGCGTCGGCGGATGCTGCAGGTCGGCGTCGATGATGACCATGCAGTCGCCGGTGACGTGGTCAAATCCGGCGAGCATGGCATTCTCCTTGCCGAAGTTGCGCGACAGGTCCACGTAGTTGACCCGCTGGTCCTGCTGGCGCAATTCGCGCAGTTTTTCCAGCGTGCCGTCGCGGCTGCCGTCGTTGACGAACATCAGCTCCCACTCATAGCCCGGGTTGCCGTCCATGAGTTTCACCAGTTCGGGGTACAGCAAGGGCAGCGACTGCTCCTCGTTATAACATGGAATAAGTATCGAAATCTTCTTCATCGTTGTCAGTATAATATCAAACCTCGAAAGTAGTCATTATTTATGATTTTAACAAGCAATTGTCTTAAAAACGCTTTTACTTGAACGTGAGCGACGAGAGGCGGCTGCCGTGCAGGAAGGTGGCGGCTTGGGCGATTTCGTCGGGCGTCACGGCCTGGATGCGGTCGATGGTCTCGTCGATAGTCGTCACTTTGCCGTGATAAAGCAGGCCGCGGCCGGCACGCATGGCCATGAACTCGGTGCTGTCGGCAGCGACGACGAGTTGGCCGCAATACTGCTTCTTGAAAGCGTCCAATCGGCGCTCGGGCAGCAGGTCTTGACTCAGGCGGCTGGTGATGCGTTCAATCACACGCAGGCTTGAGCGCACGTCATCGGGGTCGCATCCCAAGTAGATTTCCAGCCATCCGCAGTCGCTGAGCATCGACAGGGTGGACTCCACGGTATAGACATAGCCACGGCGCTCGCGCAGTTCCACGTTGAGAAGCGAGTTCATGCCGGGTCCGCCCAGGATGTTGTTCAGCAGCATCAGGGCATAGCGCAGCGGGTGGCTCATGTCGGGCACACGGGCGCCGACGATGGTATGAGCCTGGTGTGTGCCAATGCTGATGACCTGCTTGAAAGGTTCTGTTTCCTGAGGCTGTTGGCGATGACGTGGTGCCAAAGTGTGGCTCATTTCGCCGAAGTGCTTCTCGGCCAGCCGGAATACGCGTTCAGGATGTTCAGGTCCCACCGAGAAGAAAGCCATGTTGGTGGGCACATACAGGGCTTTAAGGTAGCGCATGCAGTGGTCTTGGGTGAGTCGTTCCAAGTCCTCCTTGCGGCCCAGGATGTTGTGTCCCAGTTCGCTGCCGGCAAAGAGCAAATCCTCAAAGTCATCATATACCGCATCGCTGGGTGTGTCACGATAGCTGGCGGCCTCCTCAAGCACCACGTCGCGTTCACGGTCCAGTTCTTCTTGGGGGAAGACTGACCACTGCACCAGGTCGGCAAGCAGATCAATGGCGCGGGGCAGGTGCTGCTCGGGGAATACCGAGTAGAGCATGGTGCCCTCCTTGGTGGTGTAGGCGTTGAGTTCTCCGCCCACGCGCTCCATGCGGTTGAGGATGTGCCAGGCGCGGCGGTGCTTGGTGCCCTTGAAGATGGTGTGTTCCACAAAGTGCGCCAGCCCGAAGTGCCCTTCCTGTTCATCGCGGCTGCCGGCATTGATGGCCAGTCCGCACCAGGCGACTTGGTTTCTTGTCATGAGGTGAACGAGGCGCAGCCCGTTGGGGAGTGTATGATAGTAGATGTTCATTTTTCAATTTTATATTATCGTTCTTGTCATAAGGCCAGGTCTTTAAAGCCTTTAAGGACCTTAATGACCTTAAAGGCTTCAGAGCCTGGAATTGATGTGGAGAACATGCTGCACGAGCAACATCTCGTGGATGTCGGTGCGACGCACGTCCATGTCGTCATAGTTGGGGTTCTCGCTGCGCAGCACGACCATATTGGGGTCGGTGTGGCGCCGCACATATTTCACCAGCCTGAAGTCGTCGAGTTGGACGACATAAATCTGCCCCCAATAAATCTGGTTGGGGTTGCTCAACTCGCGCACGGCCACAAAGTCCCCGTCCATGATGACGGGTGCCATCGAGTCACCGCTCACGCGCACGATGCGGCAATGAGGACTCATGTTGGGCAGGTTCACCCACCCGACGATGTTCTCGCTGGAGAACAACTCGTTGCGCCCCGATGACACGCCTGCAGTGGCATCCACGTCATAGACGGGTGTCCCGGTCTCACTGGAGGCAGCAGCCAGTGCTGCTCCATTGTCGACGCGAACGGGTGTCTTGCCGAAGGGCAGGTCGGTGCCATCCAGCAGCCATTCCTTGGAGACGCCCAGGTTCACGACCAGGCGATTGAGGAACGAGTCGCTCAGCGGCATGTGGGCATTGAGATATTTCGACAGATTGGAGGTGTCCACCCCGATGCGCTCGGCAAACTGCACCTGGCGCACGCCCATCTCTTTCATCAGATACTTGATGCGGGCGATGATTTCTGCATTCTTCTGTGAGTCCATTGTTTCTTGAAGATTTTGATGTGTTTTCATATTCTGCGGCAAAATTACCACAAAAAATTGTAATATGCAATTTTTGGGTTCATTTATCACCAATCTTTGAAATATGTGCATTTTTTTATACTTTTGCGGTGTTGAACCATGTTTTCATTAATGATGAAACGTTTCTCACGGTTGATAATGATGTTGCTGTTGGCGCTGGTCCTCGGGGCTTGTGTCAAGACAGCCGGTAATTTTCCACCCGATAACACAGGTGTGCGGCTCGACTCGACCAACCTGCCCATCGTCTGGATTGAGGTGGGCGGTGACTCCATCATGCGTGACGAGCGCATCGGTGCCCACATGAAAATCATCTGGAATGGCGAAGGCCGTCTCAATTATGCTGATACCTTGGCTCATCCTGGGCAGCATGTCGACTATAACGGTTACATCTCCTTGCGTCATCGCGGTAACTCGACCTATAACAACAGTCCCAAAAAACCTTACTCGTTCCGCACGCTGGCCGAGCCGTTGAAACGTGGCAGTGCCAAGAAAAGGAGAGTCTCTCTCCTGGGGATGCCCAAAGACAATAACTGGGCGCTGTTGGCTCCCTATAGCGACAAGAGCATGATTCGTGACATGCTGACGTTTGAACTGGCGCGACCCTGGATGGAATATGTGCCGCGAGGCCGTCATTGTGAGCTGTTCGTGGATGGCATCTATTATGGGGTGTTCGTTCTGGCCGAGGTCGTGTCCAAGGGCCGATATCGCCTTGACCTGAATGGACCTGGCGACAGTAGTGATGAACTCACGGGAGACTACCTCATGGAGGTGGACTGCGATGATGATGTGACCTACACGTCCAAGTACCACCCTGTGGATTCGACCGGTAAGCCCTATACTGACCACTACATCCTGTTCCAATACAAATCGCCTGATCGCGATAACCTGAGCCGAGCCCAGTTGCATTATATCAATAGTCGCATCGATGCGATGGAAGCCTCATTTGCGGCGGGTAATTATAGCCAGTACATTGATGTGGCGTCGTTTATCGACTACCAGTTGATGATGGAGCTCTGCCACAATGTCGACGCTTACAGGTTGAGCGGCAAGTTCTACAAACGCCGCGACAGCGATGACCCGCGTTTCAAGATGGTGTTGTGGGACTCTGACCTGGCCTATGGCAACGCCAAGCATCGTCAGGCTTGGCGCACTGACACCTGGATGTATCGCAACAATGACATCATGTATAAGGAAAACGAGGTGTATATGGTGCCCTTCTGGTGGTATGTGCTCAACAATGATCCGAAATACACGGCACAGGTCAAGGCACGATGGGCGCAGTACCGTCAGGGCAACATGAGTGATGACAGATTGATGGCCACGGTGGATTCGCTTGCCACGGTGCTCACGTCGCACGGCGCTGAACAGCGCAACAGCATGGCTTGGCCACGATGGGGCGTATGGGTGTGGAACAATTATTATGTCGCCACCAGCTATGCCGACGAAATCGCCCACCTCAAGCAATGGCTCGTCGAGCGCATCGCCTGGATGGACCGCCAACTCGATTATCAACCGCAAATACCTGAACAATAACCGGGAAAAACTAAAAACAACTATGATACAGGAAGGACTGACTCATACCAGCCAACTCACAGTGACCGATGCTGTCACCGCCATTGCCATGGGCTCGGGTGACATGCCTGTTCTCGCCACGCCGGCAATGATGGCGCTCATGGAGAATGCCGCCATGCTTGCCGTGGCTGGTCATCTGTCTGAGGGTAGCACAACCGTGGGAGGACAGATTACCTCGTCCCATCTCAAGCCTTCAAAACTGGGCGATACCGTTACGGCAGTTGCAACGGTGACACGAGTTGAGGGTAAAAAAATTGAGTTCAAGGTGGAAGCCCGTTGCGGCGAAACGTTATTGGGCGAGGGTACCCACCTGCGCTTTATCGTTGACCGTAACAAATTTATGTCAAGACTATAATTCGTTTTTTTATTTTTATGAAAAAGATTATGACTGTCATCGTGTTTGCCGTCGCCCTGTTTGTCATGACGGCAAATGCTCAGGAGCAGACGACTCCCAAGAAAGTGTATAACGAAGAAATCAACCCGCTTGAGCAGATAGACCAAGCGCTCCTTCAGGCCCAGGCCGAGGGTAAGTTCGTCATCTGCCAAGTTGGTGGAAACTGGTGCCCGTGGTGTCTGCGCTTTGCCGACTTCATCACCAACGACAGCACCATCAATAGCGTCATTGAGCAGAACTTCGTCTATATCCACGTAAACTATCATCCTCGCAAGGCGACTGAGTGGTCGGCAGCGACGATGAAACGTCTGAACAACCCGGTCCGTTTCGGTTTCCCCGTGTTTGTCGTGCTCGATGAACACGGCAACGTGTTGCACATCCAAGACTCGACTTTCCTCGAGGAGGGAGAGGGCTATAACAAGGAGAAGACCCTGCGTTTCTTCCAAAGCTGGACGCCCAAGGCCGTGAAAGAATAGAAAATCACCTAAAAACAAATATTGTTATGGATAATGAAATATTAAAAGCTTTGCGCGAGCGTCGCAGCGTTCGCCAGTTCAAGACCGAACAGATTACCGACGAGGAACTGCAAGCTGTCCTTGAGGCAGGCGCTTTTGCACCGACTGCCATGGGCCGACAGGACCCGTGGATAGTAGCCGTGCAAAATCACGACATCGTTGCGCAATTGGTCAGGATGAATGCCGAGGTGCTGGGCATGAACGGTAACCCTTACTATGGCGCACCGACCATTGTGCTAGTTTTCGGTTCACGACCTGAGGTGTGGCCCAATGCCGTCTATGACGGCTCGCTGGTGTTGGGTAACATGATGAATGCCGCCCATGCCATCGGTCTGGGCTCTTGCTGGATTCACCGTGAGCGGGAAATGTTCGATACTGAGGAAGGCAAGGCTCTGATGCGTCAGTTCGGTCTACCCGACGGATTGATGGGCATTGGCTCCATCGCCTTGGGTTATGCTGCCGCCAAACCTTTGCCTCCCAAAGCGCGCAAGGAGAATTACTGCAGAATCGTGAAATGACCTATGGCAAGTAGCGCTGACTTTGTGCAATATGTCGTTGACCAATGCGCTGGCGCTGGCGAAATCACCGTCAAGAAGATGTTCGGTGACTACGGCATCTATTGCGATGGCAAGATTTTCGGTCTCATCTGCGACGATTGTTTCTACCTCAAGCCCACCGAGGCCGTGCGACCCCTGCTGCGCTCGGTGGAACTGCGTCCGCCCTATGACGGGGCCAAAGACTATTTCCTGATTGCCGACGTGGATGATCGCGACTACCTCGCATCCATCGTCAGCGAAACCTGTAAAGCACTTCCAGAACCCAAACCCAAGAAAAAGAAGAAATGATGATTGACCAAATTATTGAATATAACAAGGAGTTTGTTGCCCGCAAGGGCTATGAACAGTATGTGACCGACAAGTATCCCGACAAAAAGTTAGCCGTCTTGTCCTGTATGGACACGCGCCTGACCGAATTGCTGCCAGCCGCCTTGGGCTTGAAAAATGGGGATGCCAAGATCATCAAGAACGCCGGAGGACTGGTCATCTCGCCTTTCGACTCGGCGATGCGCAGCCTCGTTGTTGCCGTCTATGAGTTGGGCGTTGTGGAAATCATGGTAGTGGCACACTCCAATTGCGGTGCCTGCCACATGAGTTACAGCCATTTCCATGAGGAGATGCTCAAGCGCGGCGTGACAGACGGGACGCTCGACACCATCCGCACGTGTGGTATCGACCTTGACCAGTGGTTGGAAGGTTTCAAGGATACCCCCGAGTCGGTACGCAAGACCGTCGAGGCTATCAAGACCCATCCGTTGATGCCTCGCGATATCACCGTCCGTGGCTTCATCATTGACTCGGTGACTGGTGCCCTCGAGGAAATCGCTTAAGCTCTTTTCATGGAAGAGAGCAAAGTCATCATCTTATTAACTGGTCTTTTGTGTGTTTGAATCCTTTTAAAAACCGATTGAACTATGCTACATCTCAACAAAGTACATCACATCGCACTGATATGCTCCGATTACCAGCGGAGCCTCGATTTCTATACCCGTGTGATTGGCTGTCAGGTCATTGCTGAGCATTGGCGCGAAGAGCAGCAATCCTACCTGACCAAGCTGTCACTTAATGGCGAGTATGTCATTGAAATGTTTTCGTTCATTTCACCGCCGCAGCGACTGTCATATCCCGAGGCGGCAGGCCTTCGTCATTTGGCATTCGAGGTCGATGACATTGTGGGCCAGGTCGCTGAACTCGACCGCATGGGTGTCGCCCACGAAGACATCAGGACCGATGCGACGACAGGCAAACGCTTCGTCTTCTTTGACGACCCCGACGGCCAACCCCTTGAAATGTATGAGAAATAACCACACGATTGGTCTGAGTCATGAAATTTGGGTAATTTTGTGACCTGATTGATAAGAATCACGACATGTTTTACTTGATTATAACGCTGGCAATGGGCCTGCTGGTCCCATTCCAGATTGCTGCCAATTCGCGTTTGCGCCAGGTCGTTGGCCCCGCCTATGTATCGACGCTTGTTTCCTTCTCGGTTTCCACATTAGCCCTGTTGCTGGTGTCGCTGTTGTCGGGTAGCCCCATCGTCCCGACGGGAGAAATGCTGAGCGAGGCATCCTGGTGGAGCTGGTTTGCAGGTCTCGTCGCTGTGGTGACCATCACCATTTCAATCCATCTGTTCAAGGAGATCGGGCCTCTTCAGGCTGTCATCATCCCGATGTTCAGCCAACTGATTTTCAGCCTGTTGATTGACCACTTCGGATGGTTTGGCGCCAACGTGATACCAATCGGACTCAAGCGCATCATCGGATCCTTATTGCTTATCTTGGGCGTGTCGCTCGTTGTCGTGCTGCCCAAACTGAATGCCCAGCGGCAAGATGTGAGCACAGGCAAAGGGTCTCGGCAGTTGTTCTGGCAGTTGTGCGCAGTCGTGTCGGGTTGCTTGTCGGCCAGCATCACGGGTGTTTATGCCCAGTTGTCAAGTGTCGTGGTCGCCCATGGCGGCAATCCCATGCAGGCAACGACCGTGGCCTTCTTCGTGGCAACGATGGTGCTGCTGATCTTCTGCACCCTCAATGGCAGCGTGCGCCTGATTGGCAAGGCCTTCTCACGTGAGTACCCTTGGTGGATGTGGACCGGAGGCTTGTGCGGGGCCATCATCGTCTTTGGCAACGCATGGCTTGTCGCCCATGTCGGCGTCGGCGTCTTCGTCATGGCTCTGCTCGTGGGCCAGCTCGCGTTGAGCCAACTGATGGAGCACTACGGCTGGCTCGGTGCACCGCGAAAGCGCATCACCTGGCTCCAGATTGTCGGCATCCTGCTGATGCTCGGCGGTGTCGCCCTCATTCGCCTGTAGATGATTGACCTTATTTTAGTGAGTCAAATAGAAGATTAGTATTATGGCAAAGAAGATTTATTTTGCGGGGTCGATTCGTGGAGGGCGTGTTGACGCTGATCTGTACCACCGCATCATCACTTATATTCAGCGCACCGATGTTGTATTGACCGAGCACGTGGGCAATAGCAACCTGAGCCTTGTGGAGCAGGGCCGGGAGCGCGACGCGCGCATCTATGACCAGGATACGGCCTGGCTGCGTGAGAGCGACCTGTTGATAGGCGAGTGCACATGCCCGTCGCTGGGCGTGGGCTACGAACTGGCCTATGCCGAGGCACACGGCATCCCCTGCCACATTTTCTATGACAAGACCAAGACGCAGCTGTCGGCAATGCTCACGGGCAACCCGTATTTTCACATTCACCCCTATGAGCGTGAGGAGGACATCTACCCCTTGCTGGATGAAATACTCGGACGTTGATAGCCATACCAGCAAAGACGTCTTTTAAGTAAAATTGGCGGCGCCTCAGCTATCGAAAGCAAGCTTTCATCGCGTTCGGCTTGCACAATTTTTGGCAAAATATTTGCAGGGTTGTGGCAAAAACTGTACTTTCGTGACCAATATATCAACAAGTTGCTAAATAATGGCACATGAAACTTGTTGAATGAAGGCCGAAAGGATAGTGATTAGATTACAAATAATTACAAACTACAATAAAAAAACAAGACTATGAACGACGTGAAATTTTATCTCGACGCAGCCGAGAAAAAGATGCAGGAAGCAGTGGATTTCCTCGATGACACCCTGGCACACATCCGTGCTGGTAAGGCCAACGTGAAGATTCTTGACGGCATCCGTGTGAACTATTATGGCAGCCCCGTGCCCATTGACAATGTGGCTAACGTGAGCACCCCCGATCAGCGCACCATCGCTATCATGCCCTGGGAGCGCAACATGATTGGCACCATCGAGAAAGCCATCATCGACAGCAACGTGGGCATCATGCCCGTAAACAATGGTGAGGTGATTCGCCTCAATATCCCGCCCTTGACCGAGGAGCGCCGCAAACTGCTCGTAAAGGATTCCAAGGCCGAGAGTGAGAAGGCTCGCGTGAGCATCCGCAACGCCCGTCGTGAGGCCATTGAGGGCTTGAAGAAAGCTGTCAAGGAGGGTATGAGCGAGGATATCAGCAAGGATGGTGAAGAGAAGGTTCAGAAGATTCATGACAAGTTCATGAAGAAGATTGATGAGCTCTTTGCCGCCAAGGAGAAGGAAATTCTGACCGTATAATAGTCAAGTCCTAAAGTGAGCACACTTTAGGACTTGAAGTTTAGAGTTTAGAGAGAACTGAAAACTGGAGACGCAAAATTTTGCGTCTCCGCTTATCAACAGGGAACTGGAAGCCGACAATCATCTGAGTTCGCCTGCGGCCAAACGCTGGCATGATGTGGCCTATTGGGGTCTCATGCTGTTGGCGTGTGTCGTCTTCTACTGGATGAATGTGTTGACGCCCTTCAAGGAGGACGACTTGCTGCACTCGCTGGTCATTGGTGATCTCACGCCTGTCAATACCTTGAGTGACCTGTTACATTCCTACCGAAACAAGTTTTTTATCACCAACGGACGCACGTCGGACATGGTGGCAGAACTCTTCTGCGGCCTGCTGGGCAAACCGTTGTTCAACGTGTGCAATGCGTTGATGTTCGGCTTGTTGGCCCACGTTGTCAGCCTCTTGGCAACTGGCCGGCGCTCGTTGTTGGCCCAGGCTATGCTTTATGCCTGTATCGGCACCTGCTTCCCCGTACCTGGCGAGACGATGCTGTGGCTGGCAGGCAGTTGCAACTACTTGTGGAGCATCACGGGTTCGTTGTGGGTGCTTTACTACCTGTTGCATCATCGGTTGTCAGCCGTGGGTTGGGGCAAGGGCTTGCTGCTCTTGCTTGGCGCGATGCTGGCTGGCGCTGGCAATGAGGCTATCTCGTTCGGGCTGTTCGGCGGATTGTTTCTGTATTTTGCTTTCAACCGCGATAAAATAGACCGTGTGGTCATCGTGGGCATGGTGGGTTATCTGCTAGGCGTCTTGCTCATCATGTCATCACCTGCTGCATGGGAACGGGCTTCGGATGGAGGCATTGTGGTGGATTTGCCGTTCATGCAACTGGTGTACAGCCGTTGTTACATCGTCGGCGAGAAGATGTTGCGCTTTCTGCTGCCGTTGACGGCATTTGCCGTTCTTGTCTTCATGCTGGTGAAGAAAGGTTTCAGGGCATTCAAGGCGAGCATTTGGCCTTATCTGCTCGTGATGCTTATCCTCTTGCTGTTGGCTTTGGGCTTGAATCCCGATCGTCCTTATGCCGGACTGGTAACAGTATCGCTCATCATCACCATTCTGGGCGTTGATGCGTTGCTGCGCCGTTGGCAGTTGGTGCGTGTGCTGGTGGTCCTGGCATGTCTCGCCTTAAGTGCCTGGACGTTCGGACGCGGCATCGTTACGCTCGGTGAGTATAAGGTTCATGAACAGCGTGTGATAGACGAAATTCGTTCGGCTCCGGCTCAGGCCATCCTGCGCGAAAGCCCCTTCAATGGGAATAGTCCTTTCTTGTACACCTTGCCGCTTGAGTCAGACCGCTTCTTTACCAACGAATACATCTGGCGTGCCTATTTCAACAAGGAGAATGTGCAGTTCGTCTCAGACTCGGTCTATGTACGTTACAAGGCCGGCCGTTTGACTGATGGTGCCGTGGAGATGCCCTTCACCACCGACCGCCCCGATGTGGCTGGCCGTGTGGTGGCATTCCCCGACCAGGATTACATGCTGCTCACGCTGAAATGCGACACGCTGCCCACCGCCTATCAGACGGGATGGGCTTATTGGAATGAATCTGGACAGGTGCTTTCGGAGCAAGAGCAGACCTATCGTCGCCAGCATGGCGTGGGTGAAGCGAGTGACCCCTTCGGCTATTATCCGTTGCGCTATGAGGCTCAGGTAGTGATGGTGTTGCCCTTGTTCAGCGATGCTGTTTCCAGTGCCCTGGTGCTGTTGGACTATGCCGGAGAGAATCTGCTCACCCTGCGTCGTGAAGGACCCAATCCTCCTGAGGTCAAGAAGCCCGAAAAGTGAAACCCGTAAGCGTTAATCATCATTGTCAAGATATGGAAAACTCAAGCCGTCCCCTTCAACCGACCTGTTCACGCTGGCACGATATAGCCTATTGGCTGTTGCTGTTGGTGGCTTGTGTGGTGTTCTTTGTGTTGAACACTTGGACCTCTTTCAAGGAGGACGACATGGAGTTTTCCCTGCTGCGCGATGCTGGCTTCGTCGAGTTTTGGCGTGCGCAGTTGGATCATTACTTGACGTCTAACGGCCGTTGTGCCGATTTCTTTGCCACCTTGTTCTGCGCCTTCTTGGGAAAACCGGCATTCAACGTGATCAATACGTTGGTGTTTGGCTTGCTAGCTCACTTGGTGAGTCTGTTGAGTACAGGACGGCGCTCGGTGATGGTGCTGGCGATGTTTGTGGCCGTGGTGGGGCTTTGGTTCCCTGTGCCTGGCCAGACAATGCTGTTTGTCGCCGGCAGCTTCAATTATATGTGGGCCATCACGGCTTCGCTGTCATTGGTCTACCTGCTGCAACGCTTTCATGGCAAACGGCTAGGGAAGGGAAGAACGGCGCTGGTGCTCATCTTGGCGCTGGTGGCCGGAAACTTGAACGAAGCCACCTCTTTCGGCTTCTTCGCCGGAATGGTGCTGTATTATATCTTCAACCGTGACAAGCTTGATAGGTTGGCAGTGATGGCATTGGGCGCCTATCTGGTGGGAGTGCTGCTTATCGTGGCTTCTCCGGCCGCTTGGGCGAGGGTGGCCTTCGGCGATGTCAAGGTCAATATGGGCTTCAAGGAACTGTTGATGAGCCGGAGTTATATTTTCGCCAAGATGATGGTGCGTATCGTGATGCCCGCTTTGGCGGTGCTCACGGGTTTGGTTGTGCTGTTCTGGAAAGGTGTCAAGCCAATCCGGCGCTGCTTGTGGACCTATGTGCTGCCCTGTCTTGTGCTGCTGATGTTCGCCCTAGGTTATCTTTATGACCGGGCTTACGCGCCGATGACGATGGTCGCCTTCCTGATTGTAGCCATGGCTTTGGATGCCTTGCTTGCGCGTTGCCATTGGGGACGACTTGCGGTGATTGTCTTGTGCCTTGCGGTGAGCGGTATGGTCTATCCCCGTGAGATGAAGGTGCTGCATGAATTGAAGGCCTTTGAGGACAACATCGATGGCGAAATCAGGCGTGCTCCGCGTCATGTGGTGCTTCATGAGTACCGTTTCCCGGGCTCTGGAAGGTTTGCCACGCCGTTGAGGTATGTCTCAACAGACTTTTTTAACCGCGAGCCCACCTATTGCGCATACTATGACAAGGACAACGTGCAGTTCGTCAGCGACTCGGTCTATGAGCGTTACCACTCGGGGCGCCTGCTTGATGGCGCGACGTTGCTGCCGCTGGTGAGCGACCGTCCCGATGTGGCCGATACTGTCCTCTCGGTTCCAGGTCAGGATTATATGGTTGTTGTGCTCAATGTGGACACCCTGCCTCCCACACTGCAGATTGCCAATTATTATTTGGCAGCCCCCGATAAGGCGATGAGTGACGATGAGAAACGCTTCCGTGGTAACCATGGCCTTTCTACCGACTTTGAACCGCGCGGCTTCTATCCGCTCTATTATCAAGGCAAGCAATTGTTGGTCTTCCCCCTCATTGATGATGCCACGTCTCATATCGTGTTCCAATTGGATTATAACAGTGACAAGGGCGAAATGACACTGAGCCGTAAACAATAAGCAACCGGATTCATCATTCAGATTATGACAGAGCGCGAATCACATCCCGTATTCTCCATCTTGGCGAGCCACCGTTGGCACGATGTTGCCTATTGGACGCTCCTCATCGTGGCGTGTGGCGTCTTTCTGGTGATGAATGTGCTGACTACCTACAAGGAGGACGACCTGGCTTTCACGCTTATCGATGGCGTGTGGACTCCCGTCCAGACCTTTGCCGATGCGGTGAAGTCCTATTGCAACCATTTCACGAACACCAACGGCCGCTTGTCCGACCTTGTTCCTACCCTCTTTGCCGGCTTGCTGGGAAAAGGGGCCTTCAACGTGTTCAACACGTTGATATTCGGCCTGCTGGCGCATTTGGTGAGCCTGTTGAGCACAGGACGCCGCTCGATCACTGCCCTGTCCTTGTTCCTGGCTGTGGTAGGTACCTGCTATCCGGTGCCGGGCGAGACAATGCTGTGGATGGCCGGCAGTGCCAACTACATGTGGGCTGTGACGCTCTCATTATTGTTGGTGTATGTGCTTGTGCGTCGTCAAGGAACGCCATTAGGGTGGGGCAGTGGAGTGTTGCTCTTGTTGGGCGCCATTGTGGCCGGTGGCTTTAACGAGGCGACCTCATTTGGTTTCCTGGCCGGATTGGTGTTGTACTATGCCTTCAACCGCAGTCGGTTGGACCGTTGGGCAATGGTAGGCTTGGTGGGTTATCTGCTTGGAGTCTTGCTCATCGTCGCTTCGCCAGCAGCATGGAATCGGGCTGCTGTAGGAGGAATTGTGGTTGATATGCCGGTTGGGGAATTGATAAAGAGTCGCCTGTTCATTTTCCACGAGAAAGCATGGCGCTTCTATGTTCCCGTGGCGGCTATTGCCGTGGGTGTCATCGCACTGATAATGAAACGGGGTCGTGCCGTCAGGCAGTGTGTATGGACTTACGTCTTCCTGTGTCTCACATTGGTGCTGCTCGCTTTGGGCATGTTGCATGAGCGTGTTTACGCCCCTTGGGCGACAGTGGCGCTGATTATCGTTGCGATGGGGCTTGAGTGGCCGATGTCGCGGTGGAGGTGGCTTCGCGTGGCTGTTCTCGGTCTGTCGTTGGCATTAGCGGCTTTCACCTTCGGGCGTGGTGTGTCACGATTGAGTGCTTACAAGGCTTTTGATGACCAGGTGGTGAACGAGATTCTCGCCTCACCGGGTCAGGCGATACTGCAAGAGCGCCAATACACCGAGTATAGCCGTTTCATCAAACTGATGAATTACCGTTCCACCGATTTCTTTGCCCATGAAATCATCTACCGTGCCTACTATGGCAAGGACAACGTGCAGTTTGTCAATGACTCGATATATGCTCGCTATCACTCCGGGCGATTGCTTGCTGGCGCCAGGGTAGTACCCACAACGACCGACCGCCCCGATGTGTTGGGTAAGGCTCTCGTGTTCCCTGACCAGGATTATATGGTGGTGGAACTGAAGACCGATACATTGCCTGCCACGTTCCAGACGGCACGTTACCTGCCGACGGCGCTTGATGAATCACTGTCTCCTGAAGAACAACAACGCAGGAGGGAACAAGGTATCAACATCGACTATGTGCCGGAGGGCTTCTATCCGATACAATATCAAGGGAAAAATTACATCGTCTGCGCATGTCCTCAATCCGATATTCAGGCCATCGCCTTCCCTCTTGACATCTCTTACGACCCTGTTATGGCGACCCTGCAACTGGAGGTTAACAAATAGGTCTGCAATCTCTAGCCTTGTCATGGCCGAAATAGTCGCAGGCAGGTGCATTTTCACTTTTTCTGTTTGAGCAATAAAGTAGCCTCATCAATCATGATTGGATGAGTTTTTCATGCGTGTAGTAAGGCCTGTGCCAGTTTTTGGCAAAATTATCGGGAGATGGTGTTGGGGTTTCAAAGTTATTAGTTATTTTTGCAGGGTAATAACAATAGAACTACCAAAATGAAAAGTATGACCAAGACTTATTTATTGCTGTTGATGGCATGGTTCTCGCTCACATCGATGACCACGCTCAAGGCATGCACTACAACTACCGACAAGATTGTAGAGGCCGGCAAGACGGTTGAGACACAGACGACAGAGCAAGCCACACATGTCAGCGGCGACGTCGTGATGGGGGCGGCACGAACGGGCGAGTATGTGCCTCTGCTTAAAGGCAAGCGTGTAGCGTTGTTGAGCAATCAGACGGGCATGGTGGGCGACAAGCACACCCTGGACTTGATGCTGGAAAATGGCGTGAACGTGGTGACGATATTCTCGCCTGAACACGGCTTCCGCGGCAAAGCTGATGCCGGTGAGCACGTCTCAAGCGGCGTGGACGAGAAAACGGGAATCCCTATCGCCTCGCTCTATGACGGCCAGTCACCGATGCCCAGCAAGCAGGTGATGGACAGTATCGATATCATTGTGACCGACATCCAAGATGTGGGTCTGAGGTTCTACACCTATTATGTGACGATGATCAACCTGATGGATGCTGCGGTGACCTACGACAAGCAGTTCATGGTGCTGGATCGTCCTAATCCCAACGGCATGTATGTTGACGGACCCATCCTGGATATGTCGCTCAAGTCGGGAGTGGGACGCTTGCCTATCCCCACCGTGCACGGCATGACGCTGGGTGAACTGGCTCAAATGGCCAACGGCGAGGGCTGGCTCAAGAACGGCAAGAAGTGTGACCTCACGGTCATCCCCTGCGAGAATTACACTCACCAGACGCGTTACGCTTTACCTATCGCCCCAAGCCCCAACCTGCCCAATATGCTCTCCATTTACCTCTATCCCTCGATGTGCTATTTCGAGGGTACGACGGTGAGCCTGGGCCGTGGCACTGATTGGCCGTTCCAGGTCTATGGTCACCCCGACATGACGGGCTACACGTTTGAGTTCACGCCCAAGAGTCGTTTCGGAGCCAAGACACCTCCCCAAATGGACAAGCTGTGTCATGGTGTGGACCTGCACAACCTGGATGCCGAGGAGGTGATTGCCAAGGGCATCAATCTCGAATATGTCATCGATGCCTACCGCAACCTCACCAAGAACGGCAAGCAGTTCTACTTGAAGAGCAACTTCTTTGACCTGCTGATGGGTACCACCAGTGTTCGCCAGATGATTGCTGACGGCAAGAGCGCCGAAGAAATCAAGGCCACTTGGCAAGCCGACGTCGAACTCTTCAAGGCACAGCGCAAACCCTACCTCCTCTACGCCGAATAACTTCCCATCAACTATTAACTATTCACTGTTAACTATTAACTATTAACTAAAAGATATGACTCCCTGGATTGTTCTTGCCACGATAGTTGGCTATTTTATCCTCCTGTTTATCATTTCGTGGGCAGCGTCGCGCAAGAGCGACACCGCCACCGCCTTGAGCGGTGGTCGTCAAGCCCCTTGGTTCATTGTTGCTATCGCCATGCTGGGTGCACCCATTTCGGGTGTGACCTTCATTTCAGTGCCTGGCTATGTGGTCGGCTCAAGCTACAGCTACATGCAGATGGTGCTCGGCTTTGCCGTGGGTTACTTTGTCATTGCTTATGTGCTGTTGCCCTTGTTCTATAAGCGCAACTTGGTATCGATCTACGGTTACCTGGAGCAACGTTTCGGTGCCAGCACCCATAAGAGCGGAGCCTGGTTCTTCTTCATCAGCAAGATGTTGGGCGCTGCCGTGCGTTTCCTCGTGGTCTGTGTCACCTTGCAGATGCTGGTGTTCGAACCACTGGGCATCCCCTTTGTCTTCAACGTTATTGTCACCATTGCCCTCATCTTCCTTTACACCTTGCAGGGCGGAGTGAAGACCGTCATCTGGACCGACACGTTAAAGAGTTTCTGTCTTATCCTGTCGGTGGTGCTGTGCATCGTCTTCATCGCTCGTGCCTTGGGCTACGGCGCTGGTGATATGGTCAAAGCCATTGCTGCCGATGAATCGTCACGCATCTTCTTCTTTGACGATCCCAAGGCGGGCACTTACTTCTGGAAGCAGTTCGTCGCCGGTATCTTCATGGTCATCGCCACCACGGGTCTCGATCAGGACTTGATGCAGCGCACGCTTGCCAGCAAGAACGTCGCCGAGTCCAAGAAGGGACTTATCGTGAGTGGTATCACCCAGATTTTTGTGGTAGGTTTGTTCCTCGTGCTGGGTACCCTGCTGGTGATGTACACCAAGCATGCCGGTATCGAGATGCCCGAGAAGAACGATGCCCTCTTTGGTATGGTGGCTCAGGACAGTTCGATGCCTGTCATCATGCTCATCCTGTTCGTGCTCGGATTGATTGCTGCCGGTTATTCGGCTGCCGGTTCGGCGCTGACGGCGTTGACGACCTCATTCACTGTTGACATCCTCGAGAGCGACAAAAAGAAAAATGAGGCCCGCTTGGCCAAGATTCGCCGCATGGTGCACATCGGCATGGCCATCGTGATGGGATTAATTATTTTGGTCTTCTATGCGCTGAACAACGACAGTGCTATCGAATTGGTTTATAAACTCGCCAGCTACACCTATGGTCCTATCCTGGGTCTGTTTGCCTTCGGCATGATGTGCAAGAAGCCTGTGCGTGACCGTCTGGTGCCCATTGTGTGTATCGCAGCCCCCGTCATCAGTTTCTTCATCCAGATGTGGTTAAAGAACCAGTATGACTACACCTTGGGCTTTGAGTTGCTCCTGCTGAATGCAGTCCTGACCATGATTGGCCTGGCTCTGCTCATCAAGAAGGATTAGTTTTTAGCGATTAGTTGTTAGAATCCATTCCTAATTTCTAATTCCTCATTCCTAATTCCTAATTCATTCAAGAACAATGGCCCGCAACCTGGTTACTCGATATGTGTGGCTGGTGGATACCATCAACCGCTACGGACGCATCACGCTCAAGGACCTCAGCGAGGCTTGGCTGCGTAGCGACATCAGCGAAGGCAAGCCTCTTGCACGCCGCACGTTCTTTCATTACCGTGACGGGGTGGAGGAGATGTTCGACATCAACATCCAGTGTGACAAGTCCACGTTTGAATATTATATAGACAATCCGGGCGGTGAGGACAAGGCTCGCCTGCAGTCGTGGCTGGTGGACTCGGTGTCGATGAGCGGCATGTTGAGTAGTGCTCATGACATCAGTGGGCGCATCATGCTCGAGAACGTGCCATCGGCCCGTCAGCACTTGCCTGTAATCATCGATGCCCTGAAGCAAAACCACCGCATCAGTTTCTCCTACAAGAGTTACACTCGCTCCCGTCCCACCCATGACATCATGCTTGAACCATACTTTATCAAGATTTTCAAGCAGTTGTGGTATGTCATCGGCTACAATATCAAGGACAAGCAGATCAAGACCTATTCGCTTGACCGCATGAGTTCCTTGAATATGCTGCCCGACGTTTTTACCATGCCCGAGGACGTCAATCCGTCGGAATTCTTCAAGGACTGCTTCGGCATCATCACTAACCAAAACCGGCCCAAACGCATTGTGCTGCGCGTTGAGCCGACCCAAGCCAAGTATTTCCGCGCGCTGCCGTTGCACAGTTCGCAGCAGGAGGAGGTACATGACCACTACTCACTGTTCACCTACAAGATGCGTATCACCTATGACCTGAAGGAGGAACTCATGTCACATGGCGCCAGCATCGAGGTTCTGGAGCCCGCGGAACTGAAAGCCCTTATCCGCACCGAACTGGAAGAGGCACTCAAGAACTACGTTTGATTAGGGATTAGTAATTAGAGAGTTTTTTTCTGAGTATCAATTATTGTTGAAAACATGAAACGGCAAATTCTTATATTATTGGCTTTATTGCCGCTGCTGCTGGCGGCACAGGTGGGTGATCTGCCCCGCAGCACGCCTGCTGCCGAGGGCATCAGCACCCAGGCGGTCATCAACATGATGGACTCGCTGATAGCGCTGCCCGAGTGTGACATTCACCACGTGATGATCGTGCGCCATGGCAAGGTGGTGGCCGAACTGCATCCGACGCCATTCCGTGCCGAGGATAGCCACACGCTCTACTCGGCGAGCAAGACGTTCACTTCGCTGGCCGTGGGCTGTGCCATCGACGAGAACCTGTTGAGACTGGATGACAGGGTGATGACCTTCTTTCCCGACAAGCGCACCAACCGCGTCAGCGACAACATGGCGGCCATGACCGTGCGCGACCTGCTGATGATGGCTTCGGGCGTGAAACCCGATTGGACGATGCGCAACAACAGCATGGATTGGGTCAAGGACTGGTTAGCAAAGTCTGTCGATGACAAGCCCGGTAGCCTGTTCCAGTATGACTCGATGTGCACCTTCATGCTCAGCGCCATCGTGCAGCGCGTAACGGGGCATACGATGTTGGAGTACTTGCAGAAGAAACTCTTCGAGCCCATGCACATCACCGTTGCCGACTGGGAAACCAGCCCTGACGGTATCAACACAGGCGGCTGGGGCATGCGCGTCCAGGCCGAGACGATGGCCAAACTGGGTCTGCTGCTCTTGAACGAGGGCAAGTGGAACGGTGAGCAATTGGTCAGTGCCGACTATGTGAAAGCCGCCTGCTCGCGCCTCATTGACGGTGGTGCCAAGGTAACGGTACCCGCTACTGACGGTAACCAGGGCTACGGCTACCAGGTGTGGCAGAGCAAATGGCCCGGCTCCTATCGTGCCGACGGCGCGATGGGCCAATATACCGTTGTCGTGCCCGATGCCGACCTCGTCGTGGTTATCTTGGGCATGAAACTATACGGACACGAGGAGTTGGCCTGCATCTGGAACCAGTTGATGCCTGGCATCAATAATGAGCCATTAAAGCCCGAGAAGAAATTGCAGGCCAAGTTGGACAAGTTGTGTGCTAGGGCGATGTTGCAGTTGCCAAAAGGCAAGAAAAAATCGGCTCATGCGGGACCAATCCTGAAGATTGATTCCAACAGGCACGGTTTTCAATATTTGTCGATTCCAGGCAACGAATTGGTGCGAATTGACAATGTGAGCGGCAAGAAAGATATGTTTGACTTGGGTTACGGTGAGTGGCGCTATACCCCGATGAACGGCTATCCAGTCTATAGCATCAACGCCATCAACATGATGCGCGACCTCAAGGACGACTTCGTGGCGGCAGCGGCTTATGCCTGGACATCGTCCTCGACGCTCGAGGTGCGGATTCACTATGTCAACTGGATTAGCGGAACGACCCTGGTTTTTGATTTTGACAAGCACGAGGTGACCATGCGCGACACCTATCCCAATTCCAAACCTGAGACAGTACATTTTGTTGTGGCCAGATAACCATCATGATGCGTCACTTGTTGGTCATATTGCTTTTGGGCTTGAGCCTGGGCGTTAATGCCCAGGTGGGCGAACTGCCGCGTAGCACTCCCGAGGCCGAGGGTGTTGATACGGCATTGCTCAACCATTTCTATCAGGAAATTTACACCTTGCCCGATGTGGACGTGCATCACCTCATGGTGCTGCGTCACGGCAAGGTCATCGGTGAGTTGCACACAGCTCCTTATCGGGCCGAACAATTGCACACGCTCTACAGCGCCAGCAAGACGGTGACGGCCCTCGCCGTGGGGCTCGCCGTGGACGATGGCCTGCTGTCGGTCGATGACAAGGTATCCAAATATTTGCGCGACAAGATGCCCGCCACCTTGTCGCCCGCGCTTGACAGTCTCACGGTGCGCAATCTGTTGATGATGGCCTCGGGGCGCCTGGAGGACTTGAGTATCCTGGAGCGCGATGGTGACTGGCTTTCGGTGTGGTTCCAGGGCGATTTTGATACGCCAGGACAGCTGTTCCACTACGACTCGATGTGTACCCATGCCCTGGCCATGATTGTCACGAGAGTGACGGGCAAATCGGTGTTGGAATACGTCAGGGAACGCATTTTCACACCCCTCCATATCACCGAATGTGACTGGGAACTGGCGCCCGACAGCGTTGAGACGGCAGGGTGGGGGTTGCGCCTCCAAGCCGAGAGCGAGGCCAAGATAGGTCTGCTCCTGTTGCAAGAGGGAGAATGGAACGGCCAGCAACTCATCAGCAGCAGTTGGGTCCATGACATGAGTCAGCGCCTCATCAGCACGCGCGAGGTGCCCGAACCCGAATTGACGTGGTGGGAGGAGATCTTGAAATTCCTGCGCTCAATTTGGCACTCCATTCGCTCCTGGTTCACAGGGTATAACATTGATGACTATTACCTGGGCTATGGATACCAGACGAAGTCCATCCAGCAGCCCCGAGCCGAATCTTATTTTGCGACAGGCTATGGCGGGCAGCTCATCGACGTCATCCCCAGTCTCGACATGGTGATTGTGGTCAATGGCCGTGCAGCCAACTACGGCGTGGAACTCAATGTCATCTATGACCATCTCATCGTGCCCCTCATTACCGGAGAAATCCCCAAGGCACAACCTCTCAAGCCATGGGCAATAGCGCTTCCAGATGGCTCGCCGACGCATCCGTTGGAAAACCAGTTGTTAGGGTCAACGATTGAGCTTGAGGAAAACCTCTTAGGGGTCAAGTCCATTGAGGTGACTTCACAGGGTGACGACCGCGTGTTCACCATGACAGACCATCGTGGATCGTTGCGTGCCGTTGCTGCTTGCGGAGAGTGGCGCATCACCACCAGCGATGAGCGTCCCATCTACATCATGGAGAGTTTTGAGCAACTTGTGGGCACCAAGCGGCCGTTTACCAGTGCTGCGGCCTATGCTTGGCAAGGCGATACCCTGGTCATGCGTGTGGACTGGCTGGACGGAGGCGACAACCGCCGCTTGAAAATCCACCCCGAGGGCGATCACATCACGGTCATCGCCAACGACAACTATGACCCGTTGCTGACCGACACCATTCGCGGGGTTTCAGTTTCTGGTCCTTAGTTCCTAGTCTCTAGTTTCTAGTCCCTAGTTTCTAGAAACTCTAGACAATCTAGATCATCTAGAATTCCTAATTCCTCATTTCTAATTTCTAATTCCTCATTCCTAATTCCTCATTAAAAATTGCGAGACATCACCGACATAGCAGACGTGAAGCAGCGCTTCCTTGGGCACCTCACTCTTGAGAAGGGCATGAGCGCCAACACCGCTCAAGCCTACAGTAACGATGTCGACAAGTTGACGCGTTATTTAGCGGATGCCGGTGTTGGCATTGAGCGAGCCACGACCGACGACCTGGAGCGCTTCATCTGCACCCTGCAGGATGTGGGTATCCAGCCACGTTCCCAAGCGCGCATCATCAGTGGCGTGAAGGGTTTCTATAAATTCCTGCGTTTGGAGGGATATATGGACACTGACCCCACCGAACTGCTAATCACGCCTAAGATAGGACGTCACCTGCCCGAGGTGCTCTCCATCGCCGAGATTGACGCGATGATAGCCTGTATCGACATGTCCAAGGCCGAAGGCCAGCGCAACCGTGCCATCATCGAGACGCTCTACTGCTGCGGGCTGCGCGTGAGCGAACTGGTGACCTTGCAACTCTCCCAACTCTACTTGGAGGAACGCTATGTCGTTATTCAGGGTAAGGGTAACAAGCAGCGCCTGGTGCCCATCTCGCCCGTTGCCATTGAGCAAATCAACCTCTATCTGGAACAGACGCGCACCCATCAGGTCGCCCAACGTGGTAGCGAGGACATCCTCTTCCTGAACCGTCGTGGCGCCATGCTCACCCGCCAGATGATTTTTCACATTGTCAAGCAGTTGTGCGAGTTGGCCGGCATCCGCAAGGTCATCAGCCCCCACACCCTGCGCCACAGCTTTGCCACCCATCTGCTTGAGGGCGGTGCCAACCTGCGCGCCATCCAGCAGATGCTCGGCCACGAGAGCATCACGACCACCGAGATTTACGTCCACATCGACCGCTCCCGCCTGCGCGACGAAATCCTCACCCACCACCCTCGCAACAACCCTTCCCCTTCCACCCATTCGGAATAAAAATAAAAAAAATCAATACAAGAGGTCAAACTTTATTGTACCTTTGTAGCGACTACCGAGAAAGAAGATTATAATGATGAAACGACTTTTATTGCTTGCTGTGGCGGTGTTGGCGCTGTCAGGAACTGCCCGTGCCTGGTCATGGTGGAACTATCCGCCCGACTACGAATATGTGGAACTGGATTCCACCAATCTGCCCATCGTGTGGATTGATGTGGACGGGAACATCATTGACCGTGATGAGCGCATCACGGCACGCATGAAGATTATCCACAATGGTGACGGCCGGCTCAATTATGCCGACACGGTGGCCCATCCCGGGCAGACCATCGACTATGAGGGCTATGTGGCGATACGTTACCGTGGCAGCTCGTCATTCAGTGCCAGTGATAAGAAACCCTATTCTTTCCGTCCGATTGACAAACCTCTGGAAGAGGGCGGGACTAAGGTAAAGGTGAACATCCTGGATATGGGCAAGGACAACAACTGGGTCCTGCTGGCCCCCTTTGCCGACAAAAGCATGATGCGTGACCTGCTGGCCTTTGAAGTCTCGAAGCCGTGGATGGAATACACGCCCCAAGGCCGCTACTGCGAACTGTTTCTTGACGGCATCTATTATGGCGTGTATGTCCTCACCGAGGTGGTCTCCAAGGGCAAGCACCGCATTAATATCCCCGACCCAGGCGAGTCGGGCGACGAACTCACGGGCGGTTACATCATGGAGGTGAACCGTACCGAGAACGAGGTGGTGTATACTTCTAAATATCATCCTGTTAGCAGTACCGGAACTCGCTATAACAACCAGTACATCCATTTCCAGTACAAGTCGCCCGACTATGAGGAAATGACCCAGGACCAGGTTGCCTACATCAACGGGCGCATTGATCAGATGGAGTCCACCTTGTGGAGCTACCGGCCTACTGGCTCACGTGACTACACCAACTACCTGGATGTGCAGAACTTCATCGATTACCAGATTGCCATGGAACTGGGGCACAACGTGGACGGGTACCGCTTGAGCGGCAAGTTTTTCAAGCGTCGGGACAGTGAGGACGCGCGTTTCAAGATGGTTGTTTGGGACATGAACCTGGCCTATGGCAATGCCGACTACTACAATGGTTGGCGCACCAACACGTGGATTTACAAGAATAACAACACGCTCAACAATCAGGGCGACCCGCAGTTGATACCGTTCTGGTGGTATAAACTCAACACCGACCCTGAATACATTGCCGCCTTTAAAGCCCGTTGGGCTCAATACAGGCGCAACAACCTGCGCGAGGACCGCATCATGGCGACCGTGGACTCCCTGGCATCGGTGCTCACCTCGCATGGCGCTGAGCAACGCAACAGCAGGGCATGGCCCCGATGGGGAGAGTATGTGTGGCCTAACTACTATATCGCCAGCGACTACCAGGACGAGGTCGCTTACCTCAAGCAATGGCTCACCGACCGCATTGCCTGGATGGATGAGCAACTGGGCTTCGACCCGAATGCCTTCTTGCGCGGCGATGTGAACTGTGACGGTGACATCAACATCAGTGACGCGATAGCACTGATTAATTACGTCTTGAACAATGATGCTGCCGGCTTGGACCTGGAAGCTGCCGACTGCAATGGCGATCATCTCGTCAACATCTCAGACGTCACTAAGCTGATCAGCTACATCTTGAATGGTGGCTGGAATGACGGGAATTGAGGCATTTTGGCGTTTTTTGGACATAAGTGGGACATTTAATTGTTTTTTTTGTTTAATTTTGCGCCCTAATTCAATGATTATAAACATGAAACGACTTTTATTGCTGACTTTGCTGCTGGTGACGACCGCAGGTCTTGCCGTTCATGCTCAAGATCCCGCCAATTTTCCGCCCGATGATCAGACGGTGGTCATTGACTCTACCAACCTGCCTATTGTGTGGATTGATGTGGATGGCGTGACTATCCAGCGTGAAGATTATGTCTCGGCCCGCATGAAGATTATTCACAACGGCCAGGGACAGCTCAATTATGGTGATACCATTGCTCATCCGGGCCAGCATATCGATTACGAGGGCTACATCGCCCTGCGCTATCGCGGCAATTCATCTTATAGCCTGAGTGACAAGAAACCTTATCAGTTCCGCACGTTGAGCAAGCCGCTTGAGGACGGTGTGGAAATGGATAAGAAGAAAGTTTCCATCCTCGGTATGGGTAAGGATAACAAGTGGGCAATGCTGGCACCTTATTCCGACCGCAGCATGATTCGCGACCTGCTGGGCTTTGAGGTAGCTCGCCCCTGGATGGAGTACACGCCTCAAGGACGCTTGTGCGAGGTCTATCTTGACGGTATCTACTACGGCATCTTTGTCATGTGTGAAGTGGTCTCCAAGGGCAAATACCGTCTGAATCTGGATGACCCGGGCGAGGAAGGTGATGCCCTCACAGGTGGCTATTTGATGGAGGTCGGCGCCCCCGAAGGTCCGGTTTATGTTTCTAAATACAGGCCGGTGGATAATAACGGCTATTCCTATAACGACTCTACGTCATTCATATATTTTCAGTACCAGTCACCCGACTATGAGGATATGACGCCGGCTCAAATCGCTTACATCCATTCGGCTATTGACGAGATGGAGAGTTTGTATGCGTCGTCCAAGTTCCGCGACCCGGTGGTTGGATATCGCCGACTTGTGGATGTCCAGTCGTTTATGGACTATCAGTTGACCATGGAAGTGTGTCACAATATGGACGCCTATCGACTGAGCGGCAAGTTTTATAAACGTCGCGACAGCGTTGACACGCGTTTCAAAATGGTGGTTTGGGACATGAATCTCGCATTCGGCAACTGCCGTCATAATCAGGGTTACATGACCAACACCTGGGTTTACAGGCTGAATCCGTACCTCCATAAGCGTGGAGACCATCTGATACCATTCTGGTGGTACAGAATGAATATCGACAAGGTCTATGTGGCCGACCGCAAGGCGCGTTGGGCCCAGTGGAGAGAAGCTAATCTGCAATACGACCGCTTCATGGCAACAGTCGACTCGCTGGCCAATGAGGTCACCTGTTGTGGTGCCGAGGCACGTAATACCCAAGCCTGGCCGCGCTGGGGTACCTGGCTTTGGCCTAACTACTTTGTCGCCAACAGCTATGAAGAGGAAATCACTTTCATGAAAGAGTGGATTACGGAGCGTATCGCTTGGATGGATGCCCAACTGGGCTACACGCCACCTGCTCCCACCTATGAACCCGGTGATGTGAACGGCGACGGACAGATTAACATATCGGATGTCAATGAGTTGATTAACATCATCCTTAATGGTACCTATACTCCAGAAGAATATGAGCGCTCCGACTACAATGGCGACAAGGAGGTCAATATCTCGGATGTCATGGAGCTCATCAACTACATCTTGAATACCATTTAGGCATTATCTCTTCAACCTTGTTATGGAGCATCCCAAGTTCATCATTACCAGCAGCGGTCACCTGCGTCTGGGCATGGTGACGTTGCATCGTGACCTGCTCATGCCGCACGAGGACTGCTTGGGAGGTGGCTTTTACGAGTATGATTATGCCGGCAATACCCTGATTCTGTCAGGCAAGTCTTTTGATTACGGCACGCCGCGATGGAGCAGGGTGGAGGTGCTCAAGATTCCCGAAGCCTATCGCGACATCCCCATCGTCTACCGTGACTCTTGGGGCGGCGAACTCACCTTGACGGATGAATTTCCCATTAAGTACTATTAGTTCTTGCTGTTTTTTATTAATTTTGTAGCTATGGAAAAGTTCTTGAAGGATATGCAAGCGGTGCTGCCCCGTGAGCGGGTTTACACCGACGAGTTGCGGACATTGGCGTGGGGAACCGACGCGAGTTTTTACCGATTGACACCTAAGGTGGTCATCCGTGCCAAGGACGAGGCCGAGGTGTCGCTGATTGTAAAAACAGCTAGCAAGTATGGCTTGCCGTTCACCTTTCGTGCGGCCGGCACATCGCTCTCAGGCCAAAGCGTGAGCGACAGTATCCTCATCGTCGCCGGCAAAAACTGGGAGGAGTATCATGTCGCGGCAGATGCCGAGAGCATCACCCTGCAACCCGGTATCGTGGGCGCTAAAGTGAATCAGATCCTTAAACCCTTTGGACGTGTTTTCCCGCCTGACCCCGCCAGCATCGGTTCGGCTATGGTGGGCGGCATTGTCGCCAACAATGCCTCGGGCATGAACTGCGGCACGCATGCCAACAGTGACCGCATGCTCCTGTCGGCACGTCTGGTGTTGCCCGATGGCACCGTGCTTGACACGGGCGACGCCGCAAGCCGCGAGGCTTTCAAAAAATCCCATCCTGAGTTTATCGCAAAAATTGAGGCCCTGCGCGACCGTATCCGCAAGAATCAGCCGCTGGCCGACCGCATCCGCAAGAAATACAGCATCAAGAACGTCACGGGTCTGAACCTGCGGCCCTTTGTCGCCTATGACGACCCGTTTGACATCATCGCCCACTGCGTGGTGGGCAGCGAGGGTACGCTGGCTTTCATCAGCCAGGTGACGATGCGCACGCTGCATGACTATCCTTGCAAAGCCTCGGCGATGCTCTACTTCTTCACGATGAAGGAGAGTTGTGAAGCCGTTGTTGCACTCAAGCAGTTGAAGTCCAGCGAGGCCGATATCACCATGAGCGAGGAGAACCTGATGGTCAAGAGTGCCGAAATGCTCGACTACCTGTCGCTGGCCTCGGTCGATGACCCTGTCTATCTGCAGTACAAGCAGGATGTGGATGCGGGCAAGATTGAGGGTGTGGAGCCTGGCGACTACCACAACCTGACTGCCATCCTCACCGAGACCAAGGCCATGACGCCCGACGACCTGCAGCACCGCATCGACACGATTACCGATTGCCTGTCGCAGTTCAAGACCTATATCCCCGTAGAGTTCACTACCGACCCTGCGGTCTATGGCAAGTATTGGGCTATTCGCTCGGGAATTTTCCCCAGCGTGGGCGGCGCGCGTCCCGTGGGCACCTCTTGTCTCATCGAGGACGTGGCATTTGCCGTCGAGGACCTGCCCGAGGCCACTGTCAAACTGCAAAAACTCATCGCTGACCATGGCTATAAGGATGCCTGCATCTACGGCCACGCCTTTGAGGGCAATTACCATTTCATCATCAACCAACTCTTCAGTGACGAGAGCGAGGTGCAGCGCTATGCCGCGATGATGCGTGACGTGGCGCGCCTCGTGGTCGAGAAATATGACGGTTCATTGAAGGCCGAGCACGGCACGGGCCGCAACATGGCGCCCTTTGTAAAGTATGAGTGGGGCGAGGAAGCCTTTGCCGCCATGCGGGAACTGAAGGAGATTTTTGACCCGAACTATCTGCTCAATCCAGGGGTCATCTTCAACGACGACCCCGAGTGTTTCATCAAGCATTTCAAGCCCCTGCCCGAATTGAAGAGGAGAGGCCTGGAAATGGCCACCACTGCAAGCGAGCACTACGACAGCATGCGCGAGACTGTTGAGGGCGTCCTTAAGGCCAACAAGTGCATCGAGTGCGGCTTCTGTGAGGTCAACTGCTTGACCTGCGGCCTGACCCTCTCGTCACGTCAGCGCATCGTTATCCAGCGCGAGATATCCCACCTGCGTGAGACGGGCGAGAATCCCAAGCGCCTGGCAACCCTCATCAAGCAATACCGTTATCAGGGCGACCAGACGTGCGCGGGAGATGGCCTGTGCGCCACGTCCTGCCCGATGAAAATCAATGTTGCCGACCTGACACACCTCGTGCGTCAGGAAAACTTGCCACAGGGCAGCATGGGCTATAAGGCAGGCGACTTTGCAGCACGTCATTTTGCGGGCATTAAGAGCGGCCTGCGTTTCACGCTGGATGTGGCGCGCTTGGGTCACAACGTCCTCGGCACATCGGCCATGAAGGGCGTTTCCGGCGCCATGCACAAGGCGGGACTGCCCTTGTGGACACCCGCCATGCCGGGAAAAGCCCGTCAGCCAAAGGCTGGCAGGGTAGGAGAGTGTGACCTCAAGGTGGTCTATTTCCCATCGTGCATCAATCAGACAATGGGTCTGTCCAAAGGCTCGCCCGTGAAGAACTCGCTCGTCGATGAGATGGTGCAACTGTGCCGTAAGGCGGGCTACGAGGTCATTTTCCCAGAGGGACTGGAAAAGATGTGCTGCGGCACCATCTGGGAGTCCAAGGGTATGCTCGACATCGCTGACAAGAAAACCGCAGAACTTGATGAGGCTCTGTGGCAAGCCAGTGAACAAGGCAAGTGCCCCGTGATGTGTGACCAAAGCCCCTGTCTGCATCGCTTGAGGAAATGTATCAGCCGCATGCAGTTGTACGAGCCTGTGGAATTCATCTGGGAATACCTGCGTGAACGCCTTGAGTTCACGCCTACCGACCGCCGCATCGCCCTGCATTTCACCTGTTCCACGCGCGAAATGGGCCTGGTGGACAAGATGACCAGCCTGGCGCAATTATGTAGCAATAATGTCTTCCTGCCCGAGGGCGTGGGTTGTTGTGGCTTTGCCGGGGATCGTGGCTGGACGCATCCCGAGGTCAACCGCTGGGCATTGAGGAAACTGCGCCGCCAACTGGAGGATAACCGCATCGAGATGGGATACAGCAACAGCCGCACCTGTGAGGTGGGTCTCGAGACCAATGGTGGCATCCCCTACCAGAGCATCGTCTATCTGGTAAACGAAGTCACAACACCCCAAAAATCAAACAACGTGTGATTCAAACAATAGTAACAACTATAAACAACAATAACAACGTTTTTTTTATTTAATAATTTGTTGTTAAGGTTGTTATGTGTGGTTCATGTTGTTTGATAAGATAAATCAGGTGTAGTTTTTGGGTTTAGTGCAGGTTGAGGTAGTATTTGCGCTCGTCGTCGGTCATCTGCTCGATGGCGTAGCGCAGGGCGGTGCGTGGCATCTCGTGGGCATGTTGTTCCAGGAACTGGCACAGCAGGTCCATGCTGCATCGCTTGCCCACCTCGCGCAACATCCACCCCACGGCCTTGTGCATCAGGTCATGCGGGTGATGCAGGTGCCACTCGGCATAGCGCAGACACCACGACGGGTCGCCAGCCTGGGTGGTTTTCCAGGTGCTCACCATGCTCATGCGCTGCAGCCACAGGCAGTCGCTGCCTGCCAGCGCATCCATAATCTGCCGCTTGTCGCCAAGGTGGGTGGGTAGCAGGAGCCAGTGGCCGAGAAGTTTGGGCGCCGACAGGTCTACCAGGTCCCAGTTGTTGGCCTGCCCGGCATATTGCAGGTACATCCTCATGATTTCGTCACGTCCGTTGATGGCAGCCTCATCGTTCTCAAGTCGCTTTTTTGCCAACTTTTCGAACTGTGCCACCAGGATGAGAAAGCCGCACAGCCGCACTTCGTGCCAGTGTGACATCAGCAGTTCGGGTATCTCCTCGAGTGGTGTGTCGCCAGCCGACAATTTCACGATTTGGCGTGTCTGGGGCACTTTCAGTCCCAGGAACTCGTCTCCCTCGCCATACTCACCCGGTCCCGTCTTGAAGAAGCGCATGAGCACCTGCCGCTGCTTCTCATTCTGCAACGACTCCATATACCCGATAATCTCTCTTGCTGTCATGATGCCACAAAGATAGCGAAATACAGATGTAAAGCAAGAAAAATACTAAGAATATTTTGGATAAATGGTTCTAAACCATTATTTTTGCAACTACATTAGATTAGCGATTTAAACCTTAAGACGTTTTTTTGTATTGAAGCAAAATGATGAAAAAGAGTTTATTTGTTTTGATGGCGGGGCTGTTGTTGTTGACGACGGCCTGCAATGACCGCAAGGCGGGAGTTGCTGAGTTTGCCAAGAAGGTGTCGCAGTATGCGCGTGACAATCAGCCCGACAGTTTAGCGGCGGTGTATCAAGGCATGGATAGTCTGGAGATTACGTTGGCTCCTGTGAGCGACAGCGTCAGCGTTGACCAGATTCCTGATAAGGAGAATATGTATCTGGTGAAGTTAGGCGATGCCACCCTTGAGGTGCAGTGTGATGCCGACGGTAAGATGACAGTTGTAAAGAGCCACGGCCTGTTCACCTATGACAAGGCTGAAAAAGAGACGGCAAAGGCGAGAGGCCAGTATGTGGACTCGTTGCCCGACTTGGAGAATGCGCGTCGCATGGCGGATGGAGAATTCCTTGCGTACTTCGAGAAAATGAAGACCTCCTTTGAGGAAGTGCCCAATCCGCTTAAGGTGGGAAAATATGTGATTACCAAAAATATTAACGTTGGTTATGAAATAGGACAGGGCAGTGTTACGGTCACCAACACCAGCAATGAAGCGGTGTCTGGAAGTGACTACCGGTTAAGTTATAGGATGGAGCATGTGCCTCAGATGCAAGAGCCTTATAGTGATAGAGTGGAAGAGAAAGGCAAGGATGTTCCGGCCAACGGAATAGTCAAATATAATATTGATTGGGGGCAAAGAGATTATCCAGATGAGAACAGCTTCAAAATTGTCTGGATGGCAAAGCCCAAGGAGTATGTCCCCACGGGTAAGGAGTATGACCAGTACCTGGAGAGCAAGAAGAAATAATATTAATCAGATTTTTTTTTAGATATGAAAATCAGATCATTTATTTTATTATTGATAGCCCTTGTAGTCATGTCTTGTACAGGCAAGCAGGCTGGCAGTCAACAAGATGAGCAGACCAAGCAACCCGACCTGCCGCCTATTGGAACCATCACTGCCTACTATGCGGCTACCGACCTTGAGGGACCTTATGGCGCTCTCAAAGCGGGCGATTTCATCGCTGACAAGAGTGATGTTTTCGCTCCCAAGATTGAGGAGAATGGGGATGAATTTGTGTTCACATGGGAGCCTGAATATGATGATGAGGAAGCGGTTATTCGGAAATACCCCAAGTCAAGCGTGACAATCAAAACCTTCAAACCTGCATGGCTTCCTGTCGCCGACGTCGAGAAGGGAGCGACCTTTGAGGCAAAGAATGGTGACAGTCTGCGCATTTTCCGCAGCAATAGCAATGGCCACACTTATCCAGAACCGGATGCCGATCATTTTACTCCAGAGCAGTTGAAGAATTGCTTAGTGATGATGGCTAGTTATTCCAGCGAGTACGATAAGATGACCTATTACAGGTATTACCAGTTGCCTGAGAAGGACGGCTTTGTCAGCTTGTATGAGGAAAAAGATGGCCGTTTGTCTCCAGCAGTGACGGCAGACTGCTGCCCTCCTTATGAATGGTATATGGAAAAAGGTGCAGCCTATGACGCGCAGGGCAATCTTCTCGTCGACATGGAAGTTGCTGAAATGCCCCTGCCTGAAGTGGTCGCGTGGATTATCGATGAAGGTGCCATCTATTACAATGGTGTCCTTTACTACCGCAAGTAGGCTACCGCTGTTGTTAACTGAAATAGCGTCCCCTTGCCACTCTGACAATGATGTGGCAAGGGGATGTTTTTGGGATAGGCTGCCACTCTGAAATGTAAAAAAAAACGGTTACTATTTTTGGTGCTCCTCTCAATATGCACTACCTTTGTAACCGATTTAAGAAAACACTACACTCGTAATGAGTAAAACAATGGAAACCGCTAATCTATCCACCACCCGCAAGACGATTGTGGGCATTCAATTCCTTTTCGTTGCCTTCGGCTCTACAGTCCTCGTCCCGTTGCTTGTGGGACTTGACCCGGCCACCGCATTATTCACCGCCGGCCTCGGCACTTTTATTTTTCACATGGTCACCAAAGGTAAGGTGCCCATTTTTTTAGGCTCCAGTTTTGCCTTTATCGCGCCCATTATTTCGGCCTCCAAGCAGTGGGGCATGCCTGGCACGATAGCCGGCATTGCGGGTGTTGCATTGGTCTATTTCATCATGTCGGCGCTGATTAAATGGCAGGGTCGTCGCCTGCTCGAGCGGCTTTTCCCGCCCGTTGTCATCGGACCTGTCATCATCTGCATCGGCCTCTCGCTGGCACCTGCCGCCGTCAATATGGCTCAGGAAAACTGGCTGTTGGCCTTCATCTCGCTCTTGACGGCCATCATCGTGCTGATTCTAGGCAAGGGTCTCCTCAAGTTGGTGCCGGTCGTGTGTGGTATCATTGTTGGGTATATTGCAGCTTGGCTGATGGGCTTGGTGGACTTTTCGGCAGTGGGCAATGCCCCGTGGTTTGCCCTGCCGCAGAGCATCACCCACTTCCAGTTGCCGCAGTTCGCCTGGGAACCGTTCCTGTTCATGATACCTGTGGCCATCGCGCCCGTGATTGAACATATCGGCGACGTGTATGTAGTCGGAGCCGTGGCCAATAAAGACTTTGTCAAGGACCCTGGTCTGCATCGCACAATGCTGGGCGACGGACTGGCTTGCCTGGTGGCCTCCCTTTTTGGCGGTCCTCCCGTAACCACCTACAGTGAAGTGACTGGTGCCATGCAGATTACACGCATCACCGCTCCCGTGGTCATCCGCATTGCGGCAGCAACGGCCATCGTCTTCTCGGTCATCGGCAAATTGAGCGCCCTGTTGCAGAGCATCCCCAGCGCTGTGTTGGGCGGCATCATGTTGCTGTTGTTCGGCTCCATTGCCTCGGTGGGTATCCAGAACCTCATGCGCAGCAAGGTGGACCTGAACCAGACACGCTGCATCATCATCGTGAGCGTGACATTAACGCTGGGCATCGGCGGTGCCATCATCCCGATGGGCTCATTCTCGTTGGGTGGCATCGGTCTTGCCGCAGTTGCCGGCGTCATCCTCAATCTCGTGATTCCGCAAAACAAAAAGGCATGAAACATATTCTTAATTATACATTGACGTCTCTGGCATTGCTGCTGGCTGCCCTGCCTTGCAGTGCCGGCGCCTATGTCGAGGACTCGGTGAAGGTGGACGGGCACATGCGGCAGTTCGTGATGTACCTGCCCGACGGCTTGCAGGCCGACGCGCCGCTGGTGTTTGTCTTGCACGGCTACGGGGCCGGCATCAGGCGTGAGAACATCATGATCGGGCCTGCCGACAGGCATGGTTTTGCGGTGTGCATCCCTCAGGGGTTGAAGGACCCGCAGGGAGAACCCAGCTGGAATGTGGGTTATGCTTTCCAGCAGGGTTGGAAAGTGGACGATGTGAAGGCGCTGTGCAGCATCGCCCGTCATGTCCAGAAACGCTACCGCCTGAGCACCCTGAACACCTTCTTGACGGGAATGTCCAACGGGGGTGAGATGTGCTACCTGATGGCCTACAGCGAGCAATACACCTTCAGGGCGGTGGCTCCCATCGCTGGCCTGACGATGGCTTGGACCTATGAGCAGATGGAGGCCAAGCGACCCATCCCCCTGATGGAAATCCATGGCACCGAGGACCGTGTGTCGGAGTGGACCGGCGATATGGGGAACCAGGGCGGCTGGGGTGCCTACCTGCCCGTGCCGCTTGCCGTGGGTTACTGGGTGGCCAAGAACCGTTGCACCAGTGAGGAGACCGAGCGTGTCGAGAGCCTGAAAGGTGACGAGGGCCATCCCGTCATCAAGCACTGTTACTCAAGCCCCTCCACACATTGCGACGTGTGGCTCTACGAAGTCGAGGGCGGTGTTCACTCGTGGTTCACCGATGACATCGACACGGGTGAGGAAATTTGGCAATTCTTTTCACGCTATGTCGTGAAATAGGTTGAAATTCAGGAAAATTGATGTATATTTGCCCCACACAGATTCAAGTATAATGACGATGAGACAACTTTTTACCATTCTGTTCCTGTTGGTCCTGGCTGCTGATGCTTGGGCTTGGAAACCGCTGTTTGTGGGCCATCGTGGCTGCAACATCGGTGTTGAGAACACCGCCGAGGCCTACCGCAACGGCGTTGACGTTTATGGCTATGACGGTCTGGAGTGTGACGTGCGTGTCACCAAGGACGGCTTTTACGTCATCAGCCACGACGAGACCACTAACCGCTTGGGCGGCAACCTCACGGTAGCCGATGCCACCCTGGCTGAACTGCGTGCCGAGCAATACACCCAGACGCGTGGCGGTGTAACCTATACGGGCCACATCTGCACCGTGGCCGAGTACCTGGCCATCTGTGTTGAGAAGGGCGTCTTCCCCGTGATTGAACTCAAGTGGACCACAGGCATCAACAACAACGACATGAGCAACTTCGACGGCCTGGCCCATCTGGTCATTGACCAAGGCTTGACCGATAAGGTCATTTTTCTCACGTCGATGAAAAAGTCGCAGGAGTATATTGCCGAGCATTATCCGCAGTTCACGCGCCAGTGGCTGTGCAACGCCAATTGGGAGGGTAACGAGGAGTGGTGCAAGCAGTACGGTCTCAACCCCAGCATCTCCATCGGCAACTTTGACGGGAACACCGTGAAGAAATTCCATGATATGGGTCTCCACGTTGCCATGTGGACTGTGGATACTAAGGATAACTACCTGAAATATGGCAAGATGGGAGTATCTATGATGACCTGTAACTCGCTCAAACCCTATGAGATGCCCGAATTGGAAGATATCGATTGGGAAAGTGACGGCCTGGAGCAACCCATGGCTGATGGCATCACTGTCGATGCAACCGACTGTTACACGATGACAGGGATGAGTATGGACCGGAGCCAGGCTTCAGGTGGCATCTATATCAGTGTCACGCACCTGAGCGACGGCTCAGTCCAGACCCGGAAAATCTTAGGTCAATAAAGGGTGATGCCGTGTCTTGCCGAGCGGGTCATTTCCTGTTGAAATGCATGCCGTCCCAGACAAGTTCCACCGTATCGGTCCGGTTGGCATAGTGAATTTCGGCGATGATGTTTTTGCCCTTCCTGGGCAAGCGGTAGACGACGGCAGGTCTCTCGTCAATCCAACGATAAAACTCCTCACGATTCAACGTCAACGGTTCGCCGGTCTCACGGTCCTTGACGTGGGCTAGTTGGGTCTGAGCATCATATTCATAATGTTCATCGGTTCCGGGATCCACATCAACACCGAATTGATAATTTGGAACATACCATATGATGTGCTTCGCATTATCATAGAGATAGAATAACAAGCCATCGCACTGTCCTTCAGAATAATGGCCATTCGTCATGCTGCTGTTGGATAGTGCAAACAGTTTGTGCTTGCCGTCGGCACAGTTCCAATAGCACATCTCGCTGGTGGATTTTCCCTCGAAGGTCTCGCCTTTTACTTCATAAGAAGTATAGAAAGTTTGACACACATACCCGTTTTTCTTGTCAACAATGATTTCAACACCTGGCTCTTGCTGTTCATTGTTCAGATAATGATTCCAGGAATCGATTAAATTCCCGCTATCCATGAACATCCCTTCCTCCTTGTTGTTCAGTGTCGTGATGAAGTCACAGATACCGGGTGCAGCACCCTTGAATTTCACTTTCGTGATTTCGCCCTCAACAGGTGTCAGCACTTCTTTGGGGTAACTTTTTTGGGCCTGGCCACAAAGGGCTACCATACACATCAATACAAATATGAAGCTTTTCATAGCTATTACCGTTAAATTGAAGAACAAACAGTTTTAATGACATCATACCGCCGGTACCGCTAAAGCTCTCTGTCGCCGAGAAGTTCGAGGGGCTTTTTGGGCAGTTTGCTCCATTTTTCTTTGGGCGGTTTCGTGTTGGTGAAGTTTGACGTCAACACCTGGCGTTTCCAGGTCAAGTAGTTTTCGCTGGTGGTGACACACTCTCCCGTGTTGCGTTGTGTCTCCTCGTGATCCATGCCGATGAGGTAGAAGTCGCCATTTTGATAGCGGAAGGTGTAAGTGTCGGTCGACGTGCCATAAGAGCCAGCCGAGCACCACACTTCTGTAGCGATGCGCAGTGTGTTGCGTTCGGTGATTGTCAGGACGATATCATGACGGCAAAATTCATTATCATCGGCCGGAATGACGTTGTCATACTGTTTCCATAGTTGGAACTGGCCTTGGCCATTGCCGAAATAGATGGCGAGGACGGGCTGATTGAAGTTATAGACATAGCCGTCGTCGCGTATCTTCAGGTTTTCCTTGTAGTCGGGGGTTGCCATCACAACGAGGTCCGTGATGCCGTCCTTGTTCAAGTCGCCCTGTGCCTCTTGATGGGACCAGCCGTCGGGCACAATGTCGGTTACCGAAGTCCCTTGCTGCGAGAGTCCCACGGCTTGGGCGCTGTGACTGATGCAAGAAAGCAGGACAATGGCCGCAACTGCTTTCATAATGTGTAATAGTTTCATCCTCATTGCTGTATTTAGTTGTTGAACATTGTTATTTTATATGCTAGGCGAGTTTAATGGCCTCCTTGACTTGGGTCATATTGCTGCGAGACACAGGAATGGTGTCGTTGCAGTGCTTGATAATCAGCTGCATGGAACCTGATTGAGATACAATACGCTCCACTTGCTGCAGGTTGACCATGAAGGCGCGGTGGCAGCGGACAATCCTCGGGTAGGCTTGCAGGTCCATCTCCATCTGTTTAGAGGTGGCACGCAAGGTGTCGTGGTATACCTCACCTTCTCGCAAGTAATAGATTTTCACATAGTTACCGACAGCTTCGATATACAATAAGTCAGGAATCTGAAGCGACACCGACTCGCTGGTACTGCCTTGCAGAGTGATTGCTGATTCGGGCTGTGGCATCAAGGCTGAAGGCTGTTCGGCTGATGCCGTTTCGGCAACCGGTGCTGTCTCAACCGCTTCGGCCTGGCGTTGAGTCTCTTGCTGCAGTTTCTTCAGTTGCTCGTTCAGCTGGCGGGTCTCATCGAGCTCGGCGGCCAGAAACCTGCTACGGAACTTGAAGCGCCAGTACAGGCCGATGGCAAATGAGCAGAACGCGATAATGAGCAGCGTCTCGAAGAAATTGCTCCATGACAGCACGTTACCTGCCACCAGGTCACTCATCACCAGGTGACGATAGATGCAGATGGACAGCGCGACAAGCGGGGTGTTGATGAGTTGGAACCACAGGTTGCGGCGGATGATGTAATCAACCCCTTGCTGATAGGACCTGGGCATTTTCATGATAAATTTCAGGATGCCGTCGGTCAACATGCAACATCCGAGGCCCAGCACACCGAACATCAGCAGATGGACGTAGCTCATCCATTGCCATGCCTCCAGGCCGAAGGGCTTGAAGATGGCCAATGCAAGCACGGTGAAAACGCAACTGACAACGCGAATCATGATCGTTTCCTGTTGCTGTCCTTGTTCTTTTCCTTCTTTCATTGCATGGCAAAGGTAATGCATTTGTCCTTATTCGGCAATACCATTCGTCACATTTATGCTGTTAATCACGCATTATTTTGTCATTCGTCACATATCTGTGCAGAATATCCCAAAACTTTGCAAGAAAAAGGCTTTGGCCGTTCCTTTGCAGTGTGATTCATGCAGCGACAATGCTGCCCAAAATAATGATTAAGGTTATGACTAGAAGAACAATTATCGGTATTATTCTCGTGCTCGGGGCGCTGTTGAAGTTGGCCTCCATGTGGAATATCGTGGACCTGAACTGGCTGTGGACTCATCCCTGGATGGCGTATCTTGGTCCCCTCATCGTCTTTTGTGTTGGAATTGAACTGATCATTTACAGCTACCGTCGCAACCCCGAGCAATGGCTCCAGCGCCCCGTGCCTCCTGCCGAGGATGGCAAACGCATCAATTGTGCCGTGCGGTTCGGTGGCGACGAGTACGTCTATCATGGTGAAACCTTCCATGGTGCCAGACTTGACGTATTCTGTGGCGGCCTGCGTCTGGACCTGCGTGAGGCGGTCATCATCGAGGACGAGGAGATAGACATCCGCACCTTTCTGGGTGGCGTGGAATTGCTGGTTCCCCCCACCGTCAACGTGCAGGTCAAGAGCCACAGCTTCATTGGCGGTGTAAGCAACCAGGCCGCCGGGAGAATCCTGACGGGAGCACCGTGTCTGCACATCATTGCCAGCAACTTTGCTGGTGGAGTGTCTATTAAAGTTTAGAGTTTAGAGATGAGAGTTTAGAGTGAAAGCTAACCGACAAAAAAAGTAATTTTTTGCAACTTCTTTAGGGTCTTTATGCATCTAACGGGTAAAAAAAAGAACAATTTTATAAACGATATTGGATATGAAAGCGCTTAAAAGAATGATGGCCGTGATGGCCGCAATGATGGTGACGGCAGCCGCTGTTGCCAAAGCCCCGGATTTCAATGGAACCGTGGTTGATGAGAATGGTGAACCGATGCCCTTTGTGAATGTGGTGTTGCTGTCGATGCCCGACTCGGCCTTTGTTCAGGGTGCCATGACCGATGAACAGGGCCACTTCCAGATTGTCACCCTTCAGGGCGATGGCCTGTTGAAGGTGTCCAGTATTGGCTACGAGACACAATACCTCAACCCCAACGCGTTTAACGGGCAGATGATTCAGATGAAGGAAGCCTCGCTGATGCTTGGCGAGGTGGTGGTCAAGAGCCAGCTGCCCAAGACCCGCGTCAAGGGTGAGGCCATGCGCACCACAGTCGAAGGGACCATCCTGGAGAAGGCTGGTACCATATCTGACGCCTTGGCCCGAGTGCCCTCGCTCGAGGCCAAGCGTGATGGCGCCGTGACGGTGCTGGGACGCGGCGATGCCGAGGTCTATATCAACGGCCGCAAGGTGCAGGACATGAGCGAATTGTCCCGTCTGCGCTCCGACCAGATCCAGCACGTTGACGTTATCCAGAACCCTGGAGCCCGATATGCAGCATCGACCAAGGCTGTCGTGCGCATCACGTTGAAGAAGGCCCAGGGCGACGGCTTCAGTTTCCAAGACAACCTGACGGGCATGTACCAGTATGGCCACACCATCAGCAACAACCTGGATGTGAACTACCGCACGGGCGGACTGGACATCACCGCCTCGTTCTGGGCAGGCCGCTACGGGCACGCCAAGATGCTGCAGGAAAACCAGTTGTCTTATTTTGTGGGTCCTGAATGGGTTGAGGGCCTTGTCAAGCAGGAAGGCAAGAACATCTGGAAGGGCTGGTCGCCTCAACTGCAGATAAACTATATGTTCAACGACAACCATAGCATGGGTGCTTTTTACAAGTATGACCGCCATCCCGGCGCCGACTTTCGTGACCAGTTTATCACCGATAGCTATGTGAATGGCGTCTTCACCGAGCGCTCGGTGAGCGACGTCGAGCAGCACGACCGTTTCAGGAAGCACATTTTCAACGCCTATTATAACGGCAAGGTGGGCTCACTGGGCATCGACCTGAACGTGGACGGCCTGTTTGACCGTACCGAGACCCCGGGCAGCACCAATGAGGTAACCGTGCTGGACGGTGTCACCGTCAACCGCTTTATCGAGAGCAACACCAGTAGCCGCAACAACTTCTGGGCATCAAAGCTCATCCTGAGCTACCCCGTGTGGCAGGGCAACTTGTCGGTGGGCGGTGAGTATTCCCATAACAACCGCACCGATGCCTATTCCTATTCGGCCACGGCAAGTGTCCCGGTAAAGGCTACCGACACCGAGATCAACGAGTCCTCGACGGCAGCATTTGTGGAATTTGGCCGCCGCTTCGGCCTGGTATTCGCCCAGGTGGGTCTGCGCTACGAGCACTTGAAGAACGACTACTACAACTTCAATGAGCGCGAGGATGAGGTGTGCCGCGACTATGGCGACTGGTTTCCCACGTTTGTGGTGTCGGCTCCGGTGGGCAAGGTGCAGCTGTCGCTGTCCTACCGCCGCGACATCCAGCGCCCTGCCTACAGCAGCCTCACCAGCTCGACCGTCTATATCAACCGTTACAGCTATCAGAGCGGCAATCCCTACCTGAAGCCCACCTACACCCACAGCCTGGTCTTCAATGCCGCCTACCAGTGGATGAACCTGTCGCTAAACTACGCCCGCATCAAGGACTCCGAGACGATGTCCACCGAGCCTTATCCCGGGTCCGATGATCCGCTCGTCAGCCTGGTGCATCCCATCAATAGCAAGGAGAGTTATAACCGACTGACCGTCATCCCGTCGTTGAGGCCCGTGTTTGGCTGCTGGCATCCCACATGGACGGCGATTGCCATCTTCCAAAACTACAAGACACCGACCGCCGACGGTTCCATCCTCACGCTGAACCACCCGTATCTGGGATTGACCTGGAACAACGACATCGAACTGCCGCACGCGTGGCGCTTGAATGCCATGTTGCAATGGACGTCGCGAGGTGACTACGACAACTTCCGCATCACCAAGAGCAGGTTCTATTCCGGCATCGGCGTGCAGAAGGATATCAGCCTGCAGCATCTGGGCTCACTGACTGTTGACGCGCGCTGCATGGACCTTTTCAACACCAGTAAGGCTGGGGCTACCATCTTCGGCCCGCGCGAGCTGACCACCAGCAACCCTGCCCGCCGCACGTTTATGATCGACCTCACCTGGAAGTTCAACAGGGCCAGCAGCAAGTACCGCGGCACCGGTGCTGGCGAGAAACAGAAGGCACGTATGTGACCCTGCACTTGTGGGTGTCAGTTTAATTGACGATATTTGCAAAACAAATACTTTATCCGATGAAGATTAGATTAGAACAACCCAGTGATTACCGTGAGGTGGAGAACCTTACTCGCGAGGCCTTCTGGAACGTCTATCGTCCCGGCTGCACCGAACATTACGTGCTCAACCAGTACCGCAGCAATCCCGACTTCGTCCCCGAACTTGATCTCGTGATGGAGGAGGATGGCAAGATCATAGGCCACATCATGTTCTCGCGAGCCGAACTCGTCCTCGATGACGGCACGAGGGTGCCCTCATGGACCTTCGGCCCCATCAGCATCCATCCCGACTATAAGCACAAGGGCTATGGCCTCAAACTGCTGAACTATGCCCTGGAGAAGGCCCGTGAATTGGGCATCGGCTTCCTGTGCATGGAGGGAAACATCAATTTCTATCGCCATGCGGGGTTTGATTTGGCCAGCAAGTTGGGCATCCATTATCACGCCGAGCCGCGCGATGCCGAGGTGCCTTATTTCCTCGCCCAGGAACTCATGCCCGGCTGGTTGGAGAGGAACGGCATCACCGAGGCCACCTACGGACCTCCCAAGGGCTACTTTGTGGCTGACGAGAACCCCGAGGCCTTTGAAGCCTATGAGGCGACCTTTCCCGCCAAGGTAAAACTTCACCTGCCAGGGCAACTGGTGTGAATGAGCATTTATCATCATTCTTTATAACTGAAAACGATGAAAAAGAGTGTTTTTGTCCTGTTTCTGCTCTTTGTGGGTTGGCAAGCAACAATGGCTCAGGATGTGAGCAAATTCAAGGTCCTCAGCGATTCCGCTTATCAAACGGAACCGGAATATCAGTCGGGCAACAAGTATCAGAAGGATGCGATCCTCTTTATGGATATGGTGGCCGATACCCATCCTTATTACGTCAAGGCCGATCGACGTGCCGAGTGGTTTAGCAAGAAAAACGCACTCCTTGAGCAGTGCAAGTCCATTCAGTGCGATGAGGACTTTGTTGATGCACTCATTGATGTCCTGGGCCCCCTGCATGACAAGCACACCGACCTCACTACCCAATCCCGCCTGCAAGAAAACAAAATGGCAAAGAATCAGGAATCTGAAGTCGCGGCAGATGCTGACAAGCAGCACATCATGAGTCGGCAAGACTCATTCTACAGCTATCGCATTTTCCAGCCGGAAAGTATCTGCTATCTGCAGTTCAATCAATGTGTCGATGAGCCGGACAATCCCTTTGAGGGATTCCTGGATGACATGTTCTCCAAGATGGGCGAAGCCGGTATCAAAACGCTGGTCGTGGATGTGCAATACAACGGTGGTGGCAGTAGCCGCCTTTGCGACGCGTTGCTCCAGCACCTGTATCCCACCGGGAAGTTGGAGAATTATACCACCTATCTGCGTTTTTCGGACCTCATGGCGGCCTATAATCCCAAAATCGCCGCTGTCAAGGCCAGGTGGGAAAATGACGGCCACAAAGACGAACTCTATGAGATGCCCTCGTCCAAAATGCCTGCCGACTATCAGCAACCTGCTGTTTATGAGGGTAATGTCGTTTTTGTCATGGGGTCAAAGACCTACAGTAGCGCTGGCATACTCCTGACTCTGGCCCGTGACAACCACATCGGCACCATCGTTGGCACGACATCCACCTTCTCACCTTCCCATTATGGCGAGGTACTTCCGTATCGACTCCCGAACACCGATGTTTTGGGCAGCATTTCCTGCAAGTTCTTTGCGCGTCCCGATGCTGCCACCGTCGATGCCACCTGCATGGAGCCAGATTGTGTCATCAATTTGGATGACAAGGAACAGGCATGGCAGTATATTATCAAGAATTATGGCAACTAAAACAATGGACAAATAATGAAAACGGTAATCAGAATGAAAGAGGTAATTATCGCGGTGGCCGTCGTCCTCGTGTTGAACCTGGGTTTATACAGTTGCATCGCTACCCGCGACACGACAAAAATCAATAAAGTGGAACTGGGAATGACCAAGAGCGACATCCAGCACTTGTTGGGCACACCTATGTTAAAGAATGCCGACGAGACTGGTGAGCAATGGGGTTACCGCAAGCTGCTGGGCGAAGTGATAGATGCCGAGGAAATGCTGTTTGTCGTCACCTTTGACAACGACGACAGAGTGATTGCCTACAACTCGGTCAGGGAATTTCCGCCTCACCGCCGTCACTGACGGCTTTTATAACAGGAATGACTTGTGAAAAACAATCATTCAGTATATCTTTGCCAAAAGGATAAACAAGGATTCAGAAATAATCATAACAATGGAACAGAAATTTTGTCAGAGTTGCGGAATGCCGCTCACCGAGGCTATTCTCGGCACTAATGCCGACGGCACTAAGAATGAAGATTATTGCATCTATTGCTACAAGGACGGCAAGTTCTTGCAGGACTGCACGATGGAAGAGATGATCGAGCATTGCGCCCAGTTTGTCGACCAGGTCAACAAGGGCCTGCCGCAACCCATCACAAGGGAGGAGTACATCGGTCAGATGAAAATGTATTTCCCTCACTTGAAGCGCTGGCGCAAAGAGATGACCATCAATGAGGCTGTGCCTGAGAATCCTGCCTTGGCGGGTGTGAAAGACCTGATTGACAAGATGGCCGACACGCTCCCCATTACCTTTATCTCATCGGTGGACGAGGAGGGGTTCCCCTGCACCAAGGCCATGTTGTCGCCTCGTGTGCGTGAAGGCATCAAGGTGTTTTACTTCACCACCAACACCTTCTCCCTGCGTGTGGCCCATTACAAGACCAATCCCAAGGCGTCCATTTATTTCTGCGATGCCGACGGCTTCAAGGGCATGATGCTGCGCGGCACCATGGAGGTGTTGACCGATGCTGCCAGCAAGGAGATGATTTGGAGGGATGGCGATACCGAATATTATCCTGGTGGCGTTACTGATCCCAACTATTGCGTGCTGAAGTTTACGGCAACCGATGGCCGCTTCTACAGCGACTTCTATCCCCGCAGCTTTGTGCTGGAATGAAACAGGCCCGAGGTGGCTTGACGAGGGAGGAATTCTTTTTGTCATGTCGCGGAATTGTCTTACCTTTGCGACAGACGCCATCGCGGGTGTATTCGCCTGCCGATGGCTGTTGCATAACCAAGGCGTGATTTAACCAATTGACAATGATGATGAAACAGATTCTACTCGTGTTGGCGGCGCTGTTTGTATTGACGGCATCCGGCAACGACAATCAGGCCACCGACCCAACGGCCGGTAGCAAACAAGAAACAACAACCAAACAAACAATCAGCAAGGAAATGATGGAACAGAACATGAAAGAAGTGCAGGCTTACCTGAAAGAGTGCGGAGCATTCTTCATTGCCACAACCGATGGCGACCAGCCTCGCGTGCGCCCCTTCGGCGTTTCAGAAATCATCAACGGCCGTCTCTACATCATGACGGGCAAGGTGAAGGACGTCTACAAGCAGATGGACGCTAACGGCAAGTTCGAGATTTGCGCATTGAAGCCTTCGGGCACCGAGTGGATGCGCCTGAGCGGCGTGCTGGTGGCCGACGAGACCCTGGCCGTGAAGGAGGAGTTCCTCAACCGCAACGAGGGCCTCAAGTCGATGTATAAGGCCGACGATGACAACATGGCCATCCTCTACATCAAGGATGCCACCGCCCGTTTCTGCTCTTTCTCGGCCCCCGAGCGCAGGGTGAATTTTTGATTCCTGAAGATATGACCAACTCACGTTCAGCCATGAGTGACAACAAAGAACAAGTCAAGCGCATCCGCCAGATGGAGCGCCAGATGAACCGTGTTGAGGCCGCCGTGAAGCGCCTGTCGGCGGCCCTCGACAAGTGGGACGAGGCCCAGGAGGCGATTGCCACCCTCGAGGCGTATTACGGCAGCGACCTGTGGCGCCAGGACTTTGCCGACGACGAGGCCGGCCTCTTGCCCGCCGACCTCAAGCGCGGCGTCCTCAGCGAGGATGGCCTGTGGGACCTCCTCAACGATGTCCGTGAACTCAGCATCCTCCTGAAAGTTACAGCCAAAAAGAAAAAACGATGACACTGCAAGAAGCCATCCTGGCCCGGCACAGCGTGAGGGCCTATCAAGAGCAGCCCCTGACCGATGCCGATGCCCGCGCGCTGCAAGACAAGATTGATGAGGTGAACCGCCTTGGGCGCCTGCACATCCAGCTCATTCGCAACGAACCGAAGGCCTTCCTGGGCCCCTTTGCTCGCTACGGCAAATTCCGCGGGGTGACCGACTACCTTGTCATGGCTGGCGTCAAGGCCGACGACCTGGACGACCGCATCGGCTACTACGGCGAGCAACTCGTGCTGTATGCCCAGACCATCGGGCTCAACACCTGCTGGGTGGGCCTCAGTTACACCAAGATACCGGGGACCTACGTTCTCAACGACGGCGAGACGATCCAGGCTTACATCTCCATCGGCTACGGCGAGACTCAGGGCGTGTCCCACAAAATCAAGCGCATCGACCAGGTGAGCAACGTCAGCGACACGTCGCCCGAGTGGTTCCGACGCGGTGTTGAGGCCGCCCTGCTGGCCCCCACCGCCATCAACCAGCAGAAGTTCTCCTTTGAACTCCTGCCCACCGAAGCCGGCCAGCGGCCCCGCGTCCTCGCCAAGCGCCACTTCTCGCTCGTGGGTTACACCCAGATGGACTTGGGCATCGCCAAATACCACTTCGAGCTCGGCGCCGGCACCGACAACTTCCAGTGGACAGATGCTCGCTAACGCTCGCAGGTTAGAGGTTAAAGGTTAGAGGTTAGGGAGGCGTCCGCGGGCTTGCTTTGTTCGCGGATTAGAGGTTAATGGTTAGTGAATGCTACTCTACAAAAGTTATCGTGCGGGTAGCTTCTTCCTCGTCGTCCATCTGATCGCCGAAGATATCATACCTTTTGATGCAAAAGGTCACTTCATAATTGTTGTCGCCAAGTTCATGGACAAACGCTTCGAACGGAGAGTCATTGTGATTCTTGACTGACCCTTCAAAGGAGTGCCTTCCTTTGACCCACATATTCCAGCTGACGATATTTCCGTTTTCCCAATTGCCCTGGATGACGTCCATCCTGTCAACAATAATACTGTTGTAGTGGTAATCACGACCGCTGAAACAGCTGTTGTAGTATCTTTGGCAAAAAGATTCCAGCAGTTTTTGATAAAAACTCCTTGGCCTTTTCTCGGCCTCTTTGGGCTCCTCTTCTTCCTCTTCCACTTCCACCTCTTCGTCAACCTGGCTATTAACAGGGCCGTTATCTGAAGGGCCATAGAACGGAGTGCTCCGTCGGTTCATGATGCCGTCACATGAGGTGAATGCCATGAAAACCATTGCTGCTAACAATACACTTAAATACCTTTTCATCATCTTTTCCCTGTGTTCGTGTCGGGAGCAACTGCTTAAAGGTTAGTATTATGGGCAAAGTTACAAAAAAAAGCAAAGCAGCAAAACAAGATACGAGATGAAATCATGTTTATTACCGACAACAATAGCTTTGTCACACCGATTCCGCTAAGCGTCCGTTTCATCAACGTGGGGAACAACAACCGAGGAATCTCAATCCCCTGACACCCGTCGCCTCTCGATAATAAAAGGAAAACAATAAGTACAATAAACACAAAGCCATGCGGATGCTAGTTTGTATTTATTGTATTTATTGTTTTCCCTTTCTTTTTTTGGGGTTGTCGTTGTGGTGGTTACAGGCTTGAGCGTTGATGTTGGAGTGATTTGCGCAGGCTCATAAGCTCTTGGATATTGCCGATGAATGAGGTGATGCCAAAGGTCATCAGCAACGAAATGGCAGTGACAGTGATCACTCGGGAATTGTTGCACAGCCACTCCAGGAAAAAGATGTTATGCGTTTTGAAATTGAAGATGGGGACATCGGTCGGGGAGGCGAGAAGGTAGGCGATGGCAATGCCTCCAACGACAAGTCCTGCAAAGAACGCTACCACCACAGCCATCTTGTAACGACGGATGGTCGCTTCCTGGTATTGCTTGATGTATTCGACAGCGTCCAGGCGTTTGTTGAGTGATGCCATGAAGGCATCCTTGTCGTCAAATTGCGGTTTATTGGCGAGGAACAGTTCCTCGAGTGCTTTATCTTTGTTCATAATTCCAGTATCTGTTTAAGTTTATCACGTCCACGTGAAAGTTGTTTTTTCACTGCATCTTCCGATGTGTCGGTCGTCTTGCTGATTTCCTTGACGCTGTAGCCATTGAGATAGAACATGGTGATGGCCGAACGCTCCTTTGGCGGAAGGGTGCTGAGGGCCAAATAGAGGTCCTGGTGCTGAAAGGAACTCTCGGCTGTGTCACTACTCAGGAGTGCTCTCGCCTGGTCGATGCTGTCCATCGTGCGGCAACTCGCCTTGTGATTGAGGAAAGTGTTGTGAGCAATCTTGAACAGCCACGAGCGAAAGCGTCCCTTCTCCTGATATCCCGCCGACGAGATGTAGGCCTTGACGAGGACATCCTGCGCTAGGTCGTCGGCATCGCTCTTGTTACCACAGCAGAGGGCAAGCAAGAAGCCTCGCAGGGCTTCCTGCTCACGCTCAACATGTGATATGAAGGTCTCGCGTGTCATGGCTTAATCGCGATTGATGATATCGTTTTGCTCGGCTTCAATCTCCTTGGCCAGCAATCTCTTGCCTGCGAAATAATTGATGAACAATGATACACCAATGATTAGAATGATAAGGGTTACCTGAACGCCTGAATATGTATCAGTATCTATTTGATGAGTTACGACACCATAACCGTCCCAGAGGAGGCCTGCAACTCCAAATAAAGTGAGGAAGCATGCCCACAGCAGTTTCCTGAGCAGTTTCTCTTTGAGCAGTTTTTTCTTGGGAGAGACCTTCTTGAGCAAGTCCTCAACATCAGCATCGGGGTTTTTCTCCAAGGCTGCCATCACAATATCGGCACGCCTGTTGGCCTCGTTGATTTTACGGCGCGACCTGATCCAGACGATCACGATGGGAAGGACAAACACTACCAAAAAGATGATAATACGTCCGGTAAGAGCGAGATAGAATGAGTGAGTAGACATAATCGTAATTATTTAGATGTTTAACTTTTGTTTTCTTGAACCTGTGCCCTGCGTTTTGCATCGCAGTTCACTTATATAACAGGTCAAGAAAGCAAAAGGTGACATCAAGGCCGAAATTTTTCATTTTTCATCGAATCAATTGGTCAAATTAGCCAAATTGGTCCGATAAAAAAGCTGGAGTGTTAAAGCAGGCTGTGGATGAAGGCGATCATCATTGGGTCGTGGCGGCGCACGTCGCGGTACAGGGCGAGCTGGTTGCGGGTGCGGTCCAGGTTGTGGGTGGGGTACTTGATTTTGTAGTAGGTGTCGCCGTTGATATAATCAGTCAGGAAACGCACGCATTGCATGAAGGGGAACAGGGCCACGGCATAGGGCAGATGCTCAAGTTCAAGTGGTGTGAGGAACTCGCGGGCCGATTCCAAGTAGCCTGTGGTGAAGGCTTTGAAGATCTCCTCGTTGAAACCCACACGGGACAGGTCGGGGTCATCCTCGGCGGTGAAGTTGGCCCCGGTGCGCAGGAAGTCGCCGTAGTCCGAGAAGATGAACGACGGCATCACCGTGTCCAGGTCGATGACGCACAGCACCTGGCCATCCTTGTCAAACAGCATGTTGTTGACCTTGGTGTCGCAGTGGCAGATGCGCTTGGGCAATCGGCCCTCGCGGTAGAGCCGTTCGGCCTGGCACATCTCGTCGGCATCGTGCTCCAGTTCATCGACGATATCGCGCACCTCATCAAGACGGCTTGCGGCATCGTTGGCCACAGCCTCGCGCAACTGGCGCATACGCAGTTCCATGTTGTGGAAGTCAGGTATGGTCTCGCCCAGCGGCTCGGGCACGTCTACCAGCATCTTCTCGAAGTGGCCGAAGGCCTTGCCGCAGTCACGGGCACTCTCGGGCGTAACAGCCTCGTTGGTGACAGTATCGGGGATATATACCATCACACGCCAGTAGCGGTCGGCCTCGTCACGGTAGTAGGTCTTGCCACTGTGGGCTTTGACAAACTGCAGCACGCGGCGCTCGATGTCGTCGGTATTGCAAGCTTCCAGCTTGCTGCGGATATGTGCCGTCACCACTTCGATGTTGTGCTGCAGCAGGTCCACATCCTGGAAGATGGCGTTGTTGATGCGCTGAAGCACATAGTCGGGTGCTGTGCCCTCGGTAACCACATGGTAGGTGTCGTTGATGAGTCCGTTGCCTAAAGGCTTAACGTCCTTGACCATACCCTTTATTTCAAATTGCGCCAGAATGTCGGCAGTGTCGATTGCTTCCATAAAAATAGCATTATTACCCATTATTATTAAATGCGAATTTCACAAATTCAACTAATTTCGCTAAAAGAATTATTATTTCGTGAAATATGCCTAATTAGCGAAATTAGCATTAGCCCCGCAGGGCATAAGCCATTGGTTAATTCTTCTTGGCTGCTTTGGCCTCCTGCTTGGCTACCTTTTCCCAATACTTGGCCCCCTTGGCTTTCAACTGCTCGGTAAAGGCGGTCGCAGCGGCACGTGTGGCGGCCTCGTCCTCGGGCTTGGCCCAGGCATGGCGGTAGCCGCGGGTCTTGTTCCACTCGTCTCGGGTGAAGTCGGGCACTTGCACGGGCAGGTTGCCGTTGTCCATCGAGAGGCTGCCCAGTTCGGCCAAACAGCACCACTCGGCCAGGTCATACACGTCGATATCGAGCGGCAGGCCGTTTTGCAGGCAATAGACCAGTCGCGAGTCCATGATGAAATCCATGCCGCCATGGCCACCCACTTCCTTGGCTTCCTCACCATAGCGTTTCACGAGCGGCGAGGTGAACCTCTGCAGGAGCGCCTCGGTATCTTCCTTGCTCAGGTAGGAATGGCCCGTATAATCCTTGCTGACGTTGACGCCAGCTTTTGCCATCACGTCCTTGGCCAGCGCGAATCCCTCGACGGGATATTTGTTGACAAAGCCCTTGGTGCCGGTGAGCTGGTACATGCGGTTATAAGGCTGCGGCGTCATCACGTTGTGGTGGATTTCGATGACCTTGCCCTTCTCGGTTGAGATGAGTGTAGTCGTGTGGTCACCGTTGCGGAAGTTCTGGCAATACTCGCCTGTGCGATCCTTGAACAGTTCCTGGCCATTAAACGAGCGGGTATCCATTGCCACCAGCGTTCTCATGCGGTCGCCGCGGTGCAGGTTCAGCACTTGCGCGATGGGACCCATGCCATGGGTGGGATAAACGTCACCGCGGAACTTGCTGTTGTAGTCGAGGCGCCACCCCAACTTGTCATCGTCACCGCGTTTCCAGTATTCGTCCCAATAGGGCGACAGCTCGTGGCGGTAAGCCCCTTGCACATAGATGACCTCGCCCAGCAGACCCTGTTGTGCCATGTACAGCGAGTTGAGTTCAAAGAAGTCGTAGCAGCAGTTCTCGAGCATCATCACGTGCAGGCGGCGGCTCTCGCTCAGGTTGATGAGTGACCAGATTTCGGTCAGGTTCATCGCCGAGGGCACCTCGATAGCCACGTGATGGCCATGTTCCAGCGCCTCGCGAGCCACCGGATAGTGGTGCAGCCAGTCGGTGGCGATATACACCAGGTCGATGTCTGTGCGGCGGCACAGGTCCTTGTAGCCGTATTCCCCATAATACACGTCGGCAGCAGGCATGGACGCCTTGCGCAGGATGTCCTGGCATGCCTCGGCGCGCTCACGCTCGTAGTCGCACAGGGCCTTTACCTCGATGCCGGGGATGTGGGTCCAGCGCTCCACTGCGTCAGGGCCACGCATGCCCAGACCCACAAAAGCCACCCTCACGACAGGTATCTTCTCCACCGTCAGCCCCAGGGCCGACTGCTGACCCGTGGGCCGTTGCGGCACCTCGGTCACGATGGTTCCGTCCTGGATGGTGTAAGGCCAGTTGAACTGAGCCCATGAGCTGAACGGCAGCAATGCCAGTATTGCCAAAGCGAGTGAAATCACGTGTCTCTGTTTCATCGTTCTATAGTGTTGAATGATTATTATTTGGTTATTGCACACAAAAATAGGAAAAAGGCTGTAATTCAGCTGCGAAAAATAGAAAAATCTGTCATCACGGGTTGTGATTGCCGCGCCGCGTGATAGGCATGAAAGCTCATAGTCCTGTTTCTTCACGTGCGATTTTCCCGGTTTCCAAGACAGGGATGGACCCTACAGTGACCTGATGGGGCATCTCGGCACGCGAGAGCCGTGATTGCAGCCACGACCTGATGTCGTCGGGGGTGAGGGTGGAGGCGGACGAGAGTTCGATTTTGGCGTTCAGCACTGTCCCGAATCGGGGGTCGGCAGAGGGATACACCATCGAGGCCACGATATCGGGATGACTGTTGATGACCCTTTCCACATGCTCGGGATAGACGTTCTCTCCGCCACAGACGACCATGTTGTCGGTGCGCCCACGGTAGAAGTAAAGCCCCTTGGCATTGCACTGAACCAGGTCGCCTGTGTTTTGCCACTTATCCTTCATGCTGACCATCGCCCAGCTGGAGCGCACCCACAGCGGGCCGACGCCATGACTGTCGGCGTTTTCCACCTTGCATCTCACGCCACGTATGGGTCTGCCGATGGTCACCTCCTGGCTCCTTGCCAGGTCCTCGGGAGTCGCCACCATGAAGAATCCGGCCTCGGAGGTGCCGTACAGGTTGAAGACGACGTTGCCCAGATGCCGGGTCGTCAGGTCTATCCATTTCTTGTCAAGCCGGTCGCCACCGCTGATGATGCACCTCACGCTTTGGATGAGCGAGGGGGCCTTGTCGGCCTGCCACAGCCGGGCCAGCATGGCGGGCACCAGGGGCAAGACCTCGATATGCTCCTCGGAAATAATCTTCAGGGCCTCATCGGCGTCAAAATGTCTCGCAAGGCAGATTTTCTTGCCCATCAGCAACGAGATGATGAGGGTGGAGAGCCCGAATCCGTGATAAATGGGTAGGGGCAGGAACACGCTGTCATACTCATCGATGTGGAGGACTTCCAACAGGGCGAAAAACGGTGGCAGGAACTGGAAGATGGACATCCGCCGCGACGCCTCCTTGTATTTGCCGCTGGAGCCGCCGGTAAAGACCGAGATGTCGCCACCGCGTGTGACGTGAGGAATAGCTGCCTCATCGTTGTCTCCCTTGCGGGATAGCGCGTTGAAAAGGTCCTCGGTCTCCCTTGTCAGGCATGGCAGCCCCTCGGGGATGCGCGAACCTTTCAGTTCGGCATCATGGATGAGCAGTTTGAGATCATTGTGCTTGACGAACTCCATCAGCTTGGAAGAAGCCATGTCGGGGTTGATCAGTTTTATCCTGACACCCAGGCGTGACAAGGCCGGCAGCAGCAAAGCCCCCATGTGGTGGCTCCTGCACAGCAAGCCGACATTGGCACCGACCTTCAAACCGTAATCGGCGTGGAGAACCTGTGTCAGGCGTTGGGCCAGGTTATACATTTCCTTGTAGGTGAACCTTCTCCCGTCCGACACCAGTCCGCAGCGGTCAGGGTAATACCAAGCCGAGAAACGCAGCACTGCCATCAGCGAGATGCCGTCACGGGCAAAGCATCTGGCCAGACGGCAGATTCCGCCCGGAGTGATGATGTTAAGCTTGACCAGTTTTGCAAATATGGTTCTGTTCATGACGGCCCTCCTCAATGCTGATTGTCATTTGCCCCCAATGGCCCACCACGGCCTGTAGCAGAACTTTCGGCTCATGGCCAGTCGCAGCAGGATACAAGCCGCCTCGTCGGCCGAATAGGCGGGCAGGCTTTTGTACTTCTCGTTAACATCCGACATGGGGGTGTGGACTAGAGGCATGTAGGCCACCTGGACTTTTACCCCTAGCCGCCGATACTCCCTGCGGGCTGTTCTGCACCAGGTGTTGGCGGCGCATTTTGAAGAGTGATAGGCCGACCAGCCCGGGACGAACGGATACAGGCTGCTCACCGACGAGGTGTAGACAATGCGGCCGTTCGCCTTCTTCAATGCCGGCATCAGGGCCAGCGATAAGGCTACCAGCGAACGGTAATTCAAGTCCATGCAGCGGTCAAAATCATGCATCCTGTCGATGGAGGCGTCTATGACCCGATGGATGGATTTCCCGGCGTTGCTGAAGAGAAAGGACACCGACGTGAGTTGCTCCCTGAACTTGACGCACAGGTCATCTAGCAGGTCGCGTTGCCTTAAATCGATGGCGGCATAGCAGGCCTCACAGCCATTCTCCTTAGCCTTATCGCACAGGGTCTTCAGTTTCTCCTCGTTCCTCGCAATCAGATAGAGGTTAGCCTTGGCCTTGATTAACCTGAGCGTCAGCGCCTCGCCAATGCCCGACGTAGCCCCCGTGACGACAACCCACCTGCCGGTAAAGGCTTCTCTCAGCCTCTCGTCGCTGACAGATACCGGCGGATAAACGATATGTTTCCAGAAATTAGACAAAATTGAAAATACTAGGGTACAAATATAGGCAAAAAGCGGCAAATGACGAAAACTGAGGCGAAAAACCAGGAACTGGTGCCTCAAATCTGACTTCTTGCCATCTGTTTTTATGAAATCGGCTGATTCTGCCTAATTCGGGGTTTTGCAAGGTTAACTGAAACCAATAGGGCGTAAATTATATCGCACACGATATATTGTTAAACTATCTTAAAGTTCGGGAAAAATCGCTTGCGATATGACATTTTTGTTATAACTTCGCAACGAAAACGACAAGAAAAATAATTATTTAAAATAAAAAATAAAGTTATGGCAACAATTTATGATTTCAAAGCTCTGACAAGCAGAGGCAAGGAGATTGATTTTTCGGAGTTCAAGGGTAAAGTGCTGTTGATTGTCAACACCGCCAGCAAGTGTGGCTTTACCCCCCAGTTCGCCGGCCTTGAAGAGCTGAACCAGAAATATAAGGACCAGGGTCTGGTCATCATTGGCTTCCCCTGCAACCAGTTCAAGGAACAGGATCCGGGCAGTGACGGAGAGATTGAGGAATTCTGCCAGTTGAACTACGGTGTTACCTTCCAGATCATGAAGAAGACCGATGTGAACGGCCCTGATGCAGAACCCATCTTCGAGTACCTGAAGACCCAGGCTCCCACCGAGGAGTACCACGGTCTCAAGGCCAAGGGCATCTCCAAACTCTTCAAGACCATCAGCAAGAGTGTTGAGAAGGACAGCGATATCAAGTGGAATTTCACTAAGTTCCTGATTTCAAAGGATGGTGAGACCATCAAGCGCTACGCCCCCACCACCGAGCCCAAGGACTTTGAGAAAGATGTTGAAGCCATGCTGGCTTAATCAGGGATTATGCACGCAGAATTACAATTAGACAATCAGATTTGCTTCCGTCTCTATTCGGCAGCCCGAATGGTCACGCAGTCCTACACGCCGATGCTTAATGCATTGGGCATTACCTATCCCCAATATCTCGTGTTGATGGTGCTGTGGGAGAAGGACTGTCAGCCCGTGAACGACATTGCCCACCGGCTGCTGCTGGAGACCAACACCGTGACTCCGCTGCTGCAGCGCATGGAGAAGCAGGGAATCATCGTGCGCAAGAAGGGCGAACAGGATAAGCGACAGAATATCGTCAGCTTGACGGAACAGGGAAAAGACCTGGAACGAAAGGCCTGTGAACTCATTCCGGCAGGTATGGGCAAACAGCTCGCAGCCTGTCCATTGAAGCGCAAAGACTATCAAAACCTCGCACAGCAATTGGACATGATTATTAACTCTTTAAAAAAATAATGGAATTATGGCACATATGTGTGAAAACTGCAAATTTCGTGCTCATTACGACCGGAAGCCCAACTCTCTGATGGGACGTTTCTGGCGTTGGCACATCAACTTCTGTCCAGGCTGGAAAGCCTACTTTACCAGCCAAAGTGACGAGCGAAAGGATGAACTGCGTGAGAAATATAAATTCACTAAATATCAGTAACGAATATGAAGAAGATGATATTAGGCCTCATGGCCATGATGAGCGTGCTGACGGTGTCGGCACAGGGTATCTATGACATCTCGGTAAAGGATGATTTGGGCAAGGACGTCTCACTCGCCGACTACAAGGGCAAGGTGATGCTTATCGTGAACACCGCCACCCGTTGTGGATTCACGCCTCAATACGCTGAACTGGAGGCGCTGTATGAGAAATATCATGCCGCTGGACTGGAGATTCTGGACTTCCCCTGCAACCAGTTCGGTGAGCAGGCTCCCGGCACCATCGAGGAGATTCACCAGTTCTGCACCCTCAACTTCAACATCAAGTTCCCTCAGTTCGACAAGATTGACGTGAATGGAGTGGGAGAGCATCCGCTCTTTACCTATCTGAAGGCACATAAAGGCTTCGGCGGTTTCGACCTTAACGACCAGAGGGGGAAATTCATGGATGAGATGCTCCGCAAGCAGGATGCTGATTACGACAAGAAGTCCGACATCAAGTGGAATTTCACCAAGTTCCTTGTTTCCCGCGATGGCCGTGTCGTGAAACGCTACGAGCCGACGGACAAGATGACCGACATCGATGCTGACATCCAACTCGAGTTGAATCCCGTCCTGAGCAACATGATGGCCCGTCGCTCGGTGCGCAAGTATCTCGACAAGTCTGTTGAGCACGAGAAACTGGAGATGATAGTGCGTGTCGGCATCAATGCCCCAAGTGGCATGAACCGTCAGCCGTGGATCGTCCGCGTGGTGGAAGACCAGCAGCTGATTGCTGACGTGACCGAAGTCTATAAGCGCAATAACCCCGAGCAGGTGAAGCGAGACAAGGACTTCAAGAACATGTTCCGCAACGCTCCCAACCTTATCTGCGTCTGCACCCCGGCCGAAGGTGGCGGTGAACTCGATGCCGGCCTGCTGGGCGAGAACATGATGCTGGCGGCCCAGTCGATGGGTCTGGGCACCTGCTGCCTGGGCGGTCCTGTTCGCTTCCTCAATTCGAATGCCGATGCCAAGTTCTTCCTTGACAGGCTCGATATCCCCGAGGGTTATAAGCTGAATTACATCCTCGCCATCGGCTATCCCGATGAGCAGCCCGAGGCCAAACCCCGCGATGCATCTAAAGTTAAATATATCAAATAATTAATTTAAAGGAGACATGAGTATGAAAAGCTTTGGTTCAAAACCCTGGGTTCTTCCACAACCCGTATTGATTATTGGCACCTATGACATGTATGGCAAGCCCAATGCCATGAACGCGGCATGGGGCGGACAGTGGGATAATGGCGAAATCATGATTTCGCTGGGCTCTCACGCCACGACCGATAATCTCAAAAACAACCGTGACCTGACCGTTGCCTTTGCCACCGCCCAAACTATGGTGGCTGCCGACTATGTGGGCATCACCAGTGGCCGCGACACGCCCGACAAGATGGAAAAGGCGGGCTGGACGGTCGAGAAGGCTCCCAACGTGAATGCCCCGTTGTTCAAGGAGTTCCCGATGACCCTGGAATGCCGCATCAAGGAAAAGCTTGATCAATCAGAACATGGCTATAACCTTGTGGCCCAAATCGTCAACGTCCTCTGCGATGAGAAGTACCTGTCACGCGATGGTGAACCTGATGTGGAGAAAATGGAGATTATCACCTTCGACCCCATTCACCACACCTATATCAAATTAGGAGAGAAGGTTGGACACGCATTCGCCGACGGTGCCCAAATAAAGTGAGAATCGCGAGCAGGGATGAATCATTGACGGCATGAACAAGCTGCTCGGCCTTCTCAAGTCCCTGATGCCGATACTTGCGGCGGCATACGGCACTGCACTCATCTATATCACTGCATTGCCGCTTGACAGTGACTCGCTGGGTTTTGGCGGCGAGTTACTGTCGTGGCTGCTCACTTTGGCAGGAATCGGGCTGACGGTTTTTCTCGTTCAACGGGTAGAGCCGAAATTATTCCCTGTTGCCAGACAATTCCAACTTAAACGGCCAATGGCCCTTCTCATTGTCGGGCTGTTGTTAATTGCTCCGCTCTGGTTTGTCGCGAAAGAATATATCCTATATGGTCTCACGTGCCTGGTTCACACCGTGCAGTTGGAGCCGTTGACAACCTACACGACTTCAGAATTGCGTGAGGAGCTGCTGGGCAGTGTTCATGCTGTGTTGCTGGCGCCCATACTCGAAGAGCTGTGTTTCAGGCAAATGGCGATTTCGCCATTCCGTAGTCGGCGGGCGCAGATAGCTGTCTGTGTGGTGATGGCCCTATTATTTGGAATGCTTCACGTGCGTAATTTCCCTGGAGCGTTCATCAATGCCTTATTCTACGGAGCGATATTCATCTGGTCACGAAACATCTGGAATAGCGTCGCCCTACATGCCGGCTGCAATCTGACGGCAACGCTGCTTGCGGTTTATTGCTGGCTCGGGCTCGGCGACTTGCAGATGGCGAAAATGCCGGCTATCATCTTGACTGACGCTAAAGTTGTTGTCGGCAGCATAGTCTTGGCCGTAGTGGGGCTTCTGCTGATATATTCTAAGAGAAATAAAATTACGAAACAAAAAACCATATCATCATGAAAAAGATTATCATTATCGATGGAGGTCCGAGAAAGATTTTCAACACGGCCTCGATGTTGCAGAGATTTGCCGAGGGAGCAAGCTCGGTGAGCAGTGAGATTGAAGTTAAGACAGTGCGCCTGTATGATCTCGACTACAAGGGCTGCATGTCGTGCATGGCCTGCAAAATCAAGGGCAGGGCATCAAACGTCTGCAAGTTCAAGGATGCGCTGACACCGGTCCTGGAAGAAATTGCTCAAGCCGACGGCTTGGTATTGGGCTCGCCGATATACTTTGGTGACGTGACGGGCCAGATGCGCACCTTCCTGGAGCGACTGGCATTCCCCTGGCTCTCCTACAATGACTACAGCATGACTGCTCCAAAGCGGATGCCCGTAGTGCTGTTGGAGACCATGAACGGCCTGCCCGAGCGTAACAACAGCCAGGGCTATGGCTCGATGGAGTATTGCATTAAGGCTGCCTTGGGAGAGCCCGAGCGCCTCTACGCCTACAACACCTATCAGGTGAAAAACTACGCTAACTTTGAACTGGCCGGATTCTCCGAGGAGGCCAAACGCAAGTATCGCGACGAGCATTGGGAGCAAGACTTGCAGGAGGCCTACAATGCCGGCAAGCGCATAGCCGAGAAGATTTTATAATGTCCTCCCGTTCGCCTAAACAAGCCATCCAACACGTGTGGCACAAGTTGAAGTCCTGGCTGCAGTCATTGTCTTTCAGGACCGGTGTCATCGTGTTGTTGTGCTGCATCCCGTTCTATATCCTGTCCTTTGCCCAAATGCTGCTGCCCATCAGTGTTACGGCAAAGGGCGTATTATGGACCATCCTCTTCGGCTTGGCCAAGACCTGCCAATACGGCGGCCTGACCATCCTGGGCGTTGAAGGCTATAAGCGCCTCAAGAACAAACTCAAGCGCAAAACGACCTGACGTCAGAATCACATTTTGCCAATCAGGATTATCAGCCAATAGCCCAGTCCTCGCAGGCTTGACTATTCGATACGCGTTATCTTGGCGCCGATGGCGTTGAGGCGTTCTTCTATCCTGGCGTAACCGCGGTCTATCTGCTCGATGTGGTCGATGCGGCTCACACCGTCGGCGCTCATGGCGGCGATCAGCATGGCAACCCCGGCACGAATGTCGGGCGAGACCATGTGGTTGGCCCGCAAGCGGATGTGATGGTCATGCCCGATGACAACGGCGCGGTGAGGGTCGCACAGGATGATTTGGGCACCCATGTCAATGAGCTTGTCCACAAAGAAGAGTCGGCTCTCAAACATCTTCTGATGAATCAGAATGCTGCCGTTGGCCTGCGTTGCCACCACAAGCAGCACACTCAGCAAGTCGGGTGTGAGTCCTGGCCACACAGCATCGGCCAACGTCAGGATTGAACCATCCATGAAACGTTCCACCTCATAGTGCTCCTGATGTGGGATGTACATGTCTTCTCCGCGCTTTTCCAGCTTCAAACCCAGCTTGCGGAAACTGTCGGGAATGATGCCCAGGTTGTCCCACGAAACATCCTTGATGGTCAGTTCGCTGCCTGTCATGGCCGCTATGCCAATGAAACTGCCCACCTCGATCATGTCGGGAAGGATGCGATGATGTGCACCGCACAAACGGTCCACACCTTCGATGGTCAGCAGGTTGGAGGCAATACCGGAGATTTTCGCTCCCATCTGGTTCAACAGCCGGCACAGTTGCTGGATATAGGGCTCACATGCAGCGTTATAGATGGTCGTTGTGCCCTGTGCCATGACGGCAGCCATAACGATGTTGGCCGTACCCGTCACTGATGCCTCGTCAAGCAACATGTAAGTTCCTTTCAGGCGTCCCTTGGATTCAAACAGATAGGCTCGCTTCTCGGCATCGAACGCATATTCCGCTCCCAAGTTGCTGATGCCCTTGAAGTGGGTGTCCAGGCGGCGGCGCCCGATTTTGTCTCCACCGGGGTTGGCAAAATACATTTTGCCTAACCTGCTCAACAGTGGCCCAATCAGCATCACCGAGCCCCTTAATCGGGCGCATTTCTTCATGAAGTCTTGGCTCTCGATGAACTCGGTATTGATGTGCTCGGCCTTGAAACTATAGGTGCTGTCATCCAGTTGCTTGACGATGACGCCCATATCACCGAGCAAGTGAATGAGGTTGTTCACGTCTAGGATGTCGGGGATGTTCTCAATGACGACCTCTTCAGTAGTAAGCAGAGTGGCGCAGATGACTTCCAACGCTTCATTTTTGGCTCCTTGAGGTGTAATCTCGCCGTGAAGGCGATGGTTTCCTTCTACGATGAATGATGCCATGATATTCAGATTTTTTTAGTGTATTAGATGTAATTGACTTCTCGTTCAAGTTGTATGTGGAATTTCTTGAAAACACTTTGCTGGATGAGGGCGGCCAACTCCATGATGTCGTTGGGCCTTGCATGGCCCCGGTTGACAAGGATCAACGGCTGTTTCTCATAGACACCGGCCTCGCCATGCTGCTTGCCTTTCCAGCCGCATTGCTCAATGAGCCATGCTGCCGGAACCTTGATGTGACGGTCATCAACCACATAATGGGGCACATCGGCATGGGTGGCTGCAATTTGTTGGTAGACCTCGACTGGAACTACCGGGTTCTTGAAGAAACTGCCGGCACTGCCCATCTCCTTGGGTTCAGGCAGTTTGGAGCGGCGGATGTTGATTACCTCCTCGCGTATGGCCTGAGCTGTGGGCTTCTCGCCATGTGAGGTGAATTCCCGCAGCGGACCGTAGTCCAGATGGACCACCGGGACGAGCGACAGCCTGAAGACCACTGCTGTGACGATGTATTGCCCCTTCAAGCGGTTCTTGAAAATGCTGTCCCGATAGCCATACTCACATTCACTGACTTTGAACATTCGAGGCTGGCCAGTGGCGACTGCTATCGTCTCCACCTCATGAATGATGCTTTCCACCTCCACACCATAGGCTCCGATATTCTGGATGGCCGAGGCTCCGACTTCACCCGGTATATAGGACAGGTTCTCGGGCCCGAAATAGTTGTTTCGAGCCATTTGGGCACAGAAATCGTCCCACACCACGCCCGAGCCCACGCGAAAGCAGATGTGCTGTTCGTCGCGAGAAACTTCCTCGATGAACTTGATGTCGGAATGCAGGATGGATCCATCAAAGTCCCTGGTGAACAGCAGATTGCTTCCGCAACCAATGTGCAAGATGCGTTCGCCGCGCTCCCTGAGGGCTGCCAAGACCTCGATGAGTTCATCCACCGTTTTGTAGCTGATGAACTGCGCTGCTTTCACATCCATCCCGAAGGTGTTGTGCTTGATCAGTGAGTAATGATGTTGTATAGTGATGGCCATGTCTCCCATTGTAATATTGATTTAAGACCGCAAAGGTACTGCAAGCCGAGCGAAATCTAACTAAAAATCGATAGATTTCGCCCGAAATGTGAAGATTATGGGCGAAATCCACCACTTTTCTTGTAGATGTCTGTCAATAGTGATTGAAAGGTGTACCACGATAATAATCGAAAAGTATACCATGCGTATCAGTGTTTTTGCATTATTAAAACAAGTCTTTTTTATGAGATAATCTTTGTGCAGTATCAAAGTTTCCATTAAATTCGCACCGAATTTCGATATTCCCCGGAAGGGAAAGGATATCCGTAAAGAGATTGCGATTATAATCAAAATGTAAAGATATATGGAAAGTCAAATTACAAGGGAGACAGCTTGGGAGCTGCTGAGAGAATATAACAAAGACCCGTTTCACCTGCAACATGCGCTGACGGTGGAAGGTGTCATGCGCTGGTATGCGGAGCAACTTGGCTTTGCCGACGAGGTGGATTTTTGGGGCCTGGTAGGACTGTTGCACGACATCGATTTTGAGCAGTATCCCGAGGAGCATTGCATCAAGGCGCCTGAACTGCTGCGTGCAGGGGGCGTGGGCGAAGACATGATTCACGCCATCTGCAGCCACGCTTACGGCTTGCATGTGGATGTAAAGCCTGAACACCTGATGGAGAAGGTGCTCTTCGCTACCGATGAACTGACCGGACTGATATGGGCGGCAGTTCTGATGCGCCCGTCGAAGAGTGTCCAGGACATGGAGCTGAAGTCACTCAAGAAGAAGTACAAGACAAAAGCATTTGCTGCCGGTTGTTCCCGCGAGGTGATTGAACAGGGTGCTGAAATGCTGGGATGGCCTTTAGATGAGGTGCTGCAAAAGACGCTCTACGCCATGAGGGATTGTGAAGCCCGGGTGGCCAGTGAGATGGATGCTATCCTCAATGGTTAAATGCTCTCCCATTCATCCAACCGACAATACACTTTTTCAAGCAACAAACTCTTTGCAGCGCTTACAACTGGTATAGTTTAACGGTATTATTTACAGTTAGGTTGAATAAGCTTTACATACATATTACTATACTACAACTTCTTCTTTGAAACAGTTTTTCTTCTTCCGCCTCTACGACGAGTCCTGAAGCCCATCTTGTTGACAACATTTTCTACCTTTCGGCTTAATCTCTTTGCCCATGGTGGAAGTTGTTTATAATGCTTGCCACTCCACTTGTAAAACGAACTGCGCAATGCTTTGTCGTTTATCAGTTCTTTGAAATTATGACCAGTTTCTTTGAGATACTGCAGTACAAGGTTTTTTGCCCAATCCGTTATTCCAAAGAAACCTAGTATGGCTAACGTTGCCCATATATACGGATTATCAAAAAAATCTTTCAGTGTTTGTAAAGTCTCTTTCATAAACATAATTACGATTAAGAGGAGTGATATTCATTTTTTATCGTTTCACGTTGGTTCTCATGGCCAATGCTGTAGCCTCTCCAACAAGGAACGTGTCTGAGATTTTATAGTGTCGCATACCCTTCTCTTTTTTTGTTCCGCCAGCTATCTCTGCCGTTCTAAGCATTTGATATCTAAACTCCCAATCACCGAAGAAGGTTGCAGCACCAAGAGCGAAGGCGGTTCCACCAGCACTGATGCCCTTTACAACAAGACCTGCGTCACCAGGCGTCATTTTGAATTCTGGATCCTTTCTAAGATACTCTTTAACACCACATACTGTTTTCCCCATGAATGTAGCTTCTTTCCTTAGCACCTTACACATCTGTTTATATTGAGCACACGCAAAATCCTCGTCCACCAATGATAGATAAGAACAGATCAATGCGGTATGAGAACCTCGAATCACCATATTGCGCAATCGTCCTTGTCCCGGCATCTGACCAGCAAGAAGTCCTGTGGATTTGTGAATCCATTTGGTCTTTGCATTCGTGAGCCACTTTTTTATAGTGTCGTCATATCTGCCATCAAACAACCTGCTGTAATTGCGCAAAGCAACCAACGTGACAAGCATATCTGGCAACCAGATTGGCTTGCCTGGAAATGAAAGTAGATTGAGTTCATACTTGCTTTCAAACATACGTCGATTAAGCGTTTCACATAGTTTGCAAAACAATTCGTCATACCTATTATCGCCACCAGCCATCTTGTAATTACTAATCATCCAAGCAAGAATGCTCAAATAAGTCATGTGACTCTTAGGACCATCGAGCGTTTCCATTGCATCTTCTTTCCACTGATTTGTGTCGTACTCACGTATCACAGGCGTATTTACTATCTCTATCATCTTTGCAATGAGGAGCGGACATTTTTCCTTCTTTTCGGGATAAAGATAGCTGATATTTGTCAGAGCATGAGTGAGCATTGAGCAACAATATATTGCCCATTCTCCTTGATACTCACGTCCAATCATTGATGGAGCCTCATTCATGAGTGTTTCAGGATCAGACACAACTATCTTAGAGCAAAGCCAATTCGCTCTTTCAAGAATATCTTCTTTTTCACCTTCCCATTCTGCATGTTCTGGATTTGCAGATACTTTGCCAGCATTGCCCACAATAAAACTTCCCGTGACAGACAAGAACACGGAGGCTATTGAAAACATATCTTTTATGGAGGTGTTTTTGATTTTACTCAAAAGATTGTAAATAATAACGTTAAAATACACCAAAAAATAATTCAAAAGTATACCATTTGCGTATACGCTGCAAAGATAGGAAAAGTTTGTTGTTCATTGTTTGTTGTCGTTCAATTATTTGTTTCCTTAATGCGGTATGACGTGGCGGTCATATAGTCCCGTCAATAGCGTTTTTGGGGTTTATCATAGCGTATCACCTTTGTCCCAAATTTTGCATAATGGAAGACATTTTGAACTCAGTTTACATTCGCAGTAGAAAACGGTACAAAAATAACAAGAGAAAGTTGAAGAAAAAAATATGCAATCCGAAGTGTTAAAAACAAGTAAACCACTATAAATTAGTGGTTTACTTCAAGTTGTTCAAAGTTGTTCAGAGTTGTTTCTAAGACTCTATTTGCCGATGCAGAAGTGGGCGAAGATTTCACCGAGGATGTTGTCGGTGGTGATTTCGCCGGTGATTTCGCCGAGCCAGTGCAGGCATTCGCGGATGTCTTGGTCGAGGAGGTCGCCGCTCAGTCCGCTTTCCAGGCCGGTGATGGCACGGGCGATAGCATCGCGGGCACGCGTCAGGGCCTGGTAATGACGGGCGTTGGTGACGATGACGGCATCGCAGTCCACGTTGGGCAGAGTGGCATTCTCAACGATGAGGGAGCGCAGGGCCTCGATGTCGGCATCGCTTTTGGCGCTGATGGCCATGACTGGCGTGCTCTCGGGCAGGAGATCGTTCAGCTCACTCCTGGCGGCGATATCGTCGTCAAGGTCGGTCTTGTTCAGTACGGCGATAAGGCGTTTGCCCTCGCAGCGGGCGAGGATGTCATGGGCCATGCTGATGTCGGCGCTGGTGACGTCAACGACCCAGAGGACAATACTGGCCTTATCGATAGCCTGCCAGGAGCGCTCGATTCCCATTCGTTCAACGGCGTCGCTCGACTGGCGGATGCCGGCCGTGTCGATGAAGCGGAACAGTGTGCCGCCCATGACGATGGTGTCCTCGATGGTGTCGCGCGTGGTGCCGTGGATGTCGCTCACCAGGGCGCGGTCGTCGCGCAGCAGGGCGTTCAGCAGGGTGGATTTTCCGGCATTGGTCTGTCCCACGATAGCAACGGGGATGCCGTTGCGGATGGCGTTACCGTCGCGGTAACTGTCGGCTAATCGGCCGATGAGGGTGTGAATCTCTCGGGCCAGTGAGGTCACCTCACTGCGGTCGGCAAAGGTCACGTCCTCCTCGCTGAAGTCCAGTTCCAGTTCGATGAGCGCCACGAAGTGCAATAGTTTGTCTCTCAAGCCACGCAACTCGTCGCTGTAGCGGCCGCGCATCTGGGTCATCGCCACATGATGTGCAGCACGGGATTGGGCCTCGATGACATCGGCGACGGCCTCGGCCTGGGACAGGTCCATGCGGCCGTTGGCGAAGGCGCGGCGCGTGAATTCACCTGCCGTGGCATGGCGGCAACCGGCGTCAATCAGGGTCTGAATCACCTGTTGCTGAATCCATGTCGAGCCATGGCATGCCAGTTCCACCACATCCTCGCCAGTGAACGAGTTGGGAGCCTTAAACACGGTTAATACAACTTGGTCAAGCACTTCGTTTGCACTATCGCTCAAGTGCCCCAGGTGGACGGTGTGAGACGTCATGTCGGCAAGCGGCTTGCCCTGCCAGCGGCGCTGTACGATGTCCAGTGCCTCGGGGCCGCTCACGCGAATCACGGCGATGCCTCCACGGCCCTGAGGGGTGGAGACGGCACAGATGGTGTCGCCAGTAAGTCCTGTTAATTCGGTAATATTCATCGGCGTGGGTAATAAGCGGGCCAATCCTTAATGTTCTGTTTACTCTCAATAACGTTCTCCACCTTGTCGTCGAGCGAGGCGAGGAAGTTATAGCCGGTCAACTCCTCCACCTTGTCGATGGTGGTGGCATAGCTGGTCCAGCTTTTGGGCAGTTCCTTGTTTTCCATCACGAAGGCGATGGCGCGGTTCTGCTCGGGGGAATAGATGACCTTGAAGAAACGTTCGGGCACGGCGATGTCGTAGTGCTTGCCGATGCGGTCCATGTCATCCGAGAAGATGGGGCCAGTGAACACGATGAGCCTCTTGGCTGTTCTGGACCACTTGTGCACGGCTTCTTCCAGATGGCGCCACTCGCCGTCGTTCATCTCGTCGAGTTGCGGGCAGATGTTGGTCATCAAGAAGCATTGCTCCATGGCCGTCTTGTTCCAGCGCATGTCCATCGCCGGAGCCATGTGGCCGCGCGTGTAGCCGCTCTCCTTGTATTCCCACCAGTCGGGGCAACCCTTCACGTTGCGGTCGCGCTCAAACTGGTAGTTGGCACGGTTCTCGGCCTCACGGGAGTCGGCCATCGACGTCATGGTGTTGGTCAACTCATAGGCCACGCAGTTGGGCACACGGTAATGCTTGTTGAAATAGATCGTGATGGCCTTGTAGCGCACCGTCTGATTGTCGAGGCGCTCGGGCAACTTCACGTCAAGCAACGCCGGGTCGCCCGTCGACTGATACTCCTTGCCTTCCTGCTTGTCCTGTTGGTCTTGCTCACTGGGCAGGTCCTCGTTGTAGGCGCTCTTGTAGAAGCCGCTTTTCTGGTAACCCTGATAACCGGCAAAGGCTAGCAGCAACACCGCCAGCAAGTAGTACAGAATCCTTTTATGTTTCTTCTTCATCATCTTGAACGTTTCTCGACCACAAAATTAATAAAAGTATCGTTGAAGAACAAATATCTCCCACAAAAGGGTGCAATACCCGCAGATGAACTGCTCCCCAAAAGTTAGAAAATACTTTTGGGGAGCAGTTCATCCTAAAAAGATGGGCGCGGATGTCTCTGTCTAATGAAATGTGTGCTTATTCAGTGTTATTGCCAGTCCGCGAGGTTGCACTGCTGCTTGGGGATGGTGTTGGAGAAGGTGAGGCCGGTGCGGCGCTCGACTTCGGCGACGGTGACGGCGTACTTGCTGATGCCGCCGGGACTGGGAGCGTTGGGGTAGATGAAGGCGATGGAGCGGCCTTTGTCGGGGGCGTACAGCACCTTGAAAAATGCGTCGGGGACAGCGATGTTTTGCTTGTCCTTGCCGATCTTCTTCGAATTCTTACCCATGATGGGTCCGGTGAAGACGAGGATGCGCTTGTCACGCTTGGCCCAACGATGGACTTTTTCTTCCAACGAACGCCAGTGGTCGTTGTTGAGTTTGGTGTCCTGGGGGCACATGTTGGTCATGTAGAAGCATTCTTTCATCGCAGTCTTGTCCCAACGCATGTCCATCGCGGGAGCCATATGCCCACGGCTGTAACCGCTGCCTCGGTATTCCCAATTCTCGGGGCAGGACTTGACCTTGGAATCCTTGGCGTAGTTGTAGCTCTTGCGGTTCTCATGCCCGGGCGCGTCGCTCATGTCGACCATGGTGGCTGTCAACTCGTAGGCCACGCAGTTGGGAATCCTCAGCGAGGGGTTGAAGTTGACTCTGATGGCCTGGTAATTCAACACCTGGTTGGATACCCCGTTGGGGATGGTGACAGCCAGCAACGAGTTATAGTTCTGCTGCGGCACGGTGGTTGGAGCTGTCTTCTGTCCGATAGTGGGAACGCTCACCAGAGGTGAAGCGGTGGCTTCCTTCTTGGATTTCCCCTTCTTCTTTGACTTTTTCTTATTCTTTTTTGACTTTTTCTTGCTCTTGCTCTTGGCTTGGGCAGACCACTGAGTGGTAATGCCGTTATCACCCATCAGCTGCGGAGGCAGGGCGCCACCCATCACCATCGCTGCCACCAATATCCAAATTTTCACTATTTGCTTCATATCTTTTTTGCTATTGTTGTCACTAATCACTAATCAACGCCTCGAGTTCATCAATTCAGCCATGCGTCAAGGTTGATGGGGCCTTCTAATCGTTCCTGTTCTGCTGGCGGCAGGGTGGGGAAGAAATCCAGCCCGGTAAGCCGCTCCACCTCGTCGATGCTCACGGCATACTGCCGCAGCCGACCTCCGCTCTGCCCGTTGGGGTAGATGAACGCGATGGCACGCATCGGTCTTACACAAGGCGCAATAATCACCTTATAGTAAGCGCTGGGCACCGTCACTCGTCCGCCAGCCAGCGTGGTGTCGCCATTGCTGACGACAGGCCCTGTGAACACCAGCAAGCTGCTGTCTCGTGCTGTCCATTCACGCACCTTTTCTTCCAACTTTGCCCAACCGCCCTCATTCAGAGCCTTATGCATAGGGCACACGTTAGTCAGCATGAACGACTGGCGCATGGCCGTTTCGCTCCACTTGAGGTCGCCTGCCGGCACCAGGTGGCCACGGTCCATTCCGCTGCCAGAGTAGTCGGCAGGCGAGGGACACCCTTTCACGCTGGCATCCTGCAGAAAATCATTGCTGCGCTCGGCCGTTCCGTTCAGTTCGTTGATAACGAACTCATAGGTGGCACAGTTGGCGATGCCGCGCGTGCTGTTGAAATGCACTGCGAAAGCGTCGCCGTAATTCACCAGCGTGTCACTCATGCCACGGGGCACACCGATGGTCATCAGGCTGTCGCGTGTACCTGTACTCATGGGCACCAGATGTGGAGTGTCATTGTTCACGATGATGCTATACAGCAAAAAGCATACCAAGGCAGCCGCCACACCCCAAGCAAGGAATCTGGCCGTGTCGCCCCATCGTTGCCAGAGCTGTTCTAATCGCTTTTTCATGCTTACAAAAGTAGTGAATTCTCCAAACAAAAGCTTAAGACCATTACAGTAAAAAACGGTATTGGGAAATTTTTTCTTTTGCCTTGGGTTACATCAGTGGCGAGGCTGTCATTAATGTGTGTAATCATTAATTAATCAATAGACGTTGCGCTCGACACGTATTAGGGCAGAAGTTATGAAGAAGGTTTTTTATGCTGTATTAGGGGTTTGTTTGTTCTCTCTCGCCTCATGTGATGGCGGATCGTCTACCAACAACAACTCATTCGCGGATAGAGTCTTGGAAGAACATCGTCAGTCGCAAATGGTGACTTGCCCCATGTGTGGAGGCAGTGGCGTGTTCTCCTTAATGCCGGGAGATGTGATGGCACCACAGCAGACGTGTAGCGGTTGCGGCGGCTCGGGCCAATGTGACGCGCAAACGGCTCAGGAAATCATGGAGGCTCAAGCCCAAATGTCAGGTGGTCAGGCGATGCCCGTCAGCACTGGTGGTGGCCGCAGTGCCGCCCAGATTGAGTATGAGTTGAAGAAAGCCTATGAACTGCTCAATGACATGCAGCGGGATTATGAGATGACCGAGTCGGTGGTTGCCCGCTCGCAATATCCCCCAATGATAGCTGACATGCAGCAACGCATCCAACAGCTGGAAGCTGAATTGAGAAACGCCAGATAGTGATGTGAGGTGCGTTTTTGGGGCTGTTCACTACTGATAGAGGTCACGTTTTCATTTGTTTTTCAACAATTCTTGTGTGATAGCAGAGATTTCTGTCAAAAAAACGCTAATTTTGCCGACTGAAATGAATATAACCATTAACAACTGTATATCACTATGACAAAATTAGTTGACAGATTTTTGAAGTATGTGAAGTTTGACACTCAAAGTGATGAACTCACCAACCTGACGCCGTCCACACCAGGCCAGATGGTGTTTGCCAAGGAATTGGAGCGTGAACTGCAGGCCATGGGCTTGAGCGATATCTCGCTTGATGACAACGGTTACCTGTTTGCCACCCTGCCCGCCAACACCGACAAGCCTGTGCCCACCATCGGCTTCATCGCCCACATGGACACCGCCCCCGACATGAGCGGCCACGACGTCAAGCCCCGCATCGTCAAGTATGAGGGCGAATCCATCGTCCTTAACGAGGAAAACAATATCGTGCTGGATCCTGTTCAGTTCCCCGAGATGAACGACTATAAGGGCCAGGAATTCATCGTCACCAGTGGTGACACCCTGCTCGGCGCCGACGACAAGGCAGGTATTGCCGAGATCCTGAGCGCTGTCGAGTGGCTCCAGGAGCACCCCGAGGTGAAGCACGGCAAAATTCGCGTGGGCTTCAACCCCGACGAGGAAATCGGCCTGGGCGCCCATCACTTCGATGTCGAGAAATTCGGCTGTGACTGGGCCTACACCATGGACGGTGGTGCCGTCGGCGAACTGGAGTATGAGAACTTCAATGCCGCAAGCGCCAAGATTACCTTCAAGGGTCTGAACGTGCATCCCGGTGCCGCCAAGCACAAGATGTTGAACTCGATGCGTGTCGCCCTGCAGTTCGCCACGATGCTGCCGCGTTGGGAGACTCCCGAGCACACCGAGGGCTACGAAGGTTTCTACCATCTTATCAGCATGCAGGGTGGCGTTGAGCAGACCACGCTCAGCTACATCATCCGTGATCATGACCGCGCCCGTTTCGAGAGCCGCAAGAAAGAGATTGAGCACCTGTGCCGCAAGATCAACTGTGAGTTCCCCGATTGCGTAACCTGTGAGATCAAGGACCAGTACTACAACATGCGTGAGAAGATTGAGCCGGTGATGAACATCATCGACATTGCCAAGCAGGCGATGGAGAACGCAGGTGTCACCCCCAAGGTGCAGCCCATCCGTGGCGGTACCGACGGCGCCCAGCTCTCGTTCAAGAACCTGCCTTGCCCCAACATCTTTGCCGGTGGCATGAACATGCACGGCCGCTTCGAGTACGTTCCCATCCCCTCGATGGAAAAGGCTATGATGACCATCGTCGAGATTTGCAAACTCGTCGCCAACGAATAACTTACACATGCTTGCCGGCATCCTTGTGTTCAGGGATGTCGGCAGCTATTTACTCATTTCCAACAGATTGCAATCAATCAGCGATATTGCCAAATCCTTTTAACGCAGTGTTTAGGGATTTGGCTCGCTAAATGGTGGAGATTTAATAACCAACGAGATACTCATGGTTTTTTCTGACCTGTTTTTTCTCTTTGCATTCCTTCCGGCATGTGCCTTGTGTTACCTGCTGGCAACCCTTATAGATAAAAGAATACTCTCGAACGAAGGGTCAAAGAGCGTTACTGTAAGGAACTTTACCCTCGTCGTGTTCTCGCTCATCTTCTATGCATGGGGCGAGCCTGTCTATGTGCTGTTGCTGCTACTTAGCGTAGTGATCAACTTCATTGCTGGTTCAGGTATTTCAAGGCAGACGCGTCACCGCAAGCTGGCTTTGATTATCGGACTGGTGTGCAACATTGCCATTCTGGGCACATTCAAGTATGCCGGCTTTTTTGCTCAAATCTTGAATGACATCGGCCTGGCAGTGCCTGATCCCAAGATCTCATTGCCCATCGGTATCAGTTTTTATACCTTCCAGTCCATCTCTTATCTGGTAGATGTTTATCGTAGGGACGCGCATGCCCAGCGCCGGTTCATAGACTTGTTGCTCTACATCTCGATGTTCCCTCAGCTGATAGCCGGTCCTATTGTCCGTTATGGCACTGTCGCAACCGAGATTAACGACCGCCACACTTCAATCGATGACTTTGCCGATGGCGTTTATCGATTCCTCATCGGCTTGGGCAAGAAGGTGATTATTGCCAACCAGCTGTCTGAAATCGTGGACCAGTTCTTGAAGGATGGCATTGGTGACCTGTCGACTCCGGGCGCCTATGTGGGCGTGTTGGCCTTCACTTTACAGATATACTTTGATTTCTCGGGTTATAGCGATATGGCCATCGGAATGGGCCGTTGTTTGGGCTTCCATTTCAACGAGAACTTCAACCATCCTTATTGCTGTAATTCAATCACCGACTTCTGGCGCCGTTGGCACATGTCGCTGGGTACCTTCTTCCGCGACTATGTCTACATCCCGATGGGCGGTAACCGCCGTCACCAGATGTTGAACATCATGGTGGTGTGGTTCCTCACGGGTATGTGGCACGGAGCGAGCTGGAACTTCATCCTGTGGGGTCTGTATTTTGGGGTCATCTTGACACTTGAGAAATATTTGTTAATCCCTCACAAGGCCAAGATTCCTGCGGTGTTCCTTCACCTCTATGCGTTGGTACTGGTATTTTTCGGCTGGTGCATCTTCTACTTTGATGACATGGGTCAGATGGGCACTTGCATCAAAGCGCTTTTCGGTGGAGCACCTTCAGCCGAGGGTGGCGCTGTTGCACTTACAGCTTTACTCAACAACTTCTGGCTGTGGATAGCTGCGATAATTTTCTCGATGCCGGTTCGTCGTTGGGTTTCCACCGCTGTTGAACGCAGCCTGGGTCAAGAGAGCAGACTTGGTGCAGCCGTGTTCACAACGTCACGCATCGTGATTTCGGTTGCCCTGCTGGTGCTGAGCGTGGCTTTGCTCGTCGGTGCGACCAACAACGCGTTCATTTACACAAGATTCTAAAAGAGTTAACGACAAGCATATGAAATCAAGACAAATCTTTATAGCAGCAATAGTGACACTGTTTGCCATGGCATCCAGTGCCCAGACACGTGTCATCGTGAAAGGTCCCGGTACCCGTCAATTGGCTGAATACACCAATGAGGTGAATCCCGACGAGGAATACGTTTATCTTTCCAAGGGATATCTGATTGTGGGCAGTGGCGCCGACCAACGCGGATTTGAGTGCTTCACGAGCAACGCTACGGGCCAGAATTATGCTGAAATGGTCAACACCTACAAGCAGGCCTTCGGTGACAGCGTGAATGTGTACTGCATGATGATACCGACCAATGGGGAGTTTTACAGCCCTGTTGAGGCCGTTGAGAAGGGATATATCAAGAGTGAGCGTCCGACCATCGAGCGACTCTACAGCCAGTTGCTGGATCAGGTAATCGCTGTAGATTGCTACACGCCGCTCAGCAAGCATGTCACCGAAAACATCTGCTCCCATACCGACCACCACTGGCTGCCTCGCGGAGCCTTCTATGCCGCCCAAGCATTTGCCAAGGCTGCACAGGTGCCTTTCCGTGACTTGAGTTCCTATGAGGAGCATGTGACGCATGACTTCGTTGGTACCATGCCGCGTTTCTCGGGTTACCAGAAACTTCGTGATGCTGCCGAGGACTTCGTGTACTATACCCCCAAGGGCGTGGAATACACGACCAATCAAGTGGTGTACACGCTCGACAAGTCGCGTCGCAACGTGGTCAGTGAGGAAGAGCAGGACAGCGTGAAGTTTTTCCGCCACTATAAGGATGGCAGTGGCTCAGCCTATCTGACTTTCTTTGGAGGAGACTACAATATCACCCATGTGACCACTTCTACCAAGAACGGACGTCGCCTGATGCTTGTGAAAGACAGTTTCGGTAACGCCATTCCAGGTTATCTGTTCTATTCCTTTGAAGAGATATTTGTCGTTGACTCGAGGTATTTCACGCCCAACATGAGGGAGTTTGTGACTGGCAACAAGGTGACCGACATCTTGTTCTGTAACAACATTGTGCATGCTTGCACACCCTCAATCAGCAAAGGACTGTTGAAGTACCTTGACCAATAAGATCATTGCAAAATGAAAAGAAACAAACTGTATATCATCATCATCTCAACGGTCTTCTTGGCATTTGCAGTGGTTTTTGACACGTTGCCCCGCAGCACGTATTCAAAACTCGAAAACCGCGACTTGGCTTTGTTCCCGAAGTACTCCTTCGAGAGCCTCAAGAGCGGTGATTTTACCAACGGCATTTCGTCATGGTTCAGCGACACAGAACCCTATCGTGACGTGTTCATGTACATGAGCATGCAGGTCAAGGACTGGTTGTCGCTCAATGTGGGCAAGAACAACATGAAGTTCCATGCCAGCAATGACAAGCCCCAGGAAGAAGAGGTTGAGATTGATAAAGGCGATGATGGCTTCAATCCTAATGCCAATGACATCGCCAAGGTGGCCACATCGGGAAATCTCATTGTTGGTGAAGTTCCTAATGTAAGGGCCCTCATGTGCTATGGCGGTGATGAACGAGGTGGTGTTGATTGGGCCAATGCTGTGAATCAGGTCAAAGATTCTTTGGGGCCTGGCGTGAAGGTTTATGTTATGATTGTCCCGATCGCAACAGAGTTTTATTTGCCTGAAAATGCCCAAAAGTACTCAAAGCCTGAATTGCCAACCATTCAGAATGCTCACAGGCATCTCAAAGACGTGATTCCCGTTGATGCTCACGCTGCGTTGAGAGCACACACCCGAGAGAACATCTATCTACGCACCGACCATCACTGGTCGCCTCTGGGGGCGTTCTATGCAACACGCGAGTTTGCACGGGTGGCTAAGGTTCCGTTCAAAGAGCTGAAAGACGGCTATGTGCAGAAAGTCATTCATGGCTATGTGGGCTCAATGTTCCACTATACCAGGGACATGTCGCTGAAAAAGTCTCCTGAGGACTTTATTTACTGGGAACCCACCGACACCAATTACACGGTAACGACAGTTGATTATCGGGTCAACAGGAATTTCCAAGTGATAAGCGAGACAGCCCCTCACAAGAGCAAGTTCTTCTTTGAATTCCCGAACAGGCCTAATGCGTCCTATGAAATCTTCATGGGTGGTGATCAATTCTTGGTGAAGGTGCAGACATCACTCCGGAGTGGTCGCCGATTGTTGATTATCAAGGATAGCTACGGCAATGTGCCTCCTGCCTATCTGTTCTATTCGTTTGACGAGATTCATGTGGTTGACAATCGATATTTCACCAAGAATCTTATCCAGTATGTTAAAGAGAATAGGATTACCGATCTCGTATTCATCAACAACGTGTATGCGCTCTATAATCCTACCTCGATAAAGAACTACCGCCGTTTCCTCACTCAACACGATGGAGACTATAAGCGTAGGTCTGCGTCTGGACAGTCAAAATCAAGCAAGAATAAGTCTGATAAAAAGAATAACGAAAAAAAGCAAGAGAAAGCCCGCGAAGAGGCTCCTAAAGCTTCTGCCGGGTCTGAACAAGGGCAGGCGTCATCACCCGCTGAGCCATAGAGTGAGGGATTCGCACACCGTTTGCAAGTTCCCTTAAGTATGGAAAGTTGTTGAGTTTCTGCTCCGGACTATGGTTGGATTAATGGCGTTTAGAGAACTGACAAGATGTGTGTCTGATGACTCTATAGGTCACAGCGTGATGTCAACATTAGGTGTGCTGAAAACAAAAAACGACCAAATAATTTGGCTGGTATAGAAAAAAGCTATACCTTTGCACCGCTTTTTGGGAGATTCGCTAGCTCAGCAGGTAGAGCACATCCCTTTTAAGGATGGGGTCGTGGGTTCGAGCCCCACGCGAATCACTCAACCGAATCTCTCAGACGCAGTCGCGACGATGTCGTGGCTGCGTTGGTTTTTTATCTTATATGTGTTTTCCTATTGAGAGTTGTGTGGTCTTGTGCGGTACTGTATGATTTCTGATAGAAAAACTGCAATGAAAAAGAGCGACGGGCGTCAGCGTTAAATTGCTGGCGCCCGTCGGGCTGTTAGTTTCAAAAGTCGTTATCGGTTGTGATGCCGGTTAGCTGAGGATGATGTCGATTTCTACATTGACGTCGGCAATGTTAATCTCGTTGTCGTTGTTGACGTCGGCGCGTTTCAACGTACCCTCATCGGCGGAACCACCCAGGATGATGTCAATGATGGCATTGATATCAGCGATATTGACCTCACCGTCACCGTTCACGTCGCCAATGAGATACTCAGTATCGGGAATGTCGGGCTTGTAGTCCTCGATGAACACGTTCTCATCAATGAAGTCCATGCGGCGACGGATCCAATCCTCCACATAGTCCATTTCAGCACTCAGATCGAGTTTCTTCCTGGCCAAATCCGAGTCACCACTCCAGCGAACCTCTTCGCGCTCGGCTGCACCGCAGTTTTCGAGTTCGTTGATGGCATCGCGGTAACGATTGACAAGGTTGTCGGTATTGAGCACGGTCTCACGCAGTTCCTTGTAGCGTGCGATAATCTCACGGCGATAATCCATGTTGTTCCACATGTTCACCATGGGCAGATGGCTAATCCATTCGATTTTTTGTTCAGGTTTCACCATATCGGGGATGTTGACACCGGGAGCGTAGTTCTGTCCCAAGCAGATGTCAAGATCCCAGGGAACCATAGTAAATCGAGGATCCTCGGCGATGTCTCGGCAGGCGTAGTAGATGTTCTTGCTCTCATTATCCAATGCCTGGAGGGCAACAATGAAGATGAAGTAGTCCTCCATGACGGGCATGTCAAAGTAAACGCCAATGCTGTCGGCGAACAGTACAGAGTCCTTGTCGGCGCGGTTTGCGAACCAAACGGCTTCGCGCAAAGGTTTCCAGTTCACGCGCTTGATTTCGTCATAGTCGGGATATTTGGCTTCGAAACCGTCCCACCTTGTCACATTGAAACTGGAAGAAGGCTCGCTCATCGATACGGTCTTTGTCCAAGTATAAGCCGTGTAAAGCATACCGTGGTATTCCCTGTTCTCGGTGTCGTAGCGATTGAGTTTTAACTGTTTGCGGTCGATGGGCTCGCACATATTGTAGATGCCACGGTACTCGCCGTTAAGCATCACCTCGACCATCTGGCCGCGTGAACCATTGCGCACGTTAGCCACGGTGTCGCTGTACCAGGGCTTGCGGGCCATGTCGAGCCACAGATCGGTGCTCACGCGGTTGCGGACGCGCAGGAAGTCCATCTGTCCTGCGTCAAGGTTCCAGCTGTTGTCGTTGCGCAAGCCGAAGAAGCGTTTGTTCAGTTTAGTGCTGGCACTGTCCTCATTCTGGAACTTGATGCGGTAGTTGCGTTTGTGCTTACCGTTGGCGTCGGTAGCGCCACCGCGGGTCTTCACCTTGGCCTTAATCGGCTCGGCATAGGCAGAGTCAGGCTCGCTGACGATGACGTAGGCTGGATGGTAATAAGCGTTGAAATTGCCATAGAGCTCCACGATAGGAAGCCAAGTGAAGGTGATGGCACCTGTGATCAGGCTGTCACCCATCTGGGCAGTCACCGGGTAGAGTTTGCCACCCTCGATGTTCTCAAAAACGATGGTGTCGCCGTCATTCACGGCGATGCTGTCAATGAACAGTTCGGTCAGCTCCTCATCGAAGTTCACGCTGGCGCTGTAGTCGGTGCCGAACGTTGATTGGGGCACGCTGCATAACCACAAGTGATAAAAACTGTCCAGCGGTGCTCGGTGACCACCGATGTTCAGGGTCTGCCCCATCGACATCAGTGCTGTCAACACGATTGCCATGGAAAGAAGTAACTGTTTCTTCATTACAATTTTACGTTTTTTATGTTAGTAGTTAATTTGGCCGCAAAGGTAGTAAAAAAGTTCTTATCTAGTTGCGTTTGAGCGTGTTTTTCAACGAGAAACCCGAAAAATAGGTTGATTCGGTCTGCTTGTGCTGTCTGCTCGCGTGCTCTCAGCCCCATCTCTTTAACGGCCTGTCTCGGTGTCAATGTCGCATGGTTTTGGGGTGCGCAAACGCACGTTAAGAAACGCTGTGGCTGGTATTACAATTTTTAAGATTTTTTTCTTGAGATTTTCTTTTTTATTTGTCTCCTATCCGCTAAAAAAGAAGTAACTTTGTTGGCTCAATTAAACAAAAACTTGAAAATCACTCAATCATAATGAAGATATTTACCAACGATGGACTGCGTCGCATCGGCGATAGAACCGTTGAAAAGGAAGGCATTGAGATGCTTGACCTGATCGAGAGAGCCGCATCGGCAGTGTCCTATGAACTCATATCACGCTGGAGGACCTCCAAGCGTTTCGTCTTTTTTGCCGGCCCCGGTGACAACGGTGCCGACGCCCTTGCTGTTGCCCGAATGATGTATGAACAGGGTTACCGTCCCGAGGTTTATCTGTTCAACATCAAGTCAGCCCAGCTCTCGCCTTGTTGTCTTGCCAACCGTGACCGCTTGCTGCAGACGGTGGGCGATGACATCGATTTCATTGAGGTAATTCAGAACTTCAATCCCCCCGAACTCACCGAGAACGACGTTGTTGTTGACGGCCTGTTCGGCAATGGACTGCGTACACCCCTTAAGGGCGGTTACACTGCTCTGGTGCAGTACATCAACTCGAGTGATGCCTATGTAGTGTCCATCGACATCCCCTCAGGAATGTTCGGCGAGTGGAATATGGGCAATGACCGCCGCAATATCATCCGCGCAGACCTCACGCTCACCTATCAGAGCAAACGACTGGCTTTCTATTTTGCCGAGAATGCCGACTGTGTGGGTGAGTGCAAGGTGCTCGACATCGAACTCGACCGAGAGAGCGTGGCGCGCATGCCGACCGACTTCTATCTCATCGAGCGCGAGGATGTCCATGACGTGATGCGCCCGCGCAATCCCTTCAGCAACAAGTATGACCATGGCACATTGTTGCTCATCGCCGGCAGCTACGGCATGATGGGTGCCGCTGTGATGTCAGCCCGTGGAGCGTTGCGCGCTGGGGCAGGTCTGGTGACAGTTCACGCACCAAGGTGTGGTTATCAAGTCTTGCAGACAGCGGTTCCTGAGGCTCTGTTTGAGCCCGACCGCAACGAGATCATGACTACGGCTATCGACCTGCACCACACCTACAGTGTCGTGGCCCTGGGCCCTGGCATTGGCACTAACGACGAGACTCTTGAAGCGGTGCACCAGTTCATCATGAACTTCAAGCGCCCCTGCCTGCTTGATGCCGATGCCCTCAACTGTATCGCCCGTCGTCCTTCGTTGCTCAGGAGCATCCCGCCGCGTTCTATCATCACGCCCCATGCCATTGAGTTTGACCGCCTCTTTGGAGACCATAACACCGACGAGGAGCGCCTCAAGAAAGCCCTCGATGTCTCCAAGATCTATAACATCACCATCGTGCTCAAGGGACACTACACGATGACAGTGCGTCCCGACAGCAAGATCTATGTCAACAGCAGTGGTAATGCAGGAATGGCAACGCCAGGCAGTGGCGACGTCCTCACGGGTGTCATTGGTGCACTCATCGCGCAGAATTATCCTGCCGACTGGTCGGTTGTCCTCGGTGTTTATCTGCACGGCTTGGCCGGTGACCTCGCCGCTCAGGAGCACGGCACCTATGGCATGATTGCCAGCGATATCGTTGACCGCTTGGGCAAGGCCATCGTTGAAGTGATGAAATAACCTGAAGACCGCCCTTGTGGCGCCAGAAAAAGACAAGCGGGCCGGCAATCAATCGATTGTCGGTCCGCTCTCTTGTACCTGAAGTGGGACTTGAACCCACACGGCCGCAATGGCCAAGGGATTTTAAGTCCCTCGTGTCTACCGATTCCACCATTCAGGCATGCGGTATGGTTTCGGCTGCAAAGATACTACTTTTTGACGATATACGCGTTTTTTGAATCTTTTTTTTGTGAAGCCTGCCGTGAGATGACTCTAAACAGCATTTGAACGATGACTGAAGTGACCTGCCGATAGAGGTGGCGGGTATTAGATCAAGTCTATCAGCGGGATGTCATCGGTCTGGGCCTGTTGGCTGTTGCGCAATTCCTTAATGTGCTCATGCAGCTTGGCAAATTTGGTGTCGGCTTTGGTGATGAACTGTGAGTCGCCTGTGTCAGCGAGGGCATTAGACGCGGTGTTTACTGTCATGTCATCGGGGTCAAAAGCGGGCTGATAAGCGATGTCATTGCTGTCCTGTTTCTCGTCTTTACTCACGGTGATGAGCATTTCAGCTTCAATGAGCTGCTCCAACAGTTTGTCGGCAAGAGGGCCTGGGATGTCGTAGTCGTTGATCAGTTCAAGGCGGGTGAGCGCCGATTCACGTTTCTTGAACTTCTTGGCGGCGAGGGCCAGAACGGCAAGCGCCATGCTGTTAGAGTAGGACTGGGACATGCCTTGCACTTGTTCACGGTGGGCAAAGCTGTCAAAGTTCTGCCAGGCATAAGTGATTACCACGCCGGCCAGGGTGATGAGCCATGACAACTGCAGCCACACCAGCAATAAGGGCAGGAAGGCAAAACTTCCGTAGATGGCATTATACTTCGACACATACACTTGGCCTGTCACGAACAACCACTGCACGGCTTGGAACAATGTGCCGCACAGCACGCCGGCAAACAGGGCCCCCTTGAAGCGCACCTTGGTATTGGGAACCAGGTAATAGGCAGCGGTGAAGATGAGCCATGAAATGACGATGGGCATGAAGGCCAGCAGCCGATGCATCATGGGGGAAAGCGCGTTGTCACCGAACACGTGTTGCACCGCGTCGCTCATGAAGATGGTAATGCCAGCCGAGCAGACCATCAGCACGGGCAGAAGCAGGAATAAGGCGGTATAGTCGGTGAACTTGCGCTGCAGTGAGCGCTTGGTGGTCACGCCCCACACGTGGTTGAATGTGTCCTCGACGTTGCTCATCAGCGAGAGCAAGGTCCACAGCAGGAATACCAGGCCGATACCGACGAAAACGCCTTGTGAGGCTTGCGCCAAGTAGTTGTCCACATAGGTCAACGCGCTTTCAAGCGCATGACGCTGCGCTGGGAAATAGCGGAACAGCTCGCTCTGCAGCAGGTTCTGGAAACCGAAGCCGCGTGCGATGGCGAATAGCATTGCCAACGCCGGGACGATGGCCAACACGGTATTGTAGGTCAATGCACAAGAGCGCACCTGCAGGTCTCGGTCCATGAAAGACCTGATGCTCAGGTTGATGACTTTAACCGCTTTGACCGTCCATGTTGAGCTCCTGTCGTTCCACACGTCACTGGTGCAGTACTTCACGTTCTGCATCAAGCGGTCCCAAAGGCTGGGCTTCTCTTGTCCTTTTTTGTCGCTCACCCTTTCTATTGATGGTTCAAGAGGGTGGATTACAGGCTGTCGAGGTTGTCCTTGATCAGCTCAAAGATGCCGTCGATATCGCCCAGGCCGTTGATGGGGTGGTATTTACCCTGCTCCTCATAGTAGGCCTTGAGGGGTGACGTCTGGTTGTGATATGTCTCCAGTCGCTTGCGGGCGGTCTCCTCATTGTCGTCGGAGCGGCCGCTCATCTGTCCGCGTAACAGGATGCGCTTAATGAGTTCGTCCTCGGGGACTTCGAGGCCAACAACCGCGTCAATCTTCGTGCCACGGTCGGCAAGAAGCTGCTCCAGGGCTTCGGCCTGTGGAATGGTGCGGGGGAAACCGTCAAAGATGACGCCCTCACGGGCATTGTCCTTGTTCTCGTCAAGCACCTGGGCCAGGATGTTGATGATGAGCTCGTCGGGAACGAGTTGTCCCTGGTCGATATAGGCCTTGGCGGTCTTGCCCAGGTCGGTGCCGCGGCGGATGTTGTCGCGCAGCACGTCTCCGGTTGAGATATGGAACAGTTTGTAGTGGTCGATGATTTTATCGCTCTGGGTGCCTTTGCCCGAACCGGGCGCACCAAAAATGACAATGTTCAACATAATACTCTTGAATTTCTTGTTAAGTGTTCTATATGTTTTCTTTAATACTCTCAATATTAATGCTCCTTGAGTACATAGATGTCAGGCAGGTTGCGTGCCAGACCATCAAGGTCCAGGCCATAGCCCAGGATGAATTTGCAGGGAATTTCAAAGCCCACATACTCTGGAGCTTTTCCCACGGTCAGCGCTTCAGGCTTGAACAAGAGTGAGACCATTTTCACACTCTTGGGATTGTGCTTGGCAAGCTCCTTGCGCAGTTGGGCGGCCGTCACGCCACTGTCGATGATGTCTTCGACGATGAGGATGTTGCGGCCAGTGATGTCCTCGCTCAGGCCCATCACCTGCTTCACGCTGCCTGTCGATTCCATGCCCTCGTAGGACTTGAAGCGGATGAATGTAATCTCGGCATCGTGCAAGTTGCAGGCACGGAACAGGTCGGCGGCAAAGATGAAGGAACCGTTAAGGACACAGAGGAACAGAGGATTCTCATTGGCATAGTCACGTTTGATTTCCTGAGCAAGCCGATGAACCTGCTTGGCAATCTCTTCACGTCTGATGTAGGGCTCAAACGTCAGACCCTGATAAGTTACTTCTTCCATTTGTTTACAGAATTAAGTCACAAAGGTACAAAGAAGTTCTCGTTTTTTGGGCCGCCTTCCTTCACTTTTTTCATGATAAGGCAAAAAAAACGAGCCGAGGCTCGCAATACTCCGACAGGGATGTCGCGGCCGTCCTTTCCGACGGCGGCGTGGTTGTCGAGGTATTGTGAGCCTCTGGCTCGCTAGTTGATGTGTTAAGTTATTTCTCCTGAGCGGATTGCTCGGTTTCCTGTGTAACGGGCTCTGGAGTAGCCATTACGGGATTTGTGCACTTGATACCAGCGCTATCAAGTTTAGCCCACTTGACGGTGATAGCCGAGTCTACCTTAGCCTTGCCATCTTGGTTGTAATAGAACTTGAGCGAGTCAAGTAGTGTTGCACCATTGTCGTCTTTCTTGTACTCATTGTAGAATTCATAGAAGGTGTTCTCAATTGAGTCCACTTTCAGGTATAGGCTGTTCAGGGCAACGGAGTCCTTAACTTCGGTCTTGTGAATGATGTCAACAATGCTTTTTGCCAAATCGACTGCATCTTTTTTAGCATCGATTTTGGATTCTTCGCTCGAACACGACATCATGGCAACCGACACCAAGGCGATTACTAATAATATATATTTTTTCATTTTTCTTTGATTTAATGATTGTTCGTTACTTGGCTACTTTCTCCAGACGCTTCATGATGGCAAAGATGAATCCTGCTGCAACGAAGCAGATGACCATTAGAATGCCCCACAGTGTGGGCGTGGAGATTTTGTCCCACAATGCGGTCGGAATCGATACCAGGTAGTTACCGATAGCGGTGGCACCAAACCAGCATCCCATCATCAGGCCCTTATACTTGGGAGGAGCCACCTTGCTGACGAATGAGATACCCATCGGCGAGAGCAGCAACTCAGCAAACGTCAGTACGAGATAGGTCGAGATAAGCCAGTTGGGCGAAACAAGCATGTCGCTTGCTCCCTCTTTGGGCGGCAGTCCGAACCCCAGCGATGCGATAATCATTACGATATAGGCGATGCCGGCCACAATCATACCATAACCGATTTTGCGTGGGGCGCTCGGCTCCTTGTCTTTCTTGGCAAGCCATCCAAACAGAGCGACCGAGAACGGCGTCAGCGCAACTACATAGAACGGGTTGAACTGTTGATAAATCTGAGGCTGAACACCAGTCACGGGGTTGGGGGTGAAGTACAGGAATAGACCCACGCCCACAATTGAAGCTAACAGTACAAGTCCTGAGATGCCTTTAGTCTTCCTGTTTTCGCTCTGGAAGAACGAGAAAGCGGCATATACGCCGATAGCCATCGTGGCCAAAGCCCAAACGTTGAAGCCAATGCGGGTGAAGCCCCAACCCTCCTGCGAGGTGTAGATTTCTGCAAACTTGGTCAGTGTGGCACCATTCTGGTGGAATACCATCCAGAAGAAGATTACTACGGCAAACACGAGCAACAAAGCCACGATGCGTGACTTGGTTTCTTCCTTGCTCAATTCGGGAACATTAGCAGCATTCTCATCGCTCTTGTCCTTGATGTTGTTGCCCACGTGCTTGTAGGTTGCTGCACCAATCTTGTAGATCAGGTAGGACAGTACCATCGATGCGCAAGCGACAGCAAAGGCATAGGCATAGCCCTTGGTGATAGCACCCACATAGGTCTGGCAATAGGCCTTAAGTGCCTCAAAGTTGGTCAGGCCAGTGGCGTCCATCAGAGCAACGAAACTTTTGGCCTCCATGTGCTGGGGGTCGGCAAGGAACTTGTTGCACAGTCCAGGAAGACCAGACTGATATTCCATGCCCACGCTGTGCAATGACATGTTGCACAAGGCTTCTGATACTGAGGGAGCAAACATCGCACCGATGTTGATGGCCATATAGAACAATGAGAAGGCCACATCCCTTTTGTGGGCATACTTGGGGTCGTTGTAAAGGTCACCTACCATCACCTGCAGGTTGCCCTTGAACAATCCCGTACCGCATGCGATCAAAAACAATGCGGCGAACAATAGAGCCAGCGAACCGCTGGTCAGGCCAGAAATAGCCATTACTAGATAACCCAGGAACATAATAATAATACCCAGCGTTACCGTTTTCTTGAAGTTCCATTTATCGGCGACAATACCACCTAACATTGGCATAAAGTACACCAATGCAAGGAATGATGAATAAATGAAACCTGCAGTCGAAGTGCTAAAGCCAAACTGTGCTTGAAGGAACAGCAGCAAGATGGCAATCATCGTGTAGTAGCCGAAGCGCTCGCCAGTGTTGGCAAGTGCCAAGACATACAAACCTTTTGGTTGGTTTTTAAACATAATTCTGTTAGTTGATTAATTAATATATTAATAATGTTGTTGTCGTTTTCAACAGCCGGAATGCTCGCGTGCTTGATAGGCGATGGCATAGGCGCGGATTTGCTTGATCATCGCCAGCAGGCCGTTGCTGCGGGTGGGCGAGAGGTGGTCGCGCAGGCCGATACGCTCAATGAAGTAGAGGTCGGCGTCGAGCACTTCCTGAGGCGTGGCGCCGTCGAGCACGCGCACAAGCATGGAGATGATGCCCTTGACGATGATGGCGTCGCTGTCGGCCTGCAGGCGCATCTTGCCGTCGATGCAGTCGGCCTGGAGCCACACGCGGCTCTGGCAGCCGTCAATCAGGTTGTCAGCCGTCTTGTACTGCTCGTCGAGTGTGGGCATGGCATTGCCCATGTCGATGATGACGCTGTAGCGGTCCATCCAATCGTCCAGACCCTCAAATTCCTCAATGATTTCGTCTTGTCGCTCGTTGATAGTAGACATTGAAAAAAGTGATGTTTTTGGTTTAACCTCCAAAATTAGAGTTTTTTTTTAATATAAGGTGTATTTCAACGGCTAAAAATGCGTTTTGATGCAAAAAACAAGCCCCGCAGCTTGTCGTTGCGGGGCTTGATGTCTCCTGTGAGAGTCACGTCATCAATAGAAATCGATGAGGCTCTTCTTCACCTTGGTGGCCTTACCCAGGATGCTGTAGATGGTGCGCGGGTTAGCGAAAACCTGAGCGCCACGGGTCTGAGCGTAGCGGTTGTCAAGCTCTTCCTTGCTGGGCTGACGCTCTTCCTTCTCCTGCTTAACCACTTGGTAAACGACTACAGCATTCTCACCCTTCCAGGGACCATTTACGGCACCCTGCTTGGCGGCTGCGATGCGACCAATCAGACCAGGCTCGTTGCCCATCTTGGGATCGCCGTTGCCGGCGAAGACGATGCGCACGGTGTCAACCTGAGCACCCATCAGAGCGGCATAACCGTTGATGTCGGAGGCCTTGCCCTTGTACTGCTTCATCAGGTCGTCACCCTTCTTGCTGTTGCGCACACGCATGGTGAGCATTTCCTTGCCCTGGGGGAAGTCGTAGGGCAGGTAGTCCTGGTAGATGTCGTCGACAGCTACAGCGATCATCACGTCGTTGTTGTCGCTGAAGATAGGCGATACTTCACCCTTCTTGCTGTCAAACGCCCACTTGATGGCCTTGCGGGTATCCTTGATACCTGCCAATTGAGGCGTGCTGGGAGTTACGAGCACTTCAACAGCATTGAAACCGGCCTTGGCGGCGTTCTCCTCAAATGCCTTGAGGGTCTTGTTCTTGTTCAGGAAGTCCTGGAACTTGTCGCGGAGGGCCTCGCTGGTCTTGGTGCTGGCATAGGCGTCATAGCTGACAGTTGCCAGGGTGTAGAACGTCTTGGCGGGCTTCTTCTCGCTCACGCGGAGCAAGGTAGCAAACTGGTCGTTGCTTGTGTAAACGAAGTAGGTTCCGACGGTTGCGGCATCCACCTTATTCTTCAATGAGTCGGGGGTGGTGTACATGCGCTGCCAGTCGTCCATCTTGCCATCCACTTTCTGGGGATAAGCCTTCTTGAGCTCGTCGAGGCTCTTGCCGGCATTGAGCTGACCGAGGACGGCCTGCTGGGTCTTGGCGTCGGCTTGAACGACAACATAGTCCAACTTCACTGAGTCGAGGCTCAGCTGCTTGTTGATGAGCTTGTACATCACGTGGTGGTTGCCCACGGTGCTGTCACGGCGGGTAGTACCAACCTCGGCGCCAGCAAAGAAGTCGCGCACCTTGGTGGGCAGATTATCCTTCAGCATCATCGCGGTATCGATCTTAACGGTACCCAGAACGCGAACCGAGTCAACACCACGACCCTTTTGCAGGGCGTTATAGGCGGCGTCGGCAATCTTGTTGGCGGCTGCGATATCCTCGGCGTTGGGCTCGATGTTCACAGCGATGTAGTGAACTCGGCGCACGTCCTCGTCAATCTTGAACATGGGCTTGATCTTCTCCCACTCAGCCTTCAACTCGGCATCGCTGACGGGATACTTGTCATCGGCGAGCGATGCGTAATCCTTCTTGGCGATGGTTGTGACATTGGTGATAGCTGCTTCCTCGGCCATCTGAGCGCGATCCAGGTCATTGGCCTGCATACAGCCAGCCAGCAGGTTCTGCAATTTGGCGAACTGATACTGCTTGGCGAGGTCTTCGGTCATGTTATCCCACTGCTGGCGCAGTTCAGCAACTTGAGATTCCTCGATGCCCTGCTTCTTGGGGTTCATGATGAAGTCATACAGCTCGGCGGGCGACTTGGCACCGGCTTGCTGAGCAAACTGCATTACAGCAGGAGCCGGATTCTTGCCAATCGTCAGCTCGCTGATCTCACGATCGCTGACATAAATACCTAATTTCTCATACTCTTGTCTCAGAAGTTCTTCATTGATCATCTCATCCAGCACCTGCTGTTGACGCGTAGCGGCGTCAATCTGCTGATTGTTGTTGTTCTGCTGGTCGTTGGCAGCGGCGCGCTCCACGCGCTGCTGGAACTTCATGATGTCAATCTTCTCGCTGCCGACTTTGGCGGCAGAGTTGCTACCTCTCATACGTCCGAGTACCTCAACTCCCGTTTCAATAATGAACGCGAGCAAGGCGCCGCCGATGATAATGGCGAGCAACACTTTCATTCCTCTAATCTTCTCTAATGTTGCCATTTACAATGATTTATATTACGTTATTTCTCTCTTTTTTAGGGCTTTTCGCCAAATAAACACGCAAAGGTAGTTATTTTTTGTATACTGACAAAAATTTGAATCATTTTTTGTTTTTTTCTCGTAAAACGCCGATTCGGGTGTCACATGGCCAGTTTGTGCTGTGATGAGCCTATCATGGTCTGGCTTGAAGTTCGCCTGGGACAGTCTTGTTGTGTGTTACCTTATTTTTTGTTATCTTTGCGGTAAATATCTAATTGATGACCGTTATGAACAGGTTTACCTCCGCTTTATTGTGTATATTAATGATGGCTTTTTGTGCTCCCTCGCTGTCGGCTGCTGGTGGGGATTATCTGGACGAGAAGCTGTATGAAATGGTCGAGACGGCCAACGATGCCGTGCAAGATGAAGAGGATCCTTATTCCAGGGTTTGGCTGGATAACTCCAGGGGAGAATTGATGCTGTCGATGGGCTTTGATCCGGAAGAGTTTCCCGATCTGAATGACGAGGACACTTATTTCCGCTACAAGGAGTTTCTCATGTCCACGTGGCTTAAGAGTGATTTTTGGCGCGAACTGATCAGACTCGCTGGGTCTACAGGTCGTGAATTGAGGTTCGTCATGGTTGACAAGTCAACTGCTACGGTAGGGTCAACGGTGCTGTTCTCGTGTGATGAGATGGCGTTGGCGTTGATGGAAAACAGTCCTGGTTCAAAGGCCGCTAAGACCCAAATGGATGAAATCTATGACGACATGCTCAACGAAATGGTTGCCAAGGCCGATGCGTCGGTGCGCGCCGAGGGTAGCTACAACAGTGTGAGAATCGACGATGACAGCGATGTGGTGGTCATGTCACTGCTGGTGGGAGACATTGGTCTGGTTCCTTTGGACCCTGAGGTTGAGATCAGTATGGACTTGAAGAGGGCTTTTCTGCAAGAAGTGACGAATGGCGACATCGGCGTGGACTGGTCGGTCTTTCTTAATGTCGTGGCGGCCACCGGGCACGGATTATGTTTCCGCCTGTATGAGTCCCCGGGCGAATACGCCCCTTGGCAGTTGTGCTACAGCGCTGACGACCTTTTCATCTTGGGTGAGTGATACCCATGACTGAGGCTGATGGAGGCTTCGTTAGGCTCGGTGATTTTTCAGTTCGGGAATTTTTTCATTATCACGAATGTTTTCTGTGGCATTTGCTCGCTGTTTTTAAAAATTTGTCTATTTTTGCAACATTAACAAATAAAACTTAAAACTAAAAGAACGATATGAAAAGAATTTTGATGACTATGTTGGTGGCTCTCGCCACTGTGATGGTGCCCATGCGCGCCGCACAATCCCCTGCCTGCCCCCCTCAGGATATCCAACAGCTGATCAATTTGGTGAGTGAAGACATGACGACCGAAGAATTGATGCAGTTTCTCGTTGCTGGTCTCAATGAGGGTATTCAGGAAGACGATCCGACTTCCGGCATTTTTCTTGACGAAAAAAACAAGACTGTGGTTTTGCATATCGTTCTCGATGATGAGGAACTTACTTCTGAGGACCTCAATAGTTTGGATGCCTCCATTTTCTCAGTGTTCAAGAAAAAGTTCTTGAAAGACTTAATGGCTGATTCAGATATCTCCACGGTGATGGCGTTAATTGCAGCCTCGGGATACAATTTTGAATATCAGATGGCCTTACCGGGGTCGAACGAAACAGCGATGAGGTTTGTTTATCTCCCTGATGATATCGAGGAAGCCTTGTTGGATTCTGAAAGAGAAGCGCCAAGCGGTAATTTATGGGATGGTGAAAGCGATATAGCTGAAGCCGAAGCAGATGATCTGGAGGGCTTGAGTGAAGACGAAGTCTTCGCATCCTTAATTGCAATGGCAGATCAGTCTCTTCAAGAGGATACAGGTCTTGATGCCCACATTTGGATTGATGATAAGACTAATGCAGTCGTCATGTCGATTGTTGATGAGGAATTCGCTGATCTTCAAGAACTGAAAGAGATGGGTGACTTGGTGAAACCGTTATTGCTGAATTCGATCATGTCGGGTGATGATGGCTCTGTAGGGTTCCTTTTGGGCATTATCTCCGGGGCCGGACGTGACTTTGAAATGCGTTACTGTAGCTACCATGGCGAAGCCGATCCTTTTGTGGTGAGGTTCACGCCCAAAGAGCTGGATGAAGCTATCGGTGAATAATAGCTGGTCACAATAATGATACCGATGAAATCAGTGATACTCAAACTGTCGATGGCAGGCATGATGCTTGCCATTGCATTCATGTTCCCCTTGCGTGCTCAGGCCCAGGATGGCGATGCCGAGTCGCGAATTGCTGCCGCCCTGGCCGAGATGAATGAGAAGCTTGATGAAGAGTATGGAGCCGAGATCGGAACCCTATTCACCAGCACGCCCACTGACTTGGTGTTTACACTCACGATGCCTGAAGAATTCCCGACAGATCCAGACGAGGTGCGCAAAATTAAAGAGGAATGGTCCCAGGACAAGGTGAAATACAGTTTTGTCGCCGACATGATTGATGACCCTGAATTTGGCTACCAGTGGTTGAATTTTTACAATCTGGCGGTGCAGACAGGCCGCGGCTTTACGCTGCATGTGGTTGACAAAGACAACACGGCGAACCGTTTAACGATGAGATTAACCAACGAGGAACTCAAGTACGCCATCGACCACGTCGATGAATACCGTTTTAAAATCGAGGAAATTGTAGTCGTCGAAGACTTGAATGATGACCTGGAAGCTGAGGCAGACACGTCATATGTGGATTTTACTTATCTGGATTCCATGATAGCCGCCTATAATCAGGAAAACGAAGAGAAAGGGTTGGGTCATCGCATGTGGCGATTAAATGATGTGGCCAACGTCTTGTTTGTGGTTAGTCCTGATGTGAAGTCTGATGCTGTCGAGTGCGCATCCGATTTTGCCAAGAGTGATGATGTCTATGATAACATCTGCCAATTCCTTCAGTTGGTTGTGTATCCCGCTGACTATGAGTACGAGTGGATGGATTTTTTCTTCGTCAGTTATTTCCTGAACCAAAGCGTGGACTTCCATGTCGTGACATCTTCTTCAGATCCTGACCCTGTCGTGATTCACATCCCAAGCAATCAGCTTTCCTGCCTGTTTAGGTCATTATTCCAATCATAATCATAGACGACTCACAGGCACCCGATTGGCACAATTTGGCCGGCCGGGTGCTTGTTGCAACATTTATCGTGCTTTTTTAGGAATATTTTAGAAGATGTGTAGCGGCTATGTGGCAATTTATCGCTACATTTGCAGTTAATATTAATGTGAACGGCACACCTTGCTTGTAGTGGGGTGTCAACAGTGTGTAAATACAAAGATACGATAGATATATGAATAAGTTCAAGAAAGCCTTATTGTTGTCAGTGCTCGCGGCGGCCCCGACGGTGGCCCTCTGCCAGCCTGACGTGATGTCGAGTGAGGCCGCCGGCTATCTGGAGCGTGGGCGACTCATGTATGAGTCCCACAACTATGTGGGCGCCATCGACCAGTTGGAGCACATGAAGCGCTTGCCGGCCGACGCCTCGATGCGCGAGCAGGCCGAATATTTCATTGCTTTAAGCCGCTTTGAGCAGGGCGAGGAGTCAAGCCTTGCCGCCTTGCAGCGCTTCATCGACAACCATCCCGCTTCGCCACTGGCGATGGAGGCCCAGTTGAAGGTGGGTAACTACTACTTCTACCGTGGCCAGTGGGAGAGCGCCCTGGTGAGCTACTCGTTGGTGCGCAACCACTCGCTGGACCTCAACAGCAACGAGGACCTGGAGTACCGTCGCGCCTACTGTAACCTCAGGCTGGGCAACTATCACGAAGCCGAGCGCCAGTATCACGAGCTGGACCACACCGCCCGTTATGGAGGTGCCAGCGAGTTCTATAAGGCTTATCTGGAGTATGCCCAGGGCAACTATGGTGAGGCTCAGGAGAAGTTCTCACGCATTCCCGAGGGCACCGAGCTGGGTTTCCAGTCCCAATACTACCTCGCACAGATAGATTTCAACAAGAAGCATTATAACGATGTGATCAATCAGGGCAAGTCCCTGCTCGAACAGCATCAGAACGACTACTTTGATGCCGAGCTCAACCGTCTGGTGGGCGAGAGTTATTATCACCTGGGCAATGACAACGAGGCGCGCACCTACCTGCGCCGCTACCTCAACAACCCCGAGGGCGAGCCTTACCGCACCGCGGCCTACACGATGGGCGTGCTGGACTACCGCAACGGTAACTATGACGCCGTGATTGATGACATGCTGCATGTGACTGATGGTAGCGATGCCTTGACCCAGAGTGCCTACCTCTACTTGGGACAGGCCAAGCGTCAACAGGGAGACATCAACGGTGCCAACATGGCCTTCCAGCAGGCGGCGATGATGGATTGTGACCGCAGCGTCAAGGAGACGGCCTACTACAATTATGCCGTCGGCGTGAGCAAGGGCGCCCGCACCCCGTTCGACAAGAGCATCGACCTGTTCGAGGACTTCCTCAATGAGTATCCCAACTCGCGCTATAAAGATAATGTGGAAGCTTATCTGGTGGATGCCTACATGAACACGACCGACTATCAGCGTGCCTTGACCAGCATCAACCGCATCAAGAAACCGGGTGCCAAGGTGCTCACCGCCAAGCAGAACGTGCTGTATAACTTGGGTGTCCAGGCACTGGCCAACAATCGCAACAAAGAGGCCAACGAGTACTTCAAGCAGGCTATCGCGGTTGGTAACTATGACAAGACGGCGCTGAACGAGAGTCGCCTGTGGCTTGCCGAGTCTGAGTATCGCCAGGGCAACTACAAGGAGGCTGCCAAACAGCAACAGGAGTATGTGAAGAGCGTCAGCAAGAGCGACGAAAACTACGGCTTGGCTCAGTACAACCTGGGCTATAGTCTGTTGAACCAGAACCGCTATTCCGATGCCAAGACGGCTTTCCAGAATGCCATCGCCAGCAAGCAGTTGAACAATGAAACGACAGCGAGCGCCTATCAGGGCCTCGGTCAAGCGCAATACTACCTGCGTGACTTCAGTGGCGCACAGGCCTCCTATGACCAGGCGTTGAAGGTTGACAAGAACACCAGTGGCGACTACTCGATGTTCCAAAAGGGCATCATGATGGGCATGAATCACCAGTATGCTGAGGAAATCGCCCAAATGGACGCCCTCGTCAAGGCTTACCCGAAGAGTGATCTCGCTCCGCAGGCCCTCCTGGAGAAGGGTAACGCACAGGCTTTGCTGGGCAAGAACAATGATGCCCTCAACACCTATGCCACCCTGCTCAAGGACTATCCCAAGAGCGCTGAGGCCCGCAAGGGACTCTTGCAGACTGCACTGGTCAACAAGAGCATGGACAAGGAGGATGCCGCCATTGAGGCCTACAAGAAGGTCATCAGCAAGTATCCCACCAGCGATGAGGCCCAAGCCGCAGCCGAGGACATGAAAGTCATCTATGCCGACCGTGGCCAGCTGGCTGAGTTCGGCAAGTTCCTCAACAGTGTGCCCAATGCCCCCAAGATTGACGTGAATGAGGTGGAGAGGCTCACCTTTGAGGCTGCCGAGAAGGCCGCTATCGACACCAAGCCCAGCATCGACAAGATGGAGAAGTACCTCAAAGACTATCCCGGTGGTGCCTATACCGCCAAGGCCAAATATTACATCGCACGCTACCACTATGGCAAGGGTAACTACAATGAGGCGATGACCGCACTCGATGAGTCACTCAAGGGCGGCGGCGATGCCTCCTATGCTCAGGACGCCCTGTTGATGCAAAGCGACATTCTGGCCCGTCAAGGCAAGTATGAAGAGGCCATCAAGAGCTACAAGGAACTGGCCGAGCGTGCCACTAGCGACGACAACCGCACCCTTGCCCTGCTGGGCGCGATGCGTGTCGCCAAGCAGGTGGGCAACTGGAAAGAGGTGAGCAACCTCGCCGGCACCTTGCTCGAGCGCGGCGGCTTGACGGTCAACGAGGAGAAGGAAGTGACCCTTGACCGCGCCATGGCATATGCTCAGGTCGGCAACACCGAGGATGCCGAGGCGGCCTTCCGCAGTCTGGCCAAGGATCCTAACAGCGAGTATGGCGCTCAGGCGTCCTATGAACTCTCGCGCATGCAGTACGAGATGGGTAACTACAAGGCTGCCGAGAAGACCATCAATGCGCTCATCGAGGCCGGAACGCCCCACACCTACTGGCTCGCCAAGAGTTTCTTGACGCTGGCCGATATCAGTTACAAGCAAGGCAATGTGACTCAAGCCCGCGAGTACCTGCAGAGCCTCAAGAACAACTACCCCGGCAAGGAGAAGGAAATCTTCAACGAGATTGACAGCCGACTTAACAAGTGGAAAGGCGGCAATGCCTCGTCAACGACCAACTCCAGCACCGACAACGGCAAGAAGAATGTCAAGAGCACCAAGAGCAAGAATTAATCCATCAATGCAAGCCTAGAGATTATGAAAATGAAAAAGATATATATCGCCATGTTGCTGGCGGCATTTGCCCTGAATGGTGCTTTTGCCCAAAATAACACCAACCTGAACAAGGAGATTACCCTCGAGAAGGATATCGCCCCTCTGGAGAAGAAGGCTGTCAAAAAGAATGAGCTGCCCAAGGTGAAAAAGCCCACGACCACGGGAACCAAGACCCAATTGGGCTACAGCGACCTGACCACGCCGATTGAGGTGCCCACCTCCATCCCCACGTTGCTGCCCTACGGCTACCGCACGGCCCACAACTTCAGCGACAAGCGCGGCTACTTTGACATCGGTGCCGGCACTCAGGGTAACTTCCGCATGGACTTCGGCTATCGCATCCTCAATGATGAGCGTGAGAAACTGGGCATCTGGCTCAACCACAACAGCACGTGGAACAGCAAGAACAGCAGCAAGCTCATCACCCTTGACGAGAACCGCAACAAGCAGAAGTATAATGACAACACCCTCGCTGTTGACTACAGCAAGCTCTTGGACAAAGGCACTCTATCGTTGGGCGCCAAGGGCCACATCGACGTCTATAATTATTATGGCGGCTGGAATACCTTAGGTGATATCTATACTACGGGCCAGGTGTTCGGGACGACTCCCCTCTATGACTGGAACAAGGATAAGCAGACGTTCTTAGACTTCACATTCAATGCCGGCTGGGCCAGCCATTTCATGCTTCGGGACAACCCCTTGCGTTACAACGTTGGGTTGTTGTACGGCCATGCTGCCTATGACAAGTCGTTCAACGAGAACTACAAGCATGGCGCCCATGACAACTGGGGCATCTTGACTTTGGGCGGCAGCTACGATATCAACGAACTCTCGGTCGCCGCGCTGAACATCAAGGGTGAATACTTGCGTCGGGGTTCCAAAGCAACACTGGACCGCGAACTTGACCTCTTTGATGAAGTGGGCATGATCACCCTCTCACCCACCTACACCATCAAGCGCGACATGTACAACCTGCAGCTGGGAGTGAACGCGCACCTCAGCTTCAGCGACGGTGCGATTTTCCGTCTCACACCCAATGTGCGTTTCAACCTGGCGCTGGTCGACGGCTTCGCCTTGTTTGCCAACGCCTTGGGCGGCAAGAATCTGGGTTACCGTGTGCCCACCCACTTCTACAACCACCGCTATGACTATCCCCTGTTGATGTACGGCAGCATCTACACCCCTCTCGATGCCGAGGCCGGTATCAAGATCGGTCCCTTCGACGGTCTGAGTGCTCGCATTTCGCTGGGCTATGCTATCGTCAAGGACCAGCCGGGCATCCTTTACAGGACCAGCTATCCGGGTCATGCCTTGATGCACGGCATGATGACCACCTATATGGTGATGGACGGACGCGGCTATTACCTCAATGCCGAGGTCAACTACAAGTACCGCTCCCTCATCGAAGCCAAGGCCGCCATCAAGTATGCTCCGCATGACAATGAGATGTTCGCTTCGGATACCCACTACAACGGCTATAAGCTGGGTGTGGACCGCGCTTCCACAGTCGCCAATATCGACCTCAAGGTCACTCCGTGGCGCCCCTTGTCGGTGAATTTGGGTCTTGAGTACCGTGGCGGCCGCATGGCATTGTTCAATAACCTGCGCGACGAGAATGGTAATCCCCGTTTCGTTTTCGAGAACATGAGCGATGTCATCAACCTCCATGCCGGGGCCAACTACCGCCTCAACAACAACATCAGCTTGTGGCTTCAGGCCCACAACCTGTTGAACCGCCGCTATGACCTGCTTTACGGCCTGGGTGCCCAGCGCATCGGCTTCATGGTCGGCGCAGGCTTCACCTTCTAAAAGGTATATTTCATCATATAAGCGTTAATAACGAATAGCGGCCCCACAACGGCCGCTATTCGTTTCTTGCCGTTTTCGCAAGCGTAATTATTTGTCACTCACGATATATAGACAATTGGCTTAAAAATATTTGACGTGGGTTGAAAATTGTATAAAATAATTGACATGAATTGATATCGTTATTAAAAAATCAACTATATTTGCACCTTGTAGCTCATTACCAAAATTCAGTTCCTGTTTTCACACCAGGTGATTTGGAGGGTCTTATTCCTTCATACTGTGGTAAATAGTGATGATTTGGATGATGCTCCAACTGATAAAACATAGCCAAAATATTTCAATTTTACTTAATAATTATTGCGTATGAAAAAATTACTTCTAATGATCTTGACGCTGGCCTTTGCAATTCCTGTCGCAATCGCCGGCGAGAAGACCGTGACGATTTCCCGCAACGAGGGAATCTATGATGACGGTACCGGTGTGTATTATTGCACCAAGGACGGCATCACGATGACCTTCTCGAGCGGTCTAAACAACGTTAACTACCTGGTGGAGCATCAGCAGGTGGTCTTTGACATCTTCTCGACCAACTATGTGATCAAGAAGATTAAGTTCAACTGTCTGGACAACACCACCGATGACAACTTGGACTGCTTCTATTGGGGACCGTCCACGATCAGTGAGTTCACCGGTGCCCCCTACACGCCCACAGGCACTTATACCTACAGCGGTTATATTGGCACGTGGGTTGGTGGCTCGACTCCATCGTCGTATGTGAAATTCGTGACCGAGGCCAAGCCTGTGCGTTTTGGCTCGGTGGAGATTACCTACGACAAGGAATTCGGTGACATCTACGACCTCGTGACCCAGAGCAGCGAGATTCAAAATGGTCAGACCTATGCGCTTGTCAGTCAGCGCGACTCCCGTGCACTCGGCAAGGAAGAGTACCATGGCAATGATCCCTACACGACCTACAGTTCCACACCTGTTACCCTGCTGAACAATAACCAGAAGGTGAAGGTGACCGATGAAGTGCAACTCATCAAATTGGAATCATCGAACTACTCTGGTCGTCCCTGGTACCTCAAGGTGGGTGACAACTACATGCGCCGTCGCAGCGGAACGATGTCAGGTTCCGGCACCAACCAGGGTTACAACCTGTATTCTGTGAGCAACATCCCAAGCGGCAGCGAGGATTATTTCCGCGTGAACATTTCCTTCGGAAACAATTCCAACGCCTTGATCAGGTTCTACCACAATTCCAGCGAGACTCAGGCCCCGGCAGGTGGTGTGACCAAGACGTTCGCCATCCGCCACTACAACGGTGGTGACCTGTTCAGGGTAATTGACTATTCCAGCAACAATAGCGATGCCACCTATCAGCGTGTCTACTTGTATAAGCCGGCCGAGAGCTTCGAGGTGATTACCGAGTGTGATCCCATCGATGGCGGTTACATCACTCTGGGCAGTGGTATCCTTACCGATGACCAGGGCAAGAACTGGTCACAGCACTATGACAACGTGACCTTCTTTGTGGGTCCGACCGAAGGTTATGGCGTCGATGAGGTGACCGTGACAAATCTGTCGACCAATGAGGTAACCGTGCTGCAACCGACCCACACTGGCGACTTCGGTAACGACTACAGCTTTGAAATGCCTGGTGCCAATGTCAAGGTTACGGCCACGTTTGTTGAACCTCATGTGATTCACACGATATCCAATCCCACTGATGGCGGTGGCTTCAACTTCATCAACGGCTATACCGACTTCAATGGCGAGACGATGTCCAACGAGGGCAAGACGGTGACCTTCAAGCCCGAGCCCGCCGACGGCTACATATTCAACTCGGTGACCTATACCGATGATGTCACTGGCGAAACCACGACGCTCACCCCCGATGCCGATGGTGTCTTCTCCTTTGTCATGCCGGGCAACGACGTGACGTTGACGGCCAATTTTGATGAGGCTCATGACCTCTACCTGCTCGGTACCGCCAACGGCGAGACAGGCTGGCACCCCTATGGTCCCAAGTTTACCTTTGACGGCGCCACCTCGACCTATTATCTTGACGTTTACTTCAAGGGCGGCAATGATGACCAGTACACCGACCCCGCTTACGGTTACTTCAGCCTCACCAAGAGAATCTCCGAGAACTGGAGCGACCTCGATGGCTATCGCTTGGCGGCAGAGTACAACAATTATTGGGTTGAGAATGGCTCGACTGGTGTCGTGCTCTATGGCGACCGTCCCAACAATGCCTTTAGGATCAAACCCGGTGTTTACCGCATCATGGTCAACCACGAGATGACCCAGATGAGCATCACCGAGTATCCGCTCACGCTCACCTTTGACCCTGTGAGTGGCACAGTGGTTGATCCCGGTCAAGTGGTGACCATCAGCAGCAACCTCGATGAGCTGGTACACAACATCAACCCCAACGAGATTGATGCCGTGTTCTATAACACCACCAATAACTGGGCTACACAGGAGAACGACAACACCGCCGTAATCACCCAGGACGGCATCACCACAGTCACGGCCAATGCCAACTTGGGCTACATCCACGTGGAAGGCCAGGCCAATTATGAAATCATCGGTGACCTCTACCTGCTGGGTACCGCCAACGGCGTGACAGGCTGGTATCCTTATGGTCCCAAGTTCACCTATGACGCCGACAACGAGAAATATTACATTGACGTTTACTTCAAGGGCGGCAATGATGACCCGAACACCGACCCGGCCTATGGCTACTTCAGTCTCACCAAGAAGATTTCTGAAAATTGGGGTGACATCGACGGTTATCGCTTGGCGGCAGAATACAACAATTATTGGGTTGAGAATGGCTCGAACAATGTCGTGCTCTATGGCGACCGTCCCAATAATGCCTTTAAGATCAAGCCCGGCGTTTACCGCATCACGGTCAATAAGGACAGAAACCGCCTGAGCGTGACCGAGTATGCGCTCTCACTCACCTTCAACCCCGAGAGCGGCTCAATCGTTGATCCCGGTCAAGTGGTGACCATCAGCAGTAACCTCGACGACTTGGTACATGGCATCAATGCCGATGAGGTGGATGCGACCTTCAAGAACAGCCTTGATGGTGGCACAAATTGGGATAACGACAACACCGCTGTCATCACCGAGGTGAATGCGACTACGACAGTCACCGCCGAGGCCAACATCGGCTACATCGTTGTGCCGGGAACTGCCGTCTATACAACCCCGCCACCCACATCCTATACCATTACGACTAAAGTCGATCCCGAGGATGCAGGCGAAATCACCGCACCCGCAGGAGCCTTTGCCGGAGAGACGGTGAACTTCTCGGTTGACATCAACAGTCCTTATGTCCTCTACAATGTGGAGGTGGCCATCAATGGCAATAACCAAATCGTTGAGCCTCTCATCGACAATGGTGGCGGCACCTACAGCTTCACCATGCCTGATGGCGATGTGACCATCTACGCTGACTTTGCCACTCCGTTATACATGATTGAGAGAGACGGCGAAGAGGATAAGACCTACACCGTTGCCGACCAGCTCTTGGGCGTGTTTGCCTTTGGAAACAGTCTGTGGTGTAAGGATCTGGGCAACATCTCAATCGTGAAGACCGAGCCTAACGACGAGAATCAGGTCGACATGCTGATGACGATTGAAGAGACTGCTCGTCCCGGCGGTTGGGACCAGAGCAACTGGGTTGAATTGATTCTGGATAACATCAACCAGGCTGCTGCTGGTGTCAATAAGCTCATCAAGCCTTGTAGTGTGACGGGTGAATTCACCGACAAGTTGAATTATAAGATCAGGGTGGATAATGCCCCGCTGCAATTCGATGGCGAGTTGAATTATGACCCCAACACCTATTGCACTGTCAATTTCCTTGAGAACAACCTCACCTTGGAGCCTGGTGCACCTGGTGCCATCAGCTTGTATAATGGCAACAGCTACTATTTCCTGAACCCCAAGATTCAGGAGTATGCCGCTGTGACCTTTGCCATGTGGGATAGGGATCAGCAGATGTTTGTGATTCCCATGAAGGAGGGCACTCAAGTGAATGGCCATGACTTTGATGGAGCCATCAGGCTCGACTTCAATAATGGTTGGTATTACAACATGTATGGCGATGTCACCAATGAATTGAATATGCCGGAGAATGCTAACAATGTATATACCTTCCATATTCTTGTTCAGCGTGATGACGACAGCTATGGTGCCAGTGCTGAGGATGGTCCCAATCGGATTGGTGGCCCGCGCCGTGAGCAAATCAAGCCTAATCAGAGTGCATCGGCAACCATTAAGGCCTATCCCCTTGATTTGAAGGTTGACAGTGAACACATCATTACTGCGGTTAATGAGGTGAACCCGACTTTGAAGGTAGTCTCGGTAGAGTATGTCAATGCTATCGGCGTCAAGAGCGACAAGCCCTTCGACGGCGTCAACATCATGGTAACCCGTTACAGTGACGGCAGTGTCAAGACCACCAAGGTCCTGAATTGAAACACTCGTTGACTAACAGTGATTAAAAATTATCGCGTGACCCTTTGTGGGCCACGCGATAATTCTTTTGGTGTATTGCTGTCCTTGACAGGACTCACAAGTGAGGCGTCAAGGCAGGGTGGGGAGGGCGTCGCTGTGCTGGGCGAAGGCCTCGGCGGCTTCGCAACGGCATTCGAGACCGCGGAAGTGCTCCATTGTCTTGTGCCAGTGGTAGATATCGTCCATGTGCTGGCTCACGTGGCAGTTGCAGGCCTCGTGTTTGCGCTCGAGCACGGGCTCGATGTTGACCCAATGGGTGGGGTGGAACATCTGGCTCTGGGTACCCGACATGGCTTCAAAGTAGAAGAGCTTGAAGCGGCGGTCCAACCGTCGCCAGGCGTCCATCACGAGGATGCCGCAGATGGCGTGGTCGCGGTGTCCGTCGAGTGGCCAGTGGGTCATCACGATGTCGGGGTTCTCGCGGTCGATGAGTTCACGCATCTCCTTGTAGCGCTCCAGGTTGACCTCGGTGTTGCCGTCGACCTGGCTCATGAAGATGTGACGGGCTCCGGTCACCTTGCAGGCGTTCTCGCTTTCCACCACGCGGATGGCAGCCGCCTCGCTGTGGCTCTTGCCCTCGATGCCGGCCTCGCCGCGTGTGAGATAGACACACACCACGTCATGACCCGCCTCGGTGAGCAGGCACATCGTGCCGCCGCAGCACGTCTCGGGGTCATCGGGATGCGCCCCGATGGCCAGCACTTTGAGGCGCTTGCGGCTGTTGGAAGCATGATTGCCGTTATCTTGGGCATTCATGCCCACGGGGACTCCCAGTACTGTGGCTCCCACGGCTGCAGTGCCCGCCATTTTTATCATTTCTCGTCGGTTCATAACTGTAAAACGGTTATATGATTATTTGATGATTTTGCGGTTAGTCAAGCGGCGCCGTAGGTTCAATTGTTGAGCACGTAGGTGATCATGTCGATGGCGTCGCTGATGTTGACATCACCATCTTCGTTGAAGTCGGCATTCTCGAAGACGAAGCCCTGGGCACCGTCATTGAGCACATAGTTGATGAGCATGATGGCGTCGCTGATGTTGACCTCATTGTCGCCATTCACGTCGCCCTTCAATACCTGCGGTTCCTCGGGGAAGACGATGGTGTAGTAGGGCGTTGTCGCGTTAAGTACCTGCCCACCCGAACTGTAGTTAAAAATAGCAGCGAAGTAATCCCAGCCGTTGATCACGTTGTCCATGTCAAATTGCAACTCGATGGTTTGACCTGGCTGGATGTGTACGAGTTGGTTGATTTGCTGTGCATTGCTTCCGTAGGTGCCGTCCATGTTCTTGTACAACTTCACGGAGATGTCGTCGTAATATTCCACGGTTCCGTTATTGGTGATGTTGAGTTTTACACTGAACTTATCGCTGGTGACAATGCTGTTCTGGGCGTCGGTGATGTTGAGCACCTCGGGAGTTATCTTCAGGTTGGCGGCGGGCATCTCGGTGATGTTGATGGTCGTGTAGCCCAAGGGGTCACTGCCGTCTTCATTGAACGAGAACATGCATGTGTATTCACCAGGTGTCTTCGGCAGGAACCTGAACGGTACATCGCCGCTCTCACCATGTTCCATGCCCACAAAACCAGTTGAGTAGTACGAGTCGTTCACGAACATGTAGAGCAGATCGTTCTGTGAATAGCCCTCGTTGGTCAGATTCAGGGTGAGATCCACGGGACGATTGTGGTGCATACTTCCATAACTGGTGATGCCGTTAAGCGTGTAACTGCGGGTGCCAGCCGTGCCGTGGCCGATAACCGTGCACTCATTGTCATCAATGACGACTTCGATGTAATTGATATCGCCACCCTTGCAGGGACGCCAGTTGGTGGCTCCATACTCACTGTAGATGGGTACAATGCGGTAAGTGCCACTGGTAATGCCTCTGCCGAAATTCATGGGCTGGGCATTAGTGGATAAGAAGTATCCTGAGGGGAGCGAGGCAATGCTGCTGGAATAAAGGACAGACAATAAATCATCTCCTTCATAGAAACCCCATCCGAAACGAACGGCTATCGTTTGGTTCATGTAGTTGTAGAAACGGCCAGAGACTGTCGCCTGGAAGTTGGCGTTGCTCGAGGTGCGGGTCGTCACAGCACTATTCAAGGCCACATTGCCGGTGGTGAGGACAAACTCATTGTCACCTTCGCCTGGCTCGATGCCGCAGATGATGCCCTGTTCGAAGATGTAACCGTAGGCTTCGCTGGCACTACCGGTGCCTTGGGCATCGGGATTGAGCACATTGAGCAGGAAGTAGCCGTTACTCATGCCGTCCCAGCCCCAATTGATGTGGAACATGCCTTCGCCGTCATAACCGTCGCAGATGAAGGCATGGCCGCCCGATTCCTTGGCACCGCTATAGAGAACGGGGCGGTTGGATGCCAGCTCATTATAGATGAGGTCGGTCCAGCCTTGCGTGTTGAAGTTCTCTCGATACTCGCAACGGGCGCTGGCTTTGTAGCCGAAGTAGGAGGAAATCACTCTGGGAATACGTTCGGAATTGGCGCCCGACGCGCCATACACGAAGTCCATCTGAACCGATTGGGCGCAATACAGGGTGAGTTGGGCTGCAGCCAAAGCGCCGTCACTCTCGGTATCGTTGGTCAGATAGGTGTCCTGCATCGCGTCCCAATTGAAGTCAATCGGTTCCAGTGCGGGCATGTAGACCTGAAGACTCTGGGACGTGTATTCGGGAATGGTCGTTGTGGGGCGTGCCGGCCATTTCCAGTAATACATCAGTTGGGCCATCGCCGTGGCGACACAGCCTGCCACAGCCTGTTCTCCGTCGGAGAGTATGGGGAACAGGATGTTGTAAGGCGGATTCTGTGACCAGGAGGCCGTCACCAGCGGGGGGATGGCGCTGCCCGACGAACGCAAGGTCACAGGTTGGGCACCCTGTGATAAGGCTTCGATCTGGGCGGCATAACCGTCAAGCAGATGCTGCATGGCTTCGGGCACATGGTTGGCGTCAAAGGTACCCTGGTCACTATAGCCCAGCACGGCAGGGGCGCGGTCGTCGCCGGCAACGATGACGTATCCGCCACGGGCTTGTGCGTCATTGAAGATGTAGTAGGCGCTGCGGTTGTTCGCGGCAGGGGCCTTCAGGCTCGGCCCTTTTTGAGCCACTTGCAGGCGATTGCCCGGTTTGTGATGACCTGCCATGAAGCGTTCGGCGATGCCACGCGCTTGGGTCTCGCTGATAGACTCTGCCAGTGCGGTGCCGGTCATGACCAGGCACAGCAGTGTAAGAAGTAATAATCTCTTGTTCATTGTGGTATTGGGTTAAAAATGGGTTGATACTCGTCGGAACAGTTACTAATCGCGACAAAGTTACTCTTTTCTTCCCAATTCTCAAAATATTTGAACAGTCCTAATCGGGTCATTGTTGGAAATTTTCGGCCTGCCATTGTTTGCTGGATGAACACCATTAATTATGCCCGTGGTAATGCCGGCCACCGGGCCATTATTACCACAGGCATTTCAGTACAAAGGAATGTCAATGAAGACGGCTCCTCGGCAACGTTTATTCGTCATCCTTCGTTGTCAGTTGTTAAGCACGTAGGTAATCATGTCGATGGCGTCGCTGATGTTGATGTCACCGTCGTTGTTGAAATCGGCGTTCTCGATGACGAAACCCTGGGCACCGTCATTGAGCACATAGTTGATGAACAGGATCGCGTCGCTGATGTTGACCTCCTTGTCGCCATTCACGTCGCCCCTCAGGATGGTTTCGGTGGGGAAGTTGAGCCGGTACCACCTGGTGCCCTTGCCCACGGTCTCGCCAGCGCTGTAGTAGTAGAGATAGCAGAAGTATTTCCAGCCGTTGATCAGCTCGCTGTCAAAGTCGAACTGCAGGCTCGTTGACTGGCCAGCGGCAAGTTGCAGCGGCTGGGTTTGGCTCAACAGTTCGGTGCCCACGTTGGTATTGTCGTTGTTGATGCGGTAGAGGCGAACAGAAAAATCCTCGTCATAATCTGTCGTGCCTGTGTTGGTCACGTCAACGATGATGCTGTAGTGGTCGGCGGTGATGATGCGGTTTTGCTCATCGGTGATGTTCAGAATGCGGTAGGACACGTCGAGCGACGCGCTGGGCATGGAGTTGATGGTTACCTGCTGAGTGTAAAGCCTGGGAGTGCCATTCTCGTTGAGTGAGAAGGTCACCGTCTTGGTGCCTGCAGTGGCCGGTGTGAAGCGATAAACGATGTCACCCGTTTCTCCGGCGCCGATGTTGGCCAGGCCCATGGCGTTGAATTCATCATCGATAAACATATAAATCAGGTCGTTGCTCGAGGTGCCGCGATTGGTGAGGTTCAACGTGACAGTCACGGGCTTGCCGTGATTCATAGTGCCCTCGGTGGTGCAGCTGTTCACGTTATAGGAGGTGCTGCTCCCAGCCGTGCCGTAACCCTTGACGGTGCAGGAATAGCTGCCGTTAAACTTCACCTCGATGTAGTTCACATCCGACCCGATGCAAGGCCTGTAGTCCTCGTTGGGGTAGATGGAGTAGATGGGCAGGATGCGGTAGGTGCCGCTGGTGATGCCGGCACCGAAACTCAGCGCCCGAGCATTGACCGAGATGTACCCGCCGTTGCCCACTGCCGAAGAACTGTAACGCATGAACAGCACATCGACGAGTTCTCCCTCGGCGTTGTACAAGCCCCAGCCTTGACGGAACTGGGTGGAGATATTGGTGTAGTTCACGAACTTGCCCGACACGGTGACCGAGAAGGTGGATGACGAGGAACTGCGCGTGCTGTTGTAGGAGTTGATGGCCAGTTCGTCGAAGGTGAATGCCGCCGCCCCGCTATCGCTGCCGTGGTCAGAAGGCTCGATGCCGATGGCAACGCCCTGTCCCTTGACGTAGCCGTAGGCACCGGCTGCGCTGCCGATACCCTCGTCGCTGGGATTGAGCAGATTGAGCAGGAAATAGCCGTTGCTCTTGCCCGCCCATCCCCAGTTGATGTGGAATCGCCCGTCTCCGTCATAGCCATCGCACACAAAGGCGTGCCCGGCCGACTGCTTGTTGCCGCCGTAGGCCACGGGACGGCCTGCTGCCAGTTCGGCATAGATGGTGTCCTCCCAGGCCTGTGTGCTGAAGTACTCGCGATACAAGTAGTGGGCCGAGTTCTTATAGCCGAAGTAGGTGATGAGCTGTTTGGGAATATTGCGGGTATAACTCCCCGTCGACGTGAGCCCGAAGTTGGACTTCATCGCTGTGGTGCTGTAGAGCATCAGGTTAGCGACGGCCATGCAGGCGATGCTTGTGCTGTCGTTGGTGTAATAGGTCTCTTGCATGTTCTCCCAGTCGAAGTCCATCGGTTCCAGCGCCGGCATGTTCACGGCATAGGTCTTGCCGCTGCTGGAAGTGTAGCCGGGAATGGTGGCCGTGGGGCGCGACGGGTATTGCCAATAGGCCATGATCTGGGCCATTGCCACGGCAACACAGCCCACATAGGCATGTGCGTTGCTGCTGCCGCTGATGTGGGGCAACAGCACGCTGTAGGGCATACCCTGTGCCCACTTGACGTTGAGCAGCGGACTGATGGCGGCGCGTGGCACGTCGCGTACCTCGGGAGCGACGCCAGTGGCGATGGCCTCGATTTGGGCGGCATAGCCGTCAAGCCATTCCTGCATCATCGGCGGTACGTCGTCGGCGTCAAACGTGCCTTGATCGCTGTAACCCAGCACAGCGGGCACGCGGTCATCACCGGCGACAATCACATATCCGCCGCGGTCGTTGCCGAAGACATAATAGGCCGCGGTCTGATTGCTTGCCGGGGCATTGAGGCGTGGAGCCTTTTTGGTCATCGTCAGTCCTGTTAACGGCAACGCGCGCTTGGCCATGAACTGGGCGGCGATGGCGTGAGCCTGGTTTTCGCTGATTGACCGTGCCCATGCGGCGCTCATGACAAGCACGCACATGAGTGAGAAAAGGAATGCTCTCTTATTCATAGTGGGGGAGTCGGTTTAAAAGGTTCAAATGTTGGTTATGATTCGCTTTTTGACGGCAAAGGTACATTTTTTCAACTGATTATCAAAATCCAGGCAGTTTTTACCTGACGGCCCATTACTGGGCAGGGCATGTACCCATGCTGCCATGAATTATGGTGATACCTTCTCATTACAGGGATGAAATATTTGTTAGAATCAATTTTTTTTTCTACTTTTGCGTGGATGATGATGAGCGTTATCCTTTAGTTCAAAGAATGATTTTTCTCATTAAGAGATATATAATCGGGATTAACTCTAATAAACCTAAAGAAAGAAAGTATCAAATGAAAGTATCAAGAATGATGATTCTCACATGCCTGTTGTTGGGTATGATGAGCGCCCAGGCAGCGAAAGCGCCTAAAGTTTTATGGGATGAGTCACAGTTAACAGCCATCTTTGTGTATGATGATGCGACCTACGGGGCTGGCGATACCTTTACCGTCGATGGTACGACCTACACGGTTACCAGCGTCTTGTACTCACTGAGGAGTCACAGGACTGTCAAGACGGCCATCTTTGACAGCTCCTATGCCGATTACCTCCCTACAACAACATCCCGCATGTTTTATGAGTGCAGTAATCTGACCCAGATTGTCAATCTCAATTTCCTGAACACGTCTCAGGTCAACTCGATGTATGCGATGTTCAGCCATTGTACCAGCTTGACGTCTCTGGATGTCACAGGTTTTAATACGTCCAATGTGACGACTATGGCTTTGATGTTCGACTGTTGTTTGCGTCTCCAGTCGCTGGATTTGAGCAACTTTGACACGTCCAAAGTTACCGATTTTGACCACATGTTCTCTCAGTGTAATGCCTTGCAATCGTTGGATTTGAGTAGCTTCAACACGTCTAGCGCGACCAACATGAGAGGCATGTTCAGCATTTGTGCCAGTCTGTCTTCTTTGAACTTGAGCGGCTGGAATACTTCTAATGTGACCAATATGGGCTGGATGTTCTATAACTGTCCCAATCTGCTGTCGCTGAGTGAAGTGTTGAGGTATCTGGACACCTCTAATGTGATCGATATGACCCGAATGCTCGCCGACAACCCTAATCTGACGACCATTGACTTGAGCTCGTTGAATACTGGGAAAGTGGAGAACATGTGTGAATTGTTCATGCTGAACAAGAACATGACGACAATTGACTTGAGCCCGCTCAACACGTCAAGCCTCAAGATTATGACCCGCATGTTTAATTGCTGTTATAAGCTGACGACTGTCGATCTGAGCCCGCTGAACACGAGCAATGTGACCAACATGGACGCTGTATTTGCCGCTTGCAGCGCTTTGACTTCAGTGAACTTGGGCACAATCAATACTGAAAATGTGGTCTCAATGAATAGTATGTTCTCGGGATGCGGTCGATTGCCTGCGTTGGATGTAAGCTGTTTAAACACGTCGAACGTTAAGAACATGTCCAGCATGTTTGGAGGATGTTCAGATCTGACAACATTAGACCTCAGCACTTTTAATACGGCCAAGGTAGAGGACATGAGCTCTATGTTCGAGAATTGCTATAAGCTCAAGAACATTAACCTGAGTGGCTGGAATACTTCCAAAGTTAAGACTATGGCATCGATGTTTGCCACCTGCGTAGACCTGGAATCTCTTGACTTGAGCGGCTTCAGGACCGAGAATGTCGTGGACATGAGCTATATGTTCGCTTCTCTTGGCGTCTCATCACTGGATTTGAGCAAGTTCAATACCTCCAAAGTGAAGAATATGAACCACATGTTCTATAACAGCCACATGAGTTCAATCGATGTGTCTAACCTGAACACATCCAATGTGGAGGAAATGGATGGCATGTTTAATGATTGCGTCAATTTGACCTCGCTGGATTTAAGCAATTTCGACACGTCTAAGGCAACAGGTATGAGTTGGATGTTCTATAATTGCTTCAGGCTTACTTCTTTGGACATCAGTAATTTTGATGTGTCCAATGTGCAGTATCTGACCTCGATGTTTGCCGACTGCTCTTCACTGGAGCGCATTTATTGCGCGCCCGAGACCGATTGGAATGAAGACCTTTATGCTTTGGTGGATGCCGAGAACATGTTCGAGAACTGTCATCAGCTTGTCGGCGTGTGTGAAGGAACTACCATGCCGCTTATTGAAGTTGCTATTAACACCCAGTTTGCAAAGGCTTGCACGCCCGATGACCCGGGATACTTCACCGTGCCTGAATTGAAGTGCGCCACACCCGTGCTCGACTATGAGGCCGGCCAAGTGCACTGCACTTGTGAGACCGAGGGTGTGACCTATTATTATAACATCGTGCCCACCTCGATGAACGGAAAGAGCGCCGACGGTGTGATTGATATGGATGTCGAGCTCAAACTCAGTGTGTGCGCTGGGCGTGAGGGATACCAAAAGTCTGATGTGGCTACGTTGCTGATGAAATTGTCCGATATTGGAGACTACGATGGTGACGGAATGTTGACGATCTCCGACGTTATCAAGATGATTAGTTTCATCTTGAATGAGCCATAAGGGTTCACTTCCCTTATTGGCAGACTGTCGCCTGCTGGCGATGAAAAATGACAGGCTGTGCCGTAATCAGATGCCTGAAACGAATCGTGCTTCGCACGAGAAATCAAAGAAAGAATATTAAAAGAATCCCAAAATGATTTTTTGATTTCTCGCCTGATGAGCGGTCAAGGGTGGCATCAATTGGAATTATGGCACAGCCTGCTTGTTGGTGTCCGACTTGGGGTTATGGTCTGCAAAGCAGTAGCAGCGTGCGAGCGCGGTGCAGTCGCCAGGCCGTGCCGTAGATGCTGTCCTCATCGCCATAGAGCGACATCAGCGTGTAGTTGGCCAGGGCTTTGATGATGGCGTTCTTCAGGTCGCTGACCAGCGACAGCAGGGGCCGCTTGTTCAGCTCGAGGGCGAGCACAATATTGTTGCTGTCAATGTTGAAGTTGATGTTGCGGCTGACGATGTAGCCGCTCATGCGTGCCAGAAGGTCGTCGAGGCCTTCGCGAACGCGTCGGTCCACGATGGGTTCATTGTTCGGGTTCACGCCCCAGGCCGTGGCGTTGTCGGCGGGGTGCCATTGCCCCTCGGTGTAGATGGCTTGCTGGATGTCATCAAGGTCGATGACGATGTCGATGCGGTATTTCATGGTTTTGAGTTTAAGTTTTTAGTTTCTAGTCCCTAGTTTTTAGTTTCTGGTTTTTGGTTGGCGGGGAGGTAGTTGTTCCTCATGGTCAGCGCAGGGCGCGGCAGCGCGACTTGGAGCAGATGCGTGTCAGGGCGGTGGTCGGAGTGATGAAGAAACGCGAGGCGCGACAATGTTCCAGCACGTGGGCAATGGCACGCTCGACGCTCATGCCCCGATCGAGCAGACTGACAACGTGTTGGGTGATTTCGAACCACATCTGCTGGCGCAGACGGCGCTTGGCCAACTGCATCTCGGTGGCGGTGCGGTAGGTGCGTGCGTTGCTTGCCTTCTTCTGCTCGGAGCTGATCAGGTGGCACACGCAGCGGTAGGCGCGTTCCATGTCCACGTGGTAGTGTGGGTGGCCGTTGGCGATGGTGAATTCCACGGCAGCGCGTCGAGCCTTGCCCAAGGGCAGACCCTGCTGGAGCATGGCATCCAGGGTGGGGTGGTAGAGTTCCAGGAACTCCTTGTCGCGCTGCTCACACAGGTAACGCTGCTTGATTTCAGTTTTCATGTCTTTCATGGTAAAATTGTGTTTTAAAATGGTAGAATAATAATTTTGTGTTTGCAAAATTACAATATTATTGGTCTTTTGTCAATACTTTGCTCCGTTTTTTTTCAAAAAAATGAGATATCCACCCTTGGTGTCCACTTTCTACATTAATAATATATAAAAGCCAAGTGGAGATGTGGACCCGTTTGTTTTTTTGTGAAAGAAGTATTATCTTTGCTGCCCCAAGTTAAATCAAAAAGAGACAAAATAATTCATATGAGACGCTACCTGTTGATAATCGTGGCCGTGCTGCTGGCATTGAATGCCCTTGCCCAGTCGAACCGTATCTACATCGAGGACTTTGAACTTGACGCGGACTCGACCCGGGTCGTTCCAGTGATGCTCGCTAACAGTGACCCCACACGCGGCTTTCAATTTAACATGAAATTGCCCAAGGGTCTTAAGATGATGGACTGTGAGGCAACGGCCTATGCCATCGACTATGAGATGACCGTGACGGCCAACTACAATGCCGCCGACAGCAGTTACCTGGTGTTCATGTATCCCACGGTGCGCATTTGCCTGCCGTCCGACACGGTGGAGGTAATCCTCCTCACGTTCGAGGCCGCTTCCGACTTCAGGGGAGGCGAGATTGCCATCTGGAAATGCATGGGCTCGACCATCGATAACGAGACCATCTACATGGACGGCTCCACCACTACTGTGACCGTGCCGGCCTCGACACTCATCGGCATTCCTATCGATCAACAGCCCCGCGACCAGTACTTCAACCTGATGGGCCAGCCCATTGCCTCGCCCGATTCCGCCCCTGTGGCCATCCAGGTGACCACGGGAGCCGATGGAGAGCGCTCAAGCCGCAAGATTGCCACGGCCCATTAAACCAAAGCGCCCCTCGGTCGGTCTAAAGAGGGAAAACAATCAACAGTAACGAACGATGAAAAAATTATTGGCAACATTGATGCTGGTGGTGGCGATGATGCTGCCCCAGCCGCTGACAGCGAGAGATTTCACCAACGAAACGCTGAGGTATGAGGTGGTGTATCATTGGGGCATGATCTGGAAACATGCTGCCGACGCGACATTGAGCATTCGCAAGACCAAGGACGGCTACTACTCGCAGCTCACTGGCAAGACGCGCTCTTGGGCTGACAAGATATATCCCGTGCGCGACACCCTCAAGTGCACGATGAACGCCAACCTGAAGCCCTTGCGCTATGAGAAGGTGACGCACGAGAAGGACTACTATGCCCGTGACGTCATCAAGTTCTCCTACAACTACAGCCACACCAAGGCCCATTGCACGCGATACCGCAAGAGCGGTAACTCGTCAATCGACCTGAGCGCCAAGACCCAGGCCTATGACATGGTGAGCGTCTTCTACATGCTGCGCAACCTGGACTATGCCGAGTTGAGCCGTAACAAGAACTACACCACGGTCATCTTCTCGGGCAAGGAGAAGGAATATCTCACCATCAACTACAAGGGTGTGGAGACCATCAAGATGCGCGACGGCACCAAGCGCAAGGCCTACCGCATTGACTTCCGCTTCACCCAGGAGGGTGGCAAGAAGTCCAGCGACAACCTGTCGGCCTGGATGTCGACCGACGACAGCCGCATCCCGCTGCTGCTCGTGGGCAAGCTGCCCGTCGGCGAGGTCAAGTGCTACTACGCGGGCAAATAGATGCTGATTGGCCAGAGGCCGATTATTCATAGAATGTGAATGACTGTTCCAAATTTCACGAATTGTGGAATATTTGGAACAGTCGTTTTAAATATCTATGAAATATATTAATTTTGCATCCGTAAAATAGACCAAGTTCACATGAGGATATTTAGAATTATGCGTAGTATTGTTCTCGTAGCGTTGTGTGCCATCTCGATGGTGACGTCGGCCCAAGTGGTGTCACTCGACTCTTGCCGTCACATGGCATTGCGCAACAACAAGGAAATTCAGCAGGCAACCCTTGCCATCGACAAGGCGGGCTACCAGCGCAAGGAGGCCGCTGCGGCCTATCTGCCACAGTTTGACTTCACGGCGGGCTATATCTATAATTCCTGCAAGGTCTCTTTAATCAAGGAGGACCAGATGCTGCCCACCAAGTCGTTCAACCCCCAGACGGGTACCTATGACTACAACCTGCTCATCGACCCGACGACGGGCTATCCCGTGCAGGTCAACGGGCAGTATGTACCCACGACTGTCGCCCTGTTGCCCAAGAGCGGTCTCACTTACAACATTCACAGCCTCATGGGCGGAGCGCTCACCGTGACCCAACCCATCTACATGGGAGGCAAGATCACTGCGATGAATCAGATCACAGAATTAGCCGAGCAACTCGCACGCGAGATGCGCGAGAGCAAGGTCGAGGATGTCATCTATAATGTGGATGCCGCCTACTGGCAGGTTGTCTCGCTGGGCGCTAAGCAGAAGCTTGCCCGCAGCTACGTGGAACTCGTGCAATCGCTTGATGATGACGTGAAGGCAATGGTCAACGAGGGCGTTGCCACCAGGGCAAACCAGCTCGCCGTTGACGTGAAGCTCAACGAGGCCAACGTCGACCTCACTAAAGTGGACAACGGTGTGACCTTGTCACGCATGTTGCTGGCCCAGTTGTGCGGCTTGCCTGTCAATACCATGATGACGCTTGCCGACGAGGGACGTGACGATCTGGACATGCCCCTCATCCCGTCGGACTACAATTTGAATGAGGTTTACAACAGGCGACATGATGTCCGCTCGTTGGAATTGGCCACCAAAATCTATGACCAACAGGTCAAGGTGGCCCGTAGCGAGATGATGCCCAAGTTGGCTGCTGTCGCTGCGCTTCACGCCACAAACCCCAACTCTTATAACGGCTTCGAGAACCGTTTTGGAGCCGCTTTCAGCGTGGGAGCGACACTCAGTGTCCCCCTGTGGCACTGGGGCGGCTTGAGCAACAAGGTCAAGGCCGCTCAGGTCGAGGCTAACGTCAAGCGCTTGGAACTCGATGACGCCAAGGAGAAAATCGCCCTTCAGATCAGTCAGGCTGCTTTCAGCTACCAGGAAGCACTCAAGACCTATGACGCGACCAAGGCCAACCTGGCACAGGCCGACGAGAACCTGCGCATCGCTGGCATCGCCTTCAAGGAGGGCATGGGAACCATCGATGAGGTGCTTGCCGCACAGACCGCCTGGCTTAAGGCCAACAGCGAGAAAATTGATGCCGAAATCGGTGTGCAGATGACCCTTGAATATCTTAACAAGGTCATGGGCACGATGAATTATTGATGAGACTTTAGACATTAGACTTCAGATAATAGACTTTAGATATTAGACTATAGACTGTAGGGTTCCGTTATATCCGTTACATCCGTTATATCCGGTAATAACTGATAACTACCAGATAATGACAATAAAAAAACAGAAAACTAAATAAAATGGAAAAAGACGAACAGAGAACAGTGGTCCGCAAGAAGGACAAAGCGCTGCTGGCAGCGCTGGCCGTGTTTGCACTGGTGATGGCAAGCATCGCCATTGTGGGCATCCTGCTCATCCATCCCGCCGACATGACAACCCAGGGGCAAGCCGATTGTGATGCTGTGCGCGTGAGCGGCAAGTTGCCGGGACGCATCGTGCGCTTCTATGTTCACGAGGGCGACACGGTACACAAGGGCGACAAGCTGGTGAGCATCTATTCCAGCACGGTCGATGCCAAGTATTATCAGGCCAAGCAGATGCAACAAGCTGCCGCTTCCCAGAACCAGAAGGCCGAGAAGGGCACCCGTGAGGAACTCAAGCAGAGTGCCTACAACGTGTGGCAACAAGCCGTCGCCGCTCAGACGATAGCCGAGAAGACCTATCAACGTGTCGAGAACCTCTTCAAGCAGGGCGTCGCCACGCAGCAGAAACGTGACGAGGCCAAGGCCGCTTATGATGCCGCGACAGCACAGGTCAAGGCTGCCAAGGCACAGTATGACATGGCCGTGAGGGGCGCTCAGCAGGAGGATAAGAACGCCAGCAAGAGTATGGCCAATGCGGCCCGTGGCTCGGTCATGGAGGTCGAGAGCCTGCTCGAGGACCAGGTGCTCGTTGCCCCGTGTGACGGTGAGGTGAGCGAGATTTATCCCCAGGAGGGCGAACTCGTGGCGATGGGCACGCCCATCATGTCGATTGCCAAACTGGACGATATGTGGGTGAGCTTCAGCGTTCGCGAGGAGATGTTAAACGACCTGCCCATGGGCAAGCAAGTCAAGGTGCGCATCCCGGCATTGAACAACATGGAAACCATGATGTCGATCTACTACATCCACGACATGGGCAGCTATGCCGTTTGGCAGGCCTCCAAGGCTCAGGGCCAGTACGACAGCAAGACCTTTGAAGTGAAGATGCGTCCCACCAGCAAGGTGCCTAACTTGCGTCCCGGCATGTCGGTGATTCTCGAGAAGTGATGGGATGCTCCACTGGACCATGTAAAAAAGAAAATTGACTAAATGATGATACTGCGGTATATAGGACGTTCTTTCAAGCGCGGGTGCATCCAGCTCGTGCGGCGCCCTATGTATTTCCTGTTGATTGTCATTATGCCCCTGCTGTGCAGCTGGTTCCTGATGGACCTCATCAAGGACGGCAGCGTGCAGCTCGTACCCGTGGGAATTGTTGACCTGGACAACAGCGCATTGTCACGGCGCGTCTCGCGCAACCTCAACGGGTTCCAGCAAGTGAACATCAGCCACCGCTACAACAATTTTGCCGAGGCTCGCGATGCCGTACAGCGCGGCGAAGTAATGGGTTTCTTCTTAATTCCTGACAACCTGGAGGAATTGGCCCTGGGCGGCCGTCAGCCTGTCGTGAGCTACTATGTGAACTATGCTTACTATGCCCCCGCGTCGATGCAGTACAAGGGTTTCAAGACCATTTCGCTGCTCGTGAACGGCGGCATCGTGCAGACGGCATTGCGCACTGTGGGTCTGCCTAACGAGAAGATTGAGTCTTCTCTTGTGCCTTACCAGACCCATGTTCACATGATCAGCAACCCGTTCACAAACTATAACTACTACCTGAATAGCACGTTTGTGCCGTGCTTCCTGTCTCTGTTCATCCTGTTGGTAACAGCGTTCTCGCTGGGATTGGAATTGAAATCAGGTTTGAGCAGGCAATGGCTCAAGACCTCGGGCGGAAGCATGTTCCTGGCCTTGGTAGGCAAGCTGGTGCCACAGACGGTATTGTTCACCGCCGTGGGGTGGTTCATACAATGGATGATGTACCGCTGCTTCGACTTCCCGCTGAACTGTAACCCGTGGCACATGCTCAGCGCGATGTTCCTGCTTGTTATCGCTAACCAGAGCTTTGCCGTGCTGATGTACTGCTTCACGCCTAACTTCCGTTACGGCACCATGTTGTGCACCCTATTGGGTATGGTGTCGTTCTCCTTCTCGGGCTTCTCTTTGCCCCAGGAGTCGATGTATCCCTGGGTGACGGCTTTGGGTTATGTGATGCCCATCAAGTACTATTTCCTCATTATGGTTGATCAGGCCTTGAACGGCATCGACCTGTATTATTCAAGATTTTATTATGCTGCGCTCATTGGTTTCACTATCCTGCCCATGCTGCTGTCATGGCGCTTGAAGAAGGAGTGCCTGAATCCCGTGTACGTGCCTTGATGATATGACCGATAAACTGAAACATAGCAGGCTTTTCCTGTGGTTCATACAGGTGTTGAAGGTGTGTGGCCGCGAGTTGCTGCTCGTCTTCCGTGACGAGGGTGTAATCATCTTCTTCCTGGTCCTTAATGCCGTTTATCCGGTATTGTATGCGCTCATCTACAACCCCGAGGTGGTGCGAAACGAGCGCGTCGTTGTCATCGATGAGAACCGCTCGGCGTTGAGCCGCGACTTTATCCGTCGCATGGATGCCACCCAAGAGGTCGCCATCGCAGGCTATGCCGCCAACATGCAGGAAGCCCAGGAAGCCATGCACCGCAAGGAATGTTATGGCATCCTTCACATTCCCCGTGACTTTGCCCAGTGTGCCAACCGTGGTGAACAGGCACATGTGTCGCTCTACTGCGACATGAGCGTGATGATGCGTTACAAGGCGATGTTCACGGCCTTGAGTAATGTCACCCAGGCGATGGGCAACGAGCAGATGGCGGCTGTCGTTGAGCCCGTTGTCAACATGAGTGGCAGCATTGTCAATAACCGTCAAGTGCCCGTTGGCAATCCCACCATGGGTATCGCCAGCGCTGTGCTGCTGTTCATTCTGCCGCTCGTGCTGCAGCAGAGTATGATTCTAGGTATCGCCATGCTTCATGGCGGCAGCATTGAGCGCCGTCGCCGCAACGGCGGGCATGACCCGATGGCCGTGGAAGCCAGCCCCGGAGCCACTATTGTCGGGAAGATGATGTGCCACCAAATCATTTTCGTCATCCCCGTCATCTATGTGTTGCACTATGTTCCGTTGATGTTCGGATTCCCGCAGTACGGCAACTTCTTGCACATCATTTGCCTGGCCGTACCCTTTGTCATCGCTGTCTCGTTCATGGGACAGACCTTGTCGGCCGTTGTCAACGAGCGCGAGAGCGTCTTTCTGCTGTTCGTCTTCTCGTCGGTGGTCTTTGTCTTCCTGACTGGTGTGTCGTGGCCGCGTTACCTGATGTCGAGGCTATGGTGGCTGGTGGGCGATTGTGTACCGGCAACATGGATGGTCAACGGCTATGTCCTCATGCAGACCAACGGCGCCACACTCTATCAAGTACAGCATCAATACTGGATGCTGTGGCTGCAGGTTCCCGTGATGTTCATCCTGGCTTACCTGGTGGAACGTTACGTCAACCGCCGCCGCTATCGCTCCTGGATTGCCGCCAGCGAGGACAACCCCAATGTCCTCACCCGCATCGAGTACGCCAAGAACGGCGTCGGCTGATTCCTCACTTCATCACGACTGACAATCATTGTTGTGATAAACGGGCACCATCGGTTGTGGTGGTTGCCCATCGTATCAGACTTCAAAGAGGCCCAAGACAGGCCTCTTTTTTTTGTGCATTCAATTTTTTTTTGAAAAAAATAGTGTGATTTGGGTTACTTGGCTATCAAGGCCGACATAAAGGGTAAAAAACAATATTATAAACCCTAAAATTTAACAAAATGAAGAAGATTATTTTTACAGTTCTGTTTGCTGTTTCAGCCATGTGTTTTACTCAGGTCAGCGCCGAGAATTATTACAAGCGCGGCGATGTGAATGGAGATAGCCTTGTCACTGTCACCGATGTTGCCATCCTGATCAATTATGTGCTGAACGACGAGTGGCCCGACAGTCCGGTTGAACCCCAAGACACCGTCCCCGCAGTCGTTGATGACTCCAAGCTCACGTTCGACATCAATGGTGTGGAGTTCAATATGATCAAGGTCGAAGGCGGCACCTTTGTCATGGGCAGTGCCAACGGTGACACCAATGAGGGTTATCCCCATGCGGTTGAACTCTCGACCTACTACATCGCCGAGACCGAGGTTACCCAGGAACTCTATCAGGCAGTGATGGGCACCAATCCCAGTGCTCACGTGGGGGCGAAGTATCCCGTGGAGAAGGTGACGTGGAGCAATGCCAAAGCCTTTGCCAACAAGCTCAGCCAGTTGACTGGCTGCAATTTCACCCTGCCCACCGAGGCCCAGTGGGAGTTCGCATCCATCGGCGGCACCAAGAGCAATGGCTACACCTACAGCGGCAGCAATAACGTGGGTGATGTGGCATGGTACTCCTCCAATAGTGGTAATGTCACTCATGAAGTGGCCACCAAGCGCCCCAATGAGTTGGGCATCTATGACATGAGCGGTAATGTCATGGAGTGGGTGGCCGACAACTATGAGGAGCAGTATCCCAGGACTACGCTGGTCCAGATTGATCCCACAGGCCCCAGTGCCTACAACGGCGAAGTCGTCATCAGGAATGGCGCCTACAGCTCGCCGGCCTATTACCTGCGCAACACGCGCCGTGTGGGCATGTCTCCCTGGTGGGCCGATTATGGCATCGTAGGTTTCCGCGTGGCCATGCAGTGATGAAAGGGACCCCTAGGTTAATAAAAAAGAGATACCATTGAAAACAACCTGTTGGCAGAATCGGGCGCATGCTTGATTCTGCCAATGACTTTGTGGTCGGTCTTGTTGGATAAACGCGTGAGATTTACTAACTTTGCACCGGTCCTGCAGGCCTGATGGCCTCCAAGGGAGAGGCGAGGTTTCCGGGAAACCTCAATGTTTTTTTGAAAAATACCCGGTGCCATGGGTTACTTTAGCCACCCGAGGCACATAAAATGATGAAACCAATAAAATCATAAAGATATGAAACCGATAATCCAAAAATTAGTTTGCTTAGCAGTGTTCATGTGCGTGGGTCTTGCAATGATGGCCGATTGCCCTCGTTGTCATGGTAAAGGAAGGGTTAAAACGTTTGCCTCGGTATCTACCTATGGTGTGAGCAACAGGAAGCAGGAATGCCCCATTTGCCACAAATGGGTCCCCTTCGGCGACAAGCATTATGATTCCTGTCCGCAGTGTGGTGGCAGCGGTAACGCCGGCGGATCTTCGTCAAGAAAGGGCTCTTCGTCTGATGACAAGATTCAGAGCGAAGCATCCGAAATCATGTCCTACCTTGATCCGGCCGATGCCGTGGCGCTTGAAAACCTGCTGCACACGCTGTTCATGGGCAAGATGCAGATGAAGCAATGCGAGGCTTGCAATGGCACTGGCCGTTGCCATGTGTGCGGCGGTGTTCAGAATCTGAGCATGGATGCCACGGCCGCCGACCTGTGCCTCGCCTGTCAAGGGTCAGGCTTTTGCATCGCCTGCCATGGGACGGGCTCCCTGGGAGAGGAGTATCTGCCCTGGACCGGCAGCGAGCGCGAGCAGCTCATTTCCAACATCAAGCTTTACTTTGACGAGGCCGCGAAACGCAGGAACCAGATGGAGTCATCAGACTCAGAAGGTGATGGCGGATCCGGAATGCTGCCAGGCTCCGAAGGAGCGAAAAAGGACTCTTCAAGCAAGACCTGGCTCCTGATTCTTGGCGGCATCGGCTTGCTGCTCCTCGGCGTCTTCTTCGGCTCACGCCGCAAGAAGTGACCGTCGGCCAATGTCTACTTGAAATGGTTTTTAACTGCTAACGACGTTAAAATGATGTAGAGAATGTTCGTTAAGGAGATAAAATATAGTGGGGGCGCACGGGTGCTGGTATGGCACCTCGAGGAGGACGCGGCACAGTTGCTGAACTTGTGCCGCGAGGCGGGCCTGTCCTGTGAGGACTTGACGGAATTGCCGGCCAAGCGGCAGCGCGAGAAAGCGGCCGAGCTGCTCTTGCTGTGCCGTGCCTTTGGTCGGCCGGTTGCCTTGTGCCACGACAGGCAAGGCGCCCCTTCGGTCGAGGGCGAGGCGATGAACATCAGCATCACCCACACGCCGCTGCTGGTGGCCGTGGCCCTGGATGAGAACCGCATCGTCGGCCTTGATGCCGAGCGGATGGACCGCCATCAGGTCATCAAGGTGCGCAGTAAGTTCCTCAATGCCAGCGAGCAGCAGTTCGTTTCCCCCGATGACCTGGCTGCCCACATCATCGCTTGGACGGCCAAGGAGGCCATTATCAAGGCCGAGCGCAACAGTTCCCTCGACTGGACCGAGGGCATCGTCTTGGAGCCTTTTGTCATCGACGTGCCTGAACCTGACGGCATGATGCTTGCCGCCACTTGCGCAGGGCATCGTTACCGCCTGGAGGTCCGCTTTGTTGACGGCCATTACCTCACGCTTGCCAGCCCATGGTGATATAATCGCCTTGGCGAGGCAATATTGACGCCGAAATATCGTTATAAGGTTAAAAACAGACGTGTGTATGTTGCCGGAAATCGTAGCGGTTTCGCGTGTAGCGTGCACAATGACACTATAATGATACAACGATGAGAGGAATGATGAAATATTGTGCCCGACTGACTGTGTGCCTGCTGTTGATGGCGTGTGCCTTCACGGCTCGTGCGCTGGACAAGCAATACTATGCCGAGACGAGTAAGCTCGCCACCGGCAGGTGGGTCAAGATTGCCGTCACCGAGAGTGGTATCTACCAAATCACCGCCGACGACATCCGCAAGTGGGGTTTGGGAAGCGACTTGTCGCAGATTCACGTGTTCGGCTACGGTGGCGCGCCGCTGAGCGAGGTGATGAGCGGTGACAACTATGCCGATGACCTGCCGCAGATGCCGTTAGTCCGCACGGGCGACCGCATCCTGTTCTACGCCCAGGGTCCCACGACCTGGCGTCGCATCAGCGCCGTCATGCAGCAAGTGCAGGTGCAGCATCCTTATGCCAACTCGGGCAGCTATTTTGTCACCAACGACAGCCGCTTCAACGATGTGGCGATTGCCAAGGCCACCAACGAGCCGGTAAATGGCGTGGAGACGACCTATATCGAGCGCCTCTACCACGAGCAGGACATCATCAATCCCGGTGAGACCGGGCGTATCTATTTGGGAGAGGATTTCAAGTCCCAACGCACCCAGTCTTTCAAGTTCACCATTGATAACTTGGTGGAAGGAAAGGACGTCAATGTGCTCACCGCCTTTGGTGCCTTGACTCCCAGCAAGGTCTCAAGCACCATTAGCCACAGCTATAACACCAAAGCGCTACCCGTTACCAACAATGACATGATTAGTGGTGGCACCGATCACGACCACTATCAGTACGCCCGTTCGGTGAAAACCTTCTCCCTCGGCGACCAGACCGAGTTGAATTATTCACTCAGTTACTCCAGCACGGGTTCGGTATCGCTTGCCAGGCTGGACTACATCACCGTCAATTATCCTCGTCAGTTGACCCTCAGGGACGGCAAGCTGACCTTCGGCATCCACAATGCCGATGACGATATGAGTTACCGCATCAGCGGTTGTGGCTCGGCAACCCATGTGTGGGACGTTACCCGTCCCTTTGCCCCGATGGAGATGAACACTACCGCAGGGGATGGCACGCTCACCTTCTCGCCCGTCACCGACGGACGCCAGGAGTTTGTCGCCTTTGATGAATCGGCGGTCTATCCCCATCCCGAGCTGCTGGGCGACGTGGACAACCAGGACATCCACGGCGAGTTGATTCCCGACATGATTATCCTTGCTCCCAGTGCCTATTTGGAGCAGGCAAAGCGTGTCGCCGTATTGCATGAGCAGTATGACGGCTTCAGGGTCCTTGTCCTGGATCACGAGAAAGTCTTTAACGAGTTCTCCAGTGGCACCCAGGATGCGATGGCCTATCGCCGCTTGTGCAAGATGTTCTACGACCGTGGCACTTCCGAAGATGGTCACAAACTGGGCTATCTTTTGCTCCTGGGCTGTGGCAGCTATGACAACCGCCTGGTGGGCACCGATGCCAATGCCTTGAACTATCCGCGCCTGCTCACATGGCAGACTCCCGAGAGCGCCAATGATGGCAACTCGATTACCTCTGACGACTACTTCGCCGTGCTTGATGATGACCTGGGTATTGACATCAACGACAAGATGGCTATCGCTGTCGGGCGTATGATTGTCAAGAACGTCAGCGAGGCGCGCACCGTGGTCAATAAACTCGTGAAATATGTCACCAAGCCTTCCTACGGTGCCTGGAAGAACCAGGCCCTGATGGTCGCCGACGACGAGAACCAGGGAGTCCACATGAGTCAGGACACCGCCGATGTTGCTGTGGCACGTGCCTATGGCGGCAGCGATATCGTGTTCAATCGCGTCTATATCGACGCCTTCAATGCCGTCAGCGATGGCGGCTCGCGCTCCTATCCCGATGCGCGCAAGAAGATGTTCACCTCCTTGAACGAGGGCGCCTTGTGGTGGAGCTACATCGGCCATGCCAGCACCCAGAACTGGACGGGTGAGGGTCTGCTGATGCGTTCCGATGTCGAGACGCAGCTTTTCTACAAGCACTTGCCGGTGCTCTATGCCGCCACGTGCGAATACACCCGCTTTGACAACGCCGTCCTTTCCTCGGGCGAGCGCATCTTCCTCAACGCCAACGGCGGCGCTATCGCTCTGTTGTGCCCCGCGCGTCTGGCCTATATCTCCAACAACGGTGTGTTGAGCAAGTCAATGGCCAAGTATATCTTCTCTCCTGATGAGAAAGGCAAGCCGCGTCGCGTCGGCGACATCCTCAGGCTTGGCAAGAACGACGTCTATACCACGATGGACAATAACCGTCGCTACTTCTGCTACGGTGACCCGGCGATGCGCTTGGCATGGGCACCCTATACCGCCCGTGTCGAGGCCATCAACGGCAAGCCCGTCGATCCCGACAACATGCCGGTTTTCAAGGCGCGCGAGCAAGTGGAATTCAGCGGCAAGATAGTCGATGGTAATGGCGAATTGGCCAGCGGTTTCAACGGCGCCATCATTTCAACGCTTTTCGGCCCCGAGCAGTCGATTTCGACTCATGGCTACGGTGACATGGGGGGCACTCCCTTCACCTATGACGACCGCAACAACCGCCTGGCCATCACGATGGACACGGTCGTTGGCGGACAGTTCAACGTGCGCGTCATCATCCCCAGCGAGGTGAACAACGAGTATGACAACTACCGCCCCTCGATGATCAACCTCTATGCTTATGACAGCCGCGACACCCTTGAGGCTAAGGGAGCCAACAGCGACTTCTACATCTACGGCTACGAGGACGACGAGGTGGCCGACACCATCGGCCCCGACATCATCACCATGGGCCTGAACGACATGAGCTTTGTCAGCGGCGCTGACGTCAACGAGTCGCCCCTGCTGCTGGCCACTGTTGCCGACGAAAGCGGTGTGAACTTCTCCTCGGCAGGCATCGGCCACAGCATGACGCTCACCCTCGACGGCACCATCAGCTACAATGACCTGGTGGGCTACTACACGCCCCTGTCTGCCGAGCAAGGTACAAGGGGCAGCATCAGCTACCCGTTGAGCGACCTGGCTCCCGGCCTGCACACCCTGCGCTTGCGCGTGTGGGACGTGTATAACAACGTGAGCGAGAAGACCATCAGCTTCAACGTCATCAACGGCCTGGCACCGCAGATTGCCGACGTCTATTGTGCCGCCAATCCTGCCAGTGTCGAGACATCCTTCTATGTGAAGCACAATCGTCCTGACGCGGTAGTGAGTGTTACCATCGAGGTTTATGATTTGATGGGTCGCATGGTGTGGAGCACCACCCAGGCTGGTCGTAGCGACATGTACACATCGACGCCCGTCACCTGGGACCTCACCGACTCGGGCGGACGACGCGTGCCGCGGGGCATCTACGTCTATCGTGCCACCATCTCGACCGATGGTGTCAAGGAGGCTACCAGGGCCAAGAAACTGGCCGTGGCAGGCGAGTAATCGTTCCGTATTGAAACATCATCACGCTAAGGCGTGAAACCACAACATTATTAGTGTGGCATCCGCATAATAGAGACGCATAATTTTGCGTCTCTATTCTTTATGCTAATTCTTTTGTTATCAATGGCATAATGATGATTAATGGACGGTTCTGCTCTGTAGTGTTTTGCAAGTCCTCAAGCATCATGGACAGTAATGCTGATCGGATTCAGCTTCACACCTTTTCTTGTCATGCACAGCCAAAGGCATAAGAATTGTTAAAAAAAGGTGCCATTTCCAATAAAATAATGTGTGGATTGCTTGGTGTTCAAAAAATTGAGGTAATTTTGTCGGTTAATTGCATCAATAGACGATGAACAGAGCCAAGAATAATGAGAACCGGATGATATTGCCCGAGCCAACCATCAGGCGGCTCCCATGGTATCTATCCTATGTCAAGATGCTTGACAACCTGCATGTCGAGTACGTCTCATCGACACAGATTTCCAAGGAATTGAACGTGCAGTCCTCACAGATTGCTAAGGACCTTTCCTTTCTCAATATTCGTGGCAAGACGCGCATCGGTTATGAGGTTCGGAGCCTGGTGACGGAGCTGGAGGATTTCCTCGGCTTCAACGAGCAGCATGACGCGGTGGTCATCGGTACGGGTAGCCTGGGAACGGCATTGATGCAGGACCATGGTCTGGAGCACTACGGCCTGAACATCGTTGCTGGCTTTGACGTGCGAAGCGAGGTCATCGGGCAGTGCCTTGGCGGCCTGCCGGTGTATGACATCAAGGAGCTGGCCGAGTGGCAGAAGGAGCACCATGTGTCGATTGCCATCCTCACCGTGCCTGTTGAAAACGCCCAGGAAGCCGCTGCCCTGGCGATAGCCAGCGGCATGACGGCCCTGTGGAATTTCACGCCCTACCGCATCAAGGCACCCGACAACGTGGTGATTGCCAACACATCGATATATGCCCACTTGGCCATCATCTATAACCGGATGCAGAACACTAACATTGACTCCAGGCAGGATTGATGGCCCTGCCGTCACATGTAAAGGGACAGTGAGATGAAGGTCATAGGGTTCACTGGAAATTACGGATATGGGGAGGCTGCTGCCTACTTGATGGCCGATTCCTCGATACTGTACACAGGCCGTCCCTTCTTCGTCCCCGACTTTGCCGGGCAGTTTGTCGCCGCACCGTCGATAGTGGTGCGCATGGGCCGGCTCGGGAAGTGTGTGGCGCCCAAGTTCGCCCACCGCTACTGGGATGCCATGACCGCAGGATTCAATGTGGTGGCGCGTGACGATGTCGACAGACGCTTGACGGCGCTTGACCGGGCCTTTGACGGCGCCGCAATCGTGGGTGACTGGATGCCTGTCACCGAGCTGGATCAACCGTTGCAAGCGGCGGTGGAGTTCATGGTGGACGGCACAGTGATAGCTCGTCACTGCCTGGCCGACATGGCCTGGCCGCTCGATGAAATGGTGGCCGGCGTGAGCACCCGTTGCAGCATCAAGATGGGTGACCTGTTGTTCACCGGTGATGCCGCTCCGGCGGTGCCCCTGGCGCCAGGGATGCACTTGACGGCCCGCCTTGGCGACCGCCAGTTGCTGGACGTGAAAGTGAAACTGTGACTTCAATAGTCAGGACAATATAAAATATTTTGGAGGTAGCAACCGAAAAAAACTTAAACATATAGATATGCGTAAATTGACAAAATTTCAACTCGCCTGCGCGGTGATAATGGCCTTGTTTGGTGTCAGCTTTGCCGGCGCATTCAACCTCTCGCATTATGCGACGACATCCAAGCTTGCCACAGGCAAATGGGTGAAAATCAGCATTCCCGAGAATGGTATGTATGAAATCACTTATGACGAGCTTCGGGAAATGGGTTTCTCCAACCCCGAACGTGTCAATGTCTATGGCTCGGGTGGAGCCAAGATCAGTGAGGTGATGAACGGAGCCGCCATCGATGACCTGAAGGGTATACCCATCCTGCGCACGAACAACAAGATTTGTTTCTACTGCAACGGACCGATCAGTTTCTCGATCAGTGACTACAGCACGACGCCCCGTTTTGCACGCACCTTCAACCCTTATTCACAGGTGGGCTGTTACTTCCTGACCGAGACCACTCAGGGTGACCTCGTGCCCGCCAAGAAGGCCAAGGTCGCAGTGACCAACTATGTTGACATGCCCATGAGCCTCAACTATTTCTATCACGAGAGGGAAATGTCTTCTGTTACCAGCTCGGGTAAAGAGATGTTGGGTGAGGACTTCTCTAACAGCAAGTTGCTGGTTGACTACTACCTGCCCGACCTGGCCGACAGTTCAATCGTGGTTCAAAGTGTCATTGCCGCCAATGCCACCAAGATCTCTTATGCAACTGGCATTCTGCACAGCGGCGGTGCCACCGACACGACCAGCTACTCGTTGTCAACCTCGCGCATCTACTCGCCCTCGAGTGTGTATGTGTTCTACAACTTCGCATCACCTTGCGGCCCGGTCAAACTGACTGCCCCCGAGGAGCATGGCCAGTATGAGCCCTTCCTGCGCTTCTCGGCTCAGGAGTCAGACGCCACGGTCAATATGGCTCGTCTGGACTATTTCATCCTGACTTACAAACGCCGCAACATCCTCAGGGAAGAAGATGACAACCAGTTGATGATGGGATATGCCGCCACCCGTGGCAATGAGCGCTTCATGCTGCCCAACGCCACGCCTACCACGGTGATCTGGAACATCAACAACACCAACAACCCTGCCGAGATGCAGACGACCTATTACGACGACGAGAGCGGACAGGGCCTCTCCTTCTTCGCGACGAGTGCAACGACCACGAAGTATATTGCCTTTGACCCCGCCAAGACGCTGAAGAAAATCATCGGTTATGAACCTGTGGAGAATCAGAACCTTCACGGCATGGCAACTCCCAACATGCTTATCATCACCGACAAGTCGTTCCACGAGCAGGCTCAGCGTGTTGCCGACCTGCACACCGCAGTCGATGGCATCAGCGTGGCTGTTGTCGATCAGGACAAGGTGTTCAACGAGTTCTCCAGTGGTACGCGTGACGCTATGGCCTACCGCTTGCTCTGCAAGATGCTGTATGACCGCGACAACACTAAGTTCAAGAACCTGTTGCTCTTCGGAACGGGTACCTATGACAACCGTGAGTTGATGGGTGCACACCCGGGCACGCTGCTCACCTATGAGAGCGATAACAGTAACTACGAGGACTACTCCTATACCAGCGATGACTTCTTTGGTTTCATGGACGACAACTCCGGCTCCAATATCTCGGCCGAGAAGCTCAGAATCGGCGTGGGCCGCATCACTTCGGGCGACCTTGAGGAAGCCAAGAACGACGTTGACAAGCTGGTGGATTATTACGCCAACCCCGACTACGGTGTGTGGCGCAACAACACGATGGTCATGAGCGACAGCCCCGACCTCGGTGTTTATATGTTCCAGGGTGAAGGTTACAAGAACCTGATTGACAATGAGCTGGAAACTGGTATGCATGTGACGACCGTTCACAATTCCCAGTATGCCCGCTCCAATAGCGAGCCTACGACCGAAGTTTCCCGCAAGACGGCAACCGAGGGCAAGCAGATGATCAGCAACATGCTCAAGAACGGCTTGTACTTCGCCACCTACGTCGGCCATGCCGGACCTATCTCGTTCACCAAGGGTAACAACATGTGGGTTACCGGTGACGTTGTCCGCACTAACTACAGCCACTGGCCCATCATGTCGACGGCCTGCTGTGACGTTGCCCACTTCGACGGCGACAACCGCGGTATTGCCGAGTTGATGTTCCACAAGCGTGACGGTGGTGCCATCGCGATGCTCACCAGCTCACGTATGGTTTACGCCGGTGATAACGACAAACTCAACACCTACTTCATCAAGGCCTTCTTCAACCGCGACTCCATCACGGGCGCGCTGCCGACACTGGGTGAGGCTTACATGTACTCAAAACTCGGTTTCACCTCGTCGAACACCAACAAGCTCTCCTTCTTCCTGCTGGGTGACCCCGCCATTCAGATCAATTATCCCATCTCACGTTTCCACCTCGTTGAGATCAATGGTTCGGAGATGGACGATCCCAGCGAGACCGCTATGGTGCGTCCTCTCATGAAGTTTGATGTGGTGGCCCACGTGCTTGATGCCGAGGGCAACCTGGACACCAACTTCAATGGTGACGCAACGATGACCCTCTATGACAAGGAGGACGTGTTCACCACCGTCAGCTCCTCGGTCAACGGTGCAAGTGTGAGCCGCAAGATTTACTTCAACCGTGACAAGCTCACCGAGTTGACGGGACGCGTCGTGAACGGTGTGTTCAACGGTTCGGTAATTGTTCCCAAGTCGCCCAAGGCCAGCAATGAGATGGTGCTCTTGCGCGTCTATGCCCACAAGGATAACAGCGACTACATGGTTAACGGATTCAGCAAGAGGGTGAAAATGTTGCCCTATGACCAGTATATGGCTCTCCAAGACAGCCAGGATCCTGTCATCACCAACATGTATATCAATGATGAGCCCAGTTTCAGCTATGGCGCCACCGTTGGTACCAACTCCATGCTGTATATCACTGCCACCGATGACTACGGCATCAATGTGCAGACCAACTCGATTGAGAATAGTATGAAGCTCGTCCTGGATTACGGCAAGCCTTCCTATCAGGATGTGACCAGCTATGTGACCAGCTTTGACGAGGGCAAGACGGTACGCATTGAGTTCCCGCTCTCCAACCTCGCCGAGGGCCTGCACACGCTCACCTACACCGTCTATGACATGGTGGGTAACAGCGCCGAGCGCACGATTACCTTCATGGTGGGCCAGAGCGGTTCTGTTGAACTTACCGCCGATGCTCATCCCGCTTACCTTGACAGGGGTGTCAACTTTGACATGAACACCGACCTGACCAGTTCGCCTGAGGTCATCGTTCGCGTCACCGATGCCACCGGTAAGCTCGTGTGGATGACGACCACCAGCAGCTTCCCCGTTGCTTGGGACATGAAGGACATGCAGGGCAACAAGGTGTCTGCCGGACTGTACCGCTACTTCGGTACCTATAACGACGGTATCAACTATGGTGGTACCTCTATCAACAAGCTCATCGTGCTTGACCCCCTCAAGACCGCTAACTGAGACTGAGGATTTTGTCAATAAACAACATGCGGGAGCGCCCATCAGGGTGTTCCCGCATGTCTTCTTTTGTCTGGAGTTAGTTGACGCTAAAGGGGGTAAAAAAAAGCTGCGGCCGTTCCTGCGTGAGGAACAGCCGCGGCCGTTGTTTTGTTCTCTGAATTATTCGCCGGGAGCGATTGCACCAGTGGGGCAAGCGTCGGCACAAGTGCCGCAGTCCAGGCAGGTGTCAGGGTCGATCGAATAGATGTCGCCTTCCTTGATTGCATCAGCGGGGCATACCGACTGGCAGGTACCGCAAGCAACACAGCTATCAGAAATTACGTAAGCCATAGTGTAAATTTAAAGTGAATTAGTTAATAATGTAAAAGTAAACAGTTCGACAAAAGTAATGCTTTTATTTGAATTGGTAGCAAGTTTTGCCAATTTTCTTTTGCTTGAGTAAACTTTTTTGTGAAGATATGCTCATTTCTCGTGGTTTTTTTGTACCTTTGACTGAAGACAAAAGTTGGCTGCACCTCAGAAATGCTAAAGACGTGTTTGGCATCTCTTTTGGTTTGCACTACCTTTGATGTTTGGGACATAGAAAAGTTTAATGAGCCGGAATTTTTTTTGATATCACATAAGACAAGAATAAAAATATGAACCCTACCGATTGGAAAGACGCCCTGGGCAAAGCGTTTAATGTGCCCGTCCCCGATGACACTCCTGTTACCGACAATGAGTCGGAACCCGAAAAGGGTGATGCCCTGCAACAGCAAGGCAAAAACCGTCTTGATATCCTGCTGGAACGCAAGGGGCGAGGCGGCAAGCAGGCGACTATTGTCACAGGTTTCACTTGTGACGACGAGGCGCTCAAGCAGGTGGCGTCGAAACTGAAGCGCACCTTGGGCGTCGGGGGTAGTGCCCGCGGCGGCGAAATCCTGATACAGGGCGATTTCCGCCAACGTGTGCTCGATGAACTTCTCTCGATGGGTTTCAAGGCACGCGTCATTTGAGTCAGAATTTAGGAACGTTTTCTCTTGGCAGAAAGGAGACACGAAACGATATTTAATCCAGATACTATTGAGGTTAAGCATGAGTGAGAATAACGATAACAAAAATTTGCTGGTCATCAAGGCGTCAGCAGGTTCCGGCAAGACCTATCGTCTGGCCAAGGAGTATATCAAGCACTTGTTGTTCACCATGAACAAGCAGGACGGGAAATTGTATTCCCGTCGCGAGAAAGGCAACAAACAACCACTCAACACCCATCGCCAGTTGCTGGCCATCACTTTCACCAACAAGGCGACCGACGAGATGAAGAGCCGCATTGTTGATGAGTTGTATAACCTCTCGCAGCCGGGACGCAGTAGCGATTATTTGTCCGACTTCATGGCTGATTCGGGTCTGCCTGAAGACGAGGTGAGGACGTTGGCCCAGCATGCGCTGAACGAGCTGCTCTTTGACTACAGCAATTTTAATGTGAGCACCATCGATTCGTTTTTCCAGACGATTCTGCGCAACTTCGCCCGCGAGCTTGACCGTGACTTCAACTATGACATCCAGCTCGAAGAAGACTATGCCGTCAGGGTAGCGGTGCACAACTTCCTGCTCGCGCTGGGCCGTGAAGGAATGCCAACGCAGGTCAATGACTGGGTGAAGGGTTACCAGCACCATTTGATTCACGGTGATGCCGAGAAGAAGAACTGGAAATTCTTTGACGACGGGGGCAACCTGAACCGTTTCGCTCAACAAATCAATAGTGAGCTGTTCCGCAGCTGTCTCGATGAGATCCGCACCTATCTGGGCCACATCGATGATAAGGGACGGTTCCAAAGCGATTTCGAGAAGATACGTGAGTTCACGGCCTTCATTCATGAACAGGTGGAACAGCTGAAGAAAAAAACGGACGAAGGATTGCGTGATCTGCAAGTGGCGTTGTCGCCCATTGCCGATGGCCTGAGCGGCAGCAAGTCGTTGAAGAAGTGGCTCAATAAGCCCCATAATGACGGATTTGAGCCCCTGACCGACACGATGGCTCAGACCAATGATCAAAAGATTAGGGAGCAGTTTCTCAAGAGTTTTGTGCCCTCCGACTCGCTGGTCAATCAACTGCTGGGCCTTGTGCGAGGTCATTTCGTTCTCAGGAATGCCATGGGCTTTTTCAAGCATGTCGAGGACAACCTGGGCCTGCTCGGAATGCTGGCGATGATTGACTGGTTCCTCCAGGAGTATCGTCATGAGTCCAACTCTATTCTCATCGGTGACACCAATGAACTGATAGGCACGGTGCTTGAAAGCGGCTCCGACTTCATCTACGAGCGTGTGGGCACGATGATTTCCCACTTCATGATAGATGAGTTCCAGGACACGAGTGCCAAGCAGTATGAGAACTTCCGCAGCCTGCTCCTTGAGAGTCTGTCAAAAAACAATTTCAATATGCTCATCGGTGATGCCAAGCAGTCGATTTACCGCTTCCGCAATGCCGACCCGTCGGTGTTCCGCGAGAGGGTGGGGGACGAATTCGGCGACTTCATCTATGATGACAGGCAGGTGACTGATGAGTCGGATGACGGCGAGACGCCGCCCACCTCGATTAATTACCGCAGTTCAAGGCGCATCATTGAGTTCAACAACAGTCTGTTCGCTTATCTGCGGGGACGTTTCTCCGATCGCAGCATTGTGGAAACAACCTATGGCGATGTCAAGCAGGGGATGCCTCCTGGCATCGATACCGGCAAGGTGGAGGGCTATGTGCGCCTGTTAACCGGCAATTACCGCCAGCTGTTGCAGGATGATGTCATCCGCGATGCCGCGCCAGCCGATGTGGTTGATAACGAAGACGGTGAAGTGAGCGTGCTCGACGTGTTGCCCGGTTATCTGCTCAGGTTGCACGAGCGTTATGACTGGGGGCGTATTGGCATCCTCGTCAACAGGAACAAGGAGGGTGATGAGATTGTCGAGCGCATCCTGGAATACAACAAACAGACCTCCGGCGAGAAGATACGCATCATCTCGGGCGAGTCCCTGCTGCTGAATAACTCGCCCATCATCAGGCGCATCATCGCTATGCTCCGCTTTATCGATATCAGTCAGTTCGGCCCGGTCGATGAGGACGCTGCCGATGCTGATGACAAGGCCGCCGGCAGTCACGATGACATGATGAGCCGCATCAAGCGCAAACGCTTGAGCGACCGTCGCCTGTACACGGCCTTAAACGCATTCATCAAGGACGTTTCGGCACAGCCTGACGCTTCGGCCACCGAGCATGGCCTTATGTTGGCCCGTAGCCTGGACAACACTGGAGCCGATGACAGCGATGCCGACAACACTTTGGAAAAACTGCTGCCTCCGGCAGGAGAACTCACCACCCTGGTCAGCATCATCGAGACCATCATCCTGCATTTCAAGCGCGATGGGGCCGATGCTGCCGGAGTGGATAACGAGGCGGCATTCCTGCTTGCTTTCCAGGACACTGTGATGCAGTTCGCGTCGATGCGTAATGGCGGCAGCGTGAGGGAGTTCCTCAAGTTTTGGGACGAGAAAAAGGGAACGCTGGCCGTGAGCAGTTCGTCACACGATAATGCCATTGAAATCATGTCTATCCACAAGGCCAAGGGACTGGAGTTTGACTGCGTTGTCATCCCCTTTGCCGATTGGGAACTGGACAGTAATTCCAAGGAAGTCAGCTATTGGATGCCCAAGATGGACTTTATCTCTGCCATGCAATCGTTGGAGGGCTTAGGGGTGTCGGTTTGTGAGCAGGAACTTGTGCCGCCGCTGCTTCATGTGGACAAGAAGACGGCTGTTGCCCTCTGCAAGGACGGCATGTTGGCCGGAAGGGCGGCCGACTTCGTCAATAAGCAGGTCGATGATGTGTTGATTGACAACCTCAACAAGACCTATGTGGCGATGACGAGGCCTCGCTCGGAATTGCACGTTTTTGCCAAGGGACGCGACAACACGGTGTCGCCTATGTTGGCGGGTTTTGCCCGGGAAGGTGGTGTTATGGCACCTATAGTCGGGGCTGAGGGCTGGTTTGAAATGGGTAAGCAGCCCACAAGGGCTGACTTTGATGCCCTGCGCATGAAAAAGGCGCAAAAGGAGCCCGATGGTGACCAAACGCAGACATCGGTCGGGAATGTCGAAATACAAGGCTACACCGTCAATGCCCTCCCCTTGAAACTCAAGGTCAGGGTAGAAAACGCCTCCAGTTTTCAGGCTGAGGCCGGTGTGAGGCTGCATGACCTGTTGAGCCGCATCGGTGACCGCAACGACGTTGAGCGCATCATCGCCCAGGGCATTAAGCATGGTGTCATCACCCAAGACCCCAATGACCCTTGCAGCCAAGCCCATATTGATAGTCATGTGAGAGGTCCCATCGTTGATGATGGATGCCGTGTTGCAGCCTGGTTTGATCCCGCCAACGTGGTCTACAGTGAGCGCACCATCACGATTGCCTCCGATTCGTTGTGGAATGAAGCCGGCATTGAGAACCTGCGTCCCGACCGCATTGTCCGACGTCCTGACGGTAGTGTCCTTGTCATCGACTACAAGACCGGCAAGCGAGACGATAAGCGGTATCTGCGTCAGTTGAACCGTTACATTGCCAAGCTCCGCCACATCTTCCCCGATGCCCCTATTGCCGGCCGCATCTGGTACATCCTCAACGACACCATTGTCGACGAGCAAGGGAAGGTTTTAGAGTTTAATCTTTAGGGTTTTGGTATTTTTTCGTAACTTTGCAGTTTGAATCATTTAATTTCGAATCATTATGTCGATTGATCAGATATTGGCCGAAGCTACTGCGCTGGCCGTTAAGGAGTTATATGGTGTGGATTTTCCCGCCGAGAAGATTGTTCCCCAGACCACCAAAAAGGAATTTGAGGGCAACGAGACGATTGTCGTGTTCCCGTTCCTGAAGGCGTCGCACAAGGCGCCCGACGTGACCGCACAGGAAATCGGTGAGCACATGCTGGCTCATTGTGAGGCTGTGGAGAAGTTCAACGTCATCAAGGGCTTCCTGAACATCACCATCAAGCCGTCGTTCTGGACCGGCGTGCTCCAGCACGTGGCGTCAATCCCCAACTATGGCTTCAAGGCTGCCACCGACGACAGCCAGATGGTGATGATTGAGTATTCATCGCCCAACACCAACAAGCCGCTGCACCTGGGACACGTGCGCAACAATCTGCTGGGATTCAGCCTCTCCAAGATTATGGAGGCCAACGGCTACAAGGTGGTGAAGACCAACATCGTCAACGACCGCGGTATCCACATCTGCAAGTCGATGCTCGCTTGGCTCAAGTGGGGCAACGGTGCCACACCCGAGTCCACGGGCAAGAAGGGTGACCACCTGATCGGTGACTTCTATGTGGCCTTCGACAAGCACTACAAGGCCGAAATCAAGGAACTTGTGGAGAAGGGAATGAGCCCCGAAGAGGCCGAGAAGCAGGCTCCGCTCATCCAGGAGGCTCACGACATGTTGCGCCGCTGGGAGGCCGGTGACCCCGAGGTTCGCGCCCTGTGGGAGAAGATGAACAACTGGGTATATGCCGGTTTTGACGAGACCTACAAGCGCATGGGCGTTTCGTTCGATAAAATCTACTACGAGAGCGACACCTATCTGGTGGGCCGTGACACCGTGCTCGAGGGTCTGGAAAAGGGCCTGTTCTACCGCAAGGAGGACAACAGCGTTTGGGCCGACCTCACGCCCGACGGCTTGGACCACAAACTCTTGCTGCGCAGCGACGGCACGTCGGTCTATATGACTCAGGACATCGGCACAGCACAGTTGCGTTATAAGGATTATCCCATCGACCGCATGATTTATGTGGTGGGCAATGAGCAGAACTATCACTTCCAGGTGCTCTCGCTGCTGCTCGACAAGCTGGGCTTCAAGTGGGGCAAGGACCTGGTGCACTTCTCCTATGGCATGGTAGAGTTGCCCAACGGCAAGATGAAATCCCGTGAGGGTACCGTTGTAGATGCCGATGAGCTGATGGACGAGATGATTGCCACCGCAACCGAGATGGCTGGCGAGCCCGGACGACTGCAGGGTGTGGCCGAGGACGAGCGTGCCGACGTGCTGCGCATGATTGGCCTGGGTGCCTTGAAGTACTTTATCCTCAAGGTGGATCCGAGGAAGACCATGCTGTTCGACCCCAGCGAGTCCATTGACTTCAACGGCAACACAGGTCCTTTCATCCAGTACACCTATGCCCGCATCCAGTCAGTGCTGCGCAAGTGCTGCGAGGACTACAAGGCCGTGGATATCAGTGCCGTGGCACCCAACGAGAAGGAAACCTCACTGATTCAGAAGCTTGCCGATTTCACCACCGTCGTTGCCGATGCCGGCCGCAACTACAGCCCCGCGCTCATCGCCAACTACGTCTATGACCTGGCCAAGGAGTATAACCAGTTCTACCACGACTGCAGCATCCTCAGGGAGCAGGACGCCGCCGTGCGTTGCTTCCGTCAGTTGTTGAGCGATACCGTGGCCGATGTCATCAAGCGCGGCATGTCGCTGCTGGGCATCGAGATGCCTAACAGGATGTAAGTTTAGAGGTTGTGGATTGGCACGGAATTTGCAGTTTGAAACTGAAACAGAAACAGACAACTAACAAAAACTAAGATATGAACAACTGGAGAGAAAATTATGTGGACGGCTATGAGACAGCCGTTCAGGCCGAGAATGAAATGACGCTGAAGCGTTACGTCGCCGGCGTGATGCGCAAGGTGTTTGGCAAGATGACCTTGGGACTGTTGCTTACAGCAATCACCTCATTCCTGGTGTTGTCCAGCGAGACGCTGATGAACATCATGTTCAGCACTACGGCTTCGATTTGGGTCTTGTTCGCCCTTGAGATTGGTTTGGTGATCTACTTGACTGCTCGCATCGACAAGTTGAGCACAACCACCGCAACGGTTTTGTTCTATGTTTACAGTGCGTTGAACGGTATTTCGCTCACACCCATCTTCATGTACTATACAGGCACGTCGATTGCCATGACGTTCCTGATTACGGCAGGTACTTTCGGGGCTATGGCGGTCTTTGGCTATGTCACCCGTCAGGATTTGTCCAAGTTTGGCTCTTTCCTGATCATGGCCCTTCTCGGTTTGATTGTGTGCACTATAGTTAACTTGTTCATGCACAACTCAATGCTCGACATGTGCATCAGCTTTGCCGGTGTGCTCATCTTTGTGGGACTGACCGCATGGGACACCCAGGCCATCAAGCGCATGTGTGCCGAAGCCGACCCCACAGCCATGGGCAAAGTCGCCACGATGGGCGCCTTGAGCCTCTACCTCGACTTCATCAACCTGTTCCTGTACCTGTTGCGCTTCTTCGGCAGCCGCGACTGATACCCGAACAATGACAATCATGCAATCGCAACCCCGGCAACATCATGTTGCCGGGGTTGCGATTTTTAATCCTGTTTTTGTCGTTTGTGGAGGTTAATGAGCTACCAAAGGAAGGAATAATGGGAGTGAATACAATAAAATGGCGGTTTTGTAGTTTATATGTTATAAAGACAAACCAAATTTTTCTGATTAGAAGAAATGAAACTGTACAGATCAATACTTGCCGTCGCCCTGATAGCGACCGCTTTAACGGCCTGGTCACAGGACGACATCAAGAACACCGAGTTTAATCCCGTGACCACGGGTGTTACCTCGCTGAGTATCACTCCCGATGCGCGTGGCGCCTCGATGGGTGACCTGGGTGCCGCCACCGAGGCCGATGCCAACTCCCAGTTCTGGAACCCGTCAAAGTATGCCTTCGCTTACAGCCGTGCCGGTGTTTCGCTGTCCTACACGCCGTGGTTGCGCAAGATTGTCAATGACATCTATCTGGCCAACCTCTCTGGCTACTACAAGGTGGGTGGCAGCGACAATCAGGCCATTAGTGCCTCGTTGCGCTATTTCTCGCTGGGCGAGGTGGCAGCTACTGATGGTGACGGAGCGACGCTCTCGGTCATCAACCCGTTTGAGATGGCTGCTGACCTGGGTTACAGCCGCAAGCTGAGCGAGAAATTCGCTATGGGTGTCGCCCTGCGCTTCATCTACAGTGACTTGGGCTACAACACGATGATGAATACCGGTGAGTCGTCGAGCGCTACGGCATTTGCCGCCGATATCTCGGGCTATTACACCACTTTCCCTGTCATTGGCCGCAACGAGTGCCAGTGGTCGTTGGGTTTCAACCTGTCCAACATCGGTTCCAAGGTCAACTATAACAAGGGTAACGACCCGGCTTACCTGCCTGCTAACCTCAAGATCGGTACTGCTTTCACCTTCCCCTTGGCCGACTATAACAACCTTACCCTGGCCGTTGACGCCAATAAGATTCTGGTGCCCGCAAAGCCTCGTCTGGCCGACTATGAGGACAACCTGGCCTATGACGATGCCTTGCAGCAGTGGAAAGACAAGTCGTCGATTACGGGTATCTTTGACAGCTTCAAGGACAACTTTGCCAAGCGCATCACCTATTCGGTGGGTGCCGAGTATGCTTACAACCAGCAGTTCTTCTTGCGTGGTGGTTACTACTATGAGAGCAAGTATGCCGGTAACCGTCAGTACTTCGGTCTGGGCGCCGGTTTCTCGCTCAACGTGATTAAGATTGATGCCAGCTACATGATCGCTACAGCCCAGAACAGTCCTCTGGATCAGACGCTGCGTTTCACCCTGTCGTTTGATTTGGATGGCATCAAGGATCTGTTCGGTCGTAACTAAGGTAATCAGGCCCGTCTAGATAATCTAGTCCATCTAGAAGATCTAGACAACTGACAACTGAAAAAACTAGAGAAGGACTATGATACGCGTGGGGATGGGATTTGACGTACACCGCCTGGTCGAGGGGAGACCCCTTTGGCTGGGCGGCGTGAATATTCCATGGGAACGTGGCTTGCTGGGACACAGCGATGCCGACGTTGCGATCCATGCCTTGTGCGACGCCCTGTTGGGTGCCGCCGCCCTGCGTGATATCGGTTACCATTTCCCTGACACAGACCCGCGTTACAAGGGCATCGACAGCCGCTTGTTGCTGCGCCACGTGATGCGTCTGCTTGATGAGCAGGGCTATTGCTTGGGAAACTGCGACATCACCATCTGTGCAGAGCAGCCGAAACTCAACCCCCACATCCCTGCCATGCAGCAGGAGTTGGCCGCTTGCATGGACTGTGCCCCCGGTCAGGTGTCCATCAAGGCCACGACCACCGAGAAATTAGGCTTTACTGGCCGTGGCGAGGGCATCGCCGCCTATGCCGTGGCCCTCATTCAAAAGAAGACCTGATCCCAAACACCTGAAGTATGACAGAGACTCGACTGCAGCGGCGAATACCTTACCTTGACATCCTGCGTGTCATCGCTTGCCTGCTGGTCATTCTCATTCACACACCCATCAGGCAATATGCCACCTATTATAACACGCCGTCGATTGCCAATGCGGTCTATACCGTGCTGGTGGCGGTGAACTGCAACCTGTTCTTCATGATCACGGGTGCCTTGCTATTGCCCGTGAAGATGACTGGCAAGCGTTTTATCAGGCGCCGTCTGCGCGTCGTCCTCTTCCCGCTGTTGGTGTGGACTGTCGTCTACCTGCTGGAACATGCCTTCCTGCTTCACAACTTCACTCCTCGTCTGCTGACGTCCCTCCTGTTTCATCCTGTTGAGGGTTTGTTGTGGTATGTGTATGTGCTGCTGGTCATCTATGTGACGCTGCCGCTGGTGAGCAAGTGTATCGACGCCATCGGCAAGCGTGGTGTGGAAATGCTATTGGTGTTGTGGGTGCTCTCATCGTTCATTCCCTATCAGCATGGCATCTTCATGGAGGCGACGCAGTACAGCCACAATATGTTCGGCGCTTTTGCCAACTACTATGGATACGTGCTGCTGGGCTATTACCTGCATCAATACGGCTTGCCCTTGTACAGCCTCAAGCACGGCTGGAAATGGGGCCTGCTGCTCGCCTTCGGCATTGTGGCGATGCCGTTGTTCGAGTTCCTGGTGCAAGGTCATTTCGGCATCACCTGGCAGGAGCATATCGATACAATCACTAACGACATCAGCGTCAATAACATCGCGATGGCCACGTTGCTGTTTGTCACGGTGCAGCGTTTCGCACCCAAGCAGTATGACCGCTCGGCCCATCCTGCTGCTGCCACCTGGTGGCCGTTGCTGAGCCGTTGCACCTTTGGCATCTACCTGTCCCAGATGATTATCTTGCGGCAGGTGGTGTGGCCCATGACGCAGTCCTGGTTGGGCGCCGCGCCCATTGTAGTGGACTGCCTGGTGAGCGGCCTGTTGGCCTTCATCGTGTGTCTCGTGCTGACGATAGTGCTGCGCATGCTGCCTTTCCGCAAATACATCGTTGGCCGTTGAGGCTGCATCCTTCTCGAAAAATCGCTTGTTCTTCTTTGAAAATTCGTGGGTTAGGGTTATCTTTGCGTGACACTAACCATTAACGCTTTTTGGTATGATGAAAAGAAAATACTTCTTGTCGCTTGTCTTGTCGCTCTTGGCTTGCGCATCGGCCCACGCTGACTTTGTCATCGACGGAACTGCCTATACGGTCGACACGCTGGTGCACCGCCAGGTGGGGCCGGGCACGGTCAATACCATTGTGAGGATTCCCGGTTATCCGCTCAACGTGTATGTGCTGGAGGTGGACCTCAACAATCCCAACAACCGCATTGAGACCACAATCGGCTACAACACCGTGGGACAAACCGAGGCCCTGGCCAACGCCTATACGCGCAACCGCACGGCCACCAAGCGCCCTGTGGCAGGCTGCAATGCCAACTTCTGGGTCGTGTCGGGCAACGGTGCCCCGTGGAGCAGTTTCCAGTTGGGCACTCCGCTGGGTGGCGTAGTGCGTAACGACACCAGCCTGGTCAACGACAACACCACCTGGGACTGGTGGAACGGCGGCCCTGAGCGCTCGGCAGCCGCTGCCATCACCCACGACAAGACCTTGGTGCTGGGACGCATCAGGTGGGACGGCACCATCGCCAGCGACAAACTGGCGCAACCGCTGGCCTATCACAACATCAACCGCCGCGCTGTGGCGGGAGACATCTGCCTGTATGGGCCTAACTACACCCGCACGCGTGAGTTTGAGGACGACTGGACGGGTTTCAACGAGCGGGGAAACAACCACACCGACAACTATTACCTCACCCTGGCCGAGGGCAGTGCCTGGACCAACAACGCGCCCATGCGGTTCATCATCGCCGCTATCGTCCCTGATGCCGATCGCCAGACGTTGGGCTCCTATGACGCTTGTCTCACCGTCACTGGCGATGCCAACAAGGCAGCAATGGCCGCCCTTGCCGTGGGCGACGAGATTGAGGTGACCTCGGAGTGGACCTGCCTGGATGACGACAAGCAGGGCTTGCGTCCCGACATCGAGAATATGGTGTGGGGCAACGCCCCCATCATGCATGGCGGCGAACTGCTGGGACGAAACTATGACGAGACCTACAACAGCCAGGTGTATTCACGCACCTGCTATGGCAGCAGCGCCGACGGCAAGCACCTCTACTTGCTGGTTATCGACAAGGCCACTAGTCCGCTTTACGGCCAGTCGGCCGGCTGCCCCACGGCGGTGGCGTGTCAGATTCTGCAGCAGATGTGTCCCGACGTGACCGAGATAGTCAACATGGACGCGGGCGGCTCAGCCGAGATGATGCTCTTTGGCAAAATCATCAACACCACCACCGAGGGCACCCCGCGTTCCGTGGCCTGCGGCTGGCTTGTAGAGGCTGTGGGCGAGGAGGACAACGAGGTGGCGAGCATCGCCTTTGACCTGCATCGCATCGACCTGCCGCAGTACTCCACGGCCAAGCCCCGCATCTTGGGCTATAACCGCATCGGCGAACTGGTCGATGAGGACGTGCAGGGCGTGACCCTGTCGTGCGACCCCTCGCTGGGTACCACTAGCGGCAACACTTTCAAGGCTGGTGGCGACGTCACCGGCGGCACGCTCACTGCGACCCTGGGCGAGATGACGGCGACGGTGCCCGTGCGCATCATCGCAGCTCAACCCGCCATCACGCTGCACCCCATCCTCATCGATGGCCGCGACTATCCCATCGAGGTGACCGCGACGGTCAATGCCAACACCTATTTCTATGACCCCGCAACGCTGGACTGGAGCATAGGCGACAGCGAGGTGATTGCCGTGACCGATGGCGTGCTGCATGGCCTGAAGGAAGGTACGACAACCCTGGCTTGTGAGGTGGGGGAGTATAGCGACAACACCGAGGTAACTGTGGAAATCAGTCCCACGCCCTATCTGTACCAACCGTGGGACGGCTGGACCTTCAAGGGCGCCGGCGCCAAGAACATCACCATCAACGAGACCACGGGCGTCATCTCCTATACTTACAGCAGCAACCGCGCACCTTACCTGCAGATGTCCAAGGAAATCACGCTCTACAGCCTGCCCGACACTGTGGGACTCGTGTTCAATTCCACCATGCCCATCGACTATGTGCAGATTGATGCCCGCAATCGCTACTACACCACGTCCAACTTTCTTAGGATTGATCCCGTTGACGGCGATACCTTCGAGGCGGGCAAGGACTACCGCATCCTGCTCGACTTGGCTACCCTGGGCGGTGCCGATAACCTGGGCACCTATCCCGTGACCATCAAGAGCATCAAGTTCACACTGGACAAGTCAGGCGACCCCGGTAATCACACACTGGCCCTGAAGTCCTTCTATTGCCACTATCCCGACATCACGCAGTGCATCCCCGGTGACGTGAACACCGATAGCGAGGTCAACATAGCCGATGTCAACGCCCTTATTGACCACATCCTCACGGATGGGGGCCTAGCCGGCAACTTTGACGTGAATGGTGACGGCGAGATCAACATAGCTGATGTCAATACCGTCATCGACATCATCCTCAGCAAGTAGAAGCCGAAATACCACGATTGTGTGGTATTAAGCGAGTAAAACAAAAGGCGGGAAGAAATCTCTTCTCGCCTTATTTATTGTGAAGCACGATGTGCCTCTTGAATCACTGCTGCTGTTTAGTAGCCGCGGCCTTTACATGAAGTGCATGTTTCATAATCAACATTCCCTAATCCGTTACATTTTTTACATGCGACTTTTACATACTTCTCCGGAACCCAGCCGTTGATGATCACATTGTCAAAAATATCACCATCATGGATGGCCTCAACATACAGATAGCCGTTTTCTTTTTTCCCAAGATATTTAAAGCCCAAATCCATGAAGAAATATTCATCATAAGATAATTCCACGTTTCCAGGTCCCAATAATACGACTGTTTGATCGTATTGCTTAATCTTTGGTGAACTGTCTGAAGGGCCTGTCCGCATAGCGATACCATCTTGAGTGCAAGATAAATACTGGCCGTTAGTTAACTGAGCCTTAGCGCCAGTCTTCGTTGTGGATTTTGTCTGTGTCTTGGTCGTAGTCTGTGTCTTGGTGGAAGCTTTTGTCCTTGTTGGATTCTGCGCACTGGCAGCAAAAGATACCATAAGAATAAGAACAAAGAATATAATCTTTTTCATAATACCTGTAAATAGCACCACGTTGATTGATTGTTAACTATGCTGGAGATTTATTTGTTCTTGTGGTGCAAAATTAAAACAAGCAAATCTTCTATAGACGATGCAAAAATATCACAAATAAAGCAAAAAATAGTTCAGTGGCTTTATTTTTTTGAAATGCTTTGGCCTTCTACAAGATGAGTTATCCCAGAATTAACTAATTCTGTTTAGTAGCCACGGCCTTTACATGAAGTGCATTTCTTCCAAGTGTTAGAATCTTCACCGAGGCCACGGCATCTCTTACAAGCCGCTTTGGCGTACTTCTTTGGCATCCATGCTTTTACATGTTTCTCTGAGAAATCATGAACATAGATGGCGTCGACATACAGATAGCCATTTTGGGTTTTTCCAAGATATTTGATGTAAACGAAATCAAAGACATCATCCATTCCGAGTTTTGACACTTTACCTGCTGATGCAGCAGAGGCGGAAGGACTCTTTCGCAGTACAACATTATTTTGGGTACAAGCTATATACTGACCGTTGGTGAACTGTACCTTGGTGGTAGTTTTAGCCTTGGAGGATTTTGTCTTGGGGATGGCCTGCGCGCCGGCGGTAAGGGAGACCATTAGAATGAGGATGAGTAATAAAATCTTTTTCATAATAAGTGACGGATGCACCACTGTGATTGAACAATAGCCGTAACGTGTATTTGTCTACTCCTGCGGTGCAAAAATCAAAGTAAACAAATCATTGATAGGGCGAGACAAAGATAGGCCAAAAATTACAGAAAAACAATAGTTCTGCGGCTTTTTTGGTTTAGGAGTTTGTGATGAATCAATAGTTGAAGGTTTTCTAGTGAGAAGTGAAAAAAAAGCAGTACCTTTGCACCGCTTTTTAGAAAGAGGTATAATTAACCGATGAAAGAGAACGAGAAACCTGAAAAAGGGAATCAGATTATAGAAGAAGCGGCACAAGCCGAGTACAAGTACGGCTTTGTGACCGATATCGAGACCGAGGTCATCCCCAAGGGGTTGGACGAGGATGTGGTGCGCCGCATCTCGGCCCTGAAGGGTGAGCCCGAGTGGTTGCTGGAGTTCCGACTGAAGGCCTACCGCCACTGGTTGACGCTCAAGGCTCCCACTTGGGGCCACGTGCATGTACCTGAAATCGACTACCAGGCCATCAGCTACTATGCCGCGCCGCGCAAATTGAAAAAGGGCAGTTTTGAGGACATTGACCCTGAGTTGAAGAGAACCTTCGACAAGTTGGGCATCCCCCTGGAAGAGCAGCTGCGCCTGAGTGGCATGGCTGTTGACGCCGTGATGGACAGTGTGAGCGTGAAGACGACCTATCGTGAGCGCTTGGCTGAGCTGGGTGTGATTTTCTGCTCCATCAGTGAGGCGGTGAAGGATTATCCCGACTTGGTGCGCAAGTACCTGGGCAAAGTGGTGCCTTACACCGACAATTTCTATGCCGCGTTGAATTCGGCAGTGTTCAGTGACGGATCCTTTGTCTATATCCCCAAGGGAGTGCGCTGCCCGATGGAGTTGTCCACCTACTTCCGCATCAATGCGGCGCAGACGGGCCAGTTTGAGCGCACGCTCATCGTGGCCGATGACGACGCCTATGTCTCCTATCTGGAAGGCTGCACCGCTCCCATGCGTGATGAGAACCAGTTGCATGCCGCCATCGTCGAGATTATCGTTGAGGACCGTGCAGAAGTGAAGTACAGCACCGTGCAGAACTGGTATCCCGGTGACAAGGATGGTAAGGGCGGCATCTATAACCTGGTGACCAAGCGCGGCCTGTGCCGTGGTGACCACAGCAAGTTGTCGTGGACCCAGGTCGAAACCGGCAGCGCCATTACCTGGAAATATCCTAGCTGCGTGCTCAAGGGCGACCACTCGGTGGGTGAGTTCTACAGTGTGGCACTGACAAACAACTGGCAAGAGGCCGACACGGGCACCAAGATGATTCACTTGGGTAAGCACAGCACGAGCACCATCGTGAGCAAGGGCATCAGCGCCGGTCACAGCCAGAACAGCTATCGCGGCATGGTCAAAATCGCGCCCAAGGCGACCGGTTGCCGCAACTTCACCCAGTGTGACAGCCTGCTGTTGAGCGACACCAGCGGCGCCCATACCTTCCCCGTCATCGAGGTGGGTAACGACACGTCGGTTGTCGAGCACGAGGCCACGACAAGTAAGATCAACGAGGACCAGATTTTCTATTGCAACCAGCGAGGCATCCCGACCGAAGACGCTGTTGGCCTTATCGTCAACGGCTATGCCAAGGAGGTGATGGCCAAGTTACCGATGGAGTTTGCCGTCGAGGCCCAGAAACTGCTCAGCGTTTCGCTGGAAGGCAGTGTGGGATAATCATCATCTCCAGTAACTCTAGAGCATCTAAAATAACTAGTCCATCTAGAAACTCTAGGATATCTAGAAATTAAACAGTAAAGAAAAAACAAACTAAAATATCATGTTAGTCATTAAGGATTTACAGGCCTCGATTGAGGATAAGCAGATATTGAAGGGCATCAACCTGACGGTCAAGCCTGGTGAGGTGCATGCCATCATGGGCCCCAACGGGTCGGGCAAGAGTACCCTGAGCGCCGTGCTCACGGGTAATCCCGCCTATACCGTGACGGGTGGTAGTGTGGAATTCTACGGCAAGGACCTGCTGGCGCTCTCTCCCGAGGACCGCGCTCATGAGGGCCTGTTCCTGAGTTTCCAGTACCCTGTTGAGATTCCTGGCGTGTCGATGGTCAACTTCATGCGCACCGCCTTGAACGAGAAGCGCAAATACTTCGGTCAAGACCCCTTGAGCGCAGCCGACTTCCTGAAACTCATGCGCGAAAAACGCAGCATTGTCCAACTCGACAACAAGCTCGCCTCACGTGCCGTCAACGAGGGTTTCTCGGGCGGTGAGAAGAAGCGCAACGAGATTTTCCAGATGGCGATGCTCGAGCCCAAGCTGAGCATCCTTGACGAGACCGACAGCGGCCTTGACATCGATGCCTTGCGCATCGTCGCCAGTGGCGTGAACACGCTCAAGAGCAAGGACAACGCCACCATCGTCATCACCCACTACCAGCGTCTGCTGGATTACATCAAGCCCGACTTCGTGCACGTGCTTTACAAGGGCCGCATCGTGATGAGCGCCGGTCCCGAACTTGCGCTGGAACTGGAAGAGAAGGGTTATGACTGGATTAAGGAACAAGTCGATTCACAGCAATAAAGAAAGATGAATGCGCTGAAGCAATATATCGACCTGTATGACGAGAACCGCGTGCTCATTGAGCAGCAGTCGCCCTCATTGCTGAACACGCTGCGTGAGCAGGCCCGTGAGCAGTTGGAGACGGCCCGCTTGCCGCGCAAGGGCAGCGAGGACTATGAAGCGACCGACCTCGAGGCCGTGTTCGCTCATGACTATGGCGTGAACATCAACCGGCTGCCGTTTGAGGCCGATCCGGGCGAGACCTTCCACTGCGATGTGCCCAACATGAGCACATGCCTCTACTATTCCAGCAACGATGCCTTCCACAGCAGCCCCACTGCCGAGCGTAACATCGGCAAGGTAGTGGTGGAACCTTTCAGCATGGCGGCCGAGGACTATCCCGAGTTGATGTCGGCCTACTATGGCAAGTTGGCTCATCTCGATGATCCCGTTGTGGCGCTCAACAGCCTGCTGGTGCAGGATGGCCTGTTCATCTATGTCCCCGATGGTGTTGTCGCCGAACGTCCCATCCAGCTGGTGAATATCTTCAATGCGGCACTTGACATGATGGTGCAGCGTCGTCTGCTCATCATCGTGGGTAAGAACGCGAGCATTAAGCTGCTCATGTGTGACCACTCCCAGAGTCCCGACTATAACTACTTGAACAATCAGGTGGTTGAGATTGTCGCCATGCAGGGCAGTGCCATTGATTATTACGATCTGGAGGAGAGTACGCCCAAGACCAGCCGCGTGTCTTCAATCTATGTGGACCAGCAAGAGGGCAGTAATGTGCTCATCGACGGCATCACGCTCATCAACGGCTTTACCCGCAATAACTACCATGTCGAGGTCAATGGCGAGCATGCCGAGACCCAATTGCTGGGAATGACCATCGCTAGTGGCGAGCAGCATGTGGACAGCCACACTTTTATCAGTCACAACGCTCCCCGTTGCCACAGCAACGAGATGTTCAAGTATGTGCTCAACGACCATGCCGTGGGTGCATTTGCAGGTAAGATTCTGGTGAAGCCCGACTGCCCCCGTGTCGAGGCCTATCAGGGCAACCGCAACCTGTGCGGCGCCCCCACGGCCAAGATGTACACCAAGCCTCAGCTTGAGATTTACACCGATGACGTGATGTGTTCTCATGGCTCGGCAGTAGGTCAGCTCGACGAGGAGGCCCTGTTCTACATGCGCACACGCGGCATCGGCCTCGAAGAGGCGCGTCGCCTCTTGATGCAGGCCTTTGTCGCCGACGTTATCGATGGCGTGCGCCTTGACGTCCTTAAGGACCGCCTGCATTACCTTGTGGAGAAACGCTTTGCCGGCACCTTGAGCAACTGCGCCAGCTGCATGGCCGCCTGCAAGAAGAGTTAAAAGTTAGGAATTAGGAATTGGCTTCTCTGAACCTTCTAGGGACTAGGGACTAGAAACTAGGGACTAAGGACTAGAAACTAAAAACTAAAATAATGGACATCAACAAGATACGTGAGGATTATCCTATCCTGCAACGGCAGATAGAGGGTCGCCCCCTGATTTATCTGGATAATGCCGCCACATCCCAGACACCGCGCCCCGTGGTAGAGGCCATCGACCAGATGTACTACCACTATAAGGCCAACGTGCACCGTGGCGTGCACACCTTGTCACAGGAAGCTACCGACCTGGTGGAACTCACCCGTGAGAAGGCGCGTGCCTTTATCAATGCCGCCAGCACCGAAGAGGTGATTTTCACGCGTGGCACGACCGAGGGCATCAACCTGGTGGCCTCATCGTTCGGGCAGATGCTCGAGAACGGCGACGAGATTATTGTTACCGTGATGGAGCATCACAGCAATATCGTGCCTTGGCAGCTCATAGGCCAGCGCAAGCGCATCACCCTGAGTGTCGTGCCCATCGACGACAGCGGTCAGGTGGACATGCAGGCCTATCAGGACTTGTTCAGCGACAGCACCCGTTTTGTCGCTCTGGCTCATGTGTCTAACGTCCTGGGAACAGTCAATCCCGTCAAGGAGATGATTGACATCGCCCATCGCAACGGTGTGCCTGTGCTCATCGACGGCGCCCAGGCAGCACCTCATGTCAAGGTTGACGTGCAGGAGTTGGATTGCGACTTCTATGCTTTCTCGAGCCACAAGATGTATGGCCCTGCTGGCGTGGGCATCCTCTACGGCAAGCGCTACTGGCTGGAGAAGATGCCGCCTTACCAGGGTGGAGGAGAAATGATTGGACAGGTTTCGTTTGAGAGGACCACTTTTGCCGACCTTCCGTTCAAGTTTGAAGCCGGAACGCCCGACTTTGTGGATATCGCCGCTTTTGGCACGGCCATCGATTACATCAACAATCTGGGCATTGACGCGATTGCTGCCCACGAGCATACCTTGCTTGCTGCCGCAGTTGAAGGCTTGAAGACGATTGATGGCATCCGCTTGTTTGGCACAGCTCCCGGCAAAAGTGGCGTGGTATCGTTCCTCGTGGGCGACATCAGCAGTTATGACATGGGCCTGCTGCTCGACAAGTTAGGCATCGCCGTGCGTACGGGTCATCATTGTGCCCAGCCGCTGATGGCTCGTTATGGCGTGACAGGCATGGTGAGAGCATCGTTTGCGGTCTATAACACGCTCGACGAGGTGGAACGCTTTGTCGCCGCCACGCGCCGCGTAGCCGATATGCTCCGATAGCAGATAATTCATACACCTTTAACTATAAGCAAGAAAGACGGGACTCACATCCTGTCTTTCTTTTTTAGTCTTCTTTTGTTTGTGGAAGCTTAATAAACTTTTAACTAAACCCAAAGTGAGTCATGGTATTCGTAATTCAGTATAGAAATACAGCATTAAAACAATTAATCTAATGAATAAGTGATTATTATCTGTAGTTTGACATTACAAAGAAAAACAATGATTTGCAGCTTTCAAAATAAAATCTGCAAACCACCCAAATCTTTCAATGAAATGCACTATTTTGCAAGTATCTTGTATAGTGCCAGTCCTTTTGTATGTGTTTTCAGGTCAATCCGCAACTGTCAGGGCTTGGGTTGATAGTTGCGCCCGATGACCGAGCAGAGGAACCAACGTCCTGGATAGGACGCCAAGATGCCCAGCTTGTTCTTGAGCCGCACGTGGGAGTCGAACAAGCACTCACCCCTGAGTCGCTTGATGCCGGCCCAACAGCGCTCCTGCAGCTGCTGGTGGTCGCTCTGTTTATCCTGCCGGCTCAGCAGCAGGATGTTGAAATAGGCGCTGAGCAGGCGGCTGCGTACGGCAGCCAAGTATTGTGGGTCGTTGTCCTGCATGGTGCTCTCCAGTTCCTCGCACACGTCCAGCACTGCGGCGCGACGAGGCGAGAAGACTTTCATGCTGTTGGTGTCGTGTTGGCGGTAGCCATACAGGGTGCTGTCGATGACAGCCACCGTATTGCACTTCTTGAGCAGCGGATAGATGATGGCCAAATCCTCATAGATGATACCCAAAGGGAAACGGATGTCATCAAAGAGTGTGGCCTTGAACAGGCGTCCCCAAGGCGAGTGGGTGAACCCATGCTGATAAAAGACCGTCTGTAAGGCTTCCTCTTGGTTGTACTGCCGTATCGGGCCGCTGCTTGTGACGGTGGGGAAATGGGGGCGCTCGCTGCTGAAGGCGACATAACCGCCCACGGCGATGTCGCAGCCGGTCTGGCGCATGACATCGAGCAGAGTGGCGGCGAATTCAGGGTGCAACACGTCATCGCTGTCCACCATGGCGACCAATTCACCGGTCATGGCATCGAGAGCGGTGTTACGCGCTGCGGAGTGGCCACCGTTAGGCTGATGGATGACGCGGATGCGTTCATCGCGTTTTGCCCAACTGTCACACTTCTCACCGCTGCCATCGGTGCTGCCGTCATCCACCACGAGAATCTCGAGGCGAAGATAGCTCTGGGCCACAATGCTCTCCAGGCACTGGTCCAGAAACTTCTCCGCGTTATAAACGGGGATGATGACCGATATGAGCGGCTCCATCTTTTTTAGTTAACAGTTAATAGAGAACAGTTGACAGCCAGCAATGAACAACTATTCACTGTTAACTGTCAACTGTTAACTGATTCATTTCACTTTCCACTCAAAGCCGTCCTTGGTGTCCTTGACTTCGAAGCCAAATTCGGCAAGCTTGTCGCGGATGAGATCGCTGGTGGCCCAGTCCTTGGCGGCCTTGGCGTTGCGACGCATCTCCAGCAACAGGTCAACGGCCTGGCGATAAGGCTCCAGATTCACGCTGTCGCCGCCGGCTGCATCGTCACGGATGCCCAGCACGTCGAACAGGTAGGTCTGGAAGACGCTCTTCAGTTCGTCGATGTCAGCTTGTGAAAGACTGGCGTTGCCGTCGTTGGCTTGATTGATGACTTTGCAGGCATCGAACAGGGTGGCGATGACCGTCGGGGTGTTCAGGTCGTCGTTCATGGCGTCGGCGCAGCGCTGACGGTAGTTGTCGAGCGTGAGCGACGACTGCGGTGCAGCAGCGAGTGCATTCAGTCGGTGCCAGCCGTCGAGTATGCGCTCGAGGGCTTTCTCGGCAGCCTGCAGGGCCTCATTGCTGAAGTCCACCGTGCCACGATAGTGGGCCTGAAGGATGAAGAATCGGATAGTCATGGGCGTGTAGGCCTGGGTGAGCGCCGGGTGGTCACCCGTGAAGAACTGCTCCAGGGTGATGAAGTTGCCCAGCGATTTGCCCATCTTCTGCCCGTTGATGGTGATCATGTTGTTGTGCATCCAGTAGTGCACCATTTCGTCACCCTGGCTGGCTACGGCCTGCGCAATCTCGCACTCGTGATGCGGGAACACGAGGTCCATGCCGCCACCGTGAATGTCGAAATGCTTGCCCAGGTACTTGCGTCCCATGGCGGTGCACTCGCAGTGCCAGCCGGGGAAACCGTCGCTCCAGGGCGAGGGCCAACGCATGATGTGCTCGGGTTGAGCTTTCTTCCACAGGGCGAAGTCGGCCTGATTGTGCTTCTCGCCCACACCTTCCAGTTCGCGGCTGGCATTGAGAATGTCGTCGAGGCTGCGTCCCGAGAGCACGCCGTAGCGGTGGTCACGGTTGTAGGCCTCAATGTCAAAGTAGATGCTGCCGTTGCTCTCGTAGGCATAGCCATTCTTCATGATCTGCTTCACCAGCTCCTCTTGCTCGATGATATGTCCCGTGGCGTGAGGCTCGATGCTGGGGGGCAGCACGTTGAGCAACTGCATGGCGGTATGGTAGCGGTTGGTGTAATACTGTGCCACTTCCATCGGCTCGAGTTGCTCGAGGCGTGCCTTCTTGGCAATCTTGTCCTCACCCTCATCGGCATCGTGCTCCAGATGGCCCACGTCGGTGATGTTGCGCACGTAGCGCACCTTGTAGCCCAGTTGTTGCAGGTAGCGGAACAGCACGTCGAACGTGATGGCAGGTCTGGTGTGACCCAGATGCGGGTCGCCATAGACCGTGGGTCCGCAGACGTACATGCCCACCATCGGCTCATTCAAGGGCACGAAGTGCTCCTTGCGGCGGGTGAGGGTATTGTAAATGAACAAAGGATGTTCCATAATTGTAAGTTTTTAGTTTTTAGTCCCTAGTCCCTAGTTTCTAGTCCTTAGTTTTTAGTCCCTAGATATTATAGGACTTCTAACTCCTGATTGAATTAGGCCTGGCCCTTGGGCAGGGGGAAGTCCATGATGCCGCCATTGGGGGCACCGGCGGGGCGCATAATCTTGATTTCACCGAAGTTCTGCTCGTAACGGCGGATGTTGTCCTGCAAGGCGAGCATCAGCTCCTTGGCATGCTGGGGAGCCATGATGATGCGGCTCTGTACGCGGGCCTGCGGCATGTTGGGGCCGCGCAGGATCATATCGATAAAGAAGTCGTTGGGACCATGGGCAATCATTGCCATGTTAGCATAGCGGCCCTGCAACTCTTCCTTGGGAAGTTCAATCTTAATCTGGTTCTGGTTTTGTTTTTCGTTTGCCATAATTCTTATTAAAGATGTGTATTGTAAAAAATGATTATTTGTTGAAGTCGTAGTATTTGGTATCGGGGTATGTCACGTCGTGGAGGTGGACGCGCAGGCACTTGAACGTCTCCTTGTGCCACAAGGCTCCCACGTTGAACGAGGCATAGCAGTCGCGCCAGAAGGTTCCGGTCTCGCCCCTGAGGTCATGCGTCAAGTAGCAGTGCACGGTGTCGTTGTCTAGTGTCTTGGCATCGGCCACGAGCATGAAGGTGCGCGCCGTGGTCGTGTATTCCACCTGGCAGTGCAGGTTGATGAACTCGCCCGTGCGCCACAGGCTGCGCAGCTTCACCTGATGCTGCGGCAAACTGTCGGGAGCGGCATCGGATTTTCTCAGGGAGTCGCTGATGATGCCGTTGCAGCCATACACATTGATGTTGCGGCTGTCACTGTGGGCGGCATTGTCGGCGAAGTCGTAGCGCAGCAACACGCGATGATTGACCTTGACATCGCTCAGCGTCACGCGCGATTGCAACTTGACGGCTGCCGAATCACCATGCCCCAGGTACTCAAACAGCGCTCCCGTGCCGTTCTGGCCCAGGTAAGTTACGATGTCGTAGCGGTAGTCGGTATAGGCACGGTCAATGTCTTCCTGCTTGTCACAGGAAGCCAGCGCCAAGAGGGCCGCCATGAGCAATATGGGCAAGTGGCGAAGTCGTTTCATCGTCCGGCACGTGTCGTTTGGTCAACAATGATGCCGTCGCGCATGTGAAGCGTGCGGTCGGCTTGGGCAGCAAGGCCCTCGTCATGAGTCACAATGATAAACGTCTGGCCCAACTCCTCGCGCAACTCAAAGAACAGCTGGTGCAGTTCCTGCTTGTTTTGGGTGTCGAGACTTCCCGAGGGCTCATCGGCAAGGATGACCTTGGGACTGTTGATGAGTGCACGGGCCACAGCCACACGCTGACACTCGCCGCCACTCAGCTGCGACGGTTTGTGAGTCAGGCGGTCGCCCAGGTGCATGCGCTCCAGCAGCTTGCGGGCACGGTTCATCGCATCGGTGCGGTTATCACCGCCCAGCAGCGCCGGGATGGCGACGTTCTCGAGCATCGTGAACTCGGGCAGCAGCTGGTGGAACTGAAACACGAAGCCGATGTTGCGGTTGCGGAAGTGGGCCAGCTCCTTGTCTTTCAACGTGAGCACGTTCTTGCCTTCGTAGCGCACCTCGCCCTGTTGTGGAGCGTCCAGTGTGCCGATAATCTGCAGCAAGGTAGTCTTTCCGGCGCCGCTGGGTCCCACAATCGAGACAATCTCACCCTGGGCGATGTCGAGGTCCACACCTCGCAGCACCTCCAGGTCGCCATACCGTTTCACTATGTTTCGAGCCTCAATCATTGTAGGTGACATTTCGTTTGAGATGCAAAGATAGTGTAAAAAAATGAGAGCACATTCTTTGTGCTGTTGTTTTTTTGCATTACCTTTGCAGCCACATTTTTAAGTAACAGATATTAATAGTGGACAAATTTGGCTGCTTGCAACCACTTGAAAAAATGCTAAAACTGCGATAATCAATTAATTTTATCGGCTTCTTTAGCGTTCATGTCCCACAAAACTAACATTTTGGTACAATGAACAGTAAGAATTATCTATTCACGTCGGAGAGCGTGTCCGAAGGACATCCCGACAAAGTCGCTGACCAGATCAGCGATGCCATCCTTGACAAGTTCCTCGCCTTTGACCCCCATGCCCATGTGGCATGTGAGACACTGGTGACCACAGGCCAGGTCGTGATTGCCGGCGAGGTGACGACCGATGTTTACATCGACTTGCAGCGTACCGCTCGCGAAATGATCAACAAGATCGGTTACACCAAGAGCGAGTATCAGTTTGACGGCAGTTCGTGCGGCATCCTCAACAGTGTGCACGAGCAGAGCGGCGACATCAAGCAAGGTGTGGACCGCGCCGAGGACAACAGCGCAGACCAGGGCGCTGGCGATCAGGGCATGATGTTCGGCTATGCCTGCAACGAGACGCCCGACTACATGCCGCTGACGCTTGACCTGGCCCACGCCCTGATGCGTGAACTGGCCGACATCCGCCACAACCATTTAGAGCTAATGCCATACCTGCGTCCTGACAGCAAGGCCCAGGTGACCGTCGAGTATGACGGTGAAACACGCCGCCCCGTGCGCATCCACACGATTGTGGTCAGCACCCAGCATGATGATGATGTGGACCAGCCCCGTATTAAGGAGGACGTCTGCAAAATCCTTATCCCGAGGACACTGGCTCACTACAGTGAGGACATCCGCGCCATGTATGAAGAGGGAAAAACCGAAGTCTTTGTCAATCCCACGGGCAAGTTCGTCATTGGCGGCCCCCATGGTGACACGGGCCTCACGGGCCGCAAAATCATCGTGGACACCTACGGCGGTCGCGGAGCACATGGCGGTGGTGCCTTCTCGGGCAAGGACCCCAGCAAGGTGGACCGCAGTGCTGCCTACGCATGCCGTCACATCGCCAAGAACGTTGTGGCCGCTGGTATCGCCGACGAGGTGCTGGTGCAGGTGGCCTATGCCATCGGCCGCGCCGAGCCTGTGAGCTTCTATGTCACCACTTATGGCACCAGCCATGTGGACAAGAGCGACGCCGAGATTGCTGACATCCTGAATGGCATGGATGAGTTCAACATGCGTCCTGCTGCCATCATCGAGCGCTTGAACCTGCTCCGTCCCATCTATACCGAGACGGCAGCCTACGGCCACATGGGCCGCAAGTGTGAGGTGGTGCACAAGACCTTTGAGTCGCTCTACAACACGACAGCCGAGCTGGATGTGGAGCTCTTCCCCTGGGAAAAACTCGATATGGTCGAGAAACTCCGTACCACCTTCGGCCTCAAGTGAGGGCAACCGATAAGGCTGTAATCATCGCAAAAAAAAGACGAGCCGCTCTGGGATACAGGGCGGCTCGCTGTGTTGTTTGTCGTTAAGGTCGGATGGCTTGTCACTTGGCCTTCATGGCCTCTTTAATTTTGGCTTCGAGTTCCTCGGCCAGTTCGGGGTTGTCGGCTACCATCTGCTTGGCGGCGTCGCGGCCCTGGCCCAGCTTGGTGCCTTCATAGGAGAACCATGCTCCACTCTTCTTGATAATGCCGAACTCGACACCCAGGTCAAGGATTTCACCCACCTTGCTGATGCCCTCGCCGAAGCGGATTTCAAACTCGGTCTTGCGGAAGGGGGGAGCCACCTTGTTTTTCACCACTTTCACCCTTGTCATGTTGCCGACCACCTGGTCGCCGTCCTTGATTTGTCCCGTGCGACGGATGTCGAGGCGCACGCTGCTGTAGAACTTCAGCGCGTTGCCGCCGGTCGTGGTCTCGGGGTTGCCGAACATCACACCCAATTTCTCGCGCAATTGGTTGATGAAGATGCAGCAGGTGTTGGTGCGGCTGATGGTGGCGGTGAGCTTTCTCAGGGCCTGACTCATCAGTCGGGCCTGGAGACCCATCTTGCTCTCACCCATCTCGCCCTCGATTTCGGCCTTGGGGGTCAGTGCGGCGACACTGTCGATGACGATGATGTCGATGGCACTGCTGCGGATGAGCTGGTCGGCAATTTCCAGTGCCTGCTCACCGTTGTCGGGCTGGCTGATCCACAGGTTGTTCACGTCAACACCCAGCGACTCGGCATAGAAGCGGTCGAAGGCGTGCTCGGCGTCGATGATGGCAGCGATGCCGCCCATCTTCTGCGCCTCGGCGATGGCGTGAATGGCGAGTGTGGTTTTACCTGATGACTCGGGACCGTAGATCTCGATGATGCGTCCACGGGGATAACCGCCCACTCCGAGGGCGTTGTCCAGGCCGATGGAGCCGGTGGGGATGACCTCGATGTCCTCGATGTGGTCATCGCCCAGTTTCATGATGGACCCGCTGCCGAAGGTCTTGCCTATCTTGTCCATAGCCACCTGCAGGGCTTTGAGCTTCTCGGGGGAAACTTCCTTGCGCTGTGGCTGGTTACCCATTTCCTCTTGGTTGATGATTTCGTCTGCCATAAAAATAGTAGTTTTTATAATTGATTAAAGTTTTAGTTCTGAATAATTAAGTCCCGTTGAGTATCATGTTAATCAGGTCGATGACATCATGGATATTGGTCTCTCCGTCATCGTTGACATCGGTGTTGACTAAGTCTTCCTGTTGCGACATGTCGCCATTGAGGATGACATTGATGAGCATGATGGCATCGGCGATGTTGACGACCCCGTCCTGATTCACGTCGCCAGGTATCAATTCACGCACGAACACATTCTCATCGAGGTATGCCATGCGGCGTGTGATCCAGTCGGCGATATATTCCATCTCGCTGCTGATGTCAAGCACGGCGCCTCCCAAGTCGCTGTCTCCGCTCCATCGGGCCTCTTCACGGCCGGCCGCTCCGCACAGTTCCAATTCATCAACGGCATGCTGGAAACGGGCGATGAGGCTGTCGGTGTTGAGCCAGGTCTTGCGCAGCTGCCAGTATCGGGTCATGATGTTGCTGCGGTGGGAAGACCAGAAGAACATGTCGCCGAGGGCCACGTGGGCAATCCAGTTGAGGGGACGTTCGGGGCTGACATCGAGGCCCGGGATGCTTTTCGCACCCACACTGACGTCCAGATCCCAAGGGGTTATGATAAGCCTGGGAGCGCCCACGGTCTTGTCATAGCAGCTGTAATAGATGTTCTTGATTTCATTGTCCAGGGCCTGCAGTGCCACGATGAGGATGAAATAGTCCTCCATCACGGGCGTGTCGAAGTAGTAGCCGAGCGAGTCGGACAACGTCTGCCAGTCATCGACGGCATCGACGCGCCGGGCAAAATCAAAGGCGTTGTACAGCGTGCTCCAGTCGGTGGGGAAGACATCCTCAATGTCGGGGTAGGTGACCTCGTTGCCGTTCCAGGTCTCGCTGTTGTTGTCGGGCTTGGGCAGGATGTAGGTGGGATACTTGAGTTTTGCAGTCCATTGCTGGCCATGCACCTCGCCTGTCGTCTCATCGGTCTTGACCAGGCCAATCTGCTTGCGGTCGATGGGCTCAATCAGGCCATAGATGCCGTGGTACTCGCCATTGAGGATGACCTCGGTGAGACGGCCACGAGAGCCGTTGATGACCGTCGGGTCAATCTCATGGTTCCAAGGCTGCCTTGACATGTCGAGCCACAGGTCGGTGCACACCCTGTTGCGGATGCGCAGGGGGTCTATCTGGCCGCCGTCGAGTTTCCAGTGGTTGTCTTTGCGCAGGTCAAGCATACGCCGGTTGACCTTCTCGTCGTTCTCGTTGATGAACTTGATGTGGTAGTTGCGCTTGTGCTTGTCGCCCGTGTTGGTGATGCCGCCACGCCACTTGAGTTTGGCAAGGAGGTCCTCCTTGGTCTGAGTGGAGTCGGGGGCGTTGAGTGTCACGGTTCCCGTCACATATTCGTTGCCGAAATCGCCATTCAATTCCAGTACAGGTAACCAGGTGAATGTGATGGCTCCGGCAATGGTGTCCACGCCGGCGACGGTCGTGAATGGGTATTGTTTCCCGCCTTCAATTCCGGCAAAGGTGAACTGCTCGCCGTCAAGTATCGTGATGCCGTCAATGACGAGCGAGTTACAGGTGCTGTCGAGGCGAACGGTTGCCGTCCAGTCGTTGCCGAAATGGTCTTGGGAGATGCTGCACAGCCACACGTTGGAACGTTTGTCGTGTACAGCCTTCTGTCCGTCTAAGCGGATGACCTGTGACCATGTGCTGAATGTGGCAGCCATTGCCAGCAGAATCATTGCCCATCGGCGAGATAAATGAGTCATACAGTCTTGATTGAGTTAATAGTTCGTTGATTGGTTACCAACCTGCAAAGTTAACACAAAAAATTCGGTTGCTCTCTATCGTTGTCCGATTTTTCGTCGCTCCCGACAAAGTTTTTTCATCATTCAAAAAAAACTGTAGCTTGATGAAACACAATTGGAAAATTAAATGTAACTTTGCCCAATTATATTGATGTCGAACTTATCATTATTAACCATTTAATATTTTCGTTGCAATGAGGAAGATTTTTACTTTACTAACCATGTGTCTGTTGGCCAGCGCCGCTTGGGCAGTTGACATCACCTTCGTGCCTGGCACCGATGGCGAACCCATTACGGGCAAACCCTTCACCATCGAGAAGGATGGCATCAAGATTGAGGTGTCCAATGGTACTATTACCGACAGCCAGTACCGCGTCTTCAAGAATCAGACGATGACCGTCACTTCGTCGATAGGCGCAATGACCGAAATCAAGGTCGAGTGCACCGCCAACGATGATGCTCAGTATGGCCCCGGCTGCTTCACTGTAGAAACTCCGACGTACACCTACTCGGGTAAAATCGGTACTTGGGCCGGTCAGGCAAGTCCGGTGGTGTTCAACGCTGCCACCAATCAGGTGCGCATGACCAAAATCACCGTGACCGTGGGTCAGGCAGGTCTTGCCGCTCCCTCGATCAAGCCTGATGGCGGCACCTATTATGATGCCATCGACGTGACCATCTCGTGCGTGACTCCCAATGCCAAGATTTACTACACCACCAATGGCAGCACGCCCACCACGAGTTCTCCCCAGTACACCGCTCCCTTCCAGCTGAGCAGCAATACCACCGTGAAGGCCATCTCGGCCCTTGATGGTGAGGTGAGCGATGTGGTAGAGGCCGTTTACGAGTTTGCCACCGCTACCAAGGTTGCCAATATTGCAGCCTATTCGGCCGTTGCCGATGAGACTGTCGTGCAGTTCACCAACCCTGTGAACGTGATTGCTCAGAACGGTAAATACCTCTATGTGAAGGACAACACCGGTTGTGGCTTGTTCTACGGTACGACCGACCAGACCTATAGCTTGGGTAGCGTGATTCCCGCTAATTTCGTCGGCAAGAAGACGACCTACAACGGCGAGCCCGAGTTGACCGACCTGAGCGGCTTCTTGGCTGCCAGCGGCACCGTTGACATGACTCCCGATGTGTTCACCACTGCTATGGTTAACCATAACAATTGGGCACACTATGTGTACTTTGAGAACGCAACGATTGACCCCGAGGCCAAGACGCTTACCGATGCAGTAGGCACCGCTCCCGTTTACTTCAGCATGGGCGTGACCGCCAGCCAGATCACGGCCGGTAAGGAATATGAGGTTTGGGCTATCGTTGGCGCTTACAAGCCCGCCGATGGCGATGTGGTTTACCAGTTGCTTCCCATCAGGGTTAAACCTATAGGCACTGGTACTGGTATGGGCTTAGGCAATCTGGGTGATGTTGCCGACGGTACCGATGTTACCATTGACCGTGATGCTATCGTCCTCGGTCAGAGTGGCAAATACCTCTATCTGAAGGATGATACCGGTTATGGCCTTGCCTATGGCGACTGTGGCAAGTCTTACACCTGGGGTGACAAGATTCCCGCTGGCTACAGTGGTTCCAAGACCACTTGGGACGGCGAGCCCGAGTTGCAGAACCTTGCAGGCTTTGAGAGTCCTATCGGCAACATCGGTGGCCTCGATGAGCTGAACAAGACTGCCGAGACCATCACTCCGGGCCAGGTATCTCACGATACTTGGGGCCACTACGTGAAACTGTCTCAGGTCATCATCGATCCTTCGGCCAAGACCTTCACTGCCAATGGCGTTTCCTGTGCTTACTATGACCGCTTCGGCGTTGCCATGCCCAGCGATTTGAGCAAGCCCTATGACGTTTATGGTATTGTGGCTTCCTATGGCAAGAACACTGTTTATCAGTTGCTGCCCACCTTCGTCAATGCTCCCATCGACACGACCGACGTTGCCAACATTCCCGAGCTGTATCAGCTCAATGAAGGCGCTGCAGGTCACTTCACCACTCCGTTGACCACCATCTATCAGAATGGTCAGAACCTGTATGTGAAGGACGTTGATGGCAACTACAGCTTGGTATATGGCGCTGTAGAATACAACGATTTCAAGAATGGTGACATCGTGAATAATGCTATTGCCAGCTGGACGACTTACTCTGGCAACAAGCAGATGAAGCCCGCCGCCAGCACCTTCGTTTACGGCGGCCATGGCACCGAAGTAGAGCCCGAAATCATGCCCGTTGAGGAGATTTCTCAGGATATGTTGCACTGGTTCCTCGGCTTTGAGGATGTGAACGTCATCGTCAGGGAAGAGGATGGCAAGACCAACTATTACCTGGTTGATGAGACCGGTGAGTTGTGGATTTATGACAAGTTCAATCTGGGTGTTGCCGAGCTTGACATGACCAAGCCTCACTACATCGAGGGCTTCCTGACCATCTACAAGGGTCAGCTCGAGCTTTATCCCACCAAGATTGACGGCGACGATCCTGACTGTGGCATCAAGGGCGACGTGAACAACGACGCTGAAATCAATATTGCTGACGTCAACGAGTTGATCGACATCATCCTGAGCAGCAGGGCTGTGGATGCTTGCACCTTCTGGCGCTCAGATGTTGCCGAGGACAGCGAGCTTGGCCTTGCCGATGTCAACGCCCTCATCGACTTGATTTTGAAGTAAGAATCGGGGATTCCATCCCATTCATCTAGTAAACACCTGCAGCGGAGGCACCTCGTCGTGGCTCCGCTGCTGTTTTTCTGCCGTAACCTGATAGGGAGTGTGGAGTGTGTGAAAGCAGAAAAATATTGAATAAAAGTTAAATCATTTGAGTTTATTAAAACGAAATAGTAATTTTGTAGCCACAATCTAAACAAACCTATATCAGACAAGTACATCATGTTTCAAGGCTGGACCAAATACCGCAAGTTGGGGTGTTTGTGGATAGTGCGCACGTGTGTGGCGCCGTCAGCACCGTTGCGGCTTCCCGTCGCCTTCCATCAATGCCTGTGGAATGCCGGCTTTCAAGGGAAACAAGTGTCCGGGTCTCGAGTCATCGAAGCGCAAAACCGAGTGAGTGTGGTTTTGCGTTTATTTTTTCCGTTTGTCCGTTTTATCCGCCGATGTGTGGTGTACGCGTGCGTGCCATCGACATCGGTTTCCACATCAACACCATTACTATATACAGGCCAGAGCAAGCGGTTTGTCCGGGTTTATGCCCTTGTGCCGGCCTCCCGAAAAAAGTATTATATAACCCGACATCATTCACCATTATTGTTTTCTAACTATGAAACGTTTTACATTTTCTCTTCTTTTCATGATGTCGCTCATCCTGGCGGTGGGCAGTACTGACAACCGTGCCCACGAACTGTTCGGCGACCTCAACAAGGATGGCGAGGTCAATATCGCCGACCTGAATGTGCTCGTTGATGTTATCCTGAGAGGCCAGCCGGCCGATGATACCGACCCCGTGGCCGAGTACACCCCCAACATGACCATTGCCGACTTCAAGGCGAAGCACTGGCAGGATGGCAGGAACTACATCGACACGGTGACCGAGGACGAAGTCATCCACGGCTGGGTGACCAGCAGCGACCAGAGCGGTAACATCTACAAGACCTTGTATATCGCCGACGAGTCGGGCGCGGGCCTCGCTATCAGTCTGAACATCGTCAACACCTATCAGGACTATCCCATCGGGCAGGAAATCGTGCTGCCCATGAAGGGCTATTATGTGGGCAAGTATAACGGCATGCAGTTGCTGGGTTATCCCTACTGGTATGAGGCTCTCCAGACCTGGGAAGCCAACTTCATGCCTGCTGCCTTGTGGAATGAAATGGCCGAACTGAACGGCACCCCCGATGCCACGCGCGCCGAGGTCCAGCCGGTAGACATCAACCTGCGCGACCTGCATGCCATGGACAGTGAGAACCTGCTCCGCTATCAGGGCCGTCTCGTGCGCATCAAGGACGTCACGTTTGCCGAGGCCGACGGCACGACAACCTATGCCGCCGCCAATGCCTCTACCAACCGCACCATTTGGGACGAGAACGGCAATTTCCTGGTTGTGCGCAACAGCAACTATGCCGACTTTGCCTCAAGGCCGCTGCCCACGGGGCCGGTTGATGTCGTTGGCTTGTTGGGTATGTACAACACCACCTGGCAGTTGTACCTGCGCGACATCAACGATGTGACAGTTGTCGAGACACCCGCCCCCGATCCCGTCACCACGTTGGATGAGGGATTTGACAACTCGCTGCCCAACGATTGGTTCTATGTCGTTCTCAACGGCGACAAGAACTGGTACCACACCTCATTCCAGGGTAACGGTTATGCCGCTATGACGGGTTACAAGGGCAACCAGCCGCCCTTTGATGCCTGGCTCATCACGCCTGCCATCGACCTCAAGAATGCTGCCAGCAAGGTGCTGACCTTCACCACCCAGGTGGCCGCTTACAACAGCACGACCACCACGTTTGAGGTCTATATCCTTGATTCGTCCGACCCGACGGCTGCCACCGTGAAGACCAAGTTGAACCCCGTCTTGGCAACGCCGTCCCCCTCGAGCACCTATAGCGATATCACCGAGAGCGGCAACGTCGACCTGAGCCAATGGGCCGACGGCTGCTACTATATCGGTTTCCGCTACTATGCCACCCAGGACGCCAATTACGCTACCTGGTGCCTGGATAACGTGAAACTCAACGCCGCCCAATGATTCCGGGCTGCCTGTAATCAACTAAAACCTTATCGAAATGAAAAGATTTTTTGCTTTGCTGACCATTGGACTGCTGGCCGCTTCGGCTTGGGCCGATGAGGTCACCTTTGATGCCAGTCTTGACTTGGGCACGGGCGACGATGTGGCTCATGCCTACTGGATTGAGAAGGATGGCATCAAGATTGAGGTGTCCAATGGCAAGATTGCCAGCAATCACTACCGCGTTTACAAGAACCAGACGATGACAGTGACCTCGTCGGTGGGCCAGATAAATGAAATCTTCATCGAGTGCATAACCGAGGGTGATGCCCAGTTTGGCCCAGGCTGCTTTACCGCCGCGCCGGGAGAATACACTTGGGAGGGCAAGACGGGCACGTGGGTCGGCAACGACGAGCAAGTCGTTTTCACGGCCTCCTTGAGCCAGGTGCGCATCACCAGGATTACCGTGACTATCGGCGAGGGAGGGCTTTCTGCTCCCGTTATCAAGCCGGCCTCAGGCACCTATTACGACCCCTTGGAGGTCATCATCTCCTGTCGAACCGAGGGCGCGAGCATCTACTACACCACCGACGGCAGCGACCCCACCACGTCATCCGCCCTGTACACCGACCCCTTCATGGTCAGCGAGAACACCACCGTGAAGGCCATCTCGGCCATCGATGACAAGGTGAGCCACGTGGTGCAGGCCGACTATGTCTTTGATGTCCATGCTCAGGTGACCCCGGTACAGAATATCTGGGAGGCCACTCTGCTGGCCGACGGCTCTGTGGTGCTGTTTGTCAATCCCGTCACCGTGGTGGTGCAAAAGAACTCTTACTTGTTTGTCAAGGATGAGTCGGGATATGGCTTGTTCTATGGCCAGACCCACCAGTCCTATGTGACCGGTGACGTGATTCCGGCAGGTTTTGTCGGCACCATGAAGACCTATGCCTGTGAACGTGAACTGGCCGATTTGAGCGGTTTCCAACCGGCGTCAGGCAATGTCCCCCTCGAGCCCGAACTCATCACTGCCGACCGTATCGGGCATGAGACCTTTGCCCATCTTGTGAAACTCAATGGCGTCAGGTTCGTCAATGACGGTTCAGGCTACTGGATCACCGACGGCTACGGCAATCAGGCTGCCGTCCGCTTCGGCATGGGCCCTGGCATGCCCTCCGACTTGAGCCTCACCTATGACGTCATCGGCGTTGTGGGCTCCCATGGGGACCCTGTGACCGGTTGCATCTACCAGTTGCTGCCCATCGTAATCCAAGCGCCGCAGCCTCAAGGAACCGTCATCAAGGTCATCTATCAGTCCAACCCCTACATGTATGCCAAACTCTATCGGACGGATTCCGATGTCGACCCGGGGGCTGTCGTCCCATTGGATTTAGATGAGGATAAGGGTGAGTTCAAGTTGATATACGGCCATCTTACCAACCATTTTGTCAATGGTGACGTCATCCTCAATCCGAGATTCTCCGTTACGGAGTATGCCGGTGTCGAGGAATTAATCCCTGTCGACGAGACCTTTGTGCTCGCCTATCATGACGACCCGGTTGAACCCATCGAGATGCCCATTGAGGAGATTTCGGCAGATATGGTGAACTGGTATCTCCTCCTCCGCGGTGTGGACTACAACGAGAACCTGTTGTCCGATGATACGGGAGAGATGGCGGTTTACAACAGGTTCGGAGTCCCGGTTGTGATCTACAACCCACTGCCTGAATGCGACTTTGACCCCAACGATGACTGTGAGATCAACATTGGCGACGTGAATGCCGTCGTCAACGAAATTCTGATAGGGGGAAGGCTCATCAAGGACCCCTTGTACGGCAAATATGACATCGCGGGCTTCCTGTCGGTTTACAAGGGCTTGTATCAGTTCTATCCCGTGTCGATTGTCTATCATGCCCATGAGTACGTGACCATCTACAAGGGCGACGTGAATGGTGACAAAGAGGTCAACATTGCCGATGTGAACGTCCTCATCGACTACATCTTGCAACACTAAACCACCCTGACCGATAACAATGAGGGAGCGGATGCCAGTCCGTTCCCTCGGTTTTGTTCGTTTCGTTCGTTTCGTCCGCGCGGACGCGCGTCCGTCCCGTCCGTTTTATCCTGTCCCGTCCGTTCACCTGAACAACCGCCCAACCACGGGCAGCTTGGCAAGCATCGGCCCCAGGTGCTCCTTGCGGAAGATGAACCCCACAAACAGCAACAGCAGCACGGTGCGGAAGGCCAGCCTGAGCCACGTGTTCTCCACGGGCAGCATCATGGCGGCAAACAGGACGCCGGCCACGACGGTATACAGGGCGATGTCGCGCAGCGGGTAGGCCACGGGGAAATACTTCTGCCCGATGAAATAAGACAGCAGCATCGACACGCTGTAGGCGATAAGTCCGGCCCAGGCACATGCCATGTAGCTGAAGTGCGGAATCAGCAGCAGGTTAATGATGAAGAGCACCACGGCCCCGATGCCCGAGAAATAGGCACCCCAGATGGTGCGGTCGGTCAACTTGTACCAGAACGAGAGGTTGAAGAACACACCGAACACAATCTCGGCGGCCATCACGATGGGCACCACGCGCAGGCCGCTCCAGTAACTCTCGCCAATCAGGTACTTGAGCAGGTCAAGATAGGCCATCACCACGAGGAAGGCCAGCAGCGTGAAGATGATGTAGTATTTCATCGTCTGGGCATAGACCTCCTTGCTGTCCTTGTCCTTCACCTTGCTGAAGACAAACGGCTCGTAAGCAAAGCGGAAAGCCTGGGTAATCATCATCATGATCATGGCAATCTTGATGCATGCACCGTAGATGCCCAGCTCGCTCATCGCGTTGGCGCCCGGGTAAACCTTGGGGAACATGATCTGCGACAGGCTCTGGTTGAGCTGTCCGGCAATGCCCATGACCAGGATGGGCCAGGCGTAGGACCACATCTGGCGGCACATCGTTGTGTCAAATCCGTATTTGATGCCCCGGAGCTCCTTGTTCAGGAACACCAGGTTGAACATCGAGCAGAACAGGTTGATGTAGAACACCCACACCACGTCGTAGTGGAAGGTCTCGCCGTACATGCCGAACGGGTTGAGATGAAGCATCGGCAAGCCGAAAAAGTAAATCAGGTTGAGCACGATGTTCAGGCCGATGTTGGCAATCTTGAGCGTGGCAAATTTGATGGGCTTGTGCTCGCAGCGCAAGTAGGCGAAGGCAATGGCCGTGAAGGCGTCAAGGGCCACCGTGATATACATCACCACCACATATTCCGGATGGTCGCCGTAGCCCAGCAGACCGGCTATCTGCTTGCAGAAGAGCACCACAATCAACGATGTCACCAGGCCCACCGTGCCCACCATCCTGAGCACTGTGGAATACACCTTCTCCCGGTTCATGCCCTCCTTGTTCATGAACCTGAAGAACGTCGTTTCCATGCCGAAGGTCAGCACCATAATCAGAATCGCCACGTAGGCATAAACGTTGGTGATGATGCCGTATTCGCCTCCCGTCGAGGCAAATTTCATGGTCTGTATCGGCACGAGCAGGTAGTTGACAAAACGGGCCACGATGCTGCTCAGGCCGTAGATAGCGGTGTCTTTTGCCAGTGATTTCAGGTTAGCCATAAATCAGTTGATAGTTAACAGATAACAGTTAACAGTTATTAGTTGACAGTTAATAGTTGAACAGTTGAACTAGAGAGCGTGGATGCCAACTGTTAACTATTCACTGTTCACTGTACACTAAAAAATGCTTCCCACTTCGCCCGGGCGCTCGCGCTTCAGGTGGTTGTAGGCCAGCGTGGTCGCCTCACGGCCGCGCGGGGTGCGGTTGATGAAACCTTCCTTGATGAGGTAGGGCTCATAGACCTCCTCGATGGTGCCGGCGTCCTCGTTCATCGCCGTGGCGATGGTGTTCAGGCCCACGGGGCCGCCGCCGAACTTGTCGATGATGGTCAGCAATATCTTGTTGTCAATCTCGTCAAGGCCATATTTGTCGATGTTCAGCGCCTCCAGGGCATAGCGCGCGATTTCCAGGTCGATGCGGCCGCTGCCTTTCACCTGGGCAAAGTCGCGCACGCGGCGCAGCAGCGAGTTGGCGATACGGGGCGTGCCACGGCTGCGCAGGGCAATCTCGATGGCCGCCTTGTCGTCGATGGGAACTGCCAGCAGACGTGCCGAGCGGCGGATGATGCCCTCCAGCACCTTGTGGTCATAGTATTCCAGGTGGCAGTTGATGCCGAAACGGGCCCTCAGCGGCGACGTCAGCAGGCCGCTGCGTGTTGTCGCCCCGATGAGGGTGAACGGAGCCAGCGTCAGCTGCACCGACCGGGCACCCGGGCCCTTGTCAATCATGATGTCGATGCGGTAGTCCTCCATCGCGCTGTAGAGGTACTCCTCCACGATGGGACTCAGGCGGTGAATCTCGTCGATAAACAGCACGTCGTTCTCGTCGAGCGACGTCAGCAGGCCGGCCAGGTCGCCCGGCTTGTCCAGCACAGGACCCGATGTCACCTTGAAACCCACGCCCAGCTCGTTGGCGATGATGTTGCTCAACGTCGTCTTGCCCAGGCCCGGAGGACCGTGGAACAGCACATGGTCCAGCGACTCGCCGCGCATCTTGGCCGCAGCGACAAACACGCGCAGGTTCTCGATAATCTTGTCCTGTCCGGCAAAGTCCTCAAAGCGTACAGGCCTCAACGCCCGCTCAAAATCCTGATCGGTTTTCAACGACTCCCGTCTGATGTCAAATTCCTCTTCCATACCAAACGGCAAAGATACAAAAAAGTTTCTTAGTATCCACTTTTTCCCGAAATTTGCAATCTCAAAGGAAAGCCAAAGGACCCTAAAGACCCAAAAGTCCCTAAGGTCCTTAAAGTCCTTAACGACCTTTAATCATTTAATTAGCAACAATACATTAAAAACACTATTATCAAGGGTGACGAGAAACTTATCCGTCACAGTGGCAATTACCGCAAGTTGCTCTCTTACCAGAAGGCCGAAGTCATCTACGAGATGACCTGCTACTTCTGCCACAACTACCTGGATGGTAAAGACCGCACCATCGATCAGATGCTACAGGTAGCCCGTTCCGGCAAGCAGAACATCGTCAAGGGCTGCGCCGCATCGGCACCTATAAGCGTGGTGGAGGCGTTGTCGACCCGCTGCCCCCCTTCCACTCCTTTCCACTTTTTCCACCCCGTTCACATGCACACGGCTTTTCCACCCCAGCAGTGAAAAGCTGGAAAAGTACACGCACATGTGGAAACCGTCTAGGGGCGGTTATTGTATTTATTGTATTTATTGTTTTCTTTTATTGATGGGGTGGGGCCGGAAGGCTTGACAGCCATGTTGTTATGGTTGTAGTGAATATTGTCCATGTTGTTTGAAGGCATGGGCGGATGACGCCAGAAGATTCAGACTGATCTGTTGTTTGATTACAGGTAGGGGGCGGTGACGGACTGGGGGCAGGTGAGCATGGCGTGGGGGGTGCCCTGGAAGACGATGGTGCCGCCCAGATCGCCAGCGCCGGGGCCGAGTTCGATGACGTGGTCGGCTGCCTTGATGACGTCGGTGTTGTGCTCGATGACATAGACGGTGTTGCCTATATCGACCATCTGCTCGAACAGGTCGATGAGGTGGCGCACGTCCTTGAGGTGGAGGCCGTCGGTGGGCTCGTCGATGACGAACACGCCGCGCTGGCCGCCCTGGTCGAGGGGCATGGTGTACTGCTTGAGGCAGGAGGCCATCTTGAGGCGTTGCAGCTCGCCTCCCGAGAGGGTGCTCAGCGCCTGGTTGAGGTGCAGGTAGTGCAGGCCGACGTCCATCATGGGCTTGAGTTTCTCCTCGATGACGGTGCCCTTGAAGAATTGGCTGGCGCGGCGCACCGACAGGTCCATCACCTGGGCGATGTTCATGCCGTCGACGGTGTATTGCAGGGCCTCGCGGCTATAGCGCAGGCCGTGACAGGCCTCGCAGGTGGTCTCGATGTTGTCCATGAAGGCCATCTCGGCGATGACCACGCCCTTGCCGCCGCACACGGGGCAGCCGCCCTTGCCGTTGAAAGTGAAATACTGCTCCTTGATTTTGTGGGCCCGGGCGAAGCGCTTGCGGATGTCGGGCGCGACGTCCATATAGGTCGCCGGGGTGGAGCGCAGGCTGACGCCGATGTTCTTCTGGCTGATGTAGATGACGTCGCCGTGCTCGCGGCGGAAGCATTCCATCAACGAGCTCTTGCCCGAACCGGCCACACCGGCCACGACGGCCAGCACGCCCATGGGCAGGTCGATGGAGACGTCCTTGAGGTTGTGCAGCGAGGCGTGGCGCAAGGCGAAGGTCTCCTTCACCTCACGCGGCTGGGCCTTGAAGTCGCCGCGACGGCTGAGCATCTCTCCCGTGCTGGTGCCGCTGTGGAGCAGCTCCTGGTAGTTGCCCTCGAAGATGATGCGGCCACCCTGGCTGCCCGGTCCGGGACCCAGGTCCACGATGTGGTCGGCGATGCCGATCATCTCGCGGTGGTGCTCGACGAGCAGGACGGTGTTGCCCGCGTCACGCAGGCGGCGGACGGAATGTTTCATCTTCTCGATATCATGGTCGTGGAGGCCCGTGCTGGGCTCGTCGAGGATATAGAGCACGTCGGCCAGCGACGAGTTGATGTATTTGGCGATTTTGCAGCGCTGGGCTTCGCCGCCCGAGAGGGTGCCCACGGCGCGTTCCAGGCTTAGGTAGCCCAGGCCGATTTCCTCGAGTGCCGTCAACCGGGCACTGATAGCCTGCTTGATGTCCACGGCCAGCGGCGAGGTGAGTGCCTTGACCCACTCGTTGAGGCGCGTGATGGACATGGCACAGGCGTCGGCGATGTTGATGCCGTCAATCTTGCACGAGAGCACACGCGGACTCAGGCGCGTGCCGTGGCAGTCGGGACAGACGCCCATGTTGAGCATCGGGTTGAGCACGGCGGCATGCAGCAGACCTTCCTCGCTGTTGATGATGCTGCGGTACATGCGCGGGATGATGCCCTCATACTTGGCCGACTTGGGCCAGTTGGCAGGGGGATTCTTGAGGCGAATCTGCGGGCTGTTGAGGAACAGGTCGAGCTCCTCGGGGCTGTAGTCCTTGATTTTCTTGTCCAGGTCGAACAGGCCGCTGTGGGCGTAGCGTATCCAGCGCCAGCCGCCCTTGCCGAAGGCGATGTAGTGGATGGTATCCTCGTCGTTGAGGCTCTTGTCAAAGTCCACCAGTTTGTGGATGTCCAGCTCACGGATTTCGCCCAGGCCCGAGCAGCGCGGGCAGCTGCCCTCGGGGTGGTTGAAGCTGAACGACTCGGCATAGCCCACAAAGGGCTGGCCCACACGCGAGAACAACAGGCGCAGCAGCGCGGCGATGTCGGTGTATGTCGCCACGGTCGAGCGCGAGTTCTGGGCGGGCTTCTTCTGGTCGATGACGATGGCGATGGGCAGGTTCTCGATGGCATCCACGTGAGGGCGGCCATACTTGGGCAGGTACTGCTGGACGAACGACGGGAAGGTGTCGTTCAACTCCCGGCGCGACTTGGCCGCAATGGTGTCGAGCACGAGCGAACTCTTGCCGGAGCCCGACACGCCAGTGAACACTGTGATCTGATGCTTGGGAATCTCGAGGGAGACCTCCTTGAGGTTGTTCTCCCTGGCCCCCTTGATAACTATCTTGTCGCCATTCATGCCTGCAAAGGTACTACTTTTCTTGAAAACCTAGAGGCTCTAGACCATCTAGATCAACTAGATTATCTAGAGCCTCTAGAGCTGCTAAAGAGGAGCTATAAAAGCTTGTTACTTTTTGTATTTGTACTTGACGCCCAGGTTGTACATGATGAAGGCCTGGATGTCGGTGTACTCGTCGATGATCTTGCTGATGGGCTTGCTGTGGCCGTGACCTGCCTTGCTGTCGATGCGGATGAGCTTGGGCTGGTCGCCGGTGTTGCAGTGCTGCAGTTCGGCGGCATACTTGAAGCTGTGGGCGGGCACAACACGGTCGTCGTGGTCACCGGTGGTCACCAGGATGGCGGGGTAGGGGGTGCCGTCGTTCTTGATGTTGTGCAGGGGCGAATAGTCGCGCAGGTAGCGGAACATCTCGGGGCTGTCGTCGCTGCGGCCGTAGTCGGGGGCCCAGTTCCAGCCGATGGTGAACTCGTGGTAACGCAGCATGTCCATCACACCCACCTGGGGCACTGCAGCGGCAAACAGGTCGGGACGCTGGTTAACGACAGCGCCGACGAGCAGACCGCCGTTGCTGGCACCGTTGCAGGCGAGTTTCTTGGGGTTGGTGTACTTGTTGTCGATGAGCCACTCGGCAGCGGCGATGAAGTCGTCAAACACGTTCTGCTTGTTCATCTTGGTGCCGGCCTGGTGCCACTCCTCGCCATACTCGCTACCGCCACGCAGGTTGACATAGGCGCAGATGCCGCCACAGTCCATCATGGCGAACAAGGTGCGGGTGTAGGTGAAGGCGGGGTTGAGGCCCACGTTGAAACCACCGTAACCGTAGAGGAAGGTGGGACGCTGGCCGTCACGCTTCAGCCCCTTCTTGTAAACGAGGAACATGGGGATGCGCGTGCCGTCCTTGCTGGGGAAGAACACCTGCTCGGTCACATAGTCCTCGCTCTTGAGGTTGACCTTGGGCTGGAAGAAGAGTTCGCTCTTGCCCGACTCGAGGTCATACTTGTAGATGGCGCCGGGGAAGGTGTAACTGGCAAAACTGTAGAAGACCTCCTTGGCGTCCTTCTTGCAGGAGAAGCCTACCGAGCCGTAGGTGGGCAACTGAATCTCGCGGATGAGCTTACCGTTCTTGTCATACAGGTAGGGATGGTTGGACGCGTCCTTGTCGTAGGTGAGGATGAACTTGTGGTCGGCCATCACAGCGCCGGTGAGTACCGATTCCTGTTCAGGGATGAACTCGGCGCAGCTGGCGGGAGACAGGGTCTCGGCGTCGTAGGTGACAATCTTGCCCTTGGGGGCATTCTCGTTGGTGGTGACATAAATCTTGCCGTTGTCGATACCGATGATGCCGCGCTCATACTTCATGCCGCCGATGAGCTGCACGTAGTGGGGGTTGCGGTCCTTGAGGTCCTTGACATAGATGTCGTTGCCCTCGGCATCGCTCTTCCACAGGATGACGTAGCGCTCGTCCTCACTCACGCTCACCTGGTGGAAGTGCAAGGGTTCGCCCTTGTCCTGATACTCGACATAGTCCTGGCTTTGGGGTGTGCCCAGCTTGTGGTAGTACACCTTCTGGAACTCGTTCTTGGACGACTTGGCATCTTCGGGAGCGTCATAGCCGCTGTAGAAGAAGCCGTCACCCAGCCACTGGGCGTCGGTGAACTTGGCCCAGACGATGTGGTCGTCGAGCACACGGTCTTCCTTGAGGTCCTTTACGAAGATTTCATTCCAGTCACTGCCGCTGCGGGTGATGACATAGGCCAGATAGCGGCCGTCGTTGGAGAAGTCCAACTGCTGCAGGGCCACGGTGCCGTCCTCGCTCAGCGTGTTGGGGTCGAGCACCATCTTGTGGTTGCCGTCGGCACGGTATTCGTAGAGCACGCTCTGGTTCTGAAGGCCGTTGTTCTTGAAGAAGTAGAATTTGTCCTTCACCTTGAAGGGTGCGCCCATCTTCTCGTAGTTGGCGAGTTCGGTGATGCGCTTCTTCACGTCCTTGCGGAACGGAATCTTGGCCAGATAGTTCTGGGTGACCTTGTTCTGGGCGTTGACCCAGGCCTCGGTTTCGGCGCTGCGGTCATCCTCGAGCCAACGGTAGGGGTCAGCCACCTGGGTGCCGAAGTAAGTGTCAACCGTGTCCACGCGACGCGTGTCAGGGTAGTTGATGCGAGCCTGCGTCGACATGGCCGACGCTGCAATCAATGCGCTCATGAGTAAAATCCTTTCTTTTCTCATTGTTTATTGGTTTTTTAAGATTAGTTGTCTGTCTAGGTGGTAAGAATGATATTGTAACGGTTTGTCACGGGTCACTGCTGAAGGGCAGCGATGACATTGAGGAGGGTCTGGCCTACCTCGGCTAGGGTGGTGGCGCTGATGTGGCCGATGGTATCGTCCACGGTGTGCCACTCGGGACAGAAGCCTGTGTCGCTGTTACTGCGCAGGTCGATGATGTCGATGCAAGGGATGCCAGCCTCGTTGACGAAGACATGGTCATCGGTCACGGCTCCGCCCTGGGCATTGGTGAAGTGGCCGCCCACAGCGTTCTTCCACACGAGGTTGACAAAGCCAGCGGCATATTGCATCGAGTAGTATTCACGGGGGAAGATGGCATCGGCCGAACCCACCATGTCGAGCAGGATGCCGAACAGCGGCTTGTAACCTGCCACATGGGGATGTGAGGCCCAGTATTGGGTGCCCAGTCCCCACGACTCCTCGTTTTCGCTCTCGCCCATGTCTTCGGCATCAACGAACACGATGTCGATACCCAGGGTCGTACCCGTCTGCTTGAGGTGATGAGCCAGTTGGAGCAGCACAGCCACACCGCTGGCGCCGTCGTTGGCTCCGGTCACGGGCTTGCTGTGGTTGGCGGGGTCGGGATCATTGTCGGCCCACGGACGGGTGTCCCAGTGGGCAAGCAGTAGCAGACGCTGGCTGGCCTCGGAGTTGATGATGCCGATGATGTTCTTGATGCCGATGGTGCCCGACTTGGCCGTCTCGACTCTGCCGGTCTGCACCATGACGGTGTCGCATGAGGCTTGGAGCGTTGACGTCAGCCACTCGGCACACTTGGCATGAGCCGCGGTCTCGGGAACGCGAGGTCCGAACTCGCACTGCTGCCGTGTCAACTCCAGGGCGGCATTGCCGTCAAACGTGACGCTGCCGTTGCTGGCCGTCGTTTCGGTGGTATCGGCGGTGGAGTCGTTGCTCGTCGTCTGACCGTTGTTGCCGCAAGCCGTCATCAGGGCTGCCAGCACTATATATAATAATGTCATTTTCATAGTGTAATCAACATGAAAAGATGCGGTATGTCTTGGTCCGCTGTGATGCGGATACGACATACCGCATCCTTTAGTTGGTTGTTAGATGCGATAGAGGTTACTTACCTTCCTCCTTTGCGGGCACGGTAGCCTCCTGGGTTGCGTTAGCAGCAGGAGCAGCAGCCTCGGCGGCAGGAGCCTGGTCGGCCTGGGTGCCAAAGTTGGGCGCCTGGGTCTCGCTGGCGGGTAACTTCTTGATTTGAGGACCAGCGTCAACAATCTGTGGCCCGTGGAAGAATGCCGTAGCAATGCTCAGGACACAGATGAAGATTGACAGGCCCCAAGTAGCCTTCTCAATGAAGTCAGTGGTCTTGCGAACGCCCATGAACTGGTTGTAGTTGTTCACGTTGGCAGCAAGGCCGCCACCTTTGGATTTTTGAATCAGGATGACACCGATCAAAAGAATCGATGCGATAGAAATCAGAATTGCAAAAATAGTGTACATTTTTTCTTATTTTTTGTCGTTTAGTGTCTCATTTAAGACTAATTTGGCCAAAAACCGAATTTGGTCTGCAAAGTAAATGCTTTTTTCTGGATATTTCAAATTTAAACGCTTAATAATTTCAAGTGCCTGTGAATATTTGTGTCTGGCGATGTACATTTTGGCCAAACTTTCGCTGAGCATCGAGTCGTCATTCAGGGTCGGATTCTCGATGGTTTCGCTGGCGATTTCGGCCTTCTCTTCATCGCCGACGGGTGCGGCAATGGGCGTGTTGGCTGCTTGTTCGCCCAGTTGCATCTGCTCGGCGATGAACTGGTTGATGAGCTCGTCCTGGGAGTCACCGCCCGTGAGCTGCATGCCTCCTTCCTCTTTCTCTTGGGCAGCCAGCACGTCGGCATAGTCGGGCCGCGGGTTGAAGATGGCCCGGCTGATGGCCTCGACCTCTCCAGGGCTGGTCTTGCCGTAATTGTCCAGGAAACGGTCTATGGTGGTGACGGTGTCGGGTGTCTCGGGCAAGGGCTCGGGCTGGTAGAATTCGGCCATCGGACCCGACTCATCCTCCATCATCACCGCCAGGGCGTGGCGGTCGGGATGGGCTATGGCAAGCCGCTCCAGCACCTCCTCGTTCCCCTTCACGCCGTTGCGCTTGAGGTAGAGCAGTGCCGGCAGCACGCAATAGGGGGCGACTTGCTGGCATTGCTCGAGCCATTGCTTGGTGACTTGAGCCTCCTTATCCTCGGCAAGCCGCTTGATGTCCTCAATCCATGTCATTACCGTGTTCATTCCCACCGTGACCATTCGTCAAAAACCGTGCCAACAGCCTTCAGCTCATTTACCAGTCACCCAGGGTGGCGTTGAAAATCAGGTCGGCCAGGTCTTTACTGATCTGGTCACACAACTCGTCCTGCACGTCAACCAGCAACTCACTGCTCGAGAAATCGCGGTAGGCGCTGAAGGACAGGTCCTTGGAAAGTGCCTGGTTCTTGTTGTCGGTGTAGCGCACTTTCACGGTGATGGTGAGTCGCGTCTGGCTGGCATAGGCGTCCTCGCCCACGGCCTGTGGCGACAGCTGGTAATTGGTGATTTCACCCTCCAAGTGCAGGTCGGTGTTGCGAGCATCAACGACACGCAGGCGCGTCTGCTGTGCTATCATGTCGGTAATGCGGTTCTCAAACACCGATTGCAATGGCGGATAGACGAGGGCCGCACGTATGGGGAACTCGCCTATGGAGATGGTCTTATAGACGTTGTAGTCGATAGATGCCCCGTTGAGCGTGTATCTCGGGACGCACGCGTTCCAAGTCAGGGTGGTGATGACAAGCGTCAATATGATGATGAGCCGTTTCACTGCCGTTCCAGGTTATATTGCTTGATTTTACGGTAGAGCGTTCGCTCCGAAATGTTCAACTCTTGGGCGGTGAGCTTGCGGCGGCCGTTGTTGCGGCGCAGGGCGTTCTCAATGGTCTCGCGTTCGGTCTCGTCGAGCGTCTTGACGGTCTCACCTTCCACATCCATGGGCTGGATTTCATCAACATGACCCAGGTCTTGGGTCTCCTGTTGCATGTCGCGGTAGGGCGAGGTCATGTTCATCTCGGCACCGGCATTGCTCCTCAACGAGAGCAGCGGGTTGCTGTCGCGTTTCAGCTCTTGCACGGTCGATGAGACGTGTGATGTGGCTCCCACGCTGTCGATGCGTTTCTTGAGGGCGTCAATCTCGGCTCTCATCGAGAGGATGAGGGTAAACAGCTGTTCGCGCTCGACATTGTAGTCGAAGGTCGGCTGGGACTGCACCGTCAGGGCCTTGGAGCGGTTGTCGGGCATGTATTGCCTCAAGGTGGCGGCATCCACCGTGTTGCCCGACTCGAAGAGGGCCACCTGCTCGATAACGCTCTTGAGCTGGCGCACGTTGCCTGGCCAGTGATAGGCTTTGAGCAAGCGTTGCGCGTCATCGGTGAGGGTGACCTCGCTGGTGCGGTTGGCAGTGATGAAATTGCGCAGGAACAGTCGGGCCAGCAGTACGATGTCATCGCCACGGTCGCGCAATGGCGGCACGTTGATTTGCACCGTCGAGAGGCGGTAGTAGAGGTCCTCGCGGAATTTGCCGTCCTTGACGGCCTGGAGCATGTCCTTGTTGGTGGCGGCGACGACGCGGATGTTGGTCTTGCGCACGGTGCTGTCACCCACGCGCAGGTACTCGCCGTTCTCCAGCACACGCAGCAGGCGGGCTTGAGTGCTCATGGGCATCTCGGCGACCTCGTCAAGGAAGATGACACCGCCGTCGGCCTCCTCAAAGTATCCCTTGTGGTCGGCAATGGCTCCGGTGAAAGAACCCTTGACGTGACCAAAGAGTTCACTGTCGATAGTGCCCTCGGGGATGGCGCCGCAGTTCACAGCGATATATTTCTTGTGTTTGCGAGGGCTGTTCTCGTGGATGATCTTGGGGAAGTGCTCTTTTCCTGAGCCGCTCTCACCGATGATGAGCACGCTCAGGTCGATGGGTGCCACCAGCATGGCGCGGCGGATGGCTGCTATCAGGGCGTGAGATTCGCCCACGATGCCGAAACGCTGCTTGGTGGCTCGGATGGTGCTTTCGTTTATTGTTGCCATTTCTTCATTTTGTATGTTTCGTTTTTCAGGAATACACCCAGTTCCTCGGGTGTCTTGTATTGTGCGTATTCTTCGGGCATGATGGGATCGTGTACCGAGACGCGGAAGTTGTAGTCCTTGCGTCGGAACATCTCGGACGGGAGTCTCAATGTCCTCAGTTTCCAGCTGATGGCACCCAGCAGAAGTGATATCCAGCTGTTATGGCCATGGATATAGATGGGGATGACGGGGACCTTGAGCTTCTGAATCAGGCGCATGATGACGGGTTGCCATTCACGGTCTTCCACGCGCAGGTGCTTGTTGAGTTTGCTCACGGCGCCGGCAGGGAAGAATCCCATCGGGTGGCCAGCCTTGACATGCTTCATCGTCTCGCTGATACCCTGCATCGACACGGCGCGCTTGGCGGGGTCATCGCTGGCCAGGGCGTCAACGGTGATGAAATTAGGCATCATGCCTCCAATCTTGCTCAAGATCATGTTGACCATGAACTTGTAATCGGGCCTGTGTGTGCCGATGATGTGAATCATCATCACCCCGTCAACGGCTCCAAAGGGGTGGTTGCTCACCGTGATGAAAGCTCCCTCGGGAAGATTGTCAAGCACCTCACCGTTATGATAGGTGATGGTGGCATTCAGGTCCTTGAGAACACCGGTGCAGAAGGGGACGCCCGGCGTGTGGCAGTTGTGGCCGTGAATCCAGTTGGCGTCGTCCATGTCTAACAGGTGGAAAAGCCACTTGACCAATTTGGGCTTACCGTCAAAAAACGGCACCATCTTGCGGATGTCGTCATAGTCCAGGATATCAGGTTTGATGGGCGTTGTCTGCTCTTGCTGTTGCTCCTGAGGCTGCTCTTCTGGTTTGTTCTGTTCTATCTTGTTTTCTTCCATTATTCGTTGGTTATAAAATTCGGAGTGCAAAGGTACAACGAATTTCGGGAACTGACACATCAGGAGTGTTAAAATATGACATTTTGGCAGAAAAATGAGCGATATGGGGTTTCGCTGGGGGCTAAAAAGAGATTAGACGGATTCCCGTTCAGGATTCCGTCTAATCGGTTAATAGTAGTGTTAATGTAAGTCTTGGTGGTAGGATAGAACCGCTCCCGATGGGGCGTTCTTATTCCTTAGCCTCCTTGTCCTCCTCGGGCTTCCAGTGAGGGTTGCTGATGGGGCGCATGGAATCGATTTCGATTTTGGTGGCTACACGCTTGGAGTTGCCGCGCCACATCACACGTCCCTTGTACTCGTTGTAGGTGAGGATGATGCGCTGACCGTCGCCTGCCTGCTGATTGGCGATGCGCACGAGGCTGTCGGTGGTGATGGAGAAGTCCACATCACATTTCATGACGCCGATGGTGTCCTCGATATATCCCTCGCTGATCATTTCGGCTTCAAAGGTCTTGAAGATGGTACCCTCGTTTGTGACCTTCATGATCCAGCCTCTCTCCTGACTCGTGCGATAGGGGTGGAAATAATATTGCCATACCCACCATCCCAGGAATAGCGCCATGACGATGATTACCAGCGCCAGCAGCATCTTGATGGATGCGCCGCGGCGCTCAATCGTGGCTTCCTTGATTTCGCGTTCCTCACGCTCCTGCTCGGTCTCCTGATGCACCTGGGGCTCCTCGTCGGGGACGTTCTCGTCGGTGAAATAGTCGTTGAAATTGTCGTCCATAGGTTGTTTGTTTTTAGTTTCTAGTCCCTAGTCCTTAGTCCCTAGTTTCTAGTCCTTTATTGGTTAGAGTTTGATTTCGTCGTTGGTGGTATCGACCACGGTCTTGCCGCTCTCGATGCGACGGCGGTCAATGGCCATGCTGATGAAGGCATAGATGCCGAGCGCGATAATCAGCACCTGCTGGAAACCCCACACGAGCATGGCGAAGGCCGATGCGCGAGGGTCAAAGTTGGAAGGATTGAAAACGCCGATGCCATAGAGCGACAGGCCGAAGATGGTTGCCACGTGCCAGGCTCCGAGGCCGCCGTTGGTGGGAATGCCCATGCCGATGCTGCTCAACACGAATACCACGAGCACAGCGAGCACAGTCAGGTCGCTGGTGAAGGTGAAGGCCTTGCAAGCGAGGTAAAGCTGCAGGAAATAGCATCCCCAGATGAGGACGGTCAACAGCAGGAACCACCACTTGCCTTCCATGCGGCCGATGCCGGCGAAACCTTCCCACAGGTTGCGGGCCATGAGCTGCAACTTCTTGATAATCTTGTTCTCGGTCCTCATGATCAGGAGCCAGCCGATAGCGGCAATGACGGCGATGGTGCCAATCCAGACGCGGGCATCACTGGCGATGTTCATGAAGTACTCCTTCATTTGGGGATAGGTGTCCATGAATTTGCCGAAGGCGCCCTGTGACAGGAAGAAGGTGACAAAAGCCAACAGCAGCACGGTGACGGTGTCGGTGAGTCGGTCGGCGACCATCGACCCCATGACCTGGGTGACCGAGGCTTTCTGCCTGTTGGCGATATAGCCGCAGCGCCACACCTCGCCCAAGCGGGGGAACACCAGGTTGACGGCATAGGTGCCGAAGATGCTGTTGAGCACCGAGCTGAACGACGGCTTGACGTTAATCGCCTTGAGCTGCAGCTGCCACCTCAAGGCCCTGAACACGTGGCTGAAAATGCTCACCACCGCCACGGCGATAAACCACCAGTAGTTGACCTCGCTCTTGAGCGTGTCCATCATGCTGGTCACGTCCACGTTTTTATAGAGGAACCACATCAGTCCCACACCGATGACGAGTGGGATACCGTATTTCACAAGATAGGAAATCGCTTTTTTCACGTTTTATATTCTTTTGTTGCGTTAAAAACTCTCCTTAGTGCCGCAAGTTGATAAAAAAAGGTTATCTTTGCAGGTTAGTAAAGAATGTGACACAAGGAGCGTGCAAAGGTAACAATAAAAGACCAAATATGCGGAAAGTTAGAGCAAAAAAGTCACTGGGGCAGCATTTCTTGACCGATTTGTCGATTGCCGAGCGCATCGCCCACACGCTGGACGACTTCAAGCACCTGCCGGTGCTCGAGGTGGGACCGGGCATGGGGGTGCTCACCCAGTTCCTGCTTGACATGGGCCTGGACCTCACCGTGGTGGAACTTGACACCGAGAGCGTGAACTATCTGGAGGCGACTTTCCCGCAGCTGCACGGCCGTATCATCGGCCAAGATTTCCTGAAGATGGACCTCCATGAGTTGTATGGTGACCGCCCCTTCTGCGTCATCGGCAACTATCCTTATAACATCTCGACCCAGATTTTCTTCAAGGTGTTGGACTATCGCGACCAGGTGCTGTGTTGCAGCGGCATGTTGCAGCGCGAAGTGGCTCAGCGCATTGCCGAACCCCCGGGCACCAAGGCCTATGGCATCCTCTCGGTGCTGTTACAGGCATGGTATGATATCGAATACCTGTTTACTGTCGATGAGAACGTCTTCGACCCGCCTCCCAAGGTCAAGAGCGGTGTCATCCGCTTGAAACGCAACGATGTCACCGACCTGGGTGTCGATGAGCGCATGTTCAAGCGCATTGTCAAAGCCGCCTTCGGCCAGCGCCGCAAGATGTTGCGCAGTTCCCTGAAACCGATATTCTCTTCTAATCCATCGGCGATGGAACGCGACGTGTTCCGACAACGTCCCGAGCAGTTGGGCGTGGAAGAATTCATTGCCCTGACACGGCTTGCCATGTCAAGTGAGAGTTAGGAACTGGCGTCTGCCACTAATCACAAACTGAAAACTATGAAAGAATTTACCGAGGAATATCTGCAAAACCTCAACGAACTCATCGCCAGCAAAAACGAGGAACTGGTGCGTGCCCAAATTCGGGATTTGCACCCTGCCGACCTCGCTGAACTGGTGGGCGACCTCAATGATGAGGAAGCCCTGTTCATCATGCTCATGCTTGATGACGAGACCGCCGCCGATGTGCTGGTGGAACTTGACGAGGCTCAGCGCCATGACCTGATGGAACTGATGCCCAACGAGGAAATCGCCAAGCAGGTGGAGCAAATGGATGCCGACGACGCTGTCGATGTGATTCAGGAACTTGACGAGGAAGACCGCGAGGACGTGATCAGCCATATCGATGACGTTGAACAGGCTGGCGACATCGTGGACCTGTTGAAATATGACGAGGACACCGCCGGCGGTTATATGTCCACCGAGATGATTGTCGTCAACGAGAACATGTCGATGCCCGACTGCATCAAGGCGATGCGCCAGCAGGCCGAGGACATTGACGAGATTTATGTGATTTATGTCGTTGACGATGACAACCGCCTGAAGGGCATCTTCCCCTTGAAGACGACCATCACCAATCCCTCAGCCTCTAAAATCAAGCACGTCATGGAGCCTGATCCCATCAGCGTGCGCACCGATACTCACATCGAGGACGTTGCCCTCGACTTCGAGAAATATGACCTTGTGGCAATGCCTGTCGTGGACAGCATCGGCCGCCTGGTGGGCCGTATCACGGTGGACGACATCATCGACCGTGTGCGTGAACAAGGAGAGGATGACTACCAGTTGGCATCAGGTATCTGGGGCGACATCGAGACCGACGACAACGTCTTCCGTCAGGTGCGCGCCCGTCTGCCGTGGCTGCTCATCGGACTGGTGGGCGGTATCATTAACGCCCTGATCCTGGGCGGCGGTGAGGGCGATGCCGACCTGCTGCGTATCCTGCCCGGCTTGGCGCTGTTCATCCCGTTGATTGGCGGCACTGGCGGTAACGTGGGCACCCAGTCGAGCGCTATCGTCGTGCAAGGTCTTGCCAACGGCAGCCTGGATATCAAGCACGTGAGCAAGCACCTGTTCAAGGAGTTCAGCACTGCACTCATCAACGCGCTGGTCATGGGTCTGCTCATCTTCCTGTACGCCCACTTCTTCCCTGTGGATGACAATCCCACTAAGTCCTATGTCGCTGCTTGGGCCGTGACCACCTCGCTGTTCCTTGTGGTGATGTTCGCCTCGTTGTTCGGAACCGTCGTTCCGCTGGTACTTGAGCGGTTAAAGATTGACCCTGCCATTGCCACCGGACCCTTCGTCACGGTGACCAACGATATTGTGGGTATAACCATTTATATGGCCATCAGCGGTTGGCTTATCAAAGCATTCACCAGTTTTGTGGTGTAATCAATCAAGTTATAAAAGTTAATGAGAAAGCAACCCATTTCATGTGGGTTGCTTTTTTTGTGTTATGCGAGTATTGAAGGAGTACAGCACAGCACTCATCAACGCACATGATCACTTGTTGTGAATGATGCTGTCGATGTGTTGCATGATGGGCCTCAGGGTCGTGAGGCTGTCGGGTTTGAGCTGGTCGGTCCTGAAATCGATTTGCTTGGGCTCTTCCTTGTCAATGGTGATGTCTCGCGAACGCTCGTCGGTAAAGGCCATGACCTTGTCCTCGTCGATGCCGATAAGTACCATGTTCTTGCTGTTGAGGTAGCGGATGTAGCTGGCCAGGTAATCCAGCCATGCCTTGCGCACATGGAAACTCTCAATCTTCTGGCGGAAGACATTGTCGTTGAGCAGTTTGGTGAGGGTGTGCTCGCCAGGTTGCATCTCCGAGATGACCCTGTTGATGGTGGCCTCATACTCATTGACCCACTCGTTCCAGTTGTTCTCTTCGGCATTCATCTTGGAGAAACAGACGCCCACATTGTCGATAAACTGGAAATTACCCATGTTTTTCCAGGTCTCGATGTTGTTGCTGAAGATGTTCTCGGCGGTTTTGTCGTGGGTCATGAAGGTGACAAGGGCAAGCACCTCGTTGATGAGGTTGGTGACCTCCTCGGGTGGAATATTGTCCAGCGAGTCCTGTGGCAGGCTCAACATCCAGGTCCCGATGGAGTCACATCGTGCGATGTCCTGCGACATGGCGTCCACGTTCCTGGAGAATTGCTCAATGTTGCTCATCACCATCATGGCCGACATCTTGCGGTCGTCGACACGTTGGCAACGGTCGAGCAGACCGGCGGTGCCGAAGGTGAGCACGATTGATATGGTGGTGCCGACGATCGTCAGCATCAATTCCTTCCATGTGGAGCCCTTGGCCCACGAACGGGCGCTTTTGGGCATCATGACTCTGATTCTTGGGGTTTTCATTTTGATTGATTGTTATGAGTGTGGATGGTTTTGTGATGAACGCAGTTCCCAAAAGGCCACTGCGGCTGCTGCAGCGACATTGAGAGAATCAACGCCATGCTTCATGGGAATGCGCACGACGTGGTCGGCCGCGGTAATGGCTTCGTGCGACAAGCCGTCGCCCTCGGTGCCCATGATGAGGGCCAGACGAGGCTCGCGTTTCAGCACCGGGTCGTCGAGCGTGATGCTGTCGTCGCTCAATGCCATGGCTGCGGTACGGAACCCCAGTTCGTTCAGGTGGGGTGTGACAGGCTCGTCAATCCATGTCCAGGGAACAAGGAATACCGATCCCATAGACACGCGCACGGCGCGGCGGTTCAACGGGTCACAGGCCGTCGGTGTCAAGAGCACGGCATCAATGCCCAGTGCCGCTGCCGAGCGGAAGATGGCACCGATGTTGGTCGTGTCGGTCACGCCGTCGATGACCACCACGCGGCTGGCATCGCAGCAGATGTCGGCGACAGGTCGGGGTAGGGGCCGCCGCATGGCACAGAGCACACCGCGTGTCAAGGTGTAGCCTGTGAGGGCTGCCAGCAGTTCACGTTCGCCCGTATAGACGGGGATATCACCACAACGCTCGATAATGCCGGCGGCATCGCCCGTGATATGCTTGCCCTCACACAGCAATGACAACGGCTCGTAGCCCGCGTCGAGGGCGACGTGGATGACTTTGGGACTCTCGGCGATGAAGATGCCCTTGCCCGGCTCCAGGCGGTTGCGCAACTGTGCCTCGGTGAGGGTGCTGTACACCTCCACGCCCGGTTGTTGCAGTGATGTGACCTCAATGATGGGCATGACGGGACAAAGGCTTTATTTCGCGCTGTCGGTGCCGGCACCCTGAATGGCGCGCACCTGACGTTGGAATTCGATGGGACGCTTGAGGTAGGGCAACACGATGGTTCCTGCACCGGTGCCCGAGACCTTCACCGTGCCGTAGTTGCACAGGCGGCCCCAGAAGTTCTGCTCTACCAGGATGCTCTCCACCTTGCCGATGACAATCTCATGGGCATGGCGGTGAATCCATCCGTGACTGTGAAAGAAACGCTTGTCGCTGACAAAGATGGTCGTGGTCAAGTTGCGTATCAGGCGTCCCAGGTGCAGGTAGGCCCACTTGCTCAGCTTGGGCTTGTAGAGGATGGTCTCGCCGGGGGCGATAATTTTGCTGATTTTCATAACTTATCCTAAAAAATATTTCTTGTTGGGCAAAAATAGTGCATTTTCCACATTATTTAGTAATTTCGCAGCAAATTTTTCCATTCATTCGACAATTATGGCAAACGATATAGACAAGAATAAAGTCCAAGACAAAGATAAAGCCCAGCCGCCTGGCCAACTCCCAAGCCAAGAGAAGGACAAAGAGCCGGGAGAAGGAAAGGAAAAAGCCGACAAGAAAGAAAAGGAGAAAAAAGAGGAATACGTACGTCAGACCGGGTCGCTCCGTGAGCGCCTGGGACGTGTGAAAAAGACGCGCTGGTGGCGCTTCGGCATCGTGGCGCTCATTTATGTGTTGTGGACCATCTGGATGGGTAACCCGTGGCTGCTGTTGGGCCTGTTGCTCTTGGGCGACATCTACCTGACGCAGTTCCTGCCCTGGGGCGCCTGGAAGGGCATCAAGAACCCTGTGGCGCGCACCCTGATGAGCTGGATTGATGCCATCGCCTATGCCCTGGTGCTGGTTTATTTCCTGTTCCTGTTCGTGGGACAGAACTACCAGATTCCCTCGTCATCGCTCGAGAAATCGTTGTTGACGGGCGACTTCCTGTTGGTGAGCAAGGTGACCTACGGCCCTCGTGTGCCGCAGACGCCGCTGCACTTCCCCTTGACACAGAACACGTTGCCCTTTTTCAACTGCAAGTCCTACATCGACCAGCCGCAGCTCAAGTATCACCGCCTGAAGGGCCTGCGCAACGTGGAGCGCATGGACATCGTGGTGTTCAACTTCCCTGCCGGCGATACCGTGGCGCTGAAATGCCCCAACCCCGACTACTACACCCTGTGCTACGAGCGTGGCCGCGACGTGGTGCGGAACAACAAGGCCGAGTTCGGTGACATCATCTATCGTCCTGTGGACCGTCGTGACAACTATGTGAAGCGATGCCTGGGTCTGCCCGGCGAGACGCTGCAGATTAAGGACGGTATCGTCTATGTTGACGGCAAGGCCGTGCCGCAGCCCAAGAATGTGCAGTACTTCTACTATGTCGAGACCCGTGGCGTGCCCATCAGTGATGAGATGTTCGAGGAACTGGGCATCAGTGTGGAAGACCGCCACGCACAGGGCAACCAGTATATCTTGCCGCTCACCTCGTACATGCGTAAAAAGTTGGAGTCTCAATCCTGGGTGGAGACAATCCAGCGCATCCAGCCCGATTCGAGCGAGGCTGTCCTGACTTACCCCGTGGGCATCAACTACGGCTGGACCCATGCCAACTACGGCCCCATCTGGATTCCCAAGAAGGGCGTCAAGATAGACCTGACGGTGGACCTGCTGCCGCTCTATGGGCGCTGCATCAAGAACTACGAGGGCAACACCCTCGAGGTGAAGGGCGACAAGATTTACATCAACGGCAAGGTGGCCACGAGCTACACCTTCCAGATGGACTATTACTGGATGCAGGGCGACAACCGCGACAATTCGCTCGACTCCCGTTACTGGGGCTTCGTCCCCGAGGACCACATCGTGGGCACGCCGGCCGTGATCCTCATCTCGTTTGACAAGGACAAAGGCGGCATCCGCTGGAACCGCATCTTCAAGAAGCCCAACCCCGACAAGTAGAGAATCATTGACATCATCATTTGATATTGAAACAATCATCATTATATGGCAACCGACAATAAAAAGAAAGAGGAATATGTACGTCAGACCGGGTCGCTCCGTGAGCGTCTGGGACGTGTGAAAAAGACGCGCTGGTGGCGCTTCGGCATCGTGGCGCTTATCTATGTGCTGTGGACCATCTGGATGGGTAACCCGTGGCTGTTGCTCGGCCTGTTGCTGCTGGGCGACATCTACCTGACGCAGTTTCTGCCTTGGGGCGCCTGGAAGGGCCTGAAGAACAAGAAGTTGAGGACCGTCATGAGCTGGGTGGACGCCATCGTCTATGCCCTGGTGCTGGTCTATTTCCTGTTCCTGTTCCTGGGGCAGAACTATCAGATTCCCTCGTCATCGCTTGAGAAATCGCTGTTGACGGGCGACTACCTGTGGGTGAACAAGATAACCTACGGCCCCCGTGTGCCGCAGACGCCGCTGCACTTCCCCCTGGCCCAGAACATGCTGCCGTTGTTCAACTGCAAGTCCTACATCGAGCATCCCCAACTGGATTACCACCGTCTGAAAGGCCTGCGCAACATTGAGCGCATGGACATCGTGGTGTTCAACTTCCCTGCCGGCGATACTGTGGCGCTGAAGCAGCCCAACCCCGATTATTATACCCAGTGCATGATGTATGGCCGCGACGTGGTGCACAATAATCCGGCCGAGTTCGGTGAGATCGTCTATCGTCCCGTGGACCGCCGCGACAACTACGTGAAGCGTTGCCTGGGTCTGCCCGGCGAGAGGGTGCAGATCAAGGACGGCATCGTCTATATCGACGGCAAGGCTTTGCCTCAGCCCAAGAACGTGCAGTATTGCTACTATGTTGAGACCGACGGAACGCCTATCAGCGAGGAACTGTACGACGAGCTGGAAATCAGCAATGACGACCGTAGCGTCGCTCGTCTGGATGAGAATTTGCAGCCGCTCCTTTTGGCCAATTCCTACAGGCTGCCGCTCACGGCCGAGATGAAGAAGACGCTGGAATCCAAGCCCTGGGTGAAATCCGTCCTGCGTGTGCAGCCCGACCAGAGTGAGTCCCTCAGAACCTTCCCCGTGGGTACCGACTACGGCTGGACACGTGCCAACTTTGGCCCCGTGTGGATTCCCAAGAAGGGCGCCACCCTGAAACTCACCTTGCAGAACCTGCCGCTCTACGAGCGTTGCATCAAGAACTACGAGGGCAACACCCTTGAGGTGAAGGACGGCCAGATTTTCATCAACGGCAAGCCCTCGACGAGCTACACCTTCAAGATGGACTATTACTGGATGCAGGGCGACAACCGCGACAACTCGCTCGACTCCCGTTACTGGGGCTTTGTCCCCGAGGACCACATCGTGGGCACGCCGTCCATCATCCTCATCTCGTTTGACAAGGACAAGGGCGGCATCCGCTGGAACCGCATCTTCAGGATGCCGAATCCGGATAAGAAATAGGCTTTAGACGTTAGACGTTAGACTTTAGCGGTTGGCTGATGCCAACCAGGGACTAGGGACTAGAAACCAGGGACTAGAAACCAGGGACTAGAAACCAGGGACTAGAAACCAGGGACTAGAAACCAGGGACTAGAAACTAGGGACTAAAAACTAGAAACTAACAATGCTACTTTCATCGGCAACGACAGTGGTGATGGGCAGCATGTGTGCCGCGAGTGTGCGGTGCTATGCCGCTGCCCTCAAGGCCGGCCATTTGATGGTGGACCTTGACGAACTGCGCTTGCCGTTGCGTCACAGCCATCATCGCTATCGCATCGACGGGCCCAACGGCCTGCAGACGTTCACCGTGCCCCTCGTGGGCTCCACCAACAACATGATGACCCCCTTGCGCGACGTGCTCATCTCGGAACACGGCGACTGGCGACGCCTGCATTGGGGTGCCCTGTTCTCGGCTTACGGCCGTTCGCCCTACTTCGACTACGTTGCCGACGACCTCTCGCGTGTCATTCACGGCCAGCAACGCTACCTGCACGACTTCAATGCCCAACTGCATCAGGTCGTTGTCGATTTCATGGACCTGCCGATAAACACCTGCTATGGGGCAGGGGAGAAAGGCGTTGAAAATGTGGTGGACCTGCGCGGCCGCATCGCCATGAAAAAAAGCGACACGCTGGCCATCGCCAACGTGCCTTATTACCAGATGTGGACCGCCGTCCGTGAGGGCTTTGCCCCCGACCTGAGCATCCTCGACCTGATGATGAACCTGGGTCGTGAGGGCATCTTCACATTAATGAAGATGGCGGCCGACTTTCCTGTTTCGGGGAACCGTTAGAAACTACTCATGCCGTCCCACTCGGCGAGATCTTCACGCACATAGCCCACTTTGCCATGGATGCGTATTTTGTACCATCCGTTCACTTTTCCCAGGCAGGGGAAGGTCTCGGGAACACCGTCATATTCGGGGATTTTGGCCACCACGGCCGTATTGGTTGACGGCCCCTTGCGGACGTTGATATTACCCTTGCGGGTCTGGTCACGATAGACCACGCCCTGTCCGTTCTTGGCGCTGAAGGTGACCACCTTGAGTCCCTTCATGGGAACGTCATAAGTATCTTGGACGTCAACGGTGTAGGTAGTCTTGTTGGTCTTGACATATCGTCCCACAACATTTCCCTTACTGTCAACGACCATCTTCATGCTCTGCGCGCTGGCGGTGGCAACGCTCATCATCAGCATGGCAGCCAATAAAAAAGTCAGTTTTTTCAGCATCTTGTTCATGTCAGTAATATTTAATGGTTAATAATCATTCTCTAAAATTAAGGGAATGATATAGGAGTTGACCCTGAAAGTTTTTTTAATGCGAATTTCGCTAATGAAACTTATTTCACGAAAAAATAAAAATCTATTCGCAAAAATTTGATGAATTTGTGTAATTGGCTTCGCCGAACTAAAGGTTCGCATTAGCCCCGCAGGGTTTTGGGCCAACAGTTATATCATTTTCTAAAATAAAAAGGTCTGAGCATTCACTGCTGAGACCCTCATTAATTACTAATACTTGAAAACTATATTTACCCCATAAAAGCATTTATCTTTAGTACAGACCATTGCTCGTGTAACACGGCAATATTATCCACTCTTTCGTATTGCGTTGCAAATTAAGTAAATTTTTCACTAATTAAAAAAACTTTAAGTCTTAAAAAACTTTAAAATAAGAAATTAAGTCTTATTATGCCTGATTTGATAGACAAACCACTGGTAACAGTAACAATTCATTATCTTTGGGTGCTGTGCCTTGATTCCTGCCGTTCGTGCCCTTGCGCGTTCAATATGTTCACGAAAAGGATAGAAAAAACGTGAATAGCGTTGCGGTTTCGCAAATATTTTGTATCTTTGCAGCCGCTTTTGATGGCAAGCGCCATCGAGCCGGTCCTATAGCTCAGTTGGTTAGAGCACCTGACTCATAATCAGGGAGTCCTTGGTTCAAGCCCAAGTGGGACCACAAGAATCGCCGACACGTGATGGTGCCGGCGATTTTTGTTTTTCGTTTGTTCTCTTGCCAGAAACCTGCTAGCACGATCTTCTTGCCCTGGCGATGCGGCAGCGGATTTCACGCAGGGACTTGCATGTCTTTTTCCCGCACATCATGCTGGCAAACAGGTTTGAGCCGCGCTATAGGCGGCGGTTTTAGTTGGCGTAGAGCATGTTGAGAATCTCGTTGAATTGAGTCTCGCTCTTGAGGCCGTCGTTCTTGAACATGACAATCTTGTCCATGACGCGGTCGAGGTAGTCGATGCTCTCGTTCTTCTCTTTCTTGTTATAGATTTTCCAGTACTTGGTGCCCTTGAGTTCTTTCTCAAATCTCTTGTACAGATCGCTGGTCGAGGAGGTGTATTTCCAGTGGTTCTCGGTGAGTTTCTTCTTCATCTTCTCCATGAACTCCTTGAGGTCCTTGGTGTATTCGCCGTATTTCTCGACGAGCTCTTTCTTCTTGATCACATCCTTGGTCTCCATGCCCTCGAAGCTCTCGAGCGCTTCCTCGACATCTGTCTTGTTATAGGGGTTGTAGAGCACGTCGACGATTTCCTGGTCATAGACGAGGCCGTCGCGGGTGGTGAACTTGTCCTTGCGCTCCTTGATCTCGTTCTTGAGTTCCTTCTCGAGGGCTTTCTTTTGGGATTCCTTCTCCTTGAGCTGCGACTTGAGGTTCTCGATCTCTTCCTCGAGTTCCTTGATGGCGGTCTCTTTCTCCTTGATGTTCTTCTCGTGCTGCTCGATCTGGTTCTCGAGCTCCTCAACGTCTTGAGCGCTCTGGGCCGTGGCGTTAGGCGTCAGGGCGGTGATGGTTGCGATGGTCAAAGCGATGACCATGAGTCTGATATTCTTCATAATGACAGATTAAGTTATAGAATTGTTTATTTTTTGATGGCAAAGGTAGTGAATTGTTTTGATTGAGCCAAAGAAATGATTACTTTTGCAAGTAGTAACCAGATTGACGACGATTATGAAAAAGACATTGCTATTCCTATCATTGGTGTGCCTGCCCTTGATGTTGTTCGCACAGGGCAAACTGACGGCCTATTATGCCAATTGTGATTTTGACAATTACACCAAGGGCCAGTTGATTGTTGACAGCAACGACCCGATTAACCGGATGGTGGACTACAGCACAACGAAGTACAAATATGAAGGAGATGATACGGGTGAGTACTACTCAAGTCTTATCTTGAAATCGCGCGTGACGGTCAAGCAGTACCAGATGTCCCCACTTCCTGTTGAGCTGGTGAAGGATGGCGCCACCTTTGTATCACCTGACGGAGACGAGGTCCGCATCTTTCTCGCCAATATCAACGGGCACAAGTTCTACAGCTATAGCGATGACGGCGAATTACGAAAGTACTATGATGCCGCTCAGACCAAGGCGCATCAGCAGTATTACGCGATAAGGTATGTGTTCAGAAACGAGATTTGGCCTGAAGGCTATTGCTTTGAGGATCCGCTGGAAGTCGAAGACGGCATCATCAAGCTCTATGTTGATGGAAGGACCCTTCGCTTTTGCTCCTATTCTGATCCGGGGGATGTGCGTTATCGCCCTTACATGTTAGGTTTCCTGGAGGAGCAGTGGATGTCGACCGAGGAGGAATATATGGAAAAACAGGCCTATGACGATCATGGCAATCTGCTGACCGATGTCGTGGAGATTGTTGATATTGCCCCATACTGGTCCATCGCTTACATCGCCGACGAGGACGCGATCTACATCAATGGCAAGTTGCACTACAGGCAGTAGGATGGGGTGTATAGAAAGCGAAAGTGCACTTTTTCACAAAAGCACACCATCTTCATAACCAAAATTCAAGTATATATGTTCTTGTTGTTTGTTGCCTAAAATCGATGACCAAAAACAATAATCTAAGTTGAAAAACCTGTTTTAATTGTTTAACACTGCAAAGGTAATAATAAAATCGGTAATATGCCAAATTTTTTGGCCATTATTTGAATATAAATTCTTGTAATTGTTTTCAGTAGTGGGGCCTCTGGCCTATTTCTCGCGGAAGAACAGATTGATGGGCGTGCCATGCAGGTTCCAGTGCTCGCGAATCTTGTTCTCCAGATAGCGCTTGTAGGGGTCCTTGACCCATTGCGGCAGGTTGCAGAAGAAGATGAACGTGGGAACGTGAGCACCCTTCAACATGGTGATGTACTTGATTTTGATGTACTTGCCCTTAACGGCAGGGGGCGGATAGGCTTGAATGGCCTCCTGCAGGACGTTGTTGAGCTGCGAGGTGGGAATGACAATCTTGCGGTTGTTGTGCACGTCGATGGCCGTCTGGAGCACCTTGTGGATGCGCTGCTTGGTGAGCGCCGACCCGAAGATGATGGGGAAATCGGTGAACGGAGCGAAGCGCTCGCGAATGGTGGCCTCGAAATAGTCGATGGACTGCTGGGTCTTGTTCTGGGCGAGGTCCCACTTGTTGACGAGCACGACGAGCCCCTTGCGGTTCTTCTGGATGATGGAGAAGATGTTGACGTCCTGGGCCTCGACGCCTCGTGTGGCGTCGATGAGCAGGATGCACACGTCGCTGTTCTCGATGGCACGGATGGAGCGCAGCACCGAGTAGTACTCGATGTCCTCGTTGACCTTGTTCTTCTTGCGGATGCCGGCGGTGTCGACCAGGTAGAAGTCGAAGCCGAACTTGTTGTAGCGCGAGTAGATGCTGTCGCGCGTGGTGCCGGCGATGTCGGTGACGATGTTGCGCTGCTCGTCCATGAGCGAGTTCACCAGCGACGATTTGCCGGCATTGGGCCTGCCGACGATGGCGAATCGGGGCAGCTCCTCCTCGATGGCTTCCTCGGCCTTGCTGGGCATTTTCTTGACCACCTCGTCGAGGAGGTCGCCCGTGCCGTTGCCGTTGGCAGCCGAGATGGAGAAGGGCTCTCCCAGTCCGAGGGAGTAGAACTCGGCCTCGGCATACATGTTCTGGTTATTGTCGTCCTTGTTGGCAACAACGATGACGGGTTTGGAAGTGCGGCGCAGGATGTCGGCAACATGGTCATCGAGGTCGGTAATACCGTTCTTGATGTCCACGACAAAGAGGATGACATCGGCCTCCTCGATGGCGAGATGCACCTGCTTGTTGATCTCTTCCTCAAAGATGTCCTCGCTGTTGACCACCCATCCGCCGGTGTCGACCACCGACATCTCCATGCCGTTCCACTCCATCTTGCCGTACTGGCGGTCACGGGTGGTGCCGCTGGTGTCGTTGACGATGGCGGCGCGGGTTTGGGTCAAGCGGTTAAACAGCGTTGACTTGCCCACATTGGGTCTTCCTACAATAGCTACTAATCGTCCCATATTTGTTTAATTTAGTTTCTAGTCCCTAGTTTCTAGTCCCTAGTTTCTAGTCCTTAGTTTCTAGTCCCTAGTCCCTGGTTTCTAGTTGTTAGTTTTCTGTTTTTTACTCGATGTAGCCGAAGGCGCGCAACTTGCTCTCCTGGTTGCGCCAGTCCTTCTCCACCTTGACGTAGAGTTCAAGGAACACCTTTTTCTCGAAGAATTTCTCGATGTCCTTGCGGGCCTCGGTGCCAACGCGCTTGAGCATCTTGCCCTGGTGGCCGATGATGATGCCCTTCTGGCTGTCGCGCTCAACATAGATGACCGCCATGATGTGGATGGCGGTATCGCTCTCGTCAAACTTCTCGACGATGACCTGGGTGGCGTAGGGGACCTCCTTGTCATAGGTCGTCAGGATCTTCTCGCGCACGATTTCGGTGACAAAGAAGCGGCTGCTGCGGTCGGTGAGCGCGTCTTTGCCGAAGTAGGGCGGGCACTCGGGCAGCAGCTCCACGATGCGCTTCATGATGTTGTCCACGTTGAAGTTCTCGAGAGCGCTGGTGGGGAACACCTCAGCATTGGGCAACAGCTGTTTCCACTGGTCGATGATGCGCACCAGTTCGTCGTTGCCCTTGAGCAGGTCAATCTTGTTGATGACCAGCAGGATGGGGATTTTCTCTTTGGCGACACGGTCCAGGAAGTCCTGGTTCTTGGTGGGTGACTCCACCACGTCGGTGACGTAGAGCAGCACGTCGGCATCGACGAGGGCTCCTTGAGAGTACTCCAGCATGCTTTGTTGAAGCCTGAATTTGGGCTTGAGCACGCCAGGGGTGTCGCTGAAGACAATCTGGTAGTCATCGCCATTGACGATGCCCATGATGCGGTGCCGCGTTGTCTGGGCCTTGCTGGTGATGATGGAGAGGCGTTCGCCCACGAGTCGGTTGCTCAATGTTGATTTCCCGACGTTGGGGTTGCCCACGATGTTGACAAATCCTGCTCGATGCATTGGTTTTGGTTTTTAGTTGTTAGACCTTAGTCCTTAGACTTTAGTCCCCTGGTTGGTAGTGTTGTTTATTCAAGAAGCATCGCTACTCGTGTTGTTTCCATTAGGAGTAGTGATGCTTCAAGCGATGTGTCCGGTTGCTTTACAGCGACCAGATGAGGTAGAGCGCGCCCCAGGTGAATCCTGCGCCAAAGGCGGTCAGGACCAGCTTGTCACCCTTCTTGATGCGATGCTTGTTCTCGTCAAGGCACAAGGGGATGCTGGCGGCGCTGGTGTTGCCGCGGTGCTCGATGTTGACCAGCACCTTGCTCTCGTCGATGCCCAGGCGTTGGCCGACGGCCTCGATGATGCGAAGGTTAGCCTGGTGAGGCACGAACCACTGGATGTTCTCGTTGGTGAGGTTGTTGCGCTTCATCACGTCCCTGCTCGAGGTGAGCATGTCGATGACGGCGTGGCGGTAAACCGCACGACCCTCCTGATAAACACAGTGGTAGTTGGCGTCAACAGTCTCGTGGCTGGTGCGCAGTGCCGAGCCGCCGGCCTTATAGACCAGATGCTCCAGACCCGAGCCGTCCACATGGAAGATGCCGTCCATCACGCCGATGTTCTCCTCGGTGGGCTCGAGCAGCATGCATGCTGCAGCGTCGCCAAAGAGGGGGCAGGTGGCACGGTCGTTGTAGTCCACCATGCTTGACATCTTCTCGGCCGAGACGACGATGACCTTCTTGTAGATGCCGGCGCGGATAAATGCGGTGGCTTCGTAAAGTCCCACAAGAAATCCTGCGCAAGCGGCTTGGATATCATAGGCATAGCATTTCTTCTCAATACCCACCTCATGCGCAATGATGGATGCCGTTGAGGGGAACCTGTGGTCGGGGTTGGAAGTCGGGCAGATGAGCAGGTCAATGTCATTACGGTCGGTGCCAGTCTCCTCGAGGAGCTTGTTCACCGCTTGAATGCCCATCCATGACGAGCCGACCGGCTTGTTGAGGATGCGACGTTCCTTGACGCCCACACGGGTAGTGATCCACTCATCGTTGGTGTCCACCATCTGTGAGAGCATCTCGTTGTCCAGCACATCGTCGGGTATATAGGATGCGATGCCGGTAATCTTTGCGTTCAGCATAAGCTTGAAAGCGTTAGTGTATCTTTAACAGTAAAGTATTTAGTTTCTAAATGTAATATCCCAAATGAGTTTGAAAGCACATCGGCTTCAGCCCATTCAGGATATCTTGTAAAGCTTGGATCTCATGTTGCTGCCGCCACGGGCTGTGACGATCGGCAGTCACGGGATTTAGGCTTCCTCCTTGTTCATCACGTTCTTGCCACGGTAGTAACCGCACTCGGGGCATACGGTGTGATAAACATGCCATGCACCACAGTTAGAGCACTGAGCGATGGTCGGAGCCACAGCCACGTCGTGGGTGCGGCGCTTAGCGGTACGAGTCTTAGACTGTCTTCTTTTAGGATGTGCCATTTTCTTGTTGTTATTT
>JAFYYI010000064.1 GCA_017557665.1 Muribaculaceae bacterium | reverse complement strand
TTTTTAATTCCTTATATATTCATTTTCAAAATTTTAGAGCTATGGCAAATTTGATTTTAGCAAGCAAGCGTGAAGTAAAGAGCGGTGCGATGATGTGGAATGTGTACCGTGTTGATAATGTGAAGTCTGACAGCTTCTTTTTCGCCGAGGATGCCCCTTTGAAGGCCTTAAAGTACGCATTCCTGCTAAGGAAGCGCACGGGCGCAGTCATTCCGAAAGGCATCTACAATAAATTGATGGCCGAGGTCAAGGCGCAGCAGCCGCAGGCCGCTGCCGAGCAGGAGAGCCAGCCCGCCGCCGATGCGGTGGGCGATGCCCCCGCCGCCGTCGAGCCGTCGCCCGTAGTACGTCAGTGGGTCGAGATGAAGGCCAAGCATCCCGATGCGATTTTGTTATTTAGGGTCGGCGATTTCTACGAGAGTCTGGGCGATGATGCAAAGGCCGTGGCCGAGGTTTGCGGCCTCACGTTGACAAGGCGTAGCGATGTGCAGGACATCACGGAGTTTCAAGCCGCTTTCCCTGCCCATGCGCTGGACTCGTACTTGCCACGCCTTGTCAGGGCAGGCAAGAGGGTCGCAATATGCGATGCACTGGCCGACATGAAGCCCGAGCCCGAGAAGAAGAGCCGCAAGCGCAGCACCAAGAAGAGCGAGAACAAGTAAGTATAAGTTTAACAGGTGGGCGAGCGAGAGTCCGCCCACCACAATACCGACAAGACAATGAAAAGAGAGGTAAAGCAAGCGTTAAGCCGCATACGCAGGGCGCAGGACGCAGTGTATAACAACAAGGTGAGCGAGTGCCGCTGCATGAGTGTTGACTGCAATAGTCTCGAGCACGAGGACGGCAAGGTGGTTACATGGTGGACAATCTTCTGCCACAAGGACTCTGACCCCGAGAAGTGCCGCAGCTGGCGAGTGGCCGATGATGCCCCCGAGGACATCGACATCACACTGCAGCAGATAAGCGAGTACATTGAGCACGTAGTCTGAGTCGCGCGTTCCTCATGTGGGCGATTGTCCGCCCACATGAGGAACCGCAATACAGCTAAAGCAATGAGAGGTGAATTCCATCTTAAACTGATCCTTACCTTACTTGACAAAGAATAATAAAAGCATAGCAGCTCAACGAAAAAACAGCAATAACAAACAATAAATTACATTTTTTTCATACCTTTGTGGCACATTAATATCATTTGGTTTATAATCTTGGTATTTATATTCTTGATTATTCCAATATATTAGAGAAGAACCTGTTACTTATTATATGTTTATATGTTACTGGAACATTTTAAAAATTTTGCTGAAGATAAAGGCATAACTTATAGCTTTATTAATTCAGAGATGATCCATTTTAAAAAGAATAACTTGGATTATATCTTTCAAGTCGATGATCGGGACAAACCGTACTTCAGAATAATTCTCCCTAATTTACTAGAAGTTACAGATAATAATAGGAATCAAATTAGGAACTATATTGCTGAAGTAAACGTAGAATTCAAGGTAGGCAAGATTGTTGAAGTGGATAATTCTTTGTGGATAACAGCTGAGATGTTTGTTTATTCACATCTAGGTATTGATTCTTTATTTGAGCGCCTTATAGAGATGCTTAATGAATTTCATAAAAGACTTAAGATAGATTTTCAGAATAATAAATTATTGAATGATGAGCAAATACAAGATCAATAATTTTTGGTGGACAATAGGGATTCTGATAGCCTTAATAATAGTTTTACTGTCCATTCTATTTACCACAAAAGAAATAGATGAAAAGTCTAGTATATTGACTTTTTTGGAATTCTCTGGTACATTGCTATCTGTTGTACTGTCAATATTTGCAATTGCTTATTCCTATACTTCAATGACTCAATCAAATCGTCAATGGAACAATGTGAGCCAGGCAACAAAATCAATAGAAACAAACACAAAGCGCATTATTGAGAACAATGCAAATCTGTTGTTATTAGTTCATGAGATGAGTAATACCGTTCATCATTTGGACCGTATGATGGGGCCAAATGATCAGATCCAAATACCCATTTCAAATTTAAAGGATCTTGAAGGCAATCAACTTTCTATTGAGAATAGTGTAGAATTAACAACAAAACAATAGACCAGCGTTAGAGATTTATATTCGGCAGTTTCACGCTAAGCAGCTCATCGATAGTTCTGCCGTTTATACCGACGTGACGGAATCAATCTGTTACCAAGAGTGCCTTATCGGGGTGCTTGTCCGCATCGAGACCTCACACGCACGGCTCGTTTCGTCGCTGACGCATCAGGTCTCGCTACGTTCGATTTGATGCACGCTCCTCAATCAAGCACAGCATTCTCGCTACGCTCGGAGGTATCGATGCTGCCAGCCCCATCGCACACTCGTTCACTACGGCCATACTGGCATGTCGGCTAAGGCTCCGGGGGACAAGCCCCATACCGACAGCAAACCTCACTGCGCTCGGTCGCCGTCGGTGCAGCCTACGGCATGTCCATCGATCGCAAGGTCATGCCTTCGGCCATTAGGTGATTCTTATCATCGCCTGGCGGCGATCTACCCGCCCGCGAACCCCGAGCCGATGAGAGGTTCCGTTACGGCTGCGTCCTCTAAGAATGGCTCGGCTGGCAAGACAGTGTCTGGTCAGGCTCACTATCCGCACCGACACCCCACACACCCGGCTCCTTCGTTCACTCTCATTCCGGCCTGTGCTCGGCTGCGGCTACGAGAGTGCTGCACCTGACGGTCATGGGTTCTCTATCTGACGGCGAGTGCGGGGCCGCATCCAGCTCGCTGCACTGGTATCGGGTATCGTCGTTCCTCCTCAACCCGATCCTGGCGTTACGCAAGCACGATGGTCATCCGGGGAATGCCCCGCAACGCCTGATGGTTCGCCCTGGCACACTCGATGCCTTCGCTGAGCTTGTCCTCCATCGTCATTCACTGCGAAGCCCGCTGTTCTCACTGCGCTCGGGGATATCGCTGCTGTTCGCCTTTGACACACTTGCCGCTGTCGCCGTTCTATGCTCCCTTGCCTCCGCTTCACCGCTCATCGACATCGCCAGAGCACAAAATCCCCGCAGAATTGACTTCTGCCGAGATTTTGTCACATATAGAACAGCGGTATTGACGAGCATAAGTGAAACCGATACTGCGTGTCGGATGCGCTCACGCACGTCAGCATCATTACCGCACATCGGCAAAATCGCCCTGCACATAGCGCATTTTCAAATCACGATTTCGGAAGCGTTCCGCAGGGCGGTAGGGGGAGCCTTGAAGGCAGGACAGGGCGGCCGCCCCGTACCCCGCAAATTTCTGTTTTACAGTCATTTAATTATTTCACCGTAGGAATTTTTGAGGAAAAGCGAAAAACACTCCAGAAATACTATATACTAACTTGCTGATATAGGTGTTTTTACGCCACTCTGAAAATGGCACTTTTCGGCACATTTAAGCCCTTGCTCGGGCTTTTTGCATTTTCTGAGAAAGTGCTGCTACTGACGATGTAACAGTCCCCTGCAAAACATATCGTCGCGACCGCCGCCACTCTGAAGCAGCAGCGGTCGCATTCGTCAGGACTGATAACATCGTTCGCTTGAATGGCATCAATGAGTATCACAATTCCAGGAATGGCATGGACGAAACCAAACTGGCGTTCGGATTCATCCATGCGCGTGAGCTCCATTACCGCCCATTTGGTCCTGCACATAGCGCAATATCAAAGTGTGATTTTCGAAAGCGCAAAGCAGGGTGTCGGGGGGTCTTGAGAGACAAACAAAGGGAAAAAATTCCCTTTTCAACCCTTTAATGCTTGATAATCAAGCATTTGACTTTTTCAATCCTTTACAAATCGTAATTTCTCGTTAATCCACAGGTTATCAACGAGTTAATTCATTTCAGTCGTGTTTTAATCTCATTGGTCATCATACAAAAACACAAATTCTGCCGCCACACAAAGGCGGCAACAGAAATTGTATAACATCATTCACTTGAATGGTAGCACCACATAGCAGAATTGCGTAGATGAAACCAAACTGGCGTTCGGATTCATCCACGCATTTGAGCTCCATTACCGCACAATGATGATAATCGGCCCTGCACATAGCGCTTTTTCAAAACATGATTTCGGAAGCGCTTCGCAGGGTCGTAGGGGGGTCTTGAGAGACAAACGAAGGGAAAAATTCCCTTTTCAACCCTTTAATGTGCTGATAATCAGCAAAAGTTGCCTTTGAAGGTGCGGAAAATTTTCAAAAATCGTAGAATTTAACACTGTTTTTTCTGAAACAATCCCGATGTACACAGGTTTACGGCCATTTTTGAGAAGGCCTTGAATGTTAAAATTTTGCCCGTTTTTTTGCAACCGACACCACTAAAGCCCACCCAGAAACGCAAATTCCGCCGCCACTCGAAGCGACGACGGAATTTGAAACCAGAAAAGATAACATCCTCAGCGGGAACCGTCACAACGCACACCAAATTGCTGGCAATAATGGAAAAACGTCCCGATGCCGATACGGTTGCCATCACGCAGCAACTCCGTGAACTTTCTGTCAGTCTCGGCAGGTTTGTATTTCTCGTTTACGCTACTCACCATATGGAAAAGCTCCCGACCAAATTCGCCAAGTGAAGCCAGGGCGAAACCGATCTTCATCCAGTCGTCATAGTTCCTTGTCATATCAACATGGTGCTGTACTGCATATTTGCAGGCTAGAAAAGCCTTTTCGTCGGTGTTGTCTACGTAGTTCGTGCGCCTGTTAAACTCACGGCATGGAACAGGAGCAGTTTTTTCAACGTATAAACCGCAGTACTGCTCGGCTTGCTGGTTGATATAGGGCGCCTCATCATAACTGACGCAGCGCAACCGGCACACATCACTGCAAGCCTGGTCTATGGTGATGCCAAGGCTTGCGAAGTCCTGCTGTAGTTGTTTGAACTGCTGTTTGTGGCGTTCAGGATACTTAAGCGGGATGATGGCATAGAAGCCTCTTCCGCCTACAGATCGCGCCGCATAAGCCACCTCTTTTATATTGCACAGAACGTTCTCCTTTAGGTTGTCAAAGTCTGGAACCTCTGTGTTGTCTGCCTCATCGATGTCGACGCAGATCAACCCGCTGTAAGCCGCAAGACAGTCGGCCTTGCGACCTCCACGGAAAACGCCACTGGTGGTCATCATCGGCAGCTGCTTTTTGTAGCTGCTTCGTTCCTCTTTATTGGTGCAATCACGCAGACGGAGAATCTGTTCATTGTATCGTTCGCCCAAGGCAAGAAACTCCGAGAGTTTCATTTCCTTTGGTTCGGTATCGTGAACATTGCTGAAAACGCTCACATACCTCTCAAAAATGGGTATCGTTTGATTCTCGTTCATGACTATGGATATATTTAATAAGATTTGATTTAAGTAACTTAATACTTGTGTTTTCATCGGTGTAGATTTTAAAGTTGAGGTCAATCATCCACACTTGAATGTGACTTATTTAGTTGTAATACAGACAATAATGTGCATTCTCATGATTGACCTCTAAAAAATTGCTTTTTGAAATGTAAGGTCAATAGAATTGACATGTGGATGATTTCTAAAATGTTGATAATCAATGTCAGTTTTTAGGAGAAGTCCATGCCGAAAAGCACTGTAAAATACTTAACGATAACAGCTTGTAGCCTGTTCCGGCATGGACATTGACAAGAATTTTCCTCATTTCAGTATCCTCGAGATATAAGACGGGTCCTTGCCTAGACCTTCCGCAAAGGCTCGCTGGTTTTTGATTCCCACTCTTTCCTTTACGAGGCGGAGGATATCAGCTTGAGACATTTCTTTGGAGACATTTGGAACCACGCCTTGAATCTGCTCATAGACCGCTATGGCCGATTGTTCGAAGTATTCCATGCAACGAATTGTATACTCCATCGCGTCTTCAGAAACCTGGTAGTTGTTATAGTCTTTTGAGCTGTTAATCATGCCCATCAGATGAACGATCCCGGCCAAACGCATCGTCTGAATCTGCAGTTTGCTGTACAGGGACAGCAGGTAGCCGTCAGCCGTTGTTTTACTCAATTTCTCTTTCTTCTGCTGAAGAGTGTTGAAATAGGTGTTGTACAGCGCATCGCTCTCAGGGGATAACCAGATGAGGGGAAGCTTTGTGTAATCATTAAAGTAGGCCTGCCTGATGATGCTACGCCAGGCATCTACATAACATGGATTCATTGACTCCTTCTCTCTGTCAGGGAACTCAAAGATCTTGGGCATAGTGAAAAGAAACCGTGTATCCAGGCCGCTAACCATATATTGTGGGACGCCGAATGTAGATGCCAACAAACCGGGCTGGATGTCGCCTAAGATGCACATAAACACGTTTGTGATCACCAGGGGCTTGTCATCGCCTTTGCGGTTGATATAGATGTCATCGCCATCGAACAAACGAAGCAACTTGTCGATATAACCGCCTTTACTGTAACGTTCCTGGTCGTCAAAGAAACCTTTGAATTCCGGATGGAAATCTAGAATACCTGTGGTGCTGTTCTGTAAGATCTTGTTGCGGGCCTCATCAGTGGTATCGCTGATAAGAATCTGGTCAAAGGTTGGAGGATTACTCTCATCACGTTCCTTATCAGCTTTCCATTCGGCATGTTCCTTTTCGAAAATTGCATAGTTCTCACGGTTGATATCGCGCAACGGTTTCAGAACTTCTTTCACAGGCTGCGTCTTGTTTGAGCCGCTGATGGCCACATTGATAAACCAAAGCATAAGCGGATTGATGTACTTGCCGTCAGTGACTTTGACTCGTTTGCCAATCGCAGTAGCGAAAGTTGCCAGGACCGCGACAATAGGAAACTCGATAGGGCAATGAAATACCCTCACAATTTCTTGGATGAACTGCCGAATGATCTGAGGCAGTCCATCGATTGGCAGTTCAACCTCCTTTCGGAGGCTGAACTTGCCGTTCGGTTTGTTTTGTGTGTTTTCCATGACAGATTAGATTTTACAGCCTGCGAGACGCTCGATGTCGCTTTTGCGGTACCGACGCTTGCCGCCGATCTCTACCTTCTTTAAGATGCCGTTCTTATCCCAACGGTGGAGCGTCATCTTGGAGACTGCGAGCAGCTCTGCGGCCTCGTCAATGGTTAACAACTGATCGCTTGTTGCTGCGGCTTCGGCCTCAATCATAGCGATGGACTTAGCGCCAGTAAGGATGTTCTGCGCAAACTCTTTCAAGTCCTTTGATGAAACTTGAAGAATGACATTGGCTTCAGAAGCCAGGATGTCGGATAATAAATAGGTGTGCATAGTATTTAATTTAATTAATGTGATGAGCAGGTTCGGGCTCTGGTTTGTTTTAGACCTCACGAATCCAGCTCTCGGTCGCAGAACCTTTGCGCCAGTCCTTCATCGTTCGGACATTGCAAAGTTACAGCCATTATTTTAGGGCAAATCAGGGCAATGAAAAAAAGTGCTATATATTATTTAAGCGACAATCCGCTGAATACCAGCAGAATAGTCGCATCAATAAAAATATTTTTCAGGAAAGATTAGGGCAGGGAAGGGCAGTATTACTGAGATATACTATTTGAGGCTCTTTTTAAATATTTCTTCTAACTCTTTATACCACATACTTTCTTTGTCGATGTTTTTAGTTAGTTTATTTGATGCTATCTTTAGTGATGAGCATACGTCTCTTGTCCAGGCTAAAGATTCTTGCTTTATGCATTCTCTGGCCAACGATAGAGCAGCATTGTATTTCCATTTGGTCTTAGGTTTGATTAAGGTGGCGTCTGCCGATTCAACGACTTTTTTAAAGGTTTCAAAACCAGTGTCACGAGAAATCTCTTTAGTTTCCTTAAGGAAATTATAAATCTCGAATAGCGCTCTCTCTGCTATTATGTCATATTTTTTCTCATTCTTGATCTCTTTATCATTTTCAGGATGTTTTTTTTCTTGGCCGTTTTCTTGTTTGCCTTGGGTGTTATCCTGCGTCTCTTTTTGTTTAGCTATTTCTTCTAACATCTGAAGTCTTTTTTTAGCATAAAGAGACAAAGAAGCTTTGAAATCACCATCTCTGAATTCAGGTGAATCTGTAATTACTGGCTTGATAACTTTTTCCATAACGTAATTGATGTCATCTTCTGGATAAAGTTCAGGGTGTGCTGTCATTGCAAGAGCATGCAATGGAAGCTGGACTTGTACATACATCAAATATGCAAAATCAAGATTGTGTCGAGAAAAATCAATCTGTAAATCGATGTTATCGTAAAACTGTATAGTGAAGAAAGCCTTTCTCACATCATCCGAGACAGTGAATTCATCATAAACCGTTGTGACGAGTTTTTGGTCCTGAGGGTAAGTGTTGATTTCAAAGAGCACTCTAAATGCTGATCTCAATTTTATAAAATGCTCTGCACTATAATCCAACAATGCCTTGGCTCCGGCATACATGTCCTCGCTTGTGTTATAGAGATTAGCAAGCTTTCTTATTAAAATGCCATAATCTTTAACTCCAAAGGTTTCCATGATTTGGCTTTATATCAGTTTTGGTTTGCGATGCAAAGTTACAGATTATCTGATAGGATGTGATAGGGTGGAAAGAATATTTTATTAACAACATATCACCAGATAAAAAGTCGGAGAAATTTCACAGATACGGAAAACAAGTCGTCAAAAAGTCGTCAATTTTTTGAAAGAAAAAGCGGAAGTCGTTGATTTTCAACGGCTTCCGCTCGAATTAGGTGTCCAAGATGAGAGTCGAACTCACACGCCCAATTGGGCACTACCCCCTCAAAGTAGCGCGTCTACCAATTCCGCCACCTGGACAAAAAGAGAGAGCGAAAGACGGGACTCGGACCCGCGACCCCGACCTTGGCAAGGTCGTGCTCTACCAACTGAGCTACTTTCGCAGTCAATTCTGACCCCTTTGCAGGGGTGCTTTCGAGAATTGCGGTGCAAAGATATAGCGACTTTTTGAACTGGCAAAATTTTTTGCCAGAAAAAATCACTTTTTTTAAATTATTTTTTTACGCCTAGTAGAGTGAAGAACTCATTTTGGCGGTGAATGTCCTCAAACTCACCACTATACTCAAAGGTGATGGTGGTGGAATCCTGCTTCTCGACGCCGCGCATCTTCATGCACATGTGCTGTGCCTCGGCATAGACAATGACGCCGCGGTTGGGCAGGACACGGGTCAGCAGCTCACAGATGTCGTGAGTCATGCGTTCCTGCACCTGCAGGCGACGTGAGAAGGTGTCGACAATGCGTGCTAGCTTGCTCAGCCCGACAATGCCTCCGGCGGGGATGTAGCCGATGGAGACTTTGCCGAAGAATGGCAGGATGTGGTGTTCACACAGGGAGTAGAACTCGATGTCCTTGACGATGACGATCTCGCTGCCCTCGTGCTCAAAGATGGCGCTGTGGACGATGGCGTCAGCATCCTCGCTGTAGCCACGGGTGTTCTCGATGAGCGCTTTGGCGGCGCGCATCGGGGTCTTGGCCAGACCTTCGCGGTCGGGATCCTCTCCGATGAGCTCGATGATGGCGCGGTAGTGTTCGGCTATTTTTTCGGCGAGTTTAATGTCCTCGTCGCTGAATTTCATTTTAATCATTGCTCCAGATGTTGATTCGGTCTTTCACGATGACCATTTCTCGGGCGTAGCTTGGATAGACACTCTTGATGCGCTGCAGGGCGGCCTGGGCGTCGCGTTGAGTCTTGAAGTCACCAATGCGCAGCCTCCACGAGGGTGCCTTGTAGGTGATGTATGAGCGGTACTGGGGGAACTTCATGGCGATGTCACGGGCACGCTTTTGTGTATTGGCCTTGCCAGTCCTGGGATTATTGTCGGTATAGGCTTGGATGCGGAATCCCACGCCACGGTTCTCGATAGTCTGCTGGGAGGTGTGGTTGCGTTTAGGCTTCTTGGGAGTTACTTCTTCTTTCTTTTTCTTCTCCTCTTCCTTTTTCTTCTCGTCCTCCTTCTCCTTTTCCTTCTTGCTATCGTCGTCGTCCAGCTCATTGAGCTTTTCGTCTTCGACCTTCTTCTTGTCTTTCTCCTTGACCTCCTTGGTCTTCTTGTCTTTGCTGGTGGTCTGCTGTTGCTTGCCGTTGAGGTCGGTGTTGTTGCGTTTCACCAGTTCCTTGGGTGCGTCAACATTCACCTGGCCGCTATTGTTCAGGCGGTCGGTAATCTGGGGCTGTTGTGCGCTGGCACTCAATGCGATAACGAGCATGATGCACAGGCTCAGCATGCGGATGTGTAATCGTTTCAACATGTATTTATCGTTGTCTTGTTGTCAATTTTGCCGCAAAGATACGCTATTTTTCATTATTGGATAACTTTTTTTCACTTTTTATGCAATGATGAGGATGAAAAGGTGACCTCCCATGTATGAGAATTGGTCCAACCGGACTTTGTTGACCGATTGGACCAATGAGATCTTGGCAGTGTGTCGCCGTGTGATAAGATCAATTTAGAAAGCGGTGACAATGCCCATGAAGTCGCCGGCCTTCAACGATGCGCCGCCGATGAGGCCACCGTCGATGTCGGGCTTGGCGAACAGTTCGGGTGCGTTGCTGGGCTTGCAGCTGCCGCCGTACAGGATGGTCATGTCGTCGGCCACCTGAGCACCGTATTGCTCGGCCAACAGGCCGCGGATGAAAGCGTGGATCTCTTGTGCCTGGTCGCTCGTGGCGGTCTTGCCGGTACCGATGGCCCAGATGGGCTCATAGGCGATAACGATGCAGGCCATCTGCTCAGCGGTCAAGTGGAACAGGGAGTCACGGATCTCGGCGCCGATGACCTCCTTGAACGAGCCGTTCTCACGCTCCTCAAGGCTCTCACCGCAGCAGAAGATAACCTTCAGGCCGTTCTCGAGGGCCAGGTCAACCTTGGTTTTCAGCATCTCGGCCGTCTCGTTGTAGTAGCCGCGGCGCTCGCTGTGACCCAGGATCACGTAGTTGGCACCTGTCGAGGCAACCATGGGAGCGGAAACCTCACCGGTGTAGGCACCGCTGGTGTGGTCAGCGCAGTTCTGAGCGGCCAGACCCACGTTGGCATCGCCGATAACCTCCTTGACGGCGGTCAGGTGGGTAAAGGGAACGCCCATGATGACGTCACACTTCAAGTTAGCCTCTGCAGCAACAGCGGCACACACGTCCTTGGCGAGCTGTACGCCCTCGGGCACGGTGGTATTCATTTTCCAGTTGCCCGCAACAATGTTCTTTCTCATTTTTCTCTTATTCAGTTAAAACAATAAAAGTGATTTGATTCAATGCTGCAAAGGTACAATGTTTTCCCGAAACCATCAAACAACAGTCTATTTGATTTTCTCAAACAACCTTCGTTGGGGATATCAAACGACGTCCCTTGGGGTTTTTCTCAGACAACTGCTGTCGGGGATATCAAACAACATGAACAACTAATAAACAACAAGGACAACTTTCTTATTTTCATTGCAACATTGGCAACTTTTTCAGTGTGGCCGAACTCGGCCACACTGTGATGGTGTTTTACTGCTTGGTTGTTGTCTTGGTTGTCGTGATGTTGCTTGCTGAGTGAGAAGGGTTCTTTGGGGGAGTGATGGGGTGGGGAGACACATTATTAATATACTTTAAGGGGGTGGGGTGGGAGAATATGCAAGTTTTTTTGTACCTTTGCGGCACTTTTTGTGCACTTGTGGCACAAGTGGTTGTAAATAAATGAAATATCAACGAAATATCGATAAAATTTAGAAGAAATCATGGGTTTAAGAATCATTGTCCTGGCCAAGCAAGTGCCAGACACACGCAATGTGGGTAAGGATGCGATGAAGGAAGACGGCACCATCAACCGTGCCGCTCTGCCCGCCATTTTCAACCCCGAGGACTTGAACGCCCTTGAACAGGCGTTGCAGCTCAAGGATGCCCACCCCGGCTCGACCATCACCCTGTTGACCATGGGCCTGCCCCGCAGCGCCGAGATGGTGCGCGAGAGCCTCTATCGCGGCGGTGATGACGGCGTGGTATTGACCGACCGCCCCCTTGGTGGCGCCGACACCCTCGCCACGAGTTACTCGTTGGCCCAAGCCATCAGGCACATGGGCGAGTTTGACATCATCGTGGGTGGCCGTCAGGCCATCGACGGCGACACGGCCCAGGTGGGTCCGCAGATCGCCGAGAAGTTGGGTTTGCCCCAGGTGACTTATGCCGAAAGTATCCAGGTCGCAGACGGCAAGGCTACCATCAAGCGCCGCATCGAGCGTGGCTTCGAGACCGTGGAGTGCCCGTTGCCCCTGGTGGTTACCGTGAACGGCAGCGCCGACGCCTGCCGTCCCCGCAACGCTCGCCTCATCCAGAAGTACAAATATGCCGTGACGCCCAGCGAGAAGGCCGCTCTGCCCGCCGACCGTCAGGCGCTTATCGACGCCCGTCCCTACCTGGCCATTAAGGAGTGGGGCGTGAAGGAGATTGAGGCCGACCCCGAGCAGATCGGTATGGCCGGTTCACCCACCAAGGTGAAGACCATCGTCAACGTCGCCTTCCAGGCCAAGGAAGCCCGTCGCATCGACGCCGCTGCCGACGCCGAGCTCGAGGGCCTCGTGAAAGAACTTATCGCCGACCACATCATCGGATAATATTAATAGGCATTAGGTGTTAGGCATTAGGCTTTAGGATTTGCATCCGACAGCCGGCCCCTAGAACCTAAGATCTAAAATCTTTAAGAAAAATGGAAGACAAGAATAATCTGATAGTCTATTGCGAGTATGACGAAGGCCGCATCGCCGACGTCAGCCTCGAACTGTTGACCAAGGGCCGCCAGCTGGCCACCCGTCTGGGCTGCCGCCTTGAGGCGCTGGTGCTGGGCGACAAGCTCGACGGCATCGAACAGGAGCTGTTCCCCTATGGCGTTGACGTGGTCTATAAGGTGCAGGACGACCGCCTGTTCCCTTACACCTCGCTGCCTCACTCGAGCGTGGTGACCACATTGTTCAAGGAAATCGAGCCGCAGGTGTGCCTCATGGGCGCCACCACCATCGGCCGTGACCTGGGTCCCCGCGTCTCCTCGTGCCTGCACAGCGGCTTGACCGCCGATTGCACTTCGCTGGAGATTGGTGACCACACCGACGCAGCCAAGGGCAAGGAGTACAAGGACCTGCTGTACCAGATCCGTCCCGCTTTCGGCGGCAACATCGTCGCCACCATCGTCAACCCCGAGTGCCGTCCCCAGATGGCGACTGTGCGTGAGGGTGTGATGAAGAAGGAAATCTTTGACGCCAACTACAAGGGTGAGGTCATCAACCTTGACCCCGACAAGTATATCGATCCCGCCAGCCTCGTGGTGAAAATCATCGACCGCGAGATTGAGCAGAGCAAGGTGAACATCAAGAACGCCCACATTATCGTGGCCGGCGGCTACGGCGTGGGCAGCAAGGAGAACTTCGACATGCTCTTTGAGCTGGCCGACGTGCTCGGCGGCGAGGTGGGTGCCTCGCGCGCTGCCGTCGATGCCGGCTTCACCGACCATGACCGCCAGATTGGCCAGACCGGTGTCACCGTGCGTCCCAAGCTGTACATCGCCTGTGGTATCTCAGGCCAGATTCAGCATATCGCCGGCATGAACGAGAGCTCCATCATCATCAGCATCAACACCGACCCCGAGGCGCCCATCAACGCGATTGCCGACTACGTGATCACGGGCAGCGTCGAGGATGTGATTCCCAGGCTCATCAAGCATTACAAGAAGAATTCGAAATAACGATTAATTCAGTTTCTAGTCCAGAGTCCCTAGTTTCTAGTTGGCATCCGCACTAAAGCAATTAGGGAACACAGACTAGGGACTAGAAACTAGGGACTAGAAACTTAAAAAGAATATGGCTAACTTTTATACCGACAATAAAGCGCTCCAGTACCACCTGCGTCATCCGCTGATGAAGCAGATTGTTGCCCTGCGTGAGCGCGACTATACCCAGAGCGAGAAATTCGACTATGCGCCTCTCGACTTCGAGGACGCTATGGATTCTTATGAGCGCGTGCTGGAGATCATCGGCGAGGTGTGCGGTGACATCATCGCTCCCAATGCCAAGGATGTTGACCTTGAGGGTCCGCATCACGAGAACGGACGCGTGCGCTATGCCAAGGGCACTGAGCAGGACCTCAAGGCCCTAAACCAGGCTGGCCTGATGGGCATCACCTTGCCCCGCCAGTACGGTGGCCTGAACATGTCGTCGATTCCCTATATCATGGCCGCCGACATGGTAAGCCGTGCCGATGCGGGCTTCGTGAACGTGTGGGGTCTGCAGGACTGCGCTGAGACCATCAACGAGTTTGCCAGCGAGGATCAAAAGGAGCGTTTCCTGCCCCGCACCTGTAAAGGTGAGACCCTGGCGATGGACCTGACTGAGCCCGATGCGGGCAGTGACCTGCAGTCCGTTATGCTCAAGGCCACCCAGGACGAGGACGGCACTTGGCGCCTGAATGGTGTGAAGCGCTTCATCACAAATGGTGACGGTGACATCTCGCTCGTGCTGGCACGCAGCGAGGAGGGTACTCGCGATGGCCGCGGCCTGTCGATGTTCATCTACGACAAGCGTGACGGCGGCATGACCGTGCGCCGCATCGAGGACAAGATGGGTATCCATGGCAGCCCCACGTGCGAGCTCGTGTTCAAGAACGCCAAGGCCGAGTTGTGCGGCGACCGCAAGCTGGGTCTTATCAAGTATGTGATGTCGCTGATGAACGGCGCACGCCTGGGCATCGCCGCCCAGAGCGTCGGCGTGAGCGAGGCCGCCTATCAGGAAGCCATCGCCTATGCCCGCAGCCGTGAGCAGTTCGGCAAGGCCATCATCAATTTCCCCGCCGTGAGCGAGATGATTTCCAACATCAAGGCCAAGCTCGATGCTTCGCGCACCCTGCTGTATGAGTGCACCCGTTTTGTGGACATGTACAAGTCGCTCGAGGCCATCAGCCGTGAGCGCACCCTCGCCCCCGAGGAGCGCAAGACCATGAAGGCCTACAACCGCCTGGCCGACGCTTTCACGCCGCTGGCCAAGGGCATGACGAGCGAGTTCTGCAACCAGAATGCCTATGACTGCGTACAGATTCACGGTGGTAGCGGTTTCATGCGCGACTACGCTTGTGAGCGCATCTACCGTGATGCCCGCATCACCAGCATCTACGAGGGTACGACCCAGCTGCAGGTGGTTGCCGCCATCCGCCACGTCACCACGGGCACCTATCTGAATCAGATCAAGGAGTATGCCGCCCGCGAGTACAGCGAGGCTGTCGCTCCCATGAAGGCGAAGCTCGAGGCCATGACCGCCCTCTACGAGGAGACCTTTGCTAAGGTTCAGGCTGTTGAGGATCCCGAGTACATCACCTTCCATGCCCGTCGCCTGGTCGAGATGCTCGGTCACATCATCATGGGCTATCTGCTCATCGGTGACGCCAGCAACGAACCCGACCTGTTCATGGACAGCGCCAAGGTCTATGTCAACATGGGTGAGGCCGAGGTAGCACGTCACGCACGCTTCATCGGCAGCTTCAACCCTGCCGACCAGGCCGCCTACATGCGCCAATAAAGTTAAGGATTTCTCGCCCGGAAAAGGTGTGATGCTGCCGGGCGAGAAATCTTTCTTATATGTGATTATTTTATAAGTTAAGTGTTTTATCGCAGGTTACTGAAGTGGCTTATTGCCCAAAAAACTGTTGATGAATAGCATATAGAAATAACCAAAATAATAACCCACTTTTTTATTAACAATTCATTTATTTTTTATCTATGAAGGAATTCTATTTTTTCCTGACAGTCATTTTATTGGCTTTAGTTTCCGTTGGTGTTACCTCATGTGGTGACGATAACGATGAGCCCGTGAATTCTGACATCGTTGGCACTTGGCAGGTTAAAGGCGTTGATGACGATGGTGAAGCCTTTGAGAATTTGGTCCAGTTTACCAAAAACGGCAAATGGCATTCAGTGGATATCTACTATGAATACGATGAAACTGATGTAGATGTTGAACATGGAACATATACCGTTTCTGGTGATAAGGTTATGGTGACTTACACTGACGATGGTCATAGCATTACCGAGACATTTACTTATCAAATAAAGGGCGACAAATTGACGCTTTCTTACGAGTATTATCCTCTTACTGTCGTTTATACCCGTGTCAAGGACAGCGTTATTGAGAGGTACCTGTAAACTGAGATATTCTTTTATCGTTAAGCGTGTCCCTGCCGATGTCCGTCGGTGGGGACACGTTTTTTAGGTGATGTGTTGCCAAGGTGGAGAGAATGGTATATCTTTGCGGGGTTGTTATGAGTCGTGAAAAGGAGATATATTAAGGTGACGCTGGTGGGCAGTGCCCACATGCGCCAATAGTTTTAAACTACGAATTTCGCGAATTAAACTGAATTTAAATGCTGATATCTATGAGGAAGTACTATTTTGCATTGATGGTCATGTTGATGACACTGGTTTCGGTGGGTCTTGCTGCCTGCAACGACGACGAGCCTAAGGTTGCTGACATTGTTGGGACTTGGCAATACGATGACCCTGAAATGTACGATGATGTTTCACTGCTGTTTCAATTCACCAAGGAAGGTAGATTTCATCAAGTAGCGGTTTTCATCGTGTCGAATGGCAATACTGATCATTTCGCTTTTCATGGATCATATACCGTGAAGGGAAATAAGTTGACCATGATTTACGATAACGATGCAGGTTTCGATGGTGAGAACGAAGCCCTTACTTGCGAATATATTGTGCAGGGTGACAGAATGATGTTTCTGGACCATGATCATACTACATTCACCCGTGTAAAGGACAGCGTCATTGAGCCGTATCTGTAAAGGTTGATGGCGAAACTGGAATATGTGTCCCTGCCAACATTCGTCGGCGGGGACACGTTTTTTCTAGACGATGTATTGCCAAGGTGGAGAGAATGGTATATCTTTGCGGTGTTATGAGTCGTGAAAAGGACATATATAAGGTGACCTTGGTGGGCAGTGCCGGCAATGTGGCGCTGCTGACCTTCAAGTTCATTGCCGGCGTGATGGGACACAGTTCGGCGATGATTGCCGACGCCGTGCACTCGCTCTCGGACTTTATCACCGACGTCGTGGTGCTCGCTTTTGTCCATGTGAGTGCCAAGCCTCAGGATGAGGGGCATGACTACGGACACGGCAAGTATGAGACCTTTGCCACCTTCATCATTGGCCTGGCACTGATGGCAGCCGCAACAGGTATCATCGTCTCAGGTGTGGCCAAACTCATCGATTGGGCAGGTGGCAAGGAACTCGCGGCGCCGGGATGGCTTGCCCTGGCTGCAGCCATCATCTCGATCATCGTCAAGGAAGTCCTCTATCAATATACCGTTAAGAGTGGCAAGCGGCTCGATTCCCAAGCCCTTGTCGCTAACGCATGGCACCACCGCAGCGATGCCTTGTCCTCGATAGGCACTACCGTGGGCATCGGTGGCGCCATCCTGTTAGGACAACGCTGGACGGTGCTTGACCCCTTGGCTTCGGTGTTTGTCGGTGGAATGCTGGTCAAGGTCTCCATCAACCTGTTGCGCACGAGTGTCGGCGAGCTGACCGAGTCGTCACTCTCGAGCGATATCGAGCAGGAAATCGAGGACATCATCAGCTCGTTCCCCGATGTGAGCGAGCCTCACAACCTGCGCACACGCCGCATCGGCAACCGCTTTGCCATCGAGGCTCACGTGCGCATGGACGGCAATCTGCCGCTCTCGTCGGCTCATGACCGTGCCACGGCCATCGAGCAGCGCCTGCGTGAGCGTTTCGGTCCACAGACCCACGTCACCATCCACATGGAACCCGTCAAGTGAAGCATCATCCATAACAAACGACGAAGCGCCCGACATTATCAGGCGCTTCGTCGTTATGTAGAATGTGTCGTGAAGGGCTTAATCGTAATTCAGGTTGTTGGCCTGGGAAACGATACCGTCCTTGGTGATTCTGAAGCCGGTAGACTTGCCACTCAGTTTCTCCAGCGTGCTGACCACCTTGTCCTTGGCAACTCCCTTACTGTTGATAATGGTCACAGTGTTGGAGTAGCTGGCGCCCTTGTTGGTCTTGCACGAGAAAGTCAGCTCACAGGTGAGGTCGTATTTCTCTTGTGTCAGTTCGGCATCAGACTTGGTGCTGAACTTATACATCACACCAAACTCGGCAGGAAATTTGTCGCTGCTGACGGTCTTGGTCCACCAGGTCGAGTTGACAGCCTCCATCACGTTGCGGCCATTCTCGGCCTTGTAGGTGATGAACACGTTGCACGCGTTGAGCAAATCCTGGGAGAAAGACATGTTGTAGGTGGCGGTTGCTATTGCCTTCTCTTTAGGTTCGTCGTCACCGCATGAGGTGAGCGAGAATGCAGCCACAATCAACAAGGCTGCCATGCAGATGTACTTCTTCATCGTCTTGTGATATTATCGGTTAAACTTTACTTGCTCAGGATGATGTCGATGACAGTGTTCACATCGGCAATATTGACCTCGCTGTCATGGTTGACGTCGCCTTCAAGCACTTCGGGGGCGGGAGCGACACCAAAGATGGACACGTTGATGTCCTGACCCATCGATGCTCTCAAGTCAATGTGAAGGTCGCCGCTGATGGCGGTGTCGGTAAAGCGTGCGATAGCCACGGTGGGGACATTTCCAAGTATGGGACCCATCCAGTAATCATATTGGGGGTCATCGCCCGGGGTGATATTGATATTGCCGTCAAAGTTAAGCCTCGTGTAGCCATACTCATCGATGCCTTCCACACCAGTTACGGTGACATTGCCCACGGGCAGGGGAATGTTCTCCGAGATGAGGACAAAGTTCTTCAAGTCCAGGTCATAGGCGCCGTTGTTCTCGTTGACAGTCACTTCCACTTGCTCCTGCTCGCTGACATTGCCGTTGATGGTGACTTTGACGTGGCAGGTGTAGGTCGTGGCACTCATGGCCATAGCGCAGCAGATGGCTGCAAAACATACAATAAATTTTTTCATTTTATTATCTTGTTTTATTCCTTTATTGTCGTGATTAATGTTTGATAAGTAGTCGCTTGATATTAAACGATCAGATTAATTGTTCAATATCTCATTGATCAACGTGATGGCATCGCTGATGTTGATCTCGTTATCATCGTTCATGTTAGAGTTCTGCTCGTTGATCTCGACGATGCTGCCATTCAAGATGTAATTAATCAACATGATGGCGTCGCTGATGTTAACTTCACCGTTGCCGTCAACGTCACCCCTCAAGCCTGTGGGGGAAGTCACATTGATGACATAGCAGGTGGCCGTCTGAAGGTCGCCCGACACAACGCTGATGGCGATGCGGTAGCTGCCGTCGGCGTTACGCTCCATCGTCTTGGTCGAAACAGCGCTGACGCCATCAAAGTCGGCCATGAAGTCGTCAAGATTGGGCTCGCCGGCAATCTCCATGTTGTAGGTGGTAACGGCGGGATCCCAACCCTCGATAACGTTGCCGCGATAGCGCAGGTAGTTCATCGAGGCAAGATAAACCAACTCAATGTCGTCAACATAGACGGCATCATTCTTGCTGCCTGAACCGGGATTACCGTTGGTTGAGAAGGTAACGAAGATGGCATTGCTGGCGGCATGGTTGTCTCTATAGCTGGCGTAGTCGAAGGGGAACGAGTATAGCGTCCAGTCGCAGACGGGAATCACTCCGCCCACGATGCTGCCCGAGAGGTTGGTGTAAGTCTTGTCAACGGGCTCCTGATAGTAGGTGCCGTCGAAGGTCTTGACGCTCACGCTGGCCCTGTTGGTGTCGACGGGTGCTCCCTGCTGATACTTCATCCACACATTGAACTTGTCGGGCTTGGCATACAGGGGCATATAGAAGTCGTTGGTGCCGTTGTCTTTGTCCATCTCGGCATGGTTGAGGGGACTGTTGGCGTCATATGATCCGGCCATGAGTTTGCCGTTGGTCATGGTGCCATTGGCAACGATACCAATGAATGCACCAGCAGTGAGAACTGCACTGTGACCTGTTGCACCGGGACGCACGTCGTCACTGGAGCCAAGGCTGGCAATGTTGGCCGAGGTGCTAGCGAACATGCCGCCAGCGCTCTTGAAACCGTGCCAGCGGTTGGGCTCGTTCGTGTAACTGCTGTTCCAGTCCTCAAAGTTGCTGTTGGGCAACTGGAAGTGGTCGCCCACGGTATTGAACCATATTGTTACGCTCTGGTCGGGAAGCGACACGTTGGCGGCCATCATGCCATCAAAGGTGCGGGCCAGCACGACGGTGCGCAGGGGACCATAGCTGTCGGTGTTCACATAGTGCTCGGCACTATAGACGGTGATCTCGCCGGTGGTGGCAGCAGGCACGTCATACATCTTCAGGGTGCCGATATTGAAAAAAGGCACCTCAAGGTCGAGTTCATACAACCCGTTACCCTGGTCAATAACCGAAACAGTGACCTCAGCGGTGCGGGTATATGTGCCCTTGGTGACTTCGATGAGGCCAGTAAAACTCTCAGCATTGAGAGCCAACGCGGCCGTCAATGCCATACAAAAAGTGAAAAATGCTTTCTTCATTGCTATTGAAAAGTAGTATTTATTAATTGTTTTATTTAATGCGGTAGATGATACCCAGTGAGCCGTACATCGGGCGCAGCGTCTGCACCGAGTGGAAGTCGCTCTTGAAGATGCCGCTCAGGCCGTAGGTCAGTTCTGCGAACAGGCCCCAGCGGTGGTGGAACTGCCAGTCTCCGCCAACGTCGATGCCCCATTGCATGTGACGCATGTTGGCGTCGAAGTCAAAGTCGCCGCGGTCACCCGGTTCAACACCCATCTCGATTTTGGGGCCCACAGGAGTGCCCTCGCGCAGGTAGCCGTCATAGGCCCAACCCCAGAACTTGCGGCTGGTGAGCCAGCCCATGAAGAAGCCTCCACGCAGGCGCCAGCGTTCGTTGAAGTTGTATTCTGCCTGGATGGGCAGCGTGATGCGGCGCTGCGTGGTCTTGATGCGCACATTGCCGTTGAAGATGCCTTTGAGCGACTCTTCGCCCCTGACAACCTCGATGTCATAGTTCTTCACGCGGCTGTCAACGTCCATGCTGCCGAGTTCGAAGCGCAAGCCGGAGTGCACCGCCCAGCCATTCTTAATTCTCAGGGAGCCTTCGCCGGCCACCGAGAAGTTAAGGCCGGGATTGAACTGGTTGATGCCACGGATTTCCCTGCCCATGTGGGTGGGAATCGTGCCACCAATCGGATATCCCAGTCGTGCGTCAATCCTGAGGCTGTCGAGCACCGAAGCGTTGACAGATGTAGCCGTTGCCAGCGCCATCAAGACTAACAGGACTATATGCTTGAAATCATTCATTTGTTTCTATCGTTGGACCTCGCTTGGACGAAGCCATCAGTATAAAGTAGGCGGATGCTAACTCCTAATTCCTAATTTCTAAATCCCCTTATTCCTCATGTGAACAGATGAGCCGGACTTTATCGATACACAAGCGGCTGCCGATGGCGCCGATAAAGTCGCCGCCGGCCGAACTCGACGAGAACACTATGGCCAGACTATAGCCGCGGTTGGCCAGCAGTTCCTCGTCAATCTCCTCGCGGTACTCAAATTTCACGTCCCATGGCGTCCACTGGCTCGTCGGGGCAACGTAGCCCAATTTGGCGACAGCGACAATCTGTTCGCTCGACAGGATGTTGTCGCCATAGAGCACCAATTCATTGCCTGCAGCGTCGTGGTTGCGGTAGAACACCGCATAGACGTCGGCCGTGTCGATTCGACCGGCAATGGGGTTGCCGTTGAAGTCCTGGACCGTTTCTCCGGGTTGATAGGTGTAGTAGCCCGTGAAGCGGTCGGGACGGCTGGTGAACGGCAAGCCGAAGCGTGTGGCATGCAGGTGGTCGCTCATCGCAATCCTGATGTCGAATGTGCCAAGGAACAGGTTGCCTGCGGCAAGGCGTTTATTGGCCATGCGGCCAAAGGGGCCCGTGTCACGTGTCGTCAAGCACACGGCGGCGCCGTCATAGCCCTCGAGCAGGGGCGTGGACGGGTACTCCTCGGGCTTGGCGGTACTCATCGAGATGCGGAATCCGGCGTTGGCTGTGGACCAGTCATTGCCCAGCGTTCCGTCGGGCAACACGTTGTGCCAGATGTAATAGCGCTGAGTAGCCGTCTCGAGTTCAAAATGCTCAAAGTCATAGCGCAGTGTGTCGGAGACGGTGACCAGCGTGGGAATGACGCTCACCGAATAACTGCGCTGCCACTTGCCGTCCTGAGAGGTGACGGTATAGGTGACCGGGCCATGGCTGAAGTCATGAGTGCTGCCACTAGCGGGTTCCACCGTCGCCCCGGCCGACAAGGTTAAAATGGGAGACAGGGCGCTCACGTCGGCATCACCGCGCACGGCAAAGGTTATCTCGTTGTCGGTCGAGAACACAACCTGCATTGAGTCAGTCAATTGGAAAAAGAACTGCTCGGGGTTGTCAGCATGCAACGTCACAGTCTCGATATCGGCCTCGCATCCGTCCGGCTCTTCACCGAAACAACTTGTCATCAACGTCATCATCAACAATGATAATGCCGTTGCCAGGATGTTGCGATGAATCACGTGACTGTCTGATTTATAGTTCATTCTCTGTATTTCTTGTTTTCAAACTTGCAAAATTAGAAAAATTATCGTTAGCACAAGTGCTTTATGCCCTTTTTTTTGATAAACACGCCCATTAATAGCCGCTTTTCGCCCGTTTGGCGCCTTAACAGTCATCATCTCCATCAGAGCCTCCTGTTTTCACATCTCTCCTGGTCTCTTGCCATTGCGCTCTATTGATATGGTGATTTGTCACTGAATTACGGGTTTGTAGCCCAGTTCTTGTGAGTGCAAGTCAAGGGTTTTCATAGTATCTCATTTGATTTTTTGGGCTTAATTATTGTTGTTTGGAATAAAAGAGTTAATTTTGTGGGCTTGAACCTAATGTTACTGGCTCAATGAATAGTCATGAGCATGTAGGAAAAGCGTTTGTCTTTTTGGACAATCTCAAGTTAAAGAAGAATCTAAGATATGGAACAAATAATAAATAAACTGCTGGGACTGAGGATTTTCAGATCTTTCAAAGTGAAGACCACACCACGATGGATCATCCTGCTTCTGGATATGCTCATTGTACTGGTGAGTTTTGTCGCAACAGTAGTTGCCGACATGTATTCACAGCATAAGTTGATTACCCCACAGAACATCCTGCTCAGTGCTTTCATCGTCTTTGCGGTTTATTATGCAGTATCTTTTGTCTCCAAGAGCTACACTTGCGTTATCCGACTGTCGGTCATCGAGGATTTGTACCGCATTTTCATGGTTATCGCCTTCTCTACGCTGGTACTGTTCATCCTCAATGTCATCGGTATGGTCGCGTTGCAAGCGCCGTTCATGAAGTTTTGGGACATCCTGGTCATCGGTGCCTTGTCGTTCTCCATGATGATGATTGAGCGACTGTGTATCAAGTATTTGTATATGCGCATGAATAGCGCTAATGAGGGCCGCAAGCGCGTCTTGGTGCTTGGTACATCGTTTGCTTCGGTGTTCCTGGCCAATGCGTTGAAGGGTGAGATTGGCGGTAAATACCTGCCCGTGGGACTCCTCAGCATCAAGGCTGGAGCCGAGAATGCCGAGATTAACGGTTTCAAGGTCTACCGCTTTAACCCGACGACGATGAGCGATGTGTTCACCGAGAACAACATCGACGCCCTGATTTTTGATGCCAAAAGCAACTATTTGATGCACAGTGGGTTTGCCGACTTCTTCATCAAGAACGATATTCCCCTGTTGGCCATGAACAAGGTGGCCGAGTTTGAGCAGGATAGTGACAAGAACGGCAATAACGGCATTTCCACCTATATCAAGGAGGTGCAGATCGAAGACCTCTTGGGGCGTGACCCCATCGTCTTGAACAACCCGATGGTGAGCGAGCACATCAAGGGCTCTTGTGTGCTGATCACCGGAGCGTGCGGCTCCATCGGCAGCGAGATTGTGCGGCAGGTCGCCAACTATGGTGCCAGCAAGATTGTGCTCTTTGACCAGGCCGAAACGCCCATGCACGACATCTCGCTTGAGATGAAGAAGGACTATCCTAAGGCCAACGTCGAGTTGTTCATGGGTGACGTGCGCAACCGCGAGAGGGTGGAGGAGGCCTTCAGCAAGTTCCGTCCGCGCTTCGTCTTCCATGCCGCGGCCTACAAGCATGTGCCCATGATGGAGATCAACCCCACCGAGGCTATCCTGGCCAACGTGATGGGAACGCGCAACGTGGCCGACCTTGCCCTCAAGTATGATGTTTATAAGTTTGTGATGATTTCCACCGACAAGGCCGTGAATCCCACCAACGTCATGGGCTGCACCAAGCGCCTTGCCGAGATTTACTGCCAGTCGCTGTTCTTTGATGCCCAGCACAAGGGCAAGAAGACGCAGTTCATCACCACGCGCTTCGGTAACGTGTTGGGCAGCAACGGCTCGGTGATTCCGCTGTTCCGCAAGCAGATTGCCGCCGGTGGTCCTGTCACCGTGACGCACAAGGACATCATCCGTTACTTCATGACCATCCCCGAGGCCTGTTCATTGGTGCTTGAGGCCGGTTGCATGGGTAGTGGTGGCGAGATTTACATCTTTGACATGGGTGAGCCGGTGAAGATTTATGACCTGGCGCGCCGCATGATTTCCCTGGCGGGCCTCAAACCCGACGTGGACATCAAGATTGTGGAAATCGGTTTGCGTCCTGGCGAGAAACTCTACGAGGAGTTGCTCAACGACAAGGAGAAGACAACCGCCACCGTCAACAAGAAAATCATGATTGCACGTGTCAGGACCTACGACTACAATGACGTGTGCGCCAATATCGACCGCATTATTTCACTTGCCGCCAAGGGCGATGTGCACGGCATGGTCTATGCCATGAAGGAATTTGTGCCCGAGTATCGCAGCCAGCAAAGCAAGTTTGAGGAGATTGACAAGGAGATAGCCGCCGAACTCGGTTCCGACAACGGCACTCAGGACCGCCTCCAGCCCAAGGCCGAGTGACGTCAACCTGCTCTTGAAGAAGATAAAGATATGGAGAATTTTGCCGAAACTTTATTGAATGACTTGCACAGCTTCCTGCTGAAGCGTGACGCTGTCGATGAGCGGTTGCCCGAGTGCCATGATGTCGAGGAGAAATGGCCCGCTGTGGCCGAGGCTTATCTGCCCGACGGCGTGCGTGAGTTTGCCGACTATCCCGTGGCATCGTTGGGATGGATGATGTTTGTTGCCATGGCTGTCGCTAAATTCTGGGATGAGGACTGGGAAAAGTATAGCGCAATCGACAATTTGTATCTGTATCTGCGTGACAAGCGAGGCTATGACCACCTCGACGAGTACGTTCTCGAGGAGGTGCTGGGGTTGAATAGTGATGATGCCGAGGCCTTGCAGAACCTTGTCGGCGACTGTGCCGAGCGCGTGAAGCGTGCACTCTTCGTCAAGGATATCGAGCCGGGCACGGTCGAGGCTTTCAAGGGATATGTCGCTTGCCTGCAATGCATGTACCACATGGGCATGGCCATGCAGCTCAAGGCCATGGGCTATCACATGACGCGCCTCAACGAGAATTAAGAGTAAAATGAGAAACCTCCGGAATCCTAGGGGGACCTAGGCGTCTGGATTTTTAAAACCAACTGATAATTAACGACTGAAAATATGAAAAAAGTTTTATTGATTAACGGTTCGCCCCACGAGAAGGGCAACACTTTTTTTGCCTTGAATGAGGCAGCCCAGACGCTCAACGAGCAGGGCTTTAAGACCGAAATCGTATGGATTGGCACCAAGCCTGTACGTGGCTGCATCGCCTGTGGTGGCTGTGTGAATGCCGGAAATGGTCACTGTGTGTTCAACGATGACCTGTGCAACGAGGTAATAGATAAGATGAACGAGGCCGACGGACTGATCGTTGGCTCGCCGGTATATTACGGAACGCCCACGGGCAACGTGCTCAACCTGCTGCACCGCATGTTCTTTGCCGGTGCCAAGGTGAAAGGCAAACCCGCTGCCGCTGTTACCGTGTGCCGCCGCGGTGGCGCGTCGGCAGCTTTCCAGACCCTGCAGATGCCGTTCCAGATGGTGAACATGCCGCTCGCCACTTCCCAGTATTGGAACATTGTCTACGGACGTGAGCCCGGCGAGGTGCGTCGCGATGTTGAAGGCATGCAGACGATGCGCACCATGGCGCTGAACATGGCATGGATGATACGCCAGTTGAACACGGGGACTGCCGAGCAGCCCAAGTATGAACCCTGGCAGGGAATGCACTTTATCCGTTGATGAAAGCCGATAAGGACCCGATGGGTCGCGCCATCGCCGATTACCACGCCGCCGGCAAGGCGGCGCGGTTGCGTGTGTTCTCGCCCATGTTCGACGAGGACGAGATACCCGTGCCGACACTCTTCCGCTCCCTGGACGAGATGCCCGACATCGAGTGCACGGCACTCGCCGAGGCTCGTGGCGCTATCCTTGATGTGGGCGCGGGAGCCGGCTGTCATGCCCTGGCCCTGCAGCAGGCCGACCAGCGGGTCACCGCCATCGACATCTCGCCGCTGGCGGTCGAGACGATGCGGCAGCGCGGTGTGCATGACGTGATTGAGCAGGATTTCTTCACGATGGACGGCTGTTTCGACACCATCCTGATGCTGATGAACGGCATCGGCATCGTGGGCACGTTGAACCGTCTGCCGGCGTTTTTCATGCAGGTGGACCATCTCTTGGCACCTGGCGGACAACTCCTGTGCGACTCCAGCGACATCTGCTATATCTTTGAGGACGAGGATGGCATCATCGACCTCACGGGTGTTGATGGCTATTATGGCGAACTGGAGTATCAGATGCAGTACAAGAATATCAAGGGCGATCCGTTCCCCTGGCTGTTCATCGACGCCGAGACGTTGCGCGACCAGGCGGCGGCCCACGGCTTTGATTGCGAAATCATCGCCCACGGTCCGCACTACGACTACCTCGCGCGGCTAACGCGTCACGGTTGATATTCTGTTCTTTATAAGGGATTATTCCTCTCTCCTGTTCCCCTTTCCTGCATTGCGCGTGATCAACGCGCATTATTTTTTGGGTAACTAAATGGCAGTTGGCCCGTCAGGCATATCAACCGCCCTACGGGTGGGAAATCAGATGAAAATTAAATTTTGAAATCTAATTTGATTAATTTCCCGTGCTTTGTGCGGTTAAATGTTGCGTGGCTCTTTCGCAGGGTCAACTTTTATATCATTGCTGTTTTTTATTGTTCCAGGAATTTCCTGATTTGTTTCAAGGGGATGCCGAAGTTGAAACCCTGCTTGCCTTCAGCGCCGGCAAAGTTGACAGCGACGAGTTCACCCCAAAGGTTCAACACGGGGCTGCCACTCGAGCCGTTCAACACGGGGATGGTGTACATCACGCGGTCCTCGTCGGGCTGTTGCGACACGTTGCCGGTGGTGAGCTGCGCCTTGATGCCTTCCCTGGTGGCGGCGAGTTCCACACCCTGGTTGTACCCGATGAGGACGAGTTGCTGATTAAGGGTCAGCGTCTCGCGCTCTTCCTGACTTGGGCCCAGTATATTGCCCTCATCCTTGGGCATGGTGAAGATATGGGCCTTGGACGGCGTCTGCTTGTTTTTCAGGCGAATCAGCGCCAGGTCGGCCTCATTTTCGGAACTGGTCTTGATGACGACACAGGGCTGGAAATCCTCAGGTGAGGTCACATAGGAGTCGTGATAGGCGATGCTCACTTTGCTGTGGGTCGTGATCTTGATTTTGCTCATGTCTAGTGCCTCAATCTCATCAATGCGCGCCTGGACGGTCTCAATATCATTTTCCAGACTTCTCTGCAAGGCGCGGCGATCATCATTTTCTTCGCTTTCCTCCTGGTGTATGCCCCGGTCCAAGTCAAACTTCCAGTGGGTGTCATCCTCAATCTCCTCCTGCAGTTCTTCATGATGAGCGCTCATGGCATTTTCCATAGCCTTGTATTCCTCCTTCAGGTTCCTGAGCATACCTTGGACATAGCGCCTGACCTCTTGTTGGGGAATATCGGGAGCAACCACGTGTTGGTTAGTGAGCAGGCTGCCGTCACTGCCGATAAAGAAAGCGGTGCCAAACGCCATTGAGCTGACGATGCTGTCCTCGTTAAAAGAAACATCTTCCAGCTTGCCGTCCTTAAAGTCGCTGAAGTAGATGCTTGAACCGTCGGACAATTCGGCGGAATAATAGAACTGGTTGAGTACCAGCACCACGCCCGAGGCTTCCTGGTTGTAAATCTCCTCGGGTGTCATCTCTTTGGGACCGCAGGCCGTGGCCAGGCCCATCAGCGCCAGCAATATGAGGGTAAAGACAGATTTGTTCATGTTTCCTGATGTAGCAAATTGAATCGGATGATTGTAATAACGCGGCAAAAGTAGTAAATAATTAATAAATGGCAATATTGCGCGACTTTTTTTGACCGCTATCGGCCATAGGGCTGTGTCATAATTCAACTGCTGGAATTATAACCGCCCTGCGGGCGGGAAATTAATCAAATTATTATAAATACGCTTGAAACATAAATTTTAAATTAAAAATTTGTTTAATTTCCCGTGCGAAGCACGGTTATATTTCCGAATGGCAATTTATGACACGGGCGCTGTGAAAGGTTTTGAAATGTTTGTCCGCAAGCATTACAGGAGGAGCCCCGGTTGAAGGCACCCCCTGTCAGGTTTTTTCATGGTATCAGAATCAAGGTTTATGGGGTGTGCAGCAACTCGGCGATGGCCTCGGCTATGTCGGGGTTGTCGACGAGGAACTGCTTGGCGGCTTCGCGACCCTGGCCCAGACGCGTCTCTTGCCAACTGAACCATGCGCCGCTCTTCTTGATGATGCCGGCCTCGACACCCAGGTCGATGAGTTCGCTCTCGCGGCTGATGCCCGTGCCGTAGATGACATCAAACTCAGCCTTGCGGAAGGGTGGGGCGACCTTGTTCTTCACCACCTTGACACGCGTCTGGGCGCCCAGCACACGGTCACCGTCCTTGATGTGCGCCAGGCGGCGGATGTCCAGCCGCACGCTGCTGTAGAACTTCAACGCATTGCCGCCGGTCGTCGTCTCGGGATTGCCGAACATCACGCCCAGCTTCTCCCTCAACTGGTTGATGAAGATGCAGCAGGTGCGGGTCTTGGAAATCGTAGCAGTGAGTTTCCTCAGTGCCTGGCTCATCAGGCGGGCCTGCAGCCCCATCTTGCTCTCGCCCATCTCGCCTTCAATCTCGGCTTTGGGCGTCAAGGCGGCCACGCTGTCGATGACGATGACGTCGATGGCCGCCGAGCGGATGAGTTGGTCGGCAATTTCAAGTGCTTGCTCGCCGTTGTCGGGCTGGCTGATCCACAGGTTGCGCGTGTTCACGCCAACGGCTTCGGCATAGGAGCGGTCAAAGGCGTGCTCAGCATCGATATAGGCCGCGATGCCGCCCATCTGTTGCGCTTGGGCTATGGCATGCAGTGCCAGCGTGGTCTTGCCCGATGATTCAGGACCGTAGATTTCAACGATGCGGCCGCGGGGATAGCCACCCACGCCCAGGGCTCGGTCCAGCCCGATGGAACCGGTGGGGATGACATCGACGTCCTCGATGCTCTCGTCGTTCATACGCATGATGGCACAAGTGCCAAAGGCTTTCTCAATCTTGGCGACGGCATTCTGCATCACCTGCAACTTCATGGGATCCACCTCGACCGTGTGCGTCGAGTGGGGAATGGTCTCGGCCACGTGGTTGTTCACAATGTCGGGCGTGGCGATGCTCAGCACCTGTTGCCCGTCAATCATCACTTCTTGATTTAAAGTCTGCTCAGTCATAGTTTATTAAGTTTTAAGTTTAAAATTCCTCTTTCTCCATTAAGGGCCTTAAAGACCTTAAAGTTCCTGGTCTCCGTTTGACAATGCAAAGGAATAACAAGATGGTGCAATTTCTTGGCACTGCAACAACAAAGAAGGTTAAATCAGGTCAAGTCAATGTAAAAAAAGTGGAGACGCAAAATCTTGCGTCTCCACAATGCGGAAGCCTATCTAAACTCTAAACTGCTAGTGCAGCGAGCATTAAGGCAGAAACCTCTTTAACCTCTAACCTCTAACCTGTTACCATGAGCCGTTGAGCACATAGTTGATGAGCGTGATTGCGTCAGAGATGTTCACCACATTATCCTGATTGCAATTGGCGTTTTCGAGGTTGATGCCTTGAGCCGTGCCATTGAGCACGTAGTTGATGAGCATGATCGCATCGCTG
>JAFYYI010000063.1 GCA_017557665.1 Muribaculaceae bacterium | reverse complement strand
TACCAGGTGTTCGAGAACCGCCCTAAGGGCTTCCGCCGCATGCTTTCCTGGGCACGGCGGCTGGTCAAGGGCATCGGCCTGGAGGACGTGCTGTTCTGCTGCGAGACGACCGGGGGCTACGACCGCAGCCTGTGCGAGTACATCTACGCCAAGGGGCTGGACATCTGGCGCGAGGGGGCGCTGCAGATCAAGCGCAGCATGGGCGTTCGCAAGGGCAAGGACGACAAGGCCGACTCGCTGATGATTGCCGAGTACGCCATGCGCCACATGGACAAGGCCGTCATCTACGAGACGCCCAGCGACACCGTCAGCGAGCTGAAGGCGCTGTTCCTCTACCGCCAAAGGCTTGTGCGGGAGAGGACGGGGGAGAAGGTCAGGCTGGCGCAAATGGAGGCCACTGCGGCCAAGAGCAAGTCCATGAGCTTCATCCTGCGCGTCTCAAAGAAGATCGTCAAGGACCTTGACGAGGCCATCGCCGAGTGCGAGAAGAAGATCCAGGAGGTGAAAGAGAGTGACGAGCAACTGAAAAAGAACTACGGTCACATCACGTCAGTCAGCGGCATCGGCATCGTCAACGCCACCGCCTTCATCGCCTACACCAACAACTTCCGCTCCATCCCCAATGCCAACAAGGTCGCCTCCTACTGGGGCGTGGCCCCATTCAGGGAACACTCAGGCACGAGCGTGGACAAGAAGTCTTGCGTGAAGTACTACTCCAACTCACTGCTGAAGGCCTACCTGACCCAGGCGGCGGAATGCACCGTCAAGGAACACGGCATATACCGCGACTACTACCTGCGCCTGCAAGCGGCAGGGAAGCCCCACGGAGTTGTCATCAACAACGTAAGGAACAAACTCATCCACTTGGTGCTCTCCCTCGTCACGAACGACGTGGACTACGAGGCGAACCATTTGTTCAATGGGGTGCAGGGAAAGGGCAGAACAAAAAAAACCGCCCAATTAGAGAATATTAACTAAATATGTTTTGAAAAAACCATAGGAAGCAAGGGGAGGGGAGTGGCTGCGCGTCGTTTATCCCAAAGGGTCTTAATGACCGATTGGGATAAATGGAAATGAAAGAAATTATGGGAAATTAAGATTAATTCTTGCTCCCGCCAGAAAAATTTCCCTTAATTTCCCATAATTTCTTTCCAATATCCTTCCGATATCCAAAGAAGGGCTTATTCCTCGTACATGCGGTCGATTTCCTTCCGATAGTTCTCGTTGAGCACGCGGCGCTTTATTTTCAGCGTATTCGTCAGTTCTCCCCGCTCCAGCGAGAAAGGCTTTGGTAACAGCGTGAAGCGCTTCACCTGCTCGTATTGCGCCAACTGCTGCTGCAGGGTGTCGATGCGCTCCTGCAGCATGCGGCACACCTGGGCATTCTGGCACAAGTCCTGACGGCTGTTGAAGGCAATACCCTGCTCGCGAGCATATTCCTCCAGCAAACGATACTCGGGGATGATGAGTGCCGACACAAACTTGCGCTGGTCGGCGATGATGGCAATCTGGTCAATGTATTTGTCGACCAGCAGCTTCGACTCAATCATCTGCGGAGCGATGTACTTGCCGTTGCTGGTTTTGAAAAGATCCTTGATGCGATCCATCAGGAACAGCTCGCCGTTGTTCATGTAGCCGCTGTCGCCTGTCCGGAAATAGCCGTCGGCGGTGAACGACTGCCGTGTAAGGTCGTCGCGGTTATAGTATCCCCGTGTGATGGTGGGGCCTTTCAGCAGCACCTCACCCTCGTCGCTGATGCGGATGCTGATGCCGCTGATGGGACGTCCCACGCTGCCCACGGTATAGGGCTTGTCCAGATGGTCGCAGCTCACGGTGGCCAGGCTCTCGGTGAGTCCGTAGCCCACCATCATGTTGATGCCCACGGCGTGCACAATCTCCTCCACATGCGGGCTCACCGTTGCCCCTGCCGTGGGGAAGAAATGAGCATTCTCCAGTCCCAGCTCTCGGCGCACCAATGAAAACACCGTCTTGTTGAGCATCTCATATTCCAGATGCAGGGCCACGGGCGGACGCTTGCCACGGGCCAGGTATTCGATGTTATGGCGGCGCCCTACGTCGAGCGCATGCTTGAACAGACGGCGCTTCATGGCGCTGCTAGCCTCAATCTTCTCCTGCACGCCCATGTAGACCTTCTCCCAGAAACGTGGCACGGCGCTCATGCACGTGGGATGCGTCTCGCGCATGGTCTGCTGAACCTCCAGTGGATTGGTGTTCACAATGAGCCGAGCGCCCGTGGTGATGCACAGGATCTTCCAGCCCTTCTCAAAGATATGCGTAAAGGGCAGGAAATTGAGCACGCGGTCGTTCTCGCCCACGGGCACACACTTGGCGTTAGCCTCCATGGCAGCATGATACTGTCCGGCGGTGAGGATGACTCCCTTCGAGTCGCCGGTGGTGCCACTAGTGTAGAGGATGTTGGCGATGTCGTCCATCGTGGCTTGGCTCGTCAGCGAGTCCACCTCGCTCTGCCGTGGCAGCCCTTCGCCCAGTCGCAGGAAATCACTGAAGCGCATGGTGGTGGTGTCGCCCTCGGCAATGCTCACGGCAGGGTCGAAGACGATGATGCGCTCCAGCGTGCGACAGGTGGCGAAGACGCGGCGCGCCTTGTCGTATTGTGCCTGCTCGCCCACAAAGATGAAGCGTATCTGCGCATCGTTGATGATGAACTGTATCTGCTGTTCCGAGCTGGTGGCATAGAAGGGGATGGTGACGGCGCGAATGCCCCACGCGCCAAAGTCGGTGAAGAGATATTGCACCGAGTTCTGCGAGAACACCCCCACGTTCTCCTGCACCTGCACGCCCATATTGAGCAATGCGTTGGAGACGAGTTTCACCTGGCGTGAGAATTCATTCCATGAATAAGACTTCCACTGACGTGAGCCGAACTCCTTATAGATGAGCGCCTCGCGCTGACCCAGCTGGGCGGCGACGTCGTGAACCAGACGCGACAAATGGGTGTTCACTTGCTTCATAATGCCTCTCGTTTTTACAATATCCTTTGCAAAGTTACAAACTATTATTCAGAAATCCAAAAAAAATGACTGAAAATCGACAAAAATTATTTACCTTTGCAGCATATTTTTCGAATCAACTCAGCAAAAACTACAAATTATCAATATTACGTAGGTGAACAGAATTATCTTATATCAACAACGGATTAAAACGGATTTAAAGGATGGTTGCCATGCATCAACAACGGATTAAAACGGATTTAAAGGATGGTGGCCATGCATCAACAACGGATTAAAACGGATTTATTGGATGGTTGCCATGCATCAACAACGGATTAAAACGGATTCAACGGATGATGGCCATGCGCAGCCAATCCGTGAAATCCGGAAACCCGTGAAATCCGGAAATCCGTTCAATCCGTTGTTTTGAAAAAAATCAATTGTATAAACTAAAACTTATCAATATGATTATGAAAAAAGCAATATTATGTATGGCCCTGGCCGTGATGAGCCTCACGGCATCGGCCCAACAGCTTTGGTACGACCACGCAGCCACGCACTGGCTCGAGGCCCTGCCCATCGGCAACAGTCACTTAGGCGCTATGGTCTACGGCGGCGCCGACAGCGAGCAGCTGCAACTGAACGAGGAGACCTTCTGGAGCGGTTCGCCCCACCAGAACAACAGCACCGAGTCGCTGCAGCACCTGCAAGAGGTGCGCGACCTCATCTTCAACGGCAAGGAGAGCGAGGCCCACCAGCTGCTCGACAAGCACTTTGTGAAAGGCCCTCACGGCATGCGTTTCCTACCCTTGGGAAACCTCTTCGTGAAGTTCTGGAACCAGCAGAACACCCGCAACTATCGCCGCAGTCTCGACCTTAGCACGGCCACGGCCAACGTGACCTACAAGATGGGCGACGCCACCATCACCCGCACCGCCTTCGCCTCGCTGGCCGACGATGTCATCGTGCTCCATGTGGAGAGCGACCGCCCCGGACGCCTCAACTTCGCCCTGAGCTACGACTGCGAACTGCCCACGAAGGTTGATGTGGAGAAAAACAGCCATCTGATTGCCACCGTGACCAACGTGGAGCAGGAGGGCATCAAGGGGGCACTCACCGCCAACTGCCTGGTGCAGGTGGAGAGCGACGGCACCCTGACCCCTGCCAGCGAGCGCCTGGTGGTGAGCGGGGCCACCACAGCCACCATCTACGTCACCGCCGCCACCAACTTCGTCAACTATCACGATGTGAGCGGCAAAGCATTGGAGAAGGCCCAACAGGCCATGAACAAAGCCCGCAGCCACAGCTATGCCGACCTGCTGGCACGCCACATGGCCAAATACCGCGAGCAGTACGACCGCGTCAGCCTCACACTGCCCAAGACCGATGCCAGCACGCAGCCCACCGACCGCCGACTGGAGGCCTTCGGACGCCAGTCGGATATGCAGTCGGGCGGCAGGACCACCGGTCGAGGCTTCCCCGGCCGTCCCAGGGTCAGCTCCGACCCCGACCTCGACCTCGTGGCGCTGATGTTCCAGTACGGGCGCTATCTGCTCATCTGCTCGTCGCAGCCCGGCGGACAGCCCGCCAACCTGCAAGGCGTGTGGAACGACAAGATGAACGCCCCGTGGGACTCGAAGTACACCATCAACATCAACGCCGAGATGAACTACTGGCCCGCCTTGGTGACCAACCTCACCGAGACGCAGCAGCCCCTGCTGAAGATGATTGAGGAGCTGAGTCAGACGGGCACCGAGACTGCCCGCACCATGTACGGCTGCGGCGGATGGACCGCCCACCACAACACCGACCTGTGGCGCATCGCCGGACCCGTCGACGGCACCACCTGGGGCATGTTCCCCACGGGCGGCGCCTGGCTCACCACCCACATCTGGCAGCAATACCTCTTCACGGGCGACAAGCAGTTGCTGCGCCAGTACTACGACGTGCTGAAGGGTGCTGCCGACTTTCTGCTCGACTATCTCCAGGAATATCCCGCCACGGGCGAGGTGAAGCAGGCCGCCGGCTGGCTGGTCACCGTGCCCACGGTGTCGCCCGAGCACGGACCCATCGGCAAGACCACCACCGTCACCGCCGGCTCCACCATGGACAACCAGATTGTGTTCGACGTGCTCTCGCAGATGCTCGGCACCATGAAAGCCCTCGGCACCAAGGACAAGGCCTATCAGCAACGCCTGGAGCGGGCGCTGGCCAAGCTGCCACCCATGCAGATAGGCCAGTACGGACAGCTGCAGGAGTGGCTCATCGACGGCGACGACCCGAAGGATGAGCACCGCCACATCTCGCACCTCTACGGTCTGTACCCCTCGAACCAGATCTCGCCCTATACCCACCCCGACCTCTTCACCGCCGCCGCCAACACCCTGAAGCAGCGCGGCGACATGGCCACGGGCTGGAGCCTGGGCTGGAAGGTGAACTTCTGGGCACGCATGCTCGATGGTGACCACGCCTTCGTCATCCTGCGCAACATGCTCCATCTGCTGCCCAGCGACGACATGTCGCGCTTCTATCCCGAGGGGCGCACCTATCCCAACCTCTTCGACGCCCATCCGCCGTTCCAGATTGATGGCAACTTCGGCTGCTGCGCCGGCATCGCCGAGATGCTGCTGCAGAGTCACGACGGTGCCCTGCACCTGCTGCCCGCCCTGCCCAGCCAATGGAAGGAAGGCGAGGTGAAAGGCTTGCGTGCGCGTGGCGGTTACGAGGTGAGCATGAAGTGGGCCGACGGAAAGCTGCAGACCGCCACCATCAGCGCCACGCTCAACGGCAAGCTGCGTCTGCGCAGTTACGTCCCCCTGAAAATGGTCAATGGTCAATCGTCAATAGTCAATGGTCTGAAGCCCGCCAAGGGACCGTGCCCCAATGTGCTGATGGAGTCGGCCGCCGTGAAGACCCCGCTGCGCTCCAGCAAACTCACCGACTTTGAGTTGCTGCCCGTCAACAAGGTCTATGAATACGATGTGAACATGAAGCCCGGGCAAACACTCACCATCACCTGCAACTGAAACCACGAATTCGTTTTTAACAATGAATCCTTTTAGGTAATATCTATTAATACATAAATTCGAGTGGAAGCCGTTCCGTAGAAATTGATTCTTTCGGATTCTCGCCCTCAGAAGAGGGTTACGGCTCGCGATAGTGTTCGTTTATCCGCTCATTGGCTTATTGATTTAGACG
>JAFYYI010000062.1 GCA_017557665.1 Muribaculaceae bacterium | reverse complement strand
TTCAACAGTCTTCACTTGAGTGACAACGCAAGGACCTACTTCGATAACAGTGCACGGCACGTTCTTGCCGTCGGCACTGAATACGGATGTCATTCCGATTTTCTTTCCTAATAATCCTGGCATTTCTCTTGAAATTTTAAAATTACTGTTTGTTAATGCTGTTTGTTTAACTCGTTTTGTTCAATCCTTTGTACTACACCTTGATCTCGACCTCAACACCGCTGGGCAACTCGAGCTTCATCAGGGCGTCCACAGTCTTTGCGGTAGAGCTGTAGATGTCGATGAGACGCTTGAAGGATGCCAGCTGGAACTGTTCGCGGGACTTCTTGTTGACAAAAGTCGAACGGTTCACGGTGAAGATGCGCTTGTGTGTGGGCAGGGGGATAGGACCGCTCACTACAGCGCCAGTGCTCTTCACTGTGCGCACGATCTTCTCGGCCGACTTGTCAACCAAGTTGTGATCGTAGCTTTTCAATTTAATTCTAATCTTCTGGCTCATATTATTTATAATAATGAATGTATTATTGCAATAATTCGACGTGTCCCAGGCATTCACCCAGCACCTTCAGGGCGATGGGGGTTGCCACAGGGGCAAAGTGGGAAAATGACATCGTGCTGGTGGCACGGCCGCTGGTGATGTTGCGCAATGCGGTGACATAGCCGAACATCTCGGCGAGCGGGGTGCTGGCCTTGACGATGCGGGCACCGCTGCGAGCGGTCTCCATGCCCTCGACGATGGCGCGGCGCCTGTTCAGGTCGGCGATAACGTCACCCATGTTCTCCTCGGGGGTAACGACCTCGAGCTTCATCATCGGCTCGAGCAGCACGGGGCGTGCCTGGCGGCAAGCGCTGCGGTAAGCCTGCATGGCGCACAGCTCGAAGCTCAGGCTGTCGCTGTCCACGGGGTGGTAGCTGCCGTCGAGGATGGTCACCTTGAGGCTCTGCAGGGGGAAGCCCGCGAGCACACCGCTGCGCATGGCGCTCTTGAAACCTTTCTCGATGCTGGGCATGTACTCCTTGGGGATTTCGCCGCCCTTCACCTCGTTGACAAACTGCAGGCTGCCGTCGAAGTCGTCGTCGATGGGCTCGACACGGCACTCGATATCGGCAAACTTGCCGTGACCGCCGGTCTGCTTCTTGAAGACTTCACGCACGGTTGCAGGCTGCGAGATGGCCTCCTTGTAGGAAACCTGGGGGCGACCCTGGTTGCACTCTACCTTGAACTCGCGGCGCAGACGGTCGAGGATGATGTCCAGATGCAACTCACCCATTCCGCGGATGATGGTCTGGCCAGTCTCCTCGTTGCTCTCGACCTGGAAGGTGGGATCCTCCTCGGCAAGCTTTGCCAGGCCCACTGCCATGCGGTCGAGGTCGTTCTGCGTCTTGGGCTCCACTGCGATACCGATCACGGGCTCGGGGAAATCCATAGCCTCGAGAACGATGGCAGTGTCGGCACCGCTGCACAGGGTGTCACCCGTGTGCACATCCTTAAAGCCGACTCCCGCGCCGATGTCACCGCAGCCGATCACCTCCATGGGGTTCTGACGGTTGCTGTGCATCTGGAACAGGCGGGAAACGCGCTCCTTGTGACCGGTGCGCACGTTATAGACCTGACTGCCGGCATTGAACTCACCCGAATACACGCGGAAGAACACCAGACGGCCCACATAGGGGTCGGTAGCGATCTTGAAGACCAGCGCACACAGGGGCTCCTCGAACAGGGGCTTGCGGGCAATCACCTTGTCGGGGTCGTTCACGGCCACACCCTTCACCTCACCGGCATCGGCGGGGCTGGGCAGATAGGCGCAAACGGCGTCGAGCAGCGGTTGAACGCCCTTGTTCTTGAACGAGCTGCCGCACAACACGGGAACCATGTTGCGGTCGAGCGTGGCCTTGCGCATGGCAGTCCTGATCTCGTCAACGGTGATCGAGTCGGGATCGTCAAAGTACTTGGCCATGAGCTCGTCGTCAAACTCGGCGAGTTGCTCGAGCATCTTGTCGCGGTACTCCTGTACCTCGTCAAGCATGTCGGCGGGGACGTCGGCGGTCTCATACTCGGCACCGAGAGTCTCGTCGTGCCAGTAGAGGGCCTTCATCGTGATCAGGTCAACGACGCCCTTGAAATTTTCCTCGGCTCCGATGGGCAACTGAATGGGGCAAGGATTGGCCCCGAGGACCTCGCGGATCTGGCGCACTACATCGAGGTAGTTGCAGCCCACACGGTCCATCTTGTTAACATAGGCGATGCGGGGCACCTCATACTTGTCGGCCTGACGCCACACGGTCTCGCTCTGGGGCTCTACGCCGCCCACAGCGCAGAATGTGGCGATAGCGCCATCCAGCACGCGCAGCGAGCGCTCCACCTCGACGGTGAAGTCCACATGCCCCGGAGTATCGATCAGATTGATCTTGTACTTGCTACCGTCATAGTTCCAGAACGCGGTGGTAGCGGCGCTGGTGATGGTGATGCCCCTCTCCTGCTCCTGCTCCATCCAGTCCATGGTGGCGGTACCCTCATGAACCTCGCCCATCTTGTGGGTAAGGCCCGTGTAGTACAAGATCCGCTCCGATGTGGTGGTCTTGCCGGCATCGATGTGTGCCATGATGCCGATGTTACGTGTATATTTCAGTTGTGCGTCGGTGCCCATTGTCTAGTTCACGTCGTCGCTAAATCAGAATCTGAAGTGAGCAAATGCGCGGTTAGCCTCGGCCATGCGGTGCATGTCCTCTTTGCGCTTGAATGCGCCACCCTGCTCGTTATAGGCGTCCATAATCTCAGCAGCCAGCTTGTCGGCCATAGTCTTGCCGCCACGCTTGCGTGCGTAAATGATCATGTTCTTCATTGAAACCGACTCTTTGCGGTCGGGGCGGATTTCGGTGGGCACCTGGAAGGTAGCACCACCCACGCGACGGGACTTCACCTCCACCTGGGGAGTGATCTTCTCCAACGCGGCTTTCCAGATTTCGAGAGGGGTCTTCTCTTCACTAGCCATCTTCTGGCCCACGAGATCCAGGGCACTGTAGAAGATACGGTAAGACGTGTTCTTCTTACCATCATACATGAGGTGGTTGACGAACTTGGTTACGCGAACGTCACCGAACTTAGGATCGGGCAGAATGATCCTCTTTTTTGGCTTAGCCTTTCTCATTTTTTAAACACAGTTGTAGTTTTAAGTCTGCTTGGTTGTCTTTTGCTTTGTTCTTCAACGCCCGCCGCTGCGGCGCGTTTACTCAACCAAATGAATCAATCCAATAAAACTGAAAACTAAGTTTGAAATTAATTTTACTTTTGAATTGTTTTAGTAAGTCTTGGCCTTGATGCGTCAGTGATTACTTTTTCTTCTTGGGACGCTTGGCACCGTACTTGCTGCGGCGCTGGGTGCGGCCTTCAACACCGGCGGTGTCGAGGGTGCCGCGGATGATGTGGTAGCGTACACCGGGAAGGTCCTTAACGCGACCACCGCGAACCATGACGATCGAGTGCTCCTGCAGGTTGTGGCCCTCACCAGGGATGTAGGAGTTCACCTCCTTACCGTTGGTCAGACGGACACGGGCAACCTTGCGCATAGCCGAATTCGGCTTCTTAGGCGTGGTCGTGTAAACACGAACACATACACCGCGACGCTGAGGACATGAATCCAGAGCGGGCGATTTGCTGGTCGATTCCAGCGCAGTGCGGCCTTTTCTTACTAATTGCTGAATAGTAGGCATCTTAGTTTTTTGTTTTGTTTTTAATTAATTTGACAAATATTTTTCAGTTTGCTCCCATGCTCCGAAGACCACTTAATCGCCCACACTATCAAGCGTTTAGACGTCATTTTCGGCCCTACCGGCGCAAAAAAGCGTTGCAAAATTACAAACAATTTCTGTAATAGCCAAACCTTTAGCCACTTATTTTCTATATATAATGTGATTTTTACTGGCCATTCAACCAACTGTTTTCCATCATAATAGAGCTAAAATGCTGATAATCAGCCACCCTTACAAATTGTGAAAGTTATTCAATCTTAACATTATTTAACGTCATTTAGCAGGAAAACTAACCGTTTTTAGTACTGTTTCATCGCGTCTCCAACCGCACGTCTTCACACCGCGGCATGCTGCTCTGCGCCACTTTTGAGTTACACATTATATATAATATATAAGGGCGCAAATACTGCGCCCCAACAAGACGGGTTTGGAAAAGTCGGATGAAAGCATGCATGCAATTTCATCGGATCACCCCATTACGATTAGCGATACCTGGCGAAGATCATCAATAACTCTAAACTTTTTCCGCCTCAGCGTGAAGCGGAAAGCCGAATTATTGATACATTTGCAGACGGAACAACAATACAGCCAACAACAATGACACTGATTGCTTACATTATCCTGCTGGTAGCAGGGATTTTTGACCTCCTCGTGATGCTGCGGCTCGACACATTGTCGCTGCAGGAGCTCGAATTCGACCACAAGGCCTATAGCAAGCGACTGAAAGACAACGGCGAATTCACTTCGCCCAAGCGCCTCCTGGCACTGGCCGTGCTGTTGGGCTTGTTCACCGACATGGCACAGATGTCATGGATTGTGGTGCTCATTCTCGCCGCAGCGCTTCTCGCCCAGGGAATAGTCCTCCTGTTGAACAACCGGGGCAAGCGTCCGGCTTTCAGCAAGCGCGCCAGTGGCATCTACGCCACTTCAATTGCGCTGGCCGTCCTTGTTTTGGGAGCCATCGCAGGCTGTCTCGCCTACTACCTGGGCGAGGCCGACGCATGTCGTTACACCGCCATGGCAGGACTCCTCCTGATCGTCGGCTCCCCGTTAATGACCATGGTGACAAACCGCCTTTTTGGGCGTCCTTGAACAGCCATTTCTACTCAAAAATATCACCTGATTTGATATTAAAGTAACACTTTATGTTACTTGCGTTAACTTGGTTTAGATATTACTTTAAATTCTTACCTATAATAAACTTAATAACAATTATTTAATCCTAATCAAAAGCTGCAGTCATAACGGCAACAAAGAGAAATAATCATCCAAATGAACTAATCGGTTTTCTCCTCGCTTTCAGTGGGCTCTACTTCTTGACTGAAGAGGTATTTCGCGCCACTTGGATTAAGAATTTCCAGATACTCCTTGTAAGGGATGAAGCGTCCGCCCATTGACTTGAGATGCGGGGTTTCAAGCTGACAATCTATCATCTTTCCACCATTCTCTTTCAAGCGCCGTGCGAGATGTATCAGCGCGAGTTTTGACGCACTGGGCTCCTTGGAAAACATGCTCTCGCCGATAAAACAGTAGCCCACCAAAATGCCATAAAGGCCGCCCACCAGTTCTTCATCACGGTTCCAAACCTCCACACTATTGGCATAACCGTGGAGATACATGTCGGTGTAGGCTTCGATTATGTCCTCACCCAACCAGGCACCGTTGCAGTAGTAACGGCCGTTCACCTCGCTGCAACCACGAATGACACCATCGAAATTCTCGTTGAACGTCACGCGATACTCCTGTTTGTTCATCAGCGTGCGCATCGAGTGTGACACATGAATCTCATCAGGGAAAATCACAAAGCGCTGCATCGGGCAGTACCATGCAGGATAAGGCCAGTCACGGAAGGAAAACCACGGGAAGATGCCGTAGTTGTAGGCAACCCTCAGGCGCTCCACGCTCAGGTCTCCACCGACGCACAACAGCCCGTTCTCCTCTCCCATCCTGGGGTCAGGAAAAGCAATGTCATCAGTCAACTCAAAAATCATGACAAATCATCTTCTAAACGTTCTACCAGATACTCGCCGCCCTGCTTGAGTGAACCGAAGAGAATTTCACGCACGAGCCTGGACTTGAGGCGATTGTGAATCACTCGGTCCATTTCGCGTGCACCATATTCCGTGCTATAGCCCTCCTGCAGCAACTGCTCACGCACCTCATCGCTCAACGAGAGGGTGACACCCTTGGGCGTGAGCATTTCTTGCAGCTCACGCAGCTTCTTGTCCAGAATCATGGAAGCCATGGTGCGGTCCATGTCATTGAACACGACAATCGAGGACAGGCGGTTGATAAACTCGGGTTTGAAAGTCCTCTTCACCTGCTTGAGCATGGCTTGTCCAGCTGTCACTGTCGAAGCAAAACCCACCGATGCCTGTTGGGCGAATTGCGCACCGGCATTGCTGGTCATAATGAGCACCACATTACGGAACACCGCCTTGCGGCCTTTGTTGTCACTCAACGTGCCGTAGTCCATCACCTGCAGCAGCAGATTGAAGATATCGTCGTGGGCCTTCTCTATCTCGTCGAGCAGGAGCACGCAGTCGGGATGCTTGCGCACAGCGTCTGTCAGCAAGCCTCCGTCATCATAGCCCACATAACCCGCCGGTGAGCCGATGAGCTTGGCAACTGTGTGTTTTTCAACATATTCACTCATGTCGAAGCGCACCAGTTCGACACCCATCTCTTTGGCCAGCACGCGAGCCACTTCGGTTTTGCCCACACCTGTTGGGCCGACAAAGAGCAGCGATGCCAACGGCTTGTTCTCGTCGATGAGGCCGGCCTTGGACATCTGCACGGCTTCAACAACCTGCTTGACAGCGGTGTCCTGGCCGTAGATCTTGTCCTTGATGCGTGAATCCAGGTCTTCCAGTTTATCGTTCTCGCTTTCGTCCAATGAGAGTGCATCAATTTTTGCGACACGCGACAGCACATTGGCCATGAGGCTTTTATCCACACGGGCATCTTCATCGTCCTTGCGGTTCATCTGCACCCACGCCCCCGCCTCGTCAATCAGGTCGATGGCCTTATCGGGCAGGTAGCGGTCGGTGATGTGCCGAGCACTGCCTTTCACAGCAAATTCCAAGGCGTCGTCGTCATATTTGACGTTATGGAACGCCTCGTAGCTTTCCTTAAGCATTCTCACGATATTGAGGGTGTCCTCGATGCTGGGCTCCTCGATAGGCACTTGCTGGAAACGACGAACCAAGCCCTTGTTGCGCATGATGAAGCGGTTGTATTCCTCATAGGTTGTCGCCCCGATGAAGCGCACGTGTCCACCCTCAAGATAAGGCTTGAGCAGGTTGCTGGCGTCCATTGAGCCCTCACCCGTCTGCCCAGCGCCTACGATATTGTGAATCTCGTCAATGTAAAGGATGGCCCCCTTCTCGGCAGCAACACCCTTCATGACCAGCTTGAGACGCTTCTCAAAGTCACCACGGAACTGTGTGCCAGCTATAAGGGCTCCCAGGTCCAGCTGATAGATCTTTACGCCCTGCAACGACTCGGGGACATTGCCGTCCTGAATGCGTTGAGCCAAGCCATAGACAATAGAGGTCTTGCCAACGCCGGGTTCACCGATGTGCAACGGATTGTTCTTGTCCTTGCGGCACAAGACCTGGATGGTCCGGTCCAGCTCGGCCTCACGTCCGATGAGTGGGTTATGGTCCGCCAGATGGTCTGAGATGCACAACACGAAGTCACGCCAATTGGGCGCGTTGGCAGGTTGCCCTGCCCCACCCTGGGCGGCAAACGGCGTCTCGGCCGGTTCCACAAAGTTGCCTTGATAGGCGTCGATGACTGCCTGAAGGAACAGGCCTTTGTCCTCACCGACAAGTGCCTTCAAACAGTTGCAGGCGAAGGAGTCATTCAACTCGAGCATCGAGACCAGCATGTGGGGCACGTCAACCTTGTCGTTGAGGGCCTCCTTGCAGTGGCGTTCCATCTTAGCGAACAGTCTGCCCAGCTGATGCGAGCCCACAAGCTCATCGGGCTGCTCCTCGTCATCGGCATATTTCTCCATGCCTTCGATATACTCGTCAAGCTTGGACTTCACCTCATCAACAGGTACAGCGGCAAAATAACGCAATGCTTGTTTCATGGGTGTGTCGTCAAGGGTGACAAGCAAGATGTGCTCAGGGGTCACCAAACGCGTCCTGCTGGTATAAGCCAGGATGTTGGCGCTGGTGATGATGTCTTCAAGATTTTTCGATAATTCCACTTTTATTCTATTTAAATGATAAAACAAGATTCACAATACTTCCTGCTCGCCGGTCACATCATTCGGGCTCGCAGGTGACACGCAACGGGAAACCCTCGGAGCGCGCCATGTTGGTCGCTTGAGTGGCTTTGGTCATCGCCACGTCATAGGTATAGACACCCACGATGGCAAGCCCCTCACGATGAACCTTCATCATGAGCAACGTGGCCTCATTGACACCCTTATTGAATACCGCACGCAACACCTCAACGACAAAATCCATTGTCGTGAAATCGTCATTATGGAAAATCACCTTGTATTGACGGGGTAACTCAATCTGGATGTGTTCACGGGTTTTTGTACCGGTTCCCGTTCCGCCTTGAATGGGTTTGTTCGTGTCTGCCATAATTTCGTTTTCTACTTTTTCTGACCTCAAAGATACACATTTTTTATCAATAATGCAAATGTCATGCCATGAATAATATACCCCGTGATGCCCAAAAACGCTGTCACCCGGGTGCCATAATGGCCTGTCGCGCCCGTGTCATCACAGATGGCTCGACAAGAAAAAAGCGGGAAAGCCGCCAAGAATCAGAAAAAAACACTACATTTGCAAACAATGACGGATATTGCCTCCATACCATGTTTTAAGCGTAGCCTGTCACGACTGGTGATGGTCATTACCACGATGCTCTTCATCCTCCAGCCGGCTAGGAGTGACACGGTGGACTCGCTGTATCACGTCTATTCCGACGCAAGCTGGAAAGATAAGGTCGAGATTTTCAACAAGATGTCTCAACGACTCCATGACAACAAAATCATTGACTCGTTGTACCACTGTGGCTTGTCCACCAGGCATAACACAGTGGATGCCATGACTCATTACTTGATGGCAGAACACTACTATTCAATGGAACAATTTCAGCAAGCGCTCATTGAAGCTAAGTTGGCAATTCCCGAGATTCTCATCAACGACAAGCCAGACAGGCTGCAGAGCAATCTGTTGAATCTGTTAAGCGACATCCAGTTCAGGACAGGTGATTTTGACGAGGCGCTGAAGACACGTCTCGAGGCCTATAAGATTGCAAGAATACTTAATGACGAAGAACTCATCAGCAGCAACTTGGGAGCACTGGCCGAAATCTACCTGGTCGTGGAGCTTCCGGCCCCAGGCCTGAAACACATCACCGAAGCCATTGCCATTGAGCGAAAACTGAACCGGAAGGAGGGCATCGCCACCAGGCTGGGAACGGCATCCGAACTGTATCTCCTCAACAACGAGCCCGACAGAGCGATGGCGGCCATCAATGAAGCCTACGACATTGACCTTAAAGATGGCAGGGAGGAAATGGCGGCCTGCAGACTTGTGCAGAAGGGCGCCATCCTGGAATACCAGTCACAACTCAACGAGGCGCGCAATACCATCGCGAAAGCCTTGCCCATTCTTGAACAGAGCGCCCTCACCTACACCTTGGCGACTGCCTATAACCATCTGGGCGGTATCGAGAAGAAACTGGGCAACACACAAGATGCCATCGCCTATTACAAGAAAGCGCTGGAACAAAGCATCAAGTGTGGATCAAACAAACTTGAACTCACCGCCGAACGGGGACTGTGGGAAACGATGCGCGAGAACGACCCGGCAGTGGCACTGCTGCATCTGGAGCGCTATGCCGCCCTCAACGACTCGATGCGTTCCGAAATGGAGTCCATCAAACTGAAGGTCTTCGAAACCACCAACCAGGATAGCGAGCAAACCCAGCTGGATCAGAAGAACAAACGCTATCACCAGCTGTTGAATTGGGGAGGCATCGCGCTCGTCGTGATGCTGCTTGGCATGTTGACTGCCATTTTCTTCTCGTGGCGACAGGCAAGGAAAAGCCTGAAAATGTACCGTCAAATACAGGAATTGAAGTCACACTTCTTCACCAATATCACCAATAAGCTGGAAACCCCGTTGAATGTGCTCATGAGTGCCGGACAGCACCTGATTGACGGTGGCAAGAACAACGCATCCGAGAACAAGCGCCTGGGTGAGTTGATCGTGAACCATGGACAGAGCATGCTGAACCTCGTGAATCAGCTGCTCGACATCGAGCGTGTGAAGGATGCCATAGAATTGCCAGAATACAAGCGCGGTGACATTGTGATGTTTGTCAGAATGCTTGTCGAAAACTTCTCCGAGACAGCCAATCAGCGACGCATCAATCTTGACTTCCAGTCTCCATTCAACTCGATGACCGTGATGTTCGCGCCAATTTATATCCGCAAGATTGTCCATGGTCTCGTTAACAGCGCTTTCAAGTACACGTCGCGCAACGACAGTATCACCGTGAGATTGACTTTCCCCGAAACCGGAAGGATGCAACTCGTTATCAGCGACACCGGCAAGGGTATACCTGTTGAAGAACGCTACCGCCTGTTTGAACCGTTCTCACAGTCGGTTAACGATGACGATGGCGTGAACACGGCATTGGAACTCTCCCTGGTCAAGCAACTTGTACAGGCCATGAACGGTAGCATCGAGGTAGAAAGCGAACTGGGACGCGGCACGACTTTCACCATCGACTTCCCCACGATGACCGACGAAGGCAAAGACAATGCCGACGGCGATACCCAGCAGTTTACCGAAAGGCATTTGCTACCCCAGAACGACGGCAACATCAATAACCGTCTTCCGCTGGTATTCATCGTCGAGAGCAACGAGGACGTGGCGTTCTTTATCGCCAGCCACCTGAGTGAGAAATACAACCTGCGATTCGCCCTCGACGGCCGCGAAGCGCTACAGAATGCCCAGAACATGGTGCCTGACCTCATTATCACTAACGTGAAGATGCCTGTGCTGGACGGAAAGAAACTCATCATGCTGGTGCGTGAGAACCCGTCGCTCAGCCACATTCCCATCATCGCCATGACATCCGACCCGAGCGAGAGGGAACGCATTTCCTGTATCGAGGCCGGCGCCGATGCCGTGCTCGTCAAGCCCATCATGTCCCAAGAGCTGCGTCTGATGGCTGCTCACCTCATCGGCCAGAGATTGGCGTTGCGCGAACACTTCACCAAGGCCAGTGACACCATCAGCAGCGAGAAGAGCGCTCCGCCGATGAACAAGGAAGACAAAGAATTCTTCAACAAGCTGATCGATATCATCCACGCCAATATGGGTAACGATGACATCAATATTGAACACATTGCTTCCGCCTTATCGATGAGCACCAAGCAGTTGCGCTCTCGTGTGACCGCTATAACCGGAATGACGCCGGTCGCCTTTGTCTTGCAGGTGCGACTCAACTATGCGCGCCACATGATCACCAACGAGAACGTGTCGCTCACGGCCATTGCCAGCCGTTGCGGTTTCCAGAACCTGTCCCATTTCTCCAAGGCTTTCAAACAGCAATTTGGCATCAGCCCTCTCCAGTACAGGAAGAAGGCCGACGATATCAACAACACTCAAGGCAAGAATCAATAGCCCCAAAACCCGAGTGGAAGCACTACCCCACCGGGTGTTGAGGTTACTCCAATGAACGAGTCAGGTGCAACAGGTGAATTCTTTATTTTTTGAAGGAATGATTGGTGAGAATACAATGATATTTTGTACCTTTGAACTTTCAAATCATCTGGAATAAAGATATGAAACCTATCCTTCTGTCAACCATCATGTTTTGGAACCTGATTCTAGGTTGCAGTTTCATGCACCAATGCACCAATAAAGCAAAAAACGACCAAGACAGCATCCCTGCCAAGACCGTCAGCCATGACTCATTACGCGTGGTGATGATGGGAAATTCCATCACCGAACTGTGGGCCGAGATACACCCCGACTTCTTCAAAGTTAACAACCTGGTGGGACGTGGCATCAGCGGCCAGGTCTCAGCCCAGATGCTGATACGTTTCCGTCATGATGTCATCAACCTCAAGCCCGATGTAGTGGTCATTAATTGCGGCACCAACGACATTGCCGAGAATGATGGCCCCTATAACGAGGACATCACGATGGACAATATCCAGTCGATGACCGAGCTGGCTTTAAACCACGACATCGAGGTCGTGTTGACATCGGTGCTGCCCTGTGACGGCTTCTTATGGAACCATTCAGTAAAGGATTCTCCCGAGAAAATCGACCGCCTCAACAAGCGCATCAAGGAATACACGAGCGACAAGCCGCGTGTACACTATATTGACTACTTCAGCTCAATGACCAGTGACGGGCGTTCAATGAATAAGAACTTTACCGAAGACGGTGTGCACCCCAACGCCAATGGATATGACGTGATGGAAGTGAAACTCAAGGAAATGCTCAATACACTTAACCGATAATACATTATTAATTCATATCATTATGAGAAAAATCATTCTTTTATTCATGGCTTTATTTGCAATGGCCGCAACCGCAACCGAACCGATCAAGGCGGTTGACCGTGACAACCTCGACCCGACTGTCAGTCCGGGTGAAAACTTCTACAAGTACGCCTGCGGCGGATGGATGCTTAATCATCCGCTGGATCCGCAATACGCACGTTTCGGCACTTTCGACCAGTTGGCCGAGAATAGCCGCAACCAGGTCAAAGACATCATCACAACGCTGGGAACCAACAATCCTCGTGGTAGCATCAAGCAGAAGGTGGGTGACCTCTATGCCCAGGGTATGGACAGCGTGCGACTCAATCAGGAAGGCATGAACCCGTTGAAGGCTGACATTGCCAAGCTCAAAACCTTGACTCGCAATCAGTTCATTGGTGCCATAGCCGACCAGCACAACGGCATTTCCGCTCCATTCTTCAACTCCTCGGTTATGGCCGACTTGAAGGACTCCAACACCAACATGATGTACCTCATGCAAGGTGGACTGGGAATGGGAGACCGTGACTATTACCTGGACAAGGATGCCAACACAGTCAAGGTGCGCAACGCCTATGCCAACTACATTCAGCAGTTGTTCCAACTCATCGGTTACAATAAAGGCAACGCCAAGAAGGCCTCACAGCATGTGATGGCCATCGAGACGGCACTGGCCCAGGTAGCCATGACACGCGAGGAGACACGCGATTACAGCAAGCTCTACAACGTGACTACGATGGCTCAGCTCAAGGTCGACTATCCCAACATCAACTGGGACCAGTACTTCGGCACGCTGGGCATCAAGAACCTTGACAAGGTTTGTGTCTTCCAGCCCAAGTCAATCGCTAAGGTCAACGAGATGTTGAAGACCCTCAAGGAAGAGGACATCAGGGAATACCTCATTTTCAAGTATGTGGACGCTGCATCACCCTACCTGAGCGATGCCTTTGCCGACGCCAACTTCGACATGTACAGCCGTGCCATGTCGGGCAAGCAAGTGAAGATGCCGCGCTGGAAACACTCTCTCGACGTGCCTAACACCCTGCTCGGTGAAGCCGTCGGACAGCTCTATGTGGAGAAATATTTCCCTGCCGACTCCAAGAAGAAAATGCAGCAGCTCGTGGACAACCTCAAGAAGGCCCTGGGCGAGCACATTGCCACCCTGTCATGGATGAGCCCCAAGACCAAGGTCAACGCATTGGTGAAACTCAACAGCTTCACCGTCAAGATTGGTTATCCCGACAAGTGGTTCGACTACAGCGCTCTGGACATTGACCCGAACAAGAGCTACTGGGAGAACATCATGGCTGCACGTCGTTTCCAGGCCGAGTATGAATACTCCCAGCTTGGCAAGTCCGTGGACAAGGAACGCTGGTTCATGACACCACAGACGGTTAACGCCTACTACGAGCCTTCGAGCAACGAGATCTGCTTCCCCGCAGGTATCCTGCAAGCGCCCTATTTCGATCCCAATGCCGACGAGGCTTGCAACTACGGTGCCATCGGCGTGGTGATCGGCCACGAGATGACCCACGGCTTCGACGACCAGGGACGCAACTTTGACCACAACGGCAATATGGTTGACTGGTGGACAGCCGAGGATGCAGCCAAGTTCCAGGAACTCGCCAATAAGCTGGGTGCGCAATACAGTGCCGAGATCGTTGCCGATGACGTACACGCCAACGGCACCTTCACCATGGGCGAGAACATCGCCGACCACGGTGGACTGCGTGTTGCCTACTCTGCCTTCAAGAAGACCGAGCAAGGCAAGGGCGACACAAAGATTGACGGTTTCACGCCTGACCAGCGCTTCTTCCTGAGCTATGCCAACGTTTGGGCTGCCAACATCACCAAGGAGGAGATGCTGCGCCGTACCAAGGTGGATCCTCACAGCCTCGGTGTCAACCGCGTGAATGTAGCCATCCGCAATCTCGAGGAATTCTTCAACGCCTTTGACATCCAGCCCGAAATGAAGATGTGGCGCAATCCTGCCGACCGCGTCATCATCTGGTAACAATTACCATACGCCATCACAAGCAGCATCGCAGGGGCCATTCCCCCGCGATGCTGTTTCATTTCATCACCACCATTCCATCCAATCAAGCAAGAGCAGTCATTCCCGCCATCCGCGCGCGCTGTCCCGGTCCCCCATGCCGTGGCGAAGCCCCGGCCGTTCATCCTCCACGCCAGCCCGTTCCCCCGTGCCGGGGCTCTGCCACGGCTGTTCTTCCTCCATGCCAGCCCAGTCCCCCGTGCCGGGGCTCTGCCACGGCCCCTCTCCTTGCACGCCAGCCCTGTCCCCCGTGCCGGGGCTCTGCCACGGCCCCTCTCCTTGCACGCCAGCCCTGTCCCGTGTGCCGTGGCATTGCCATGGCTATAAAAAAACGAGAGGCGACATCATTGCTGACATCACCTCTCTTAGGGGGCGGTTACCTACTCTCCCACTTTCGCAGTACCATCGGCGTGGTGAGGCTTAACTTCTCTGTTCGGAATGGGAAGAGGTGGGACCCTCA
>JAFYYI010000061.1 GCA_017557665.1 Muribaculaceae bacterium | reverse complement strand
TGTGATAAACATGCCATGCACCACAGTTAGAGCACTGAGCGATGGTCGGAGCCACAGCCACGTCGTGGGTGCGGCGCTTAGCGGTACGAGTCTTAGACTGTCTTCTTTTAGGATGTGCCATTTTCTTGTTGTTATTTAAAAGTTATTGTTGTTCTTTAAGTTTCTTGAGCGCCTCCCAACGGGGGTCGGTGCCGTTTGTTTCACTCTGTTGGTCGTCATCGTCGACGTGGACGGTCCCGGCGAGATGGCTGTCAAGGACATCGAGCATGACGGGATTGCAGTCGTCTTCGTTCTCATGACAGTGCGTCATCGGTATAGCGAGCAGCACGGTGTCGCGCACCAGGGGTGCGGCATCCAGCTCCCGCCAGTCCGAGGGCACTATCAAGAGCTCGTCGCCTGTATCGTCAAGCTCATCGCCCATTTGCTCCACGTTCAGGCTGTAGTCTTCATCCACTGGCAAATCCAAATCGTCGAGGCAGCGGTCACAGGGAACAGTCACTGTGCCGTGACAGGCGATTTCCAAGCGGAAGGTGTTCTCGCTCTTGCGGGTCACATTTAGGATGACATCCACATCGGCGTGGCGCACTTCGTTCTGCTCATCGGTATTAAAAAAAGATTCGTCCACATGACATTCAACCGTATGAATGCCAAATGGTAACGTCTTGATTTTCAACTTCAAAGCATCTACCATCTCCTGAAATTTTCGTTAAAGCGCCACAAAGGTATAACATTTCCCGTTAATATTCAACGTTTTTATGATTTTTTTTGTCTTAACGTGTTTTGGGATACAGGCAAAAGCAAGGTGCGCCATCGTCATGACGCACCCGCTGTTGAGATGAAAAGTTATGTGAGGCTTAGACCTCGTTGAGCACTGTGTTGATGAGTTCGATGACATCAGAGATGTTCACGATACCGTCGCCGTTGACATCGCCATTCGGATCCTCGACGACAGTGTTGTTAATGATAAGGTTGATCAGGTTGATCGCGTCAGAGATGGTCAACTCGCCGTTCTCGTCAAGGTCGCCTGGCTCGGTATAGTCGATGCCTTCAATATACGAGAAATTCTTCCAGACGGGAGCATTCCTGTAGGCCTCGACCGACTCGTTGCGGACGTAGAGGGTCGCGTCGTAACAAAGGTCGAAGGTGCAGTCGCTAATCTCGATGGGGTCCTTAACCAGGCACGTGATGCTGGTGAGTCCAGGACAATAGCCGAAGGCATCATCTTCGATGCTCTTAACTCTGCTGGGTATAGTGATCTCCATCAAAGCAGGGCAGTAGTCAAAGGCACCTTCACCAATGATGGTTACTGACCTCGGAATTGTACTGCCGGGGCAACCATGCACAAGCCTGTTGGTGGCCGTCTCAATGATGGCGTTGCAGTCGTTGCGCGAGTCATAGACGGGATTGTCCTCGCTGACGGAGATGAACTGGAGAGAGTTGCACATGTAGAACGCGCCTTGTCCCAAATACTGGCATCCGTTGCCGATAGTGACGCTCTGCAGGTCGTAACATTCCTCGAATGCATAGCTTTCGATCTCCAGGACATTGTCAGGAATGTCCATGCTGGTAATGCCTGAGTGGCTGAAGGCCCAAGATGCAATCCGTCTTACCCCACTGCCGATGTTGATATATTTGAGGTTATAGCACCCCTCGAATTCATACATGCCAATTGAGGTGAGACCATCGGGCAGTTTAAGATAGGAAATGCCGCAGTCCGAGAAGGCCCAGCGCATAGAGGTTACCGTGTTGGGCACGTCGATGCTTTGGAGTTTCCAACAATAGTAGAATGCGTTGCCGCCGATAGTTTTCAGTCCCAGATTAAGGTTGACTTGTTCCAGGTTGCTGCAGTAGGCAAAGGCCGAACTGCCGATGCGCTCGACATTCTCACCGGTGGTGAAAGTCGTCAGCCCTGTGCAGTAGGAAAACGCATAACTATTGATATTGGTGACAGAACTGGGAATCTCAATATTGGTGATACCCTGGCAATTATAGAAAGCGTCGATGCCGATAGTGGTTACTGAATTAGGGATGACAATATTTGTCAGCGAGAAACAATTCTCGAAAGCACCTGTTGGTCGATCATATTCAGAATAGTTCTCGTTGCCGATGTTGGTTAGCGAGTTAGGCAGTTCCACATGGGTGATTTTGGAGTTGGCTGCAAATCCCCAAGGCAGTACTTCCACTTCATTGCCGATGGTCACCTGCTCAATGTTACTGGTGGTCATGTTGCCATTGCTCGTGCAATGGCGAGCGTTCCAGGTGAGTGAGGTGAGGCCCGTGCTGTTGCTGAAGCTGTCATCGGCAATGGCATCCACACTCTTGCCGATGGTCAGGCTTGTCAGGCCGGTGCAGCCGTTAAACGCCAGGGCGCCGATGTTGCGCACCGAGTCGGGAATCGTGATGCTGGTCATTTCAGTGCAGTCGCTGAACGCGCTGTTGCCGATGACCTTGACCGAGATGGGGATGTCGATGGCCGTGATGTGAGAGCCCAGGATGAAGGCCGTGGGCAATACCTCGACCTGGTTGCCGATAGAAACACTGGTGATGTCGGGCGTCGGCATGTCGCCGTTGGTCCAGCATTCACGGGCATTCCAGTGAAGGGCGGTGAGCGATGAGCAGTTATAGAAAGCCCTGGAGCCGATGGCGGTGATACCCTCGGGAATGGTCAGGGACGTTAAGCCGTTGCAGCCTTCAAAAGCGCTGCCCGCGATGGTCTCGAGTGATTGCGGGAATTGAATTGAGGTGATGGGCGCCCCTGCGACAAAGCCCCACGGGAGCAGTTCGACGCCCTCGCCGATGGTCACGTTTCTGAGCGTCGCGGTCGCCAGGTTGCCGTTGGTCCAGCAATTGGCGGCGTTCCACGTGAGTGAAGTCAGACCTGTCATGCCCGCCAGAGCGTTCTCGCCGAGGTAGGTGACCCCTTGGGGTATCGTCAGGCTTGAAATACTTTCACATCCCTTCAATGCATTGTCACCGATGGACGTCAGGCCATCGGGCAGGGTGATGCTGCCCAGACTGCGGCAGTTCATGAACGCGTTACTGCCGATGCTTGTCACCGAGCCGGGGATGCTGACGGCCGTCAGTCCGGTGCAGTCTTCAAATGCACTGTTGCCGATAGCCGTCACGTTATAGGTGATGCCATTGTTGGAGACTGTTGCGGGAATGTCCACGTTGCCGCTGTAAGGGCTGTCACCGGCGACCACACTGACTGTCGACGAGCCAGTTTTCAAATAGTAAATTCCGTTAACGGTGAAGTCGTAGGGGTGATCCAGGTCGCTGGAGCCAATTACATTGTCAGGGACGAATAAGTTCCACCAGTCGGTCGTCGTGTAGACCTGGGTCGCAGCCAGAGGAACCTTCAGGATGGCATTTTGATAGGTGTAATTGGAGAAGCAGTCGCTGTCGAACATCGATGGCGGATTCATTGCCCTGACTGAAACGCTTTCCAGGTTGTTACAGCTTAAAAAGGCATACTTGCCCAACGTCGTGAGCGTCTCGGGAAGCTCAATGCCTGTCAAGGCAGTGCCGCTGAAAGCCCTCTCGCCGATGGTGGCCACAGAGTTAGGGATGTAAATGCTTGACAGCAGGGTACAACCTTCAAACGTGTTCTCGCCGATGGTGATGAGCGAAGCGGGGAGTTTCACGTCGGTGAGACTGGAGCAGTTGATGAACGCGCGATCGAGTTTAACGACTGATGACGGCACATTGACGCTGGTGAGCGCCGAGCAGCTGCAGAAAGTGCCGTTCAACTCTCGTACGGACGAAGATATGGTGACGCTGGTGAGCGCAGAACAGTCATAGAAAGCGTTCCAACCCAGATATCGAACCGAGTTGGGGATGTTTACCGAGGTCAGTGCCCAACACTTGGCAAAAGCCGAAGCCTGGATAGTGTCCACCGAGTTGGGGATGGTGACGCTGGTGAGACTCCGGCATCCATAGAAGGCATTTTTGCCGATGTTGGTCACGGTGTTAGGGATGGTGACGCTGGTGAGTCCCGAGCAGTCTCTGAAAGCATTGTCGTCAATGCCAGTGACAATAAGCGAGACGTTGGTACCGGTGGAGTTGCTGGACCAGGCATCATAGACGGCAGCATTTACCGTGCGAGGAATATTGATGACTCCACTGTAGCCGTTCTCGCTGTACCATCCAGGCTGGATGACTTTACAGGTGCCGTTGCCCGTGAAACGAAACATGATGCCCTGATAGTAAAATTCGGTGATGGCATCCGCACCCAGTGAAATGGGCAGGATGAGCAGTAACAGGGCGGCCCTGAGCAAAATGTTTAGATGTTTCATAAGAATAATCATGTCGCCGTGGGTTGGTTCTCCTCAACCGTGGCATCTGTTCCCTTGCCGAGGGATGTTTGATTTTGGGCGTGAGAACATTGTACTTCGCCGAATCCGATTTGTTTTTGGCTGTCTGAAGGCTCGCCCTGTGAGTATAAAAAATCATGTCATGATATGTTGTGCATTACATCATACCATGACAAAGTTAGGATGAGCAGAGCCATTAGCCAAGCGCTCGGCGGATTATTTCATACGGAAAACGGTAAAACGTCAAAAAAACGTAAAAAAATTAGACATTTTTATTTTTTGTCTCACGTTTCGGACGTGACCTTTGGGAAAATCTGGTCGTAGATGAGTTGGGTGCCGCCCAGGTGGGAATGGATGTATTCACCGGCGGCTTTTCCGCACTTCAGGCGCAGCGGCTCATTCTCGAGCAGGGGGTCCATGGCTGCCGAGAACGTGTCGGCGTCGTGGATGCTCATGGCACCGTCAACGTCAATCAGGTCGGTGGCTTCCTGGAATTTATGGTACTTGGGTCCGAAGATGACAGGAATGCCATAGACGGCAGCCTCGTTGATGTTGTGGATGCCGGCACCGAAACCGCCGCCCACATAGGCCGCCTGGCCATACCGGTAGAGCGATGACAAGAGGCCGAAACTGTCGATGATGAGGCAGTCGCTGCCCTGGATGTTCTGGGGGGTCGCTTCGCTGTAGAAACGTGCCGGGCGGGCCAGCTTGGACATGAGCACGTGCAGGCGTTGCCTGTCAAACTCGTGAGGTGCGATGATGAGTTTCATCTCGCGGTGAGCGTTGAAGTAGGGGATGACGATGTCCTCGTCGGGAGGCCACGAACTGCCCATGACGAGCGTGAAGCGGGTGTCCTCGACAAACTTGGCAATCAGCGGGAACTCGCGTGCTGCCGCCTTGACGTCGGCCACGCGGTCAAAACGTGTGTCACCAGCCACCACCACATTCTTGATGCCGATGCCCTCGAGCAGTTGCCGTGACTGCTCGTTCTGCACGAACAGCGTGTCGAAGCACTTGAGCATCTTGCGGAACATGCCACCCCAGGGGCGGAAGAAAATCTGCCCGGGCCTGAAGATGGCCGAAATGATGTATGTAGGTACACCGCGATGCTTGAGCGCCTGCAGGTAGTTGCCCCAGAACTCATACTTGACGAAAATCGCCATCGACGGCTTGACCAGGTCGAGGAATTTCTTGACATTGTTGGGCATATCGAACGGCAGGTAAACCACGGTATCCACCTTGCTGAAGTTCTTGCGCACCTCATAGCCCGAGGGGGAGAAGAACGATAACAGGATGCGGGCATCGGGCTGTTCGCGCTTGATCTTCTCGATGAGCGGCCTTCCCTGCTCAAACTCTCCCAGTGACGAGGCGTGAATCCAGATATAGCCTCCTGCCGGGTCGAGTTTGCGCTGCAGCGTGCGGAAACAGCGGCGTTGTCCTCGCAGCATCAGTTTGGCCTTGCGTTTGCGCACGGCAGCTATCCTCACGGCATTACGGTAGGTGGCTATACCAAGGTTATATATTGGATCCATGATAGGTTGTCTTAAGTCTTTAATGTTTATCGTTAGTAGAGAGGAGCCAGATGTCCGCTGCGCAGGTAGTCCTTGTCGTGACGACGCTTCCACAGGTTGCTGTCGATGTAAAAGCGGCAGGAAATCTGTTGCCAGAAGCCTGTGATATCCTCGTTGACATGCAGGGAGAGTGCGCCCGACAGGTCGACAAAACGGTTGCTCACGATGTGGAAGGTGAGGTCGGTGCGGCTATAGGTCTTGCTGCGAAAATACGGGTCACCCAGGATGAGCTGGCTGCCGAACTTGGAGTAGAGAGGCATCAGCTCCTGGCCAGTGTAAAATGTCTCGTCGAGCTGAAGCCAGCGCCAGCGGGCGGTCGCCGTGGCGACAAAGCCGGCAGGAGACTCCCATTTGTCGGTGCTCCGGTCGCGCTCCATGTCGATGATGGCTCCAGCGGCAAATCTGAGCGAGTCGAGTGAGGTGTGGCGTGAAAGGTCAATTGCGAGCATCGGGTTGACGAGCACGTTGTCGTTGACGTGTTGCTCCTCGATGTGGTGACGTGTCATCGCCAAGTGGTTGTACTGCAGATGTCCTCCCAGTCTCAATGGTCCGTGGATGCGCCAGTCGGTATTGAACATGATGCTGAAAGCCTCGCGTTTGCGCTCGGTCTGCATCTGCCGCCAGTCCACTGCAATCTCGGAAAATCCGGTGGGCTTGATGAACTGTGCCATGATGCCGCGCAGGTTGGGCTGGCAGTAGTTCAACGAGTCGCTCCACAGGTAGCTCGGCTGGCGCTCAACCATGAGCGTCCGGGGCATCATTCCTATCGTCACATGCCATCCGTCGTCGCGGTTGTAACGGTAATATAGCGTGGGCAGTACCTTGTACCCCTGCAGGTTGTCACTCATGGGTTGATACCACACCACGCCGCCCTTGAGGACATGCTGACCGTCGAACATTGAGAGGCCCACTTCTGGCGCCAGCCGCGTGAACAGATTGGTCTGGTCGGGCGTGGAGCTGTCTTGCCCTCCCTCGCGGTTGTTGAGCAGCACACTCGCGTCAATGCTCCATTCCAGCTCTTGAGCCATCAGCGGCATGGCATGGAGGAGCATCAGGGATAATATGGCGAAGAGCCATTTATGCATCGGCGGGAACCTTGATATTCTCGATGCCGGCGTTGAGGCGCGCGAGCGTCTCGTCACGACCCAGCAGGCGGGTGATTTCAAACATGTGCGGTCCGCGGCACTCACCGACAACCGTCAGGCGGAAGGCATTCATCACGTTGCCCTTGTGGTAACCGTTGCTGTCAATCCAGTCCATGACCAGTTTCTCGGTATCCTCCATGTCCTCCATGTCGGCATTGTCAAGCAGGCCGGCCAGCTGGCGCATGAGTCCAGGCGTCTCGGGTTTCCAGCGCTTGCGGATGTCCTTCTCGCTGTAAGTGGTGGGACGGACAAAGAAGAAGTTGGCCTGGTCCCACAGGTCGCCGACGAAGTTGGCGCGACTCTTGACCAATGCCACTGCGCTGGCGATGAACTCATCGCTGAAGTCGCCCACGTTGACATCGTGCTGCTCCAGCACGGGCTTGAACAGCTGAGCCAACTCATTGTCATCCATGTTCATCAGGTACTCGTGGTTGAACCACTTGCCCTTCTCGAAGTCAAATTTGGCGCCCTTGCGGGAGCAGTGGTCAATGGAGAATTCATTGATGAGTTCGTCCATCGAGAAGATTTCGCGGTCGTCACCGGGGTTCCAGCCCAGCAGGGCCAGGAAATTGATCACGGCCTGAGGCAGGTAACCGGCCTCGCGGTAGCCGCTGGAACGCTCGCCGCTCTTGGGATCGTTCCAGTCAAGCGGGAACACGGGGAATCCCAGGCGGTCACCGTCGCGCTTGCTCAGTTTGCCCTTTCCGTCGGGTTTGAGCAGCAGAGGCAGGTGCACAAAATCGGGCATCGTGTCTTCCCAACCGAAGGCCTGATAGAGCAGCACGTGCAGGGGAGCGCTAGGCAGCCACTCCTCGCCGCGGATGACGTGAGAGACCTCCATCAGGTGGTCATCAACGATGTTGGCGAGGTGATAAGTGGGCAGGTCATCGGCACTCTTGTACAGCACCTTGTCATCGAGAATCGACGAGTTGATGGTGACGTCGCCGCGCAGCAGGTCGTGTACCACGACGTCCTGGTCAGGATCGATGCGGAAACGCACCACCCATTTCGCGCCGTTGTCCATCAGCGCCTTGACCTCGTCGGCCGGCAGGGACAGCGAGTTGCGCATCATGCCGCGAGTGCGTGCATCATACTGGAAATTCTTGATTTCCTGGCGTTTGGCCTCCAGCTCCTCGGGCGTGTCGAAGGCATAGTAGGCCTTGCCGTTGTCAACGAGTTGCTGCATGTACTTGCGATAGAGGTCGCGGCGCTCACTCTGCTTGTAGGGACCGTAGTTGCCTCCCTCGCGCACACCCTCGTCGATACCGATGCCCAGCCATTGCAGGGCCTCGTTGATGTATTCCTCGGCACCGGGTACAAAGCGTGTGCTGTCGGTGTCCTCGATGCGCAGGATCATGTCACCGCCATGCTGACGGGCAAACAGGTAATTATACAATGCTGTGCGCACGCCGCCAATGTGCAGCGGTCCAGTGGGGGAAGGCGCAAAGCGCACTCTAACTCTTCGTTCCATGATGATATCTTTCTATATATATTATTAATGTGTAGTCAATTTATGATGTTGGCCATGATGTTTAAAGCAGCAAATCAGAGATTTGCTTCATCGAGGCGAAGTCGGTCTGATCCACATGGGTGGGGGTGACGGTCACATAGCCACGTTGCAGCCAATAGTAGTCGGTGAGTCCCTCGTCCTTGTCGGCAATCTCAAAGTCGCCGGTCAGCCAGTAGTAATCGCGGCCTGTGGGATCCACGCGGTGTTCCCACTCGTTGACCCATCGTCCCATGTCGCCCGTGGTCACTTTCATGCCCTTGAAAGGCTCGTCCATCTTAGGGATGTTCACGTTGAGGCAGACGTCCTTGGGCAGGCCTGATTGCAGGACGCGCTCGGTGACGTGCTTGACAATGGGCTCGCAGACGCTCGTGTCGGCATCGGCGCTGTAGTCTCCAAAGGAGAAGGCCACGCTCGGCACACCGTGAAGGATGCCCTCGAACACGCAGGCCATCGTGCCGCTGTAGAGCGTGTTCAGTCCGCTGTTGTAGCCGTGGTTGATGCCGGCGAGCACCACGTCGGGCATACGGTCGGCCATGAGCTGGCTCAGAGCGAGTTTCACGCAGTCGGCCGGAGTGCCTGTTGCCAGATAGACGGTGAGGCCTTCCTCGCGCGTGACAAGTGCCGTGCGCACGGGGTTGACAAAGGTGATGGCGCTCGACTTGCCACTCTGGTGAACAGCAGGAGCAACCACGAACACGTCGCCCAAGGTGCGTGCCACCTTGATGAGCGACTGAATGCCGTTGTAGTTGTAACCGTCATCGTTGCTGACGAGAATGAGGGGGCGTTTCTTGTCCATACGGCTTGTTTGGTTGAATTTGACCGCAAAGTTACTATTTTTTATGGAGAATTCGCAGAAATGGAGTAACTTTGCCCTATCTAAAGAACGAATCTAATCTAAACAAGTTATTATGAGACTTATCATTGAACCTGATTACGAGAGTGTATCAAAGTGGGCCGCCCGCTATGTGGCGCAACGCATCAACGAGGCCAATCCCACTCCCGAGAAACCTTTCAAGCTTGGTTGTCCCACGGGCAGCTCGCCCCTGGGCATGTACCGCGAACTCATCGAGATGAACAAGGCGGGTAAGGTGTCGTTCCAGAACGTCATCACCTTTAACATGGATGAGTACTGCAATCTGCCCGAGGATCACCCCGAGAGTTACCACTCCTTCATGTGGAACAACTTTTTCTCACACATCGATATCAAGCCCGAGAACGTCAATATCCTTAACGGCAATGCCCCCGAAGTGAAGAAGGAGTGTGCCGACTATGAGGCGCGCATCCAGGCTGCAGGCGGCATCGACCTATTCATGGGTGGCGTGGGCCCCGACGGTCACATCGCCTTCAACGAGCCCGGCTCGTCGCTCACCTCACGCACGCGCCAGAAGACGCTGACCCAGGACACCATCATTGCTAACAGCCGCTTCTTTGACGGCGACCTGAACAAGGTGCCCAAGACGGCTCTCACCGTGGGAGTCGGTACCGTGATGGATGCCCGCGAGGTGATGATCATTGTCAACGGCCATTCCAAGGCCCGCGCCTTGCAGCAGGCCATCGAGGGCGGCGTGTCCCACATGTGCACCCTGAGCGCCCTGCAGATGCACCCCCATGCCATCATCATCGCCGACGAAGCCGCCGTTGATGAACTCAAGGTGAGCACCTACCGCTACTTCAAGGACATCGAGAAGGACAATCTGTAATTCTCCCGTTCCCTGTAATACAACTTCACCCTGCAGATGCTATCGATTTTCATAGCGTCTGCAGGGTGAAGTGTTTAATGGTGTTCGGTAATGGGCACAAAAAAGCTGCTCGAGCCTATCGGCGGGAACAGCTTCAAACGTTTTGTCGTTAAGCTCTTGATTACTCAGCCTTAGCGCTGTCAGCGGGAGCTGCGGTCTCGGTGGGAGCTACGGTGCTGTCGGCGGGAGCTACGGTGCTGTCAGCGGGGGTAGCCTCGGGTTCAACCACCTCGGTAGTAACGCTGTCCTGAGTCTGCTCAGCATTCTCAGTGTTACCAGTGCAAGATACCATGCTCATAGCTGCGATAACGGCAAAAGCCAAAACTAACTTCTTCATTTCTTTTGTAATTTTAAATAATAAAACAATAATATTCGGTTGTTAAAATCGGGTGCAAAATTATAACAAAATTTTCACCTGCAAACATTTTTGGAAAAATTTTTCAAAGATTATTTCAAACACTTTTAGGAAAACGCCTCAAAACTACACTCTAACATGTTGATTATTAGTATAATAAATTAACGAACGCCATGAATGTGGCATTCGTTAATTATTGTTAAGTTAGGTGTGGGACCCTACGATTTATACATTTTTTGCTCTGAAATCAGTTGCTGTAAAGGTAGCGTTTGATGCTCCGTTTTGGCGTTTTATCAAACTCGGTAGCCATCAACTGGATTTTGGCGATTCGCTCATAGGGGGCCACGAGTTTGTTGAGCTCGGTGCGTATCTCCTCCATCAGTTCGGGCAACTTGTCGCGGGTGACGCCGAGCTGGTCCATGGCGTCGTAGTCGGGATAGACGAGCGCCACGAGTTTGCCCTCGCGCATGACGACAAGGCTCTCGCTCACGTAGAGCATGTTGTTGAGCTTGGCCTCGATCTCCTCGGGGTAGATGTTCTGTCCGCTGGAGCTGAGCAGCATGGTTTTGAGGCGTCCCCTAATAAATAATGTGCCGTCGGCATTCAGGGTGCCCATGTCACCCGTGTGCAGCCATCCGTCGTCGTGCAGCACCTTGTCGGTGGCCTCGCTGTTGTGGAAATAGCCCTGCATGACATTCTCGCCGCGCACACAGATTTCGCCCGGGATGTTCTCGGGGTCGTCACTCAGGATCTTGCAGTCCATGATGCCCGGAAGGATGCGGCCGGCACTGTGGGGCACGAACTCGCGCCACGGGGTGTGGCTCACGAGCGGTCCGCACTCGGTCATGCCGTAGCCTACGGTGAAGGGGAACTTGATCTTGTAGAGGAAGTCCTCGACCTCGGCGTTGAAAGGAGCTCCGCCGACGATGACCTCTTCAAACTCGCCACCGAAGGCCTCGATGAGCTTGTCACGGATTTTATCATAGATGCGCCTGTCGAGATAGGGCACTGCCAGCGCCCAGCGCAAGGCGCCCCTGCTGATCATGGGCACAATCATCTTGCTGTAGATTTTTTCCAATACCAGGGGCACGGTGAAGACCACGTTGGGCCTGACCTCGGCCATGGCCTTAACAAGAATCTTGGGCGAGGGGATGCGGCCCAACAGCGTGATGTGACCACCGACGGCCAATGGAACGAGCATGTCGAAGGCACACCCGAAGGCATGGGCCAGCGGCAGGAAGGCCAGGTCGCGCGACCCCTTGAAGTGCAGGCCCGTGTTGATGCCGTAGACGACGTTTCCGGCGAGGTTGTTGGCCGTGAGCATCACGCCCTTGCTGAAGCCTGTGGTTCCAGAGGTGTAGTTGATTTCGACGAGGGAGTCGTTGGGCACCTCGGCATAGTGTATGTCGTTGCGGTAGAACCCCTTGGCATATTTCTCGTTGAAGGCTTCATCAATGGTTTCTCTTGCCTTGCCGACGCATTCACCGTCTTTCTCGGCGAGGAGTTTCATGTCCTCGAGCTGGATGACAGCCCTCACGCGCGGCATCTTGTCAAACTCCAGGTTCTCCCAGATGCTCTTGCTGATGAACAGCATGGTCGCCTCGCTGTGGTTGACGATGTGCTGTGCATCGGCAGGGTTGAACTCCTGGAGGATGGGGACGATGATGGCGCCATAGGTGATGGTGCCCATGAAGACGGTCACCCAGTTGGGGATGTTCTTGCCGATGAGGGCAATGCGGTCGCCCTGCTTGACACCGCTGTTCTGGAACAGGAGGTGCAGCTTGGCGATGTTGCGTGCAAAGTCTCCGTAGGTAAGGCGTTCACCGGTATTGTAGTCGGTTAATGCAGGCAGTTCCCAGTTGTCGATGAAACTGCGCTCATAAATCTTGATCAGGTTTTCCTTCATCATAGCTGATACGGGTTTTATTAGCCGCAAAGATAATCAAATTAATCCATTTTCACCTAAAAAAAAGATATAAATGACCAAGAACGGGCCTTCATGAAACAAAATGACCGAGGCCGAACACAAGAAGGGTTCAGCCTCTGGTCTGTTTATGTTATCCTGACGGGTGATGTGATGGGTTCAACCGTCCCGTAGCGGATTTATTTCTTGCGGATGCAGCGCACGCTGTGGCCGAAGGTGTAATTGTGGCCCGAAGTGGTGTAGCGCACCATGTTCTTGCTGGTCTGGTTGAAACGGATCATCTGGAACGTGGGAGTGCTGCTCAAGGGATCGTCATAGGGGGTGGTGCTCCAGTACCAGGCATCGGCGCCGTCATCGGCGTCACCAGTTGCGGGTGAGTAGAAACCAGCGGCCCACACGTTGAAGCCGGTCACATTGGTACCCTCCTTGCCCAGGTTCCATGAGTATTCGGTGTCGCTCTTGAAATTGTTGGCCAGAGGACCGCCGTAGGAGCGCAGGGCTGCCCACTGGTCCTGGCTGGCAACCTCCCAGCCCTCGGGAGCCAGCATCTCGGCGTTCTCGATGCAGTAGCCGTTGTAGAGCATGCCGAAGATGGGGATGTAGTCGTTGTCATCGGCATACACGTGGCAAGCGCCAGTGGTATTGGCGCTCCACTCAGCGCTCTGGGTGGACTTGAACAGGGGGATTGTGGTTCCGTCAACCCACTTGGCGGCGCGCAGGTTCTCGGCCAGCCAGTACTGGGTGCCGATCTTCACGATTTTGTAAACCTGCTCCTCGCTGCCGCGCTTGTCCACGAGCAGGTCGGCCTCAACGATAGTGGGCTCGGCCATTTCGGGAGCGGCGATAACGATTTCACCGTCTACCAGATAGACCATCGACAGGGCAGTGCTGTTGCCGGCGGTATAGGTCACCGTGTTGTTCTCCTCGTCCCAAACCACGGTGCCGCCATCGCTGGCCGAAACGCCCTTGGTGAGGATGGCAATGCCGTTCTCGTCGCAGGGATAAACAACCACGCGCTGGTCGTCAAACTCCTTGATGTACTCCTTGCAGACCTCGGCAACCTTCACGCCGTCGTACATCACACGCTGAACCCAGCAGTCGTTGAAGCTGGTGGGGATGGCGATGCTCAATGCGGGCATGCTCATGGTTTTCTCGGGAGCCACAAAGGTGGTCGTGGATACCTCGCCTGCAATACCATACTTGTCATAGGCTACAGTGGCAATCGTGTAAGTCTCGCCGGGAACTGCGGCAGGCAGGGTGCACTGGATGTCGCCCTCTTCGTCCATTAAGGGAGCACCAGCAAGAGCGGCCTCGACATCGGCACCGGCAGTAATGATGACGATGCGATATTTTTTGGCTTCGGGACTCATCGTGATGCCCACGGTGATGTTGCCGTCATCGCCATCCCACTCAAAGGCTTTGAAATTGGGCGTGGCCGTCACGTCACCCTCAATCAGGTCAAATGAGAGGCTGTCCACGTCGGCAATGTTATAGACGGTGATTTCTCCGCTCTTCATTGTGACAATGAGGCGGTTGGGTGATGTCTGTGCAAAGCTCATGATGCTGAAAGCGAGCAGTGCTATAAGGGTGAAAAACTTTTTCATCATTTCTTGAATTTTAAGGTGGTGTTGTTAATGTTAATAATGTAGATGCCGTGTTCCAGGTGGTTGATGTCGATTTCCTCGCCACTCCAGTCGCGGTTACTGTAGATCTGCTGTCCGGTCACTGACCAGATGGTGACTGAGCCGTGCGTGGCTCCCAGCACACGGATTGAACTGTTGTCGGTAGCAACGCGCACTTGATTAGCGTCGGTGTCAATCTTGGCTACCGAAGTCGGGTCTTGTTGCTCGTCGGTGAACTTGATTGACATTACCTGGCCGATGGGGGCCGTGTCGGTGCCTGTCAAGTGGGTCACGACAATGTAGCCTCCTTCAAACGTCACTTTGCTGATGTCCTGAAGGAGCCATGACTCCTTGGCATGTCCGTCGAAATCATAGAATGTCATGTGGGACTGGGCATAAGCCACTCCGCAACACAACATCATCAGCAACAGGACCAAGCTTGATTTGTAACTTCTTGTCATGCTCTAATAAATAATGATGGTTAATAATTAATGGTGTTAATAGTTGATAAATCAAGCAGTCGTTCACGCCTGCTGATTCCGTGCAAAGTTAATGTAAAAAATGAGAAAAATCCTACCGAAAATGTAGGATTTTTCTCATTTGGTATCGAAATGCCATGAGGAAGTCATGGCCATCAGATGTCGGGGAACTTGAGGGCGGCAATCTGCATCATGCGCGAGATGTCAAAATAGAAACCCTCGGTACTCTTGCCCTCGATGGGCTGCACCTTGATGTAGTCGATGCCTCCGTCGATGGTCTCGTGCTCGGTGGCAACGAACCCGAGGAAATTGATGATGTTGTACTCGTGCTCGGGAGCGATGACTACCCAAGGCTCTTCCTTGGTGCCCTTACCGCTCGACATGATGGCAGCGATGAGCCTGTCGAGGCGATACTGGCAGACGGCTGCACGGGCATGTTTCTTCTTCTCCTTGAGGACGTAGATGTAAAAGTTCATCTGGTTCAGGTCGAACATGTTGTCGTTTAATGACAACTCGGCATACTTCTCTATGCTGTCACACTCGGCGCGTGAGTGCGGCTGCTTGTAGTAAAGCTGCTCGACGACATTGCTGTAGATGCTCTCGCGGAAGGGGTTGTAGTCCTCCTGGAAGGTGTAGCCGTAGTAGAAGTTGCGCCAGGCCTCGATGGAGAGCGTGGTGTCGTTGCTGTTGTAGGCCTTCATCAACTTGGGGTAGTAGTAGGCGTTGTTGGGATTGGAGATGACTTCCTTGACGTGGTCAAAGTCGACCTTCTTGATGGCGAACTTGCTGCCCTGGGCGCGCTGTGACTGCGCGCAACACAGGGTTGTCGCTGAAATGACGACAAGGAGTGTGAGGATGTATCTGAGTTGTTTCATTGTCATGAATTTAAATCATTATTCTATCACGATTCCCATCACGGCGATGCAGATGATGGAGACGGCAATGATGGCAGGAAGCCCCTTGGCCGCGAAGTATTTAAAAAACATGGAGGACGGGTTGAGCATCCACCGGCCGTTTGGAGTCCGGGTATAAGCCAACTGTCCGAGGGCGGCACCGAGAATCACTCCGAGCACCATGAATGCCGGATGTTGAAGCAGAATGCCGAGCAGTCCGCCTGCCAGCGCTGTCAATCCCACGTAGAGATTGCTGGACCGGTGCCCGTCGGGCTCGCCTTTTGGCGAGAGGTAGAACAGGCAGACGGTGATGAAAGTGGCGATACCCCAAAAGATGAATGTCTTATCGGGGACGGCAATGGCATAGCTGCGATGCAGGAGGTACAGACCGATGAAAGCAGGCACCGAGGCGACCCAGCGCGGCCACAGGACGAGTGCCAGCGCTGCCACCAGGCAGATGATACCGGCAATCAACAATATGGTCTGTAAAATCATTCTAGTTCTTAGTCTCTGGTTTTTAGTTGGTGAAAAACCACCAATAACATTTTCCTGAAAACTGTTCTACATTATATAAACACGGATTTAGGGGCGTTTATTGCCCTGAGGTCCGCATTAATTGTCGGCAGCGGCCTCGGCAATCGAGGTCCCGCTGTCCTTGGCGGGTTCTGCCGGCTTCATCTCGCTGGGATAGGAGATGCGTGCGTGGTAGGCCGTGCGCAATCGCTCGACAAAGAGTTTCTTGATGGTTTCCACATCGCTGAAACTGATGGGTGCCTCGCGGAGGAGTCCCTCGGCAACCTGGGTGTCGATGATTTTGTTCACCATGTTGCTGATGGTTTCCTCGCTGTGGTCGCTGAGGCTCTTGGTGGCCGCTTCACAGGCATCGGCCATCATCAGGATGGCGGCCTCCTTGGTCTGGGGATTGGGACCAGGGTAGGAGAAGGGGGCTTTGTCAACGTTCTCGTCGGGGCGGCTCTCCTTCGCCTTGAAGTAGAAGTAGCGGGTCAGGCCTTTGCCGTGATGCTGCGCGATGAGGTCCTTGATGACCTTGGGCAGGTCGTTCTCCTCGGCCAGCTTGAGACCCTTGGCCACGTGCTCGATGACAATCTTGGCGCTGTCCTCGGGACGCACGAGATGGTCGTGGGGATTTTCCCCAATCTGGTTCTCGGTGAAGAAGGCGGGGTTCTCGATTTTGCCGATGTCGTGATAGAGCGCACCGGCCCTGACGAGCTGCATGTTGGCACCGATCTTGAGGGCGGCCTCACCACCCAGGTTGGCGACCTGCAGCGAGTGCTGGAAGGTTCCCGGGCAGTTGGTGGAGAGTCGGCGCAGCAGCGGGTTGTTGATGTCGGCCAGCTCAAGCAGCGTCATCGACGATGTGAAACCGAAAGCCTTCTCGATGATGGGAATCACGAGAGATCCGCCGTAGAGGATGACGCAGTTGATGAAGAAGAATCCCAGGGTATACCGGTCAATCTTGTTGTAATCGCCCTCGGTGATGAGCGTCATGGCGATGTAGGTGATGCAGTAAGCAAGGAAAATCAAAGCGGCACATCTCACCAGCTGGTTTCGCTTGGTGAGTTCCTTGACCAGGATGATGGCGATGATGCCTGCCAAGAACTGCATGATGATGAATTCGGCCTGATGGCTGCTTGCGATGAGCGAGCAGATGAGCACCGTGACGATGTGAACGAAGAATGATGTGTGGTCATCAAAGAACGAGGATACGATGACGGGCACCAGGGCGAACGGGATGACATACAACAGACTGTACTTGAACTTGACGAGGAGCAGCACCGCGATGACAAACACGGTGATGAGGGTGAGAAGGAACACCATGCGCCGCAGGCTGCTGAACACCTGCCTGCGCTGCTGCTTCATGAAGTAGTAGAACGCCAGCATGACTATCGACACAATGAGAATCTGTCCCAGCAGGTTGAGTGTCTCGTCGTCGTTGCGTTTCTTGTTGCGCTCGGTAAGCTCGTTTTGGTAGCTCTCAATGACCGCTGCTTTCTTGGGTGTGACGATGTCGCCGCGGTTGATGATAGCCTCACCTGCCTGCACCGTGCCGGGTGAGCGCACGGCATTGCGGATGTCCTCTCCCAGCCATTTGTCGTTCTCTTCCTTGTCCACCATCATGTTCGGGGTAAGGTAGTCGATGATGTTGACCTTGCGCATCGTCTCTTGGATAGCCGGATTGCCCTTGAGCGAGTCGGCCAGCCAGGTGTAGGCCTGGCGGACGGTCTTCATGTTGGTGGCGTCGACCACTTGCAGCTGGTTGTTCCCGACGAGGAAGCGGATTTGCTTGCCTTCGCTGATGTCGTTGGCCGCTTTGTTGTCGACGATGCCGTCCTGATACAACTTGGCGACGGCCTGCAGCAGCGCTTGTCCTCCGGGATGCCCTTCCACCGCCCTGGAAAGCAGGGCCAGTTGCTGTTGTCCCTTCTTGTGGTCAAGGGTGTAGATTTTGGCAAAGTTGTTGTTGACGCTGTCGGTGATGTGCTTGCGTGTCGCCTCGTCGAGTTCGATGTCAAACTCAAAGGTGGCCTCCAAGCGAGGATGCAGCCAGGGCTTCCCCACCTCAAAGCTGTAGATGCGGACCTCTTCCCGGCTGAAGAACAGCGCCGTGGCGATGAGGACGATGGAAAGCACGAGCAGTGCAATGATGATATTGTTGTTTCTTCTTTTCATCTTGAAGGATTTTTAGTCATTCAATATGTGTTGTTGGGGGCGCTTAACTGACGCGGGCCGCCAGGTTGATGCCCTTGACTTTCTTGATTTCGCGGCACAGGTTGGTGACCACCGAAGCGTCGCTGATGAGCACATCGAGGTCGCAGTTGAAAACGCCCTGGTCGGCAGTGACCGTCATCTGCTTCATGTTGATGGACATGTTGGTCGAGATGATATTGACTATGGACTGCAGGATGCCTTTCTGGTCAATGCCCTCGATGTGAATGCTCGCCAGGAAGGTCTCGCTGTGGTCCTCCCATTGCGTCTGCAGCAGCCTGGAGCCATAGCTGGCCTTGAGCCGGGCCAGAGTGGGGCAGTCCATCTTGTGGACAATCACCTCTCCGCCATCGTTGAGGAAGCCGACCACATCGTCGCCAGGAATGGGATGGCAGCAACCGGCGATTTTGTAGTTGCTCTTGCCGTCGCGTGTGGTGAGGCTGTAGATGGCTTTGGTGTCAATGGCTTCTGTCGCCTCGCGTGTGGTCTGCTTGGGTGTTTCCTTGCTCTTGAACAGGTTGCGGCGCCACCAGTTGAGCCGGGACCCCTGTTCCTTCTTGACCATGTCCTCGTTGAGGGTGATCTCGTTGTTGCCAATCATGTAGAACAGCTCCTCCTTGTTGGCGACATACTGGCGGCTGATGGCCAGCGAGAGCACCTCGTTGCTGAATTCGATGCCGTGCTCCTTGAGGAACGTCATGAAGCGTTTCTCGCCCTCCTCGATGATGAGCCTGCGCTGGTGCCTGAGCGCCGCCCTGAGCCTTGTCTTGCCCTTGGCGGTGACGACATATTTTTCCCATTCGGGTTTCGGCGACTCGGAGTTGCTGGTGATGATTTTCACTTGGTCACCGCTCATCAGCTTGTAGGACAGCGGCCTGAGTTTGTGGTTCACGTTGCCGGCAATGCAGTGAGTGCCCAGGTCGGTGTGCAGCGTGAAGGCCATGTCGAGCACCGAGGCCCCTTTGGGCAGGGTGATGGTCTCACCCTGTGGTGTGAACACGACAATCTCGCTGGCAAAGAGGTTCAGCTTGATGGTGTCCATGAAGTCGATGGCATTGGGCTGCGGATCCTTGAGGATGTCGGTGATGGTGCTGAGCCATCGTGTGAGTTCCTCCTCTTCTTCACCCTCGCCAATCTTGTATTTCCAGTGCGCCGCAAATCCCCGCTCGGCGATCTCGTCCATCCTCTCGCTGCGTATCTGCACCTCCACCCAGTTGCCGTCGGGTCCCATGACCGTGACGTGCAGTGCCTGGTATTTGTTGACCTTGGGTGTCGTCAGCCAGTCTCGCACCCGGTCAGGATGCTTGGCATAGACCTCGGTAATTTCGTTGTAGATGCTCCAGCAGATGCGTTTCTCGGCGCTCTCCTTGTCACACTTGAAGACGATGCGTGCAGCATACAGGTCATAAACTTCCTCGAAGGGGATGTGCTTGGTCTGCATCTTGTTCCAAATCGAGAAGCATGACTTGACCCTCGCGTTGAATTCATATTGCAACCCCATGTTGTCGAGCCGTTCACGGATGGGTGCAGAGAAGCGCGTGAAGAGTTCGTTGCGGCTCTCCTCGCTGGCGTTGATAAGTCCCAGGATGCGCTCATATTCAGCCGGATGGTTGTACTTGAAACTCAGGTCCTCAAGTTCGGTCTTGATGGCATACAGTCCCAGCCTGTGGGCCAGTGGGGCATAGACGTAGAGCGTCTCGCCGGCAATCTTGTATTGCTTGTTGGGCGGCATTGATGACAGGGTGCGCATGTTGTGCAGGCGGTCGGCCATCTTGATGAGCACCACGCGGATGTCGTCGCCCATGGTGAGCAGCAGTTTGCGGAAGTTCTCGGCCTGAGCCGATGCCTTGGCACCGAAAATGCCTCCCGAAATCTTCGTCAACCCGTCCACGATACGAGCGATTTTGGACCCGAACTGGGCCTCGATGTCTTCGATGGTGTATTCGGTGTCCTCGACCACGTCGTGCAGCAAGGCCGCGCTGATGCTTGTCGAGCCGAGCCCGATTTCCTGTATCACGATTGTTGCCACGGCCAGGGGGTGCATGATATAGGGTTCCCCCGAGCGCCTGCGGATGCCCCGGTGCGCTTCCCGGGCAAACTTAAAGGCCTTGTCAATCACTTCCACCTTCTTGCGGTGATTGCTTGACAAGTAGCTGTTCAGCAGGTTCTGGTAGGCCTCATTGATCATGCGGTCTTCCATTTCGGGCGATATGTTGTTCTTCATCATGGATGACAAGCGTTTGTTTTGATTCAAACCACAAAAGTAATGCAACCCAACCGAAATGCCAAATATTTAAAAAATATTTGCCCCAACTCCTGACTGTTCACTCTCACCCTTGTCCCTGCGACTTGGGCCTCGTGCCCAGCACGGGAGCCGTGACGTTGAGTCGGCGGCGCCAGTCGCCTGTGTCGGTGTACAGCCACACATAGCCGTCGGTGATGGAGATCTCGTTGACGGCGTCGATGCCCTGCGGCAGTCGCAGGATGGCCCTCACCCGTCCGTTCTGGTCACAGATCTGCAGCCCCATTGCCGTGGCGGCCCACAGGTTGCCGTCGCCGTCGAAGGTGATGGATTGGATGTCGAGTGGGTGGCTGATGTCGTCGTTGTGCAGCCAGTAGAAAGGCTCTCCCCAGGTGGGCTTGCCGTCCTTGAGGATATACTGCCAGACGGCATTGCCATGCTCCTCATTGGGGATGATGGCGATGTTCGACAGGTCGGGGTAGATGATGCGTGTGATGGGGTTGCGCGGCACGCCGTTGCCCAGCTTTTCCCATCCCTGACCGTCGATGAGCAGGGCCTGCAGGAAGTCGTTGCCGGTCTTGCCCAGTGTGGGCTGCGCCGGCCAGTCGCGCCACATCCATTGCATGACCTGGGCAAATATCTCGGTGGCGCGTTTCACGTTGTGGCCGCCGTCGCTCCAATCACACTTCACGTCATAGCCTGCGAACTCCAGCGCCGAGGCCAGCATCTGGTTGCCCTCGTACCAATGGCCGAACAGTGGATTCCAGGCGTCGTTGGAGCCGTCCTGAACAAAGATTCTCAAGGGTAGCGGCTCGGTCTTGCGTACCAGGGCCTGCAGGTCATTGCCACCGCGCATCGCCACAAAGGTGCCCACGCCGGTGAACACCTTGCCGAACAGGTCGGGACGGTGCCACGCCGCGTTAAAGGCCGCGATGCCGCCGCTGCTCAGGCCGAAGATCATGCGGTCCTGGGGCTTGTGGCTCAGCTTGATGGGCTTGCCCTGCGGCGTCTTCATCTGCGCCACGGCAGGCAACAGCTCCGTCTCGAGGAACCTGGCGAACTCGCCCGTTGTGGCGTCGAACTCGAAGCAGCGGTTATAGCGCAGCACCGTGCCGTCGTCGGCCTTGATGAGGCCCGGCTGCAGGAACACACCGATGGTGCACGGCATCTTGCCGGCGGCGATGAGCGAGTCCATGACCTGCGGGGCGTTGCACAGCACGCCGTCCAGCCCCACGTAGAGCGCCGCGGGCCGCTTGCCGTTATACTGGTCGGGAACATACACCTGGAAGGTGTGCACCGTGCCGGGATAGATGGCCGACTCGTCGAGCGACCCGTCGAGCAGCACGTGGCCGTCGGCACCGAGGATGGTTGCCGCGACTATCGTTAATAATAAGAAGTATCTGGCTAACATCATGAGCTAATGTCTTTGGTCGGCGCAAAACTATTAAAAAAGCGGCAATGTTGCAAGCCTTGGGATGATATATTGTAAAAGCAAGCGTGCGCTCTCCTGATTGAGAACGCACGCTGTGTGTATTGGTTAAAAGCGGTTTGTCTTACAGAACTCTGCAGGCGCCGACGTAACGGCGGTTGTAGTAAGTCTCGGTGTTCTTGCTCTCGGTGACACCGCTGCTGCATGCCGAGTGGATAAAGTGGAAGGTGTTGTCCTCGTTGACACGGGTGACGATGCCCACGTGACCCACGCCGCCACGGCCTGAACGGCCCTGGAAGAAGACAAGATCTCCAGGCTGGAGCTCGTTCTTCTTGACGCGGACGCCATCAGCGATCTGACCGCGGGAAGTGCGGTTGAGCTGGATGCCGAAACGCTTGAAAACATAGCTGGTGAAGCCCGAGCAGTCAAAAGCGCGAGGCGACATGGCGCCATAGCGGTAAGGAGTGCCATAGAAACCGTAGGCATAACTCAGCAGCTGGTCGATGATGTTGCCGCGATTGTTTTGTTCGATTTGTTCAAGAACGGTACCGCTCCTGCGAGCCGAAGGAAGTTCCTGGCCTTGTGCACTGAATGCGGTGAAAGTGATGGCTAAAACGATGAATAATGTTGATAAACTGATTTTACTTTTGATAAAACTCATAAATTTATATATTGTGGGCGGGAAACACACATTTAAAAAACAATGAGGTGTTTCGTGGGTGGCCTCGTGAACGAATCGAGGGCCGGTTGCCCAGGTTTGTTTTCTATTTTAAGACTGGCGTTGCCTCGACAAAAAATGAAGCGTTAATAGGTTCAATTCTGTGCTCGGCAGGCACTGTCTTTGTTTTTTGTCGCTGCAAAGGTAGCCCAAGTCTCCAACCCGACCAAGCTGATTAAACACTTGTAAACATTTAGCGATTTTGGCCATTTTTAGAAATTGTTCCACGTAAATTCACTGATAATAGAGGCTCGCGGCGAGTCTCAATGTTTAAATTTTGGAAACCAAAAATGAAAAAGTTTACACTTTTTAACAATAAATGGCATCCTATAAGATTTATTTTTTGGATTTTTGCTATCAAAATCGCTCACTTGTGAGAGAAAATTGGCGTTCCGAATTGCAAAATGCAACAGAAAAGGGCAGTTTTACTGAAAAGTGGTTTTGGCATGTGAAAAACGGCTCGTGAATCGCTTCAGTCGCCGTGGAACAATTGTAAAAAATCGGGGTCGTTGCATCACCTCCCGGAATGGGCTCCTGAGGGAGGGGACATGGGCCGATATCAGTTTGAGATAAAGTACCCGCCGTTACTTGGCATGACGCGATACTGGCGCATGCCGACCTTGCTGTTGATGGCTACGCCGCTCAGGGGGCCTCCACCTCCCGTCAACGGGTTGTAGCGCGAGCCGCAGCGCGGGCAGACGGCATCGTAGTTGTCGGCATCTATCGACAGGATGATCTGCTGGCTCGACTCGACGGGGCACGACAGGTCATAGGCCATCGGCCCATCGATGCCCATCATGAGCAGCACGCCGCCATAGCCGGTGTAGGTGTTCACGTTGTAGGGGAAGTTGGATGGCAGCCGCTTGTCGCGGTCAAAGATGCGGTACTCGCCCATGCCGTTCACGCCGTAGGTGCCCCATAGGGCGTAGCTGCCCAGGTCGATGCGCACGGTGTAGCGTGGAATGACCTTGTTGTCGATGGTGTCACAGGAGCTGCACCAGCCCACGAGGGCGAGGGCAAGCAGGATGAGGCGTGCAGTGGTCTTTTTCATATCGCGTAATGCTCATTTGAAGCCATGGCAAAAAGCCAAAAAGTGTTGGACAATCGCGCCAGGCCAGGTGTAGTTTTATTAAAATATGTGTATAAATAACGTAAAAAAAGGTCATTTGATTGTAAGATTTCGCTTTTTTATCTAAATTTGGCGGCACCTTGGCAAAGAAAAGGCCCCCATGGTGTGCCGGATGTCAAGGTTTTTGTATAATTTTGCGTGCATCAACACCGTTACCAGCAAGGGAAGAGAGATGAGTCCGCTATTCTCGATCATAACAGTCACATGGAACGCTGCGGCCACCATCGGCCCGACACTTGAGAGCGTGCAGCGGCAGACGAGCAGTGATTATGAGTTGCTCATCATCGACGGCGCGTCGACCGACGACACGCTGGCCATCGTCGAGCGGTCGGCCATCGTGTCTAAGCGCGTGTTCAGCGAGCCCGACGGCGGCTTGTATGACGCGATGAACAAGGGCATCGCGCGTGCATGCGGCCGCTATGTCATGTTCTTGAATGCCGGCGACAGCCTGGCCGACGATACCGTGCTGGCTCGCCTGGCAAAGCTGGCGACCGAAAAGCCCGGCGTCATCTATGGCCAGACACAGCTGGTGGATGCCGAGCGCCATGTGGTGGGCAAACGTCACCTGACGGCGCCCAAGAGGCTGACGGCCGACAGCTTCCTCAACGGCATGGTGGTGTGCCATCAGGCCTTTGTGGCACGGCGTGACCTGGTGCCGGAGTATGACCTGAGCTACCGTCTGAGTGCCGACTATGACTGGTGCATCAAGGTGTTGAAGGCCTCCACCCTCAATGCCTATGCAGGTCCGCAGCCCATCATCAGTTACCTGGCCGAGGGAATGACGACACGCCACCACCGCGCTTCGCTGATGGAGCGTTACCGCATAATGTGCCGCCACTACGGCACGGCCAGGGCCGTGCTTGCCCACCTGAGCTTCATCCCCCGTTATCTGAAGCGTCGCTTGAGGGGAGGGGTTAATAAGCAGTGAGGCTTTAGGTTTTAGGCGTTAGGAATAAGTAAATATTAGACGATCAAATTATGAGCGAAAAGAAATCAGGCAATATCATCACACGCAACTGGCACCGTTTCAAGGTGTGGTACAAGGGATTGTACCGCGGCCGTCCCTGGTGGGCCAAGACGCTGGCAGCACTGGGGACCTTCATCGTCCTGTTCCTGTTCTACCTTGTCGCGGTTGACATCAACCTGCTGTGGCTCTTCGGGAAATCTCCCAGCACCTACAGCATCATGCATCCTCGTAACCCCGAGGCCAGTTACCTTTACAGCGCCGACGGCAAGACCATCGGCAAGTACTATGACGAGAACCGCACACCTGTCCCCTATGACTCGATCAACCCGCAGTTCTTCCAGGTGCTCATCGACACCGAGGACGAGCGCTTCTACAGCCACCACGGCATCGACTTCAGCGGCCTGGGAGCCGCCGCCAAGGACATGGTGCTTCACGGTCGCCCGCGCGGCGCGAGTACCATCACGCAGCAGCTGGTGAAGAACATGTTCCGCACGCGCAGCGACTATTCAACGGGTCTGCTGGGCTATATCCCGGGTGTGAAGATGCTCATCATGAAGAGCAAGGAGTGGATTATCGCCACCAAGCTGGAGATTTTCTACAGCAAGCAGGAAATCCTGGAGATGTATGCCAATACGGTGGACTTCGGCAGCAATGCCTTTGGCATCAAAACGGCAGCCAACACCTATTTCAAGACCACACCACAGAACCTCAAGCTCGAGGAGAGCGCCGTGCTCGTGGGACTCCTCAAGGCCACCAGCACCTATAACCCGCGCATCAATCCCAAGAATAGCTTGCGCCGCCGCAACCAGGTACTCAAGAACATGGTCGCCTGCGGCGACTTGACCCAGGCCCAGTATGACTCGGTGTCCTCGCTGGCCATCGACCTGAAGTACACGCTCGAGGCCAACTATGACGGTGTCGCCCCGTACTTCCGCGAGGCTGTCGCCCGTGAAGTGGAGGAGATTGCCAAGGCCAAAGACCTGAAGTTGGACCTGGAGCGCGACGGCCTCAAGATCTACACCACGCTCGACTCCAAGATGCAGGAATATGCCGAACAGGCCGTGAGCGAGAAGATGAAGATTGTTCAGCGCAACTTCAAGAGCCACTGGGGCAACGCTGACTGCTGGCTGGACGACAACAACCGTCCCATCGCCAACTTTGTCGAGGACAAAGCGCGCAACACGCCCATCTATCACGAGCTGTTGGCACGTTACCCCAACGACCTGGACTCGGTGAACTACTATATGAACCAGCCCCACATGGTGCACCTGTTCGACTACGAGAACGACTCGTTGTATATGGAGATGAGCTCCATGGACTCGGTGCGCTACATGCTTCACTTCATGCACTGCGGTTTCATCGCCATGGAACCGAGCAATGGCCACGTCAAGGCCTGGGTGGGCGATGTGGATTTTGACACTTGGAAGTATGACAAGGTGCGAGCCAAGCATCAACCGGGCTCGACATTCAAGTTGTTCGTGTATGCCATGGCGATGGAGCAGGGCCTGGTCCCCTGTGACCGTCGTCTCGATGAGTATATCGACACGCTGGTGCTGAACGAGGAGAAAGACTCCATGGAGCACTGGCGCCCCACCAACGCCAACGGCCGTTTCAGCGGCGCCGAGATGACCCTGCGCGGTGCCTTTGCCCAGAGCATCAACAGTGTCACCGTGCGTGTCGCCAGCGAAGTGGGCTTCAGCAATATCGCCCGTTTGGCCGCCGACATGGGCATCAAGTCGCCCCTGGAAGCCAAGCCCGCCCTCTCGCTGGGCGCCTGTGACGTGGACTTGATGGAGCTTGTGAATGCCTATTGCACCGTTGTGAACGACGGCATGCACCACGAGCCGGTGCTCATCACGCGCATTGTGGATCGTGACGGCAAGGAGATTTACCGTGCGCCCGAACATCAGGACCGCGCCATGAGTTACCGCTCGGCCTGGCTGATGCAGCAGATGCTGATGGCCTGTCGCACCGACGCCGGCAGCACTGCGATGTCCCTCAACGGCTACATCACGCGAGGACTGTATGACGTGGACCTGGGCGGCAAGACCGGCACCAGTAACCGGCATGCCGACGCTTGGTTTGTCGCTGTCTCACCGGGCCTGGTGTGCGGCTCCTGGGTGGGAGGCGAGTACCGCCAGATTCACTTCCGCTGGGGCTCCTTGGGCCAGGGAAGCCGCACGGCATTGCCCATCTGCGGCCGTTTCCTGCAGCTCGTGTTGAGCGACCCGCAGTTCCAGCGCTATCACCAGCGTTTCGCTCCGGCCAAGGAACCCATCCATCCCGATCTCTACTCGGGTTGCTCATCGATAGCGCCTGAAGAGGAATTTGACTCCACACTGCTTGACATGGAGGAGGACAGCCTCGACATCTCGTTGATCGACGGCGTCAACCCCGACGAGATTCCTGAGGAACCCGCGGTTCCCGACTCGATATGATATACTGCCGGGCACAGGTGCTGTGCCGTGTAGACTAATCCGTAAACAAAAAGAGGTCATGAGTCAGATTCCCTGACGACTCATGACCTCTTCCTTTTTTATAGCACATCAGACCCCTTGCGAGGGCATAGTGTCAAATAATTAGACAGAAAAGTGTCAAAAAATTAGACAATCGCGCTTTTTTACCTGAAAATAATTGAGGAGACCTTGACGTCTGCTCTAAATTTGCGTCAGCGTGACAGGAAACTGTTATTGCTGCACACAAATGTTTGGGTGATGAAAATTAATAAACAGTGTGCATGTAATTTTTTTTTCATAAGCGCATGAATGAATGCCGCGTGAGCGGTTAAATTATGACGAAGTTGTCTTGCTGGAAAAGATGAACGTGGCAGAGCCCGGAACCGTGACAGTAGGTAATTAAACGAATTGAGTAATACAGTATACGACAAATGACAAAAGGTTAAATCATGGTTCCGGGGCTTTGCATTTTCCTTAAATGACATCACGAGGATGACAATCAGGCCATGCGGGCATCGGTCGCCAGCAGGCGGTGACCCAGCCGGCAATAGATGCATTTGCGGGTTTCGCAGTAGTTGCGGCGGAGCTGAATCAAGGCTTGGCTGGTGAGGGCATCTTCACACTTGATGCCGGCCTTCGTGAACAGCGCCACGATGCTGTTGCGCTCGGGACGGATGTCCTCGAGTAAGGCGATGGCCCGGTCGGTCATGCCGTAATCATCGGTCATCTCTCCACGGGCATAGTAGAGTGGGGCGACGGTGTTGATGAGCACAATGTCGATGCTGCTGTCCGACAGCGCCCGACCAGCTCCTGGCGATGGCTTACCGAAGGAATAATGTGTCGTCCAGTAGCCGCTCAGCTCGATATCAAACAGTTGGCGCAGCGCCTTGGTATCACCGGCGTTCAGGATGTCGTTCATCAGGTTGAAGCCTCCCTGGATGAATTGTGCCAGCAGGGCGATGCGGCGGAACGGGAAATTCTGGGGACGGCTGCGGAAGAGTTTCCATGCCGTGCCCTCGATGGGGCGCAGCGAGAATTTATTGGCCAGGAAAGCGTATTCGCGGGTGAGTTGTTGAAAGTAGGTGTCGTCGCTGTAAGCACCGTTCAAGAGTCCTGCCTGTCCGAACAGCAGTGCCTCGACCTGGAGGATCGAGTCGCTGTGCTTGTGGAGCAGACGTAGCGGCGTGACCCGCGCCAGCCGTTCAAAGGCGTCGTTGTTGATGCCGAAGCCCAGTGTCCTGGCCAGCATCACATAGCAGATGTCCTCCCAGCTGCCATGGTAGCGTTCGTAAAGTTCCCTCACGCGGTCCACTTTGCTGTGGAGGCGCTCAAAAGCCAGGGCCTCGATCCATTCGGTGACCGTCAACTGTGGTATTTCCTTGATGCGGGCCGCACAGGGCAGTTCCACCTTGGCGTTGACAAGCCTGTCATAACACTCGTTGAAACGGGGCGACACCCGTAACGCCACTTGAGGGATGATTTCGCCTCCCGTACGGTACACTGGCGCATCATCCTTCTCGACGACGTGCAGTATCACGTTGTCATAGGCCGGGTCCTCGTCATGGTGGTGACGCTTCCAGTCGCTGGCCCTCACATGAATCTCGACATTGCCCACCCAGAGGTGACCGTCAATCTCCACCTTGGCGTTAAAGAAGTCAGGCCCGGCGTCGGTATTGAGCAGCCCCGGGTCAATGACGCGCACCTTGCGGCCATCGCCCGTCACCATGTCCTCGCTCAGCCAGAGTTTGTGTTGCCAGATATATTGCAGCAGTCCTTCCATGGCATCGGTTGATTATGGGGCAAAGTCCCGTACGGGCTTGTAAAGCACGAAGTGCGAGTCCTCGTAGATGACCTGGTAGTCATATTTCTCTAGGAAATCGTTGAGGACTTCCAGTTTGCGGTTGTCGCGGTAGATGTCCTGATGACCGTAGTCGGTGCGGAAATCCTCGCTTGGCTCGCTCCAGTAGGGTCCCAGGTTGTTGAACTTCTGTTGCAGCACGAGCGGCAGCCCGGTCTTGGGCGCATAGGACAATTTGTGCTCAAGCATGGGAGCGCTCAATTGCTCCACCCACGAGCAGCCGATGTAGGGACGGGTACGGGTGAGGTAATTGATGAGCGGGGCGCTGCCATAGGCCATGAGTGTCGTGCCCGGCTTGACGTGGGGGGCGATGCCGTGCAACAGGGTGTTGAGCACGTCGGCCCGTTGCTTGGTGGTGTGGATGCAGGCGACACGGTCGTTGTCGACGGTGTATCGCTTGTGCCACAAGGCGCCTCCGTCAAAGTAGGCGCCGCCGGTGACCATGCGCACGGCACAAACCGCAATCAGCGCCAACGGGAAGACCACGCGTGAACGCCGCAGCCACCACAACGCGGCTACCGGTGCGATGGCCCACGTGATGATGGTGCCGTTGTTGTAGGCTCCGTCGCTGCCGAGCGGCATCACCAGCATCATGCCGATGCCCAACAAAGCCATCCAAGCCAGTCCCGAGCGGTCGCGCCAGTGCTTGACCATCACCATGATGCCACCGGTCATGCACATCACCCACAGGGGCTGCAGCGGATGCATCCTATAGATGAACCAGACAAACAGCGCCACAGCGATGCCTTTGGTTGTCCATACGAGCCATTGGGGGCGAGCTTTGGTGTGTGCCCACCAGTAGAGGGCGATGGGAACCGCCAGTTTGACGGCGACCCAGAGTTCGGTGGCATAGAACTCAAGTTGCACCATAATCATTTGTCCCGTGGTGTGGGATGCCGTGCCGCTGTCATCGGCCGCGATGCTGCGCAGGTCACGCAACACGTTCTGCAGGCAGGTGTTATGCCGCTCGGGCATGAGGGCAAGCACCAGGCCGACAGCCACGGCTGCACCGGCCAGGAACAGCAGGGTGAGCAGGGTGGGGCGCCGCCATGTGGTGTTGAGTCGCCTGTGGTCGGCCCAATAGCGGATGAGCGGCAGGCAGGCCATCGAGAGCCCCAGCACATTGGGGATGCGCACCAGGCTGTTCAACCCGGCAAAGGCTCCTGCCAGCATGACCATCCATGTCTTGTCGCGCTCCAGGCCGTGCCACATCAGGACGATGGCGAGGACATAGAACACGATGGTGCACAGGTCGTAGCACAGGGTGTAGGGTGGGGCGATGAACGTTGTGACCACCAGGGCGCAGCCCAGCGTCAACGCACGCTCGTCGACATGGCGCCGCAACGCGAAATACAAGATGATGGCACACAGCGTGTTGAACGCCACGCCCAGCAGGCGCATCCCGCACAGGCCCATCGACGGGAACAGGCTCTGGAACGTGCCGCCAATCACGCCACTCAGGTAGTACATGAAATTATACTCCACGCTCTCGGGGTGCGTGAAGATGTTGTCATAGAAAGTCAGGTAAAAGCCCGCGTCGGCAATGTCCATACCGAAGAACACCCCAAGCAGTTGATATAACACCAGCAGGAGCAATACCGCCTTGAATAACAGGCCGGGATGGCGTCGGGTGAAAGGCAACTGGTCCGTTGTCGCTTCAAAGTCGCGGAAGTAGGCTTTGTCGGCATGGCTGAGCATGACCTGGTCGCCACGGCTGTCGCCATAGGCCACCAGTTCGCGCTGCTCCACGTCGGGGACAGCCTCGACGATGCGTCGCCATTTCTCGGCTCCGTTGCAGTTGGGCTTGGCGAAACGGCCCGTCAAGATGCCGTTGTCATCAACCTCGAGTTCCGTGCCCAGCACCTCCACATCCATGCCGTCGAACCACGGCTCCACCCAGTCACGGATGCTTGCCGTCACGACAAGCACCTGGTCACCGCACGCGAGCGCTTGCTGCATGGCTTCATGCGCTTCGGGACGGCGCAGGGTGTCCATCTGGCCCTTGAAAGCATCGCACTTGTCCTTGAATTCAGTGTAGGGCAACCCCTTGACGAAGTGCCCGATGAGTTTTTCCTTGGCCTTGCCGCCCTTGATGACACGCAACTTGAAAAGCGCGATCCACGGCAGACACACCAAGAGCCCCCAGAGGTAGGCCCACTTGCCGAAGGCGTGCCTCAGGAAGCGAGGCAACGAATCATGCAGCGTGTAAGTGCCGTCAAAATCAAAAGCGACAATCCGTCTCATCTTGTTTCAGTTATTTGGTCCCCAGTCAAATCTAAAGTCTAAAGTCTAACGTCTAAAGTCTAAAGTCTAACGTCTAAAGTCTAACATCTAAATCACCAATAAATAATCACAAGGAAGGAGATGAACCAGCCCAGCAGGCACAGCTGGATGAAGCGGTCACGGAAGAGCACCTTGGTGGGGCTGCCGCTGCGGTTCTCCACGATTGTGATTTGCAGGTAACGCAAGATGCCAGCCAGGACAAAGACAGCTGTGCAATAGACATAACTGCTGTCGAAACGCGTGGCCACGTCCTTGCTCATCGTGTACATCATGTAGGAAACAATCGTCACAGTGGCCACCAGTGTGAGCGTCATGTTGATGAACTGCAGGTTGTAGTTGGCGATGCCGCGACGCACGGTTACCCCCGTCTCGGTCTGCAGCATCACGTCGTCGCGCCGCTTGCCAAGCACCAGGAACAGTGCCAGCAGGAAGGTCATCACCACGATCCATTGCGATGGAACGATGTCACAACTGATGGCGCCTGCCAGCACGCGCATCACGTAGAACGATGCCACCAGCAGCATGTCGACCAGACTCACGTGTTTGAGCCACAGGCTGTAGGCGATGTTCAGCGCCATATAGCTCAGCAGCAGCCACGTCAGGTCGGGCAACAGCCACACGGTGAGCCCCAGAGCCAACACGGCGCAGATGATCATCGCTGCCCATCCGGCACCGACGCTCACGGCCCCCGATGCGATAGGCCGCTTGCACTTCTCGGGATGCAGGGCGTCGGCCTTGAGGTCCAGAATGTCATTCAGGCAATAGACCGCACTCGCCGCGAGCGAGAAGATGACGAAGCACAGGCATGTCAAGGCCAGCAGATGGACGTCGGTGAACTTCTTGTCAAAGAACAAGGGCAGGAACACAAAAACGTTCTTGCTCCATTGCTTGGGACGTAGCAATTTAATGATGGGTGGCAGCATATCTGGTCATGTTTTTATTCGTTTCACAAAAGTAATGCTTTTCACCGAAAAAAAGAAAAAAATAAAATTTTCCTCAAAAAATTTGGTCACGTCAAAAAGTCGACGTATCTTTGCAGTCGCTTTTGAAAAGGTACCTTAGCTCAGTGGTAGAGCAGTGGACTGAAAATCCGCGTGTCCCTGGTTCGATCCCCGGAGGTACCACATAATTAGCAGACAAGTGGCTGGGTATCAGTCACTTTTTCTTTTTTAACTGGCATATAACTGGCAAAACACCCAGTTTTGGTACTGATTTTGGACTTAACTGGCTTTCTTGATGCTGGCTTGCGTAACACCTTTTGTTGGTGACCATCATGGTGTTCACTTTGTTGTACCCCATGTGTGTTGAATGGTGTTCAGGTGGTGTTCACCTTTAATAATAAATTAATAAGGGATAAGACTTTATATAATATATAAGGGATAATGGTTTAATCCTTATTAAAGCTGTACATGGGTTTAGAATGGGCATCATTACCAGTCATCCTGATATTGATTACTTCGGTGGGTTATTATGAATGCTTGGCCTGAAGGTAGTGTCGCTGGTTCTGCCTTAGGTTGTGTTATTGGCCTTACTTGGTGTTTGTGTCGCTGGGTAGCCCTACCTATGTCGGCTGAATCAATAAAGCACCTTCCCCCTATCTTGTGCATCGGTAATCGCCCTGCCTTCACCCATCGCCCCAATGTGCTTCTTGATATTCCCAAATGCTTGCAGACCACACTGGCTGGCATCAGTCGGTTACCCATTGCAGACTGCATTACGGCTTGTTTCTCGGCATCGGTCATTGTCGCAAGGTGGTCTAATGCTGCCCTGATTGCAATGGCAGCAATGTCCTCTATAATCATTTGTTGTTCTTCCCTGCTTAACTCATCAAAGATATACGATAAATCCATATCAATTATTTTTGTTCTCAAAGGTACAAAATTCTTCCCATCAGGACAAAGGATTGGCAAACTATTTCTGCCATTAGATTGCATGAGTGACTAAATTGGATATTAAGTAGAGATAATCATAAAACACTCCCTTCGCATGATGGCAATTCCTTGCCCATTTGCCCTAACAATAGTGATTAATTGCACTCTGCTGGCTTCTTTTGTATCGGTAGGGCAATTGGCTGTCCTTTTACATGGGTGCAGCCAGGTGCAATTTGTGCGCTTCCTGGGCAATTAACTGGGTATCGTCGCGGTATAAAAGTCACACCAAAAGCAAAGGTGCAATGGGACCCCCACTTAGCCTACCTTGCGACATCCCCCAAGAGAGATTTCACACCAGGATTCCAAACATTTTGGGACCCCTTATTAGGGTGGTGCTGGCCTGATATTATTGGCCTTTGCCTTTGCTTCTTTGAGCATGGCGGAATAGGTTTGCTCGCTGGGGTCTTTGTACCTTCTGCGCTCTACCTCGGCCACAAGTCTGTCTATGTCCTTTTGTTGATGGCCATAGGCAAGCCATACTCCCCTGCCGGGGAAGTTGCAAATTCCCAGTTCAAATATCCCTCGCAATAGTGTCCTTCGCTTTCTTGTGGTATACCATGCTGCGATTTTAGGATGGGCATTGGCAAGCAATTCGGCATCGCTGGCAAATGGTTGTTGTCGGCCAGCCATGCGACTGAAAAGCATACGGAAATTAGTTCTGACTACCTTCCCTCGGCCAGTGCCGAGAATAGAATGGGCAGCAAGGTACATTAGCAGCTTCATTTGCTCAAATTCGGAACAAGTGTCGATATCATATAACCAAAATAGAAAAGACTCACGATTAATGCCACATTGCACTCCGCCATGATTCTTAATGTAATCATTACGGCATTGTTCCTCATGAAAGACCCAATTCGGTGGAATCAAAAGATAGTCCTTTGCTTCGTTGAGAGTTTTCCCCTTAGCCAGCATGTGGTGGCCTAAACTATACCGCAATGCCAGCACAAGTGTTTGCTTCGGCTGCTCAGGGAATGTCCGCAAAATAGTTATCGGAAAATTGATGTACCTTCGGTCAAAAGTATTATCTTTGCGCATATCATTTTTTAAATCCGAAGGGGTGTGGGCTGTGAAGTTCGCTCCCCTTCATCAATTAGTTTTAACACCTCGGCCAACCCATCAGGGGTACCAGCCCCTTCCACATAATAAATCTTAATGGTGCGCTCATCAACCTGGTACAGCAACACCAGGTCACCAGTATCGCTGATTTTGCCCTGCTGATTTGTTATGCCAGTAGTGCCATAGGCCAGTCCAGGATGCCCATCAACCTCCCATAACTGGGTGCGTAACTTAAAGGGCTTATAGGCTTTCAATGGGCTTGTTTCTTCCCTTGTGAAGCCCCCAATAAGTTGCCCCACCGACTTGCGGTAGTTCATGCGCCCGGCTCTTACTACATGGGTCATGTCATTAGAGCTAATGCTCAATCTTCTCGGAAGTGGCCAAACCGCATTGCTATCTTCAAGATAATAGCTTGTTGCAGTGCCTTGCTTTAGACTATAGGAAGCCACTTTCAATGTTCTCTTGTTGCTCATGCCTTTGCCATGATTAAGTGCTTCTCCATGAAGGCTTCAAGATCTGCCCTGCGCACAAAGATTTTTCGGCCAAACTGAACAAAGGGCAACACTCGGTTATCCCGGTAGGTCTGCCAGGTCTTCCGGCTTACTCCCAGTAACTCTCTTGCTTTGTCGGATTCAAGCCATTGGGAATTGATTTCTTCAGCTGACTTGGTTTTCAGTGTGTTCTTTACTTCGCTCAATAAGCCTTTGATGTTTTCCCATTCGGCTTCCGGAAGCATCACGATAGTAGGCCTTGCCTGGTTGTTTGTCTCTTTTGTACTCATTTAAGTTGAATGCATCAGGGGTTTCAAATCGCAACATCGCTACTTTGTTCCTGGAATGCACTGCAAAGGTAATGGGGTGGATTTGTAGGAATTGGGAAAAAATAGTGGATAAAAAGTTGAATTTTTACCCACTTGATTATCAATAGTTTATTAAATATCCTTTTGCGCCTTATAAGAATTTGTGAATGCTTTAAGCCAGTTTTTCACCTCACCTCGCTTTTCTCTCTCCACCATGATTGAAATGTCTTTTGGGGGAGTGCTGCTGATAAAAGGCTGCATTAGGTCATAGATGATACTATACTGCTTTGTTTGATTCATACGCTTACTATTGAAGTCTTTCACCTTATTGAGTATTCCAATTGCCTGGTGCGCCATAGCCCCATACGCTTCATTGCGATTGAATATTGCACCCTTCATCATTATTTTTTTTAACCTAATATGTTCTGCCAGGTTATCGTAATTGATTTCTTCTTTATTGCTGAATCTCTTAAAGTACGATTGCTTGATAAGTTCTTCCAGCCTGGCTTTATAGTCCGAAAGAGTGACTTTATGTGCTTGTGATTTGATAAACTGGCCTAATGGGTGTCTGATGGTACCTTTAATCTCAATATCCTCGCACATGTGAAGAAGCAGCAACAATTCTTCTTCCTCGGTGCTGCATGGGTTGTCGGTTTGTTTTGACAATTGGAATCCCTCATACAATTCCGAAATTACTGCATCAGTGGCTTCAAGTCCATATCTCGCCAGTACTTCTATTGCTTTTTCTTTAAATGATTGTTCCATTGAAGTTGGTCTTTATTGGTTTATCTTCTCCAGCATTGCTGCCAGTTGTTCTTCATTCATGCCTTGAATCAGTTCTATCAGTTGAGATTTCTTATCGATGGGCTTGCCGGATGAAAAGACTTTGTTAAGGGCTGCATCGGCTTCCGATGTGTCCAGGCTTCCCATATATTGTTGCGTGGTTGATAGGTCGCTGTGGGCAAGAAGGTTTTGTACCTCGCTTCCAGTGATGCCCATCTCCATTGCTTGGTGAGCAAATGAGTGCCTTGCAATGTGGGTACTTAATTTCTTATCTATGCCAGCCTTTTCAGCCAGCTTAGGAAGGTACTTATTGATTAGCGCAGTTTTGCGACTGATGGCATTAAGAAAAGTTTTCTTGACCTCTACTGGCATGGTTTCGGTGTTGTCTAACCATTTTATAAATGGTGCCTTCTCGTTGGCCAGGAATGGGAAGATAAAATCGGTAGGTTTTGATTCTTCGGAATGGTACTTGGCAAGAATGGCTCTTGCTTGTGGAACAAGTATTAAGTTCCTTCCTTTCCCATTCTTCATCATAATATAGATAAGTCGGCCATCTTGGATATTGATCCAACGCATCCGGAGCAAATCGCCAATCCGAAGCCCTGCTGCATAGTATGAGAAAAGGAAACTATTACGGCAATGCCACAACAAACTGCCTTCTTCCAGTTCAAGTCCTTCCAGGGCTTTGATTTCATCATCAGTCAATTTGGACTTTTCCACCTCGGCTTTTTTGTCGGGTTTATATAACTTGAATGGGTCTTTGCTTTCTGCAAGTTTGCCATGTTTAATTCCATCCAGGACAATCAACCTTATTTGCTTAATGGTGTGGTTAATGGTGGATGCCTTCAAGGTCATTTCAGGGTGTCGGCTATTCCTTTGCTTAATCAAGAATGTCTTGAAGTCCTCAATCATTCTTGGTGAAAGGTCATTAAAGGACACATCACTATAATTTTTGCTCTTGGCAAATTTCTCAAACTTATTGAATGATTTCTTGACAGCCTTCCAGTAGGATAGTTGCCCCCGGTCATAGTAGGTTTGCAAGTAGTCATGTGCATACTGGATGAAAGAATCGCTCTTGTCTTTGTCTTTAAGGGCGAGTTTTACACTTTCTGCTGATGCCCCTTCATCCAGTGCCTTATATTTGGCTTCGGCTTCGGTTATAAAATTACTTAAACTTTGATTAAGAGATTTACTATCAGGCACACCAGTTATCCAATGCCCCTTCTTGGCTTTGTAGTTGAAATTGCTCTTGGTGTTTACTTCAATATGGGTGGATATTCTTTTGCGTTTGCCACCAATGTAAATCACCAGCATAATGGCAAGTCCACCAGTGCGAGTGGGCTTGTTGCTTAATTCAAATCTTGTTTGTAGCATAGTAATATCATTTTTAAATCCACCACAAAGATAGATAAAATTCAATTACTGGCAAATTTTACTGGCAATTTTTTTACATTCTATTACATTTTATTATATCTTTACACCATCATTTAGATTATTAAAGTGCTGATAATCAGTAAAAGCAAATTCTTATAGAGTTAATAAATGTGATATTTGTGTTACCGGAGGTACCACATCAAAAACACGAAGCGACCGACTGCCCGCGCAGCCGGCCGCTTTTTTTTGTTGGATTTATGGAAAATGGGTATGCCTGTGATGAAAATTGAAAAATCTTTATTACCTTTGTCGGCGAAACTTTAAATCAATGATTTTATTAACCGTTATTTAATTCTAAACATTTTTATTATGAAACAACTCATCAAAACCTCTATCCTGTTGCTGGCCATCCTGTTGCCCGCAATCGCCACGGCCCACGACTTCAAGGTCGATAGTATCTATTACAATAGAATCAATAGCAATGAAGTCGAAGTAACCTATGGGCAAGTGCATACCTTACGCTTACATTACGCCGGCACGGTGACTATCCCAGCCACCGTCACCTATGATGGAACCACCTACTCGGTAACTGCAATCGGTGACGGGGCGTTCTTAAGATGCCCAGGGCTGACAAGCGTCAACATCCCCAACTCGGTAACTTCAATAGGTGCCTGTGCCTTCTGCGAGTGCACAGGACTGACCAGCATCGTCATCCCCAATTCGGTAACTTCTATCGGTTACGAGGCGTTCATGGACTGCACTGGTCTGACCAGCATCGACATCCCCAACTCGGTAACGGCTATCAGTTCCTACGCGTTCTATAATACAGCGTGGTACAATAACCAGCCAGACGGATTGGTCTATGCCGGCAAGGTCGCTTATAAGTATAAAGGCACGATGCCAAGCGGAACGAATATGACTTTAGAAGAAGGAACATTAGGCATTGCTGTCTGTGCGTTCATGGACTGCCCAGGACTGACCAGCATCGTCATCCCCAACTCGGTAACAGAGGTCGGTGTCTTGGCATTCATGGATTGCCCTGGTCTGACCGGCATCGTGGTAGAAAGTGGCAATCCAAGATATGATTCGCGCAACAACTGCACTGCAATTATAGAGACCGCCTCTAATACGCTAATTGCTGGCTGCAAGAACACGATTATCCCCAACTCGGTAACTGCTATCGGTTACGGGGCGTTCAAGAATTGCACTCTGACCAGCATCGTCATCCCCAACTCGATAACAAAGATAGGCGAGTTAGCGTTCGAGGGCTGCGAAAGTCTGACCAGCATCGTCATC
>JAFYYI010000060.1 GCA_017557665.1 Muribaculaceae bacterium | reverse complement strand
ATTCAGAGAAAAAGAAAGAGATCTTTGGCACTTACGGCAAAAGCAATACTGACACTGGTTCTCCCGAGGCCCAGATAGCATTATTCTCATACCGTATTGCCCACTTGACCGAGCACTTGAAGGTCAACAAGAAGGATCATATGACTCAGCGTTCGTTGAAGATGCTCGTTGGTAAGCGTCGCAAATTGCTCGATTACCTGATGCGCAAAGACATCAACCGCTACCGTGAGCTCATCGCCAAGAAGGAACTTGGTATCCGCAAGTAATCCTCAACGAAGGCAAAATCTCATCATGGACACCGCCGTATCGCGAAGACACGACGGTGTCTTTTTTTATACACTATTTACCACTATCAACATTTTTTCGGCTCATTGCCATATCAATCCGGTATTATTGTTGTACATTTGCATGCATGAAGGGTTCTCCTCTAGTGGATGAGCATTGAACATCAAAAAACAACCGTGTTAAATCTAAATATTACAATACGATGATGAAATCCAGACTATTATTGACCACATTGATGCTGTGCATCGGCTTCTGCCTTGTTGCACAGAAATCCAACAGCTGCTCTGCCAAGGGCCAAGAGAGCAAAACTAAAGCGTGGCAAAAAGCCACTCCCAATCAACGTGTAGGGACCATTGAGGACTTTGACAAAGCCATCAAGAAAAACCCCAACGACACTACGGCCTACTTCTACCGTGCCAACTTGAAAGCCGCAAAATCGGACCTGAATGGCGCGATTGACGACTTGAACCAGGCCATCAATATCAACCCCAATTACGTTAAGGCGCTGGGCTACCGTGCTCAGTTGAAGGATGAAGCAGGCGACATCGAAGGGGCCATCCAGGACTACAACCGTGTCATCAAACTGGATCCTGATAATGCCAGGGCCTATTCCAACCGTGCTTTCCTGAAGGACGAGACGGGTGACACCGAAGGAGCGATGACCGATTACAACAAAGCCATCGAGTTGGACCCCACAGACTTTTACACCTACCACAACCGCGCTATCCTGAAGGCCAAATGCGATGACTTTCAAGGAGCCATCGAAGACATGAACCGCGTCCTCGAGATCGACGCCACATCGGCTGACGCACTTTACTACAGAGGCACCTTCAAAGCCTATGCTGGAGACTATAATGGAGCGATTGAGGATTTCACCAAGACCATCGAACTGGAGCCCGAAAACAGTTCTGCCTACAGCAACCGTGCTGTCATGAAGGAGCATGCCGGCGTCGACGGAGCCTTGGAGGATTACAACAAAGCCATCAAGCTGGATCCGAACAACGTCACTGCCTACAGCAACCGCAGCATGATGAAATATGAGTCAGGTGACCTCAAAGGCGCCTTGGAGGACATCAGCCAAGCCATCTCGTTGAAGCCTGATAATGCTGAGTTCTACAAACTCCGCAGCGACATGAGAGAAGAAGCAGGTGATCATGAAGGGGCAAGGGAGGACTTTGATAAAGCTCACGAGCTCAAGCAATAGCATGTGGAAATAATCCGTCTAAAGACGGATTCCCTACCCTATCTCATAGGAAAGACAGCCACGACATGATGAATGTCACGGCTGTCTTCTTTCTTTTCAATGAAATGTCTTGGAATCGCCATCAACTGATTGGGATATCGGCCGGGTTACCGAAGAGGTCGACCAACGCGTCGAAACGGCTCAGCGTGTCGCCGCCGAACTTGGCGAGAGACTTGCGGGCACGCTCAAGGGTCTTGGGCGGCTCGTCGATGCGGCTCTTGGAGAAGAATTTGTCCGCATAGCAGACAACTTTCTCCTCGAGGCTCTCGGGCAGCAGGTCTCGCGGAGGGTCGATGGGCAGGCCCTGAGCGACAATCTCGTCGGCAGTGATGCCAGCACCCGTGTGACGTTCACAGACGCGTCCGTGCCTGAAGAGGCCCATCGCGTCAAGCATCTTGCGCCCCAGAATGCCATGCAGGATGTAAGGCTCGGTGCCGTGACAGTGGATACCGGGAGCGTCGGTGCGGCACATGCCGATGTCGTGCAGCATGGCGGCTTCCTCGACAAACTCGATGTCGATGGGAACGCCCCGGTCAATGAGACGCTGACTGAGGGCTATGGCCATGTCGGCCACACGACGGCTATGAGAAACCAACACCCGGTAATCGTCGTTACCGGGTGTATAGTATCTTTCAATGATTGATAAACAATCAAGCATCGTCTTCAGTGGCTATCAGTCAACCATGACAACCCAGCCGTGCTCATCGGGATAGTCACCCATCTGGATGGCACGCAGACGGTTGTAGAGGGCGGTCACCTTGGGGCCAACGCTGCCGTCCTTGCGGATGACATAGTGCACATCCTTGTCCATGTCAACAACCTCGCTGATGGGAGCGGTAACGGCTGCGGTGCCGCACTCGGCAGCCTCGTCGGCCTCGGCCAGCTCCTCGAGGGGGATGGGACGAGCTTCAACCTCCATGCCCAGGTCACGGGCAATCTGCTGGAGACTCATGTTGGTGATTGAGGGCAGGATGGAGCCCGACTTCGGGGTGATGTAGGTGTTACCCTTCACGATGAAGAAGTTGGCGGGACCGCACTCGTCGAGGTACTTCTTCTCCTTGGGATCCAGGAAGAGGGCAGCACTGAAGCCAGCCTCCTTGGCACGGGCGGTAGCACCCATACCGGCAGCATAGTTACCACCGACTTTCCAACGGCCGGTACCGCAGGGAGCAGCACGGTCATACTCGCGGTAAACAGCGACCCTGGTGCACTGGAAGCCTTCCTTGAAGTACGGGCCAACGGGGGTAACAAAAATGATGACCATATATTCCTCGGCAGGGCTCACACCAACGCGGGGTGAGATACCAATCTCTACGGGGCGCAGATAGAGCGAGCTGCCACTGCCATAAGGCGGGATGAAGCGCTCGTTGAGTTTAACGACCTTCTTGCACATCTCCAGGAAGATCTCCTCGGGAAGGGGCTGCATCTTGATACCAAGAGCGCTGTTCTGGAGGCGCTTGGCATTCTCGTCGGGACGGAACAGGCGGATCTTACCGTCCTGGCCACGGAAAGCCTTGAGACCCTCAAAGATTTCCTGACCGTAATGCAAACAGCTGGCAGCCATGTGCAGTGTTACGGTCTCGTCCTGGGTGACTTCAATCTCTCCCCACTTGCCGTCCTTGAACGTGCAACGCACGTTGTAATCAGTCTTCATGTAACCGAAAGGCAGATGTGCCCAATCAATGTTTTCTAAATTAGTCATATCGTTTACTAATGTTTAGTTAAGGTTATTAAATGGTTTTTAGTTAAATCCTTCATGACTAACGATGCACACGACGCGTCCCGTCTCAGATGGCCACCTTCTGGGTGATGTTGCCGATCCTGACCAGAAAGATGCCGCGAGAGCCCAGCCTCAATTCCGACGTGCCGGGCTGCAAAGTCGCTTGAGACACCATCTGGCCCAGAATCGTATACACGCGCACGGTGATGCGCTTGGGCGTTACAATGGTGATCGTGCCATTGCGGCCATAAATCTCGATACCGTCGCTCTGGCGAGGGTCGTTCCAGGTCTTGCCCTGAACCTCGCGGTTGGTCTCACGCCATTGCACCTCGGCCAGGGCCACATTTTGCAGTCCCAGCGTCAACACAAGCGTCAATATGACCAGCAGTCGTCTCATCGTTTTGAATCAATCAACAAAGTTATAACTATTTTTCGGAGCGCCCAAACGTTTAAAGATTTTTTTCTTTTTCCCATCATTTTTTATCCTCTACAACCACTGCCAAAGAGTCGTCAATAACACTCAACATCCCCACAAGGGAGCAGTTGCCCATGCCTTCCCGTCTTTTCGCCAGCTCGGATCCGGTTCCCCCCTCTCCGCGCCAGCCCGCTTCCGTGTGCCGTGGCATTGCCACGGCTCTCTCTCAGCGCGCCAGCCCTGTTCCCCGTGCCGGGGCTCCGCCACGGCTATAAAAAAACGAGGGAGCCGCTGTCTTGACAACGACTCCCTCTTAGGGGGCGGTTACCTACTCTCCCACTTTCGCAGTACCATCGGCGTGGTGAGGCTTAACTTCTCTGTTCGGAATGGGAAGAGGTGGGACCCTCACGCTATGACCACCTGATT
>JAFYYI010000059.1 GCA_017557665.1 Muribaculaceae bacterium | reverse complement strand
GTGTTGGCATCACCCAGCAGCGGGTTCACGATGCCCGAGTTTCCTTCACCCTCTACCCAAGACCAACCGGCGGGCAGGGCGATGTCCGAGACACCGTAGCGAGTCAACTTACCGTTGTTGACGGTGTTGATCATATCGACACGCTGGGCTTTTCCATCGGCATCGATGGCATTGCGCCAAGCATAGCCCATAACGTTACCGGCACGGGTGTTGCCCTCAAAAATCTTGGCCACGAAGTCACGATACTCGTCACCGCTCATCACGTCGATGGTCTTCTTCTTCATACTCCAGGTCACACTACCATTGTAACTCACTTGAGGAGTCTGGCCACGACGACCCTTCTTGGTGGTGATGATGATGACACCGTTAGAACCACGGCTACCATAGATGGCGGTGGCCGATGCGTCCTTCAGCACGTTGAAGCTCTCGATGTCCTGGGGGTTAACCAGTGACAAGGGGTTGGAGATACCACTAACGCCGTTGTTATCCATGGCGATACCATCGATAACGACGAGGGGGTTGTTGCTGGCGTTCAGTGACGAACCACCACGGATGCGGATGGTTGCGCCGCCACCAGGCTCACCACTGTTACTGGTAACGCTCACACCGGCGACCTTGCCGCCGAGCATGTCTTGAGCGCTGACAACGACACCCTTGTTCTTGGCATCGGGCTTCAAAGCCGTTACCGAACCGGTCAAGTCGTTTTTCTTAACTACACCATAACCGATGACCACCAGATTTTCAAGCATCTGAGTGCTCTCGGCAAGGGTAACTACTACATTGCCGGCAGCGGTGACCTCCTGGTCCTCGTAGCCAACAGATGAAATGAGGAGCTTGGCACCCTGGGGCACGCCTTCAAGGGTAAAGAGACCGTCAAAGTCGGTAGCTGTACCAATCTGCGTGCCGACGACACGAACAGTCGCGCCGATCACGGGTTCGCCGGTAGCATCCTGAACAAGGCCATTCACAGTAATCTGTGCATAGGCACCCAGTGAAAGGAACAGTCCCATCACAAGGGTAAGAATCCTAAACGGAATTCTGATGTTTACCTGCTTCATTTTTAAATTTTTAAAGTTAATATTATATTGGTAATCACATATTTAATTCATCTAACCAGTTGACTTCTGAAGATGTGAGCAGCAGCAGACCAATCCAAACAGGCGGCACTACCGCAAGTAAAACAAGGCAAAAATAGCATTTTTCATTTATTTTTCTTTTTTTATTAATGTTAAATTTTTCACTATTTAAATGCAATCGTTTGCGTAATTCGATTTTTCATTGTAATTTCGCAATCTGCTAACAGGCAGAATAATCAAATTTCTAGTATTAACCAACTTCAATAAGCTACTGTCGAGATGAATGACAAACGACAATTGACAATGAAGGACATCGCCCGTGAGTTGGGTGTGTCTGTGGCCACTGTGTCACGTGCCCTGAGCGACAGTCCCAGTATTTCTCGAGAGCGTCGGCAAGCGATTCAGCAATATGCTCGCGAACACAATTATCTGCCGAATGTCATTGCCGAGCAACTGCGCCACAGCAGGCGTAACCCGTCACGAGCCATCGGAGTGATTGTCCCTGAACTCGTCCACTACTATTTCTCGTCGATACTCGACGGCATCGAGAGTGAAGCATCGGCAAGAGGATACCACCTGATTGTTGCCAAGAGCAATGAGAGCTACGACAGGGAGGTGCAGATCTGCGAATCCATGCTCAAGAACAAAGTGTGCGGCATCATCGTGTCACAGGCCAAGGACACCGAGCGATATGACCACTTCACCAACATGGAGGCTGCCGGTGTGCCGCTGGTTTTCTATGACCGCATCTGCCCCGCCATCAACGCCAGCCGTGTCGTGGTCGATGACTATATGGGCACGTTAAACGCTGTCTCCCACATGATTACGACAGGTTGCAAGCGTGTCGCATTCTTTGGCACAACCATGAACATGATTATCGGCAAAAACCGGTTCAACGGCTACCGCGACGCGCTCTACAAGCACGGCCTGACGCTGGACGAGGAACTGGTGCGCATCTGTGACAACCGCGCCGATGCCGAGCGCATCACCCCGGCGATGATGCGGATGGAGAACCCGCCCGACGCCTTCTTTGCCGTCAACGACGAGACCGCCATCGGCATCCTCACGGTAGTGAAACGACTGGGTTATAACGTCCCCGACGACGTGAGCATCTGCGGCTTCACCAACGGTTTCCGCGCCACGGTGTGCGACCCCATGCTCACGACTGTGGAGCAACGCGGTTCCCAGGTCGGCAAGGAAGCTGCCGACATCCTCATCGGCCTCGTGGAGGGCACCCTCCCCGCCGACCGCGCCGAGAAACGCATCGTCAAAACCCGTCTCGTCATCCGCGGCACCACCCGCCACCCCTAATTTTCAGAAAAACAACCTTATTTTTTAAAAAACGACTCAAACAACTATAATAAAAAGAAAACAATAAATACAATAAATACAATTATAAGTCGCTAATAATGATAAATTTAGAAAAGCTCAAAGAGCATATTTTTGACATCATAGGAGCCTTGTACGAAGTTCACACCGAACTTGGACCTGGTCTAAACGAATATTGCTATCAAGAAGGGCTGCGTTTACAACTTGAAGAGCAAGGAATCATTTATCAAAAGGAACTGGCCTTTCATCCAACTTACCATGGAAAAGAAATGAATGCAATATATCGCGTTGACTTCCTGTGCAAGGGGGACATTGTCGTGGAATGCAAGTCTGTGGATGAACTAAATGGAGATATGAGGGCACAATTGTACAACTATATGCGTTTGCTCAAATGCCCATGTGGTATTATTGTGAACTTTGCCAGTAAAAAGGCTGAAGTTGAAAGATATTTCTATGATGACCAGACGCACAACATTTTGACAGTCGATGGGCGCAGTGTTCATAGATATCGCGAATAAATCATTGTATTTATTGTACTTATTGTTTTCCTTTTATAACAAGTAATTTTTTTAATGATATGGAGAGAATGAAGAGGATATTAGTTGTTGTGATGGCTGCTTTGGCGCTGTGCGTGAGTGGCCAGGTGGAGAGGCCCAAGCTGGTTGTGGGACTTGTTGTGGACCAGATGAGATGGGACTATCTTTATAATTACGAGTGGGGAGAGGGCGGCTTCAAGACCCTGCTCCAGGATGGTTACCGCTGCAACAATACCATCATCGACTACGTGCCCACAGTCACCGCCATCGGCCACTCCTGCATCTACACGGGCACCACGCCCGCCTTTCACGGCATCGCCGGCAATAACTTCATGCTTAACGGCAGGAACGTGACCAGCGTTCAAGACGACACCGAGCGTGGCGTGGGTGGCAATGAAAAGACCCGCGGCAAATCTCCACGCAACCTCATCACTACCACTATCGCCGACCAGCTGCTGCTCGCTACCAACTTCAAGAGCCGCACCGTAGGCATAGCCCTCAAGGACCGCGCGGCCATCCTTCCCTCGGGGCACCATCCCATCGGCGCCTATTGGTTTGACAAGGGCAGTTCATCGTTCGTCACCAGCACCTACTACATGGACAAGCTGCCGCGTTGGGTCGCCGACTTCAACAAGCGCCACCACGACGAGCTCTCGACCGACCTCAACAACCTGCCGATGGGCACCATCATGACCTTTGCCCTCGCCGAGCAAGCCCTGATCAACGAGCAGCTGGGCCAGGGAGACGTGACCGACATGCTCACTATCAGCGTCTCCAATACCGACATGTGTGCACACTACTACGGCACCCATTCCCCCAAGGTGGACTCCATCTACAGGCAGCTCGACAGGGAGCTGGCCCACTTCATCCAAGTGCTGGACCAGCGCATCGGGCGCGGCAATTACCTGCTCTTCCTCAGTGCTGATCATGGCGGCACCCATAGTTATGCCCGCATGACAGAGCACGGCCTGCCCAGCGGCTGCTGGCACAATCCCGACGCCCTCATTGAGGCCAACCGACTCCTGAAGCAACAATTCGGCGTGGACAGTCTGCTCAAGGCCGAGATGGAATACACCTTCTACCTCAACCACGAGGTCATCAATGCCGCCGGACTCGATTATGACAAAGTGATGCAAGCCGCTTGCAAGGTCCTGGAACAGCCCGAAGAGATCCAGTGGGCTATCGATGTCGCCCACATCGACTCCTACCCCATCCCCTCCATCCTCAAGGAGCGCATCAAGCTAGGTTACTTCCCCGAGCGCAGCGGCGAGATTTACATCGTGCCCCGCACCGGAGTCTACGCCGGCAAAACCCAGTGGGCCGGCTCCAACCACGGCACCTGGAGCCAGAGCGATTCCCACATACCCCTTATCTTCATGGGCTGGCACATCACCCCAGGCGAGACCTCACGCCTCACCCACATGACCGATATCGCCGCCACCGTCTGCGCCATGCTCCACATCCAGGCCCCCAACGGTTGCATCGGCACCCCCATCTTCGAGTAAACAACACCCATTTCATAGAACAAAACGGGGATGTTTTGACATCCCCGTTTTCTTTTATCTTCTTGTCCTCATGTAGAGGTAGCAATCAGAATATGCCCAGGATTTTCTTTCTGGCATCAGGCTACTCAAGGCGTTGCTTGAACGATTCCCTCAGCGTTTCGTCATCGGCACAACGGAAATTCCTGTAGGTTGCGGGATATCCCGACACCGTGACTTCAGAGATGTTTTTTCTGCCTGACTTTTTGATTGTTGTCTGCAGTTCCACGAGGACATCGCCTCCGCCATTCACCTCAAGAGCCTTGCGGATAGCTGTGTTAACCACATTCACCTGACCGCCACGACAGACATCATCCGTAGGTCTGTAGGTGTAAGTGATCTTTTGGGGTGACACCACAAGGTCAGCGAAGGTTGCAGTGATAGCCGAAGAACTGAAATCCTTGGTCTTAGACGAGTTTAAGGTTGTTGTGCACGATGCCATGCCAAGCACAGCCATCACCGAGATGAAAATTAAGAACTTTTTTGTCATAATGTTTTTCTTTAAAACGACTCCCACAACTTGTTGATTCAAAGGCCATTCCGGGAATCCATAAAACAGCCACAACACACTAATTTTTCTTTATGCAAAAATATTGATAAGGATTAGAATGGGAACGCTGAACCCGTAGCAGATGATTCTACACATCTATAGAAATATTTTCATCCTCGATGCTGTCCTCCTGGCAATAGAGGGCGAAGAAATTTCGGTTAAGGATAATGCTGATGCGCTCGAGCAGGCGCGTGTCGATTCCTTGGCGTTTGAAGATGTTATACACATTAGTGCGGTCGCAGTGCAATTTCTCTGCGAGCCAACTCACACCGCGTTCCTGGCGGTGCAATTCTGCCTTGATTTCTTTTCCGATGTGTATAGCCATCTGTCTGTAAATTCAATAGAAGCAGATTATGGTATTCTTCGTTACTGTAATTAAAAGCCCCCTCTTGTATACTATTTGGCAAGAGGGGGCGTCTTGCACTTGCCGTAGCGCCGTTGCGATGATTCTCACAATCCAAGGCTGCGGCCCCCCTATATTCTTAAAGGGGGTAAAAACAGAAGCAATAATTATTGATTAACTGCGATGTAAAAGAAAAACAGGAGGCTCGTGGGCAAATCGCCTCATTGTTTTATTCCCATTGAATTTGCTCATTATCTTCTACTTTAGGGATTATTAATTATATCTGAAGATTAAGCCAATGGGCCGTAATGGGCACGGCTCACTTGGCAATGCAAAATTACTGCTAATTGCAACAGAGTATCATTATTGCCTATAGCAGATAATGCTACGAATCCGTTGAATTATTTTCCTCACCAGCACCCTCACCCTGGCAATAGAGCAGGAAGAAGTTGCGATTCAACACTGTTCAGATGCGTTGCAGCAACACCGTGTCAATACCTTGACGGCGGAAGATATTATACACGTTGGTGTGGTCGCAGGGAAGCATCTGCGCAAACCACGTTACGCCCCGCCCTTGGCGGCGCAGCTCATTTTCGATTTCTCTTCCGATATGAATCATAATCTCAATACATTTTAATCTTTAGCAACGGAGACCGTTGCGACCACACCTAAAAAAAACAAAGCGAGAAAGCCATAAAGATCCTTCTCGCTTTGTAGTGCTTTACTTGTATATAACAAGTCGTATATCGGTAAAACATCGTTTAAGCTTCGAGGGCTAAAGCTTCGGTCACTTCTCTGTTTCAATCCTTTTGTAGATTTCACAAGAGGGCATAGTTTCCCTAAGCTATCTCTCTATAGTCTTGTAATCCTCAAAAAACAATGCTATACCGATTGTTATGCTAAGATGTATCGTTCATTCTATTCATATTAACGAGTAAATATCTGTTTATAGACAAGTTGCTTTTTCACGAATGCAAAAATACACAAAGGTTTTGTGAATCACAATTTTTTTGTGTAGAAAATTTTTCCACATTTTATCATTTGGTGATGTTGCATTGTGAAAAATCGAGGGAGCCGTCTATTTATTAATGAGAAAATAGTAACTTTGCAGGTCAGTAACTCAAGAACGAACAAACTATAGATAAAAAAACTATGAGTAGAGAGACTTATCCTCACCTTGAGGCATTGCGCGACGAGATGCGCCGCCTGAATGTCGATGCCGTCATTATCCCCGGCACCGACCCACACCAGAGTGAATACATCTGTGACCACTGGAAGTTCCGTGACTGGATCAGTGGTTTCACGGGCAGTAACGGCACCGCCGTGGTAACCCTTGACCAGGCCGCCCTGTGGACCGATTCCCGCTACTTCCTGCAGGCCGGTATTGAGCTAGAGGACAGCGGCTTCGTGATGATGAAAGAGAACATGGGCAATGACCCCACCATCCACGAGTGGCTGAAAGAGGTGCTCGATGAAGACTCGGTCATCGCCATCGACGGTAGGCTTTACAGCGCCCAGGATGCCAACCAGCTGGAACGCTTCTGTGGTGAGAACGGGTTCATGCTCGCCACCGAGTTCTACCCCGCCGACAAGATCTGGACCGACCGTCCCGCACGCCCCAGTGAGCCCGCCTTTATTCACGACGTGGAGTATGCCGGCGAGGAAGCCAGCGCCAAAATCGACCGCCTGCTCAAGGTGCTTGAGGACAATGATGCCACCGCCATGCTGGTGACCGCGCTCGACGACATCGCATGGTTGCTCAACCTGCGTGGCAATGATGTGGCATTCACGCCAGTTGCCATCGCCTTTGCCTACATCTCGCAGACCAACAAGGAACTGTTCATTGATGAGAACAAGGTGAGCGACGAGGTGCGCAAGCATCTCAAGGAATGTGACGTCAGGGTGCGCAACTATGACGACATTGTCCACTTCCTGGAGCGCGTGAAAGAACGCGAGGTGGTCCTCATCGATCCCAACCGCGTGAGCGACACCCTGGCCAATGCCCTGCCCTGCCAGAAAGTCTACTTCCGCTCTCCCATCACCGACCTCAAGTGCATCAAGAACGAGGTGCAGATCGAAGGTTTCCACCATGCCATGGAGCGTGATGGTGCTGCCCTGGTGCGCCTGTTCAAGTGGATTGAGGAAACGGCTCCCAGCGGCACAATCAACGAGGTGGACGTGTGGAACAAGGGCATGGAATTCCGTGCCCAACAGGACCTCTACCGCGAGGACAGTTTCGCCATGATTTGCGGCTACAAGGAGCACGGCGCCATCGTCCACTATGAGGCGACCGACGAGAGTGCTTCGACCCTCCACGGCGAGGGCATCCTGCTTGTTGACAGCGGCGCCCAGTATCTGGACGGCACGACCGACATCACACGCACCATCACCCTGGGTAATCCAACGGCACAGGAGAAGCATGACTTTACCCTCGTGCTTAAGGGTCACCTTGCCCTGCAACGCGCCAAGTTCCCCACAGGCACGACCGGTTGCCAGCTCGACGTGCTCGCCCGCTTGCCGCTGTGGCAAGAGGCGATGACCTACGGTCACGGCACAGGCCACGGCGTGGGCCACTTCCTGGGTTGCCACGAGGGACCGCAGAGCATTCGCACCAACCTCGTCAACGTTCCTCTCATGCCCGGCATGATCATGAGCAACGAACCCGGCCTGTACAAGACCGGCGAATACGGCATCCGCACCGAGAACCTGCTGCTTGTCGTTGAGGCCGAGAAGACCGAGGAATTCGGTAACTTCCTTACCTTTGAGCCACTGACGCTCTTCCCCTATGACCTGCAGCTCATCGACCGCACGATGCTCTCTCAAGAGGAAGTTGACCAAATCAACGATTACCACCGCATGGTGCGCGAACGCATCACTCCGCTGCTCAATGCCGACGAAGCCGCATGGCTCGCCGCAAAGACCCAAGCACTCTAACCTTAACCATCAACCTTTAACCTAATATAATGGCTATCATCAAGAAAGTGAGGGGCTTTGACCCCAAAATCGGCAAGAATTGTTTCTTGGCCGACAGCGCCGTCGTCGTCGGTGACGTGACCATGGGCGACGATTGCAGCATCTGGTTCAACGCCGTGTTGCGTGGCGATGTGAACACCATCACCATCGGCAACCGCGTCAACATCCAGGACAATAGCGTGATTCACACGCTCTACGAGAAATCGGTCACCGAAATCGGCAATGACGTGTCTATTGGGCACAACGTGGTCGTGCACGGTGCCAAAATCGGTGACATGGCCCTCATCGGCATGGGAAGCATCATTCTGGACCATGCTGAAATCGGTGAGGGTGCCATCATCGCTGCAGGCAGCGTGGTGTTGAGCGGCACCAAGGTCGGTCCCCACGAGTTGTGGGCAGGTTCCCCGGCGAAATTCAAAAAGATGGTTGACCCCAAGCAGGCCAGCGAAATCAACGTGAAAATCGCCAAGAACTACCTGATGTACTCCACCTGGTACGAGTAACCGAACAAACCAGGCTTTCTAGAGCATCTAGAATGTCTAGAAAGTCTATAGCATAACCAGAATTCAGGATGAAGAAGTGTTTTCAAGCGATATGGATGATGCTTGTGCTGGCCGCCTTGCCAGCACAGGCTGCCATCTATATGGTCGGCAACAATCCCTTCGGTGACTGGAATCCCGGCAGGGGTGTTGAAATGACGGATAACGGTGACGGTACCTATACCTACACGGCCAATGTGAACGGGTCGGTGTGGTTCGTGTTTGCCGACGGGCAAGACAGCGACTGGAACGTCTTTAACGCCAACTACCGCTACGGGCCCAACGGCAACGGCAGCCAGGAGGTGACTTTGGGCAATGACTACACCACCCAAAAGAGCAACAACAACCACTCCTACAAATTCACTGGCCAGGGGCTTGATTACACGTTCACCTTCAACCTCAACAACCTCACATTCCACATACAGGAATATGAAGAGCCGCAAGAGCCCGACCCCATCACATTGCATGTGGGTGACGTGAACGGCGACCGGGAAATCAACATCGCCGATGTCAATGCGCTCATCGACATCCTGCTCGGCGGTTCGGCCGACCCCGACACGAGACACCGCGCCGATGTCAACTACGACAGCGAAATCAATATCGCCGACGTCAATGTGCTCATCAATCACCTGTTGGGAGGCGAGTTGCCAGAGCCCGTCAAGCAGGGTTACGACTATGTGTGGGACGAGGATGTCATCCCCGAGATTCATATCACCGTGAGCCTTAACGAGTGGAACAGGTTGTTGGTCCTGTACGACGCCAATGCCTTCACCACCCAATATGTGAAGGCCTCACTATCGTTTGTCAAGGACGGAGAGACCACCGTCATCGACGACATCGGCCTGCGACTCAAGGGCAACACCTCACGCCGCCGCCCCGAGGGATGGTACGGACAGATGCACGAGCGCGACAACACCGACTGGCACCATGTCCACTTCGGGCTGAACCTGCGCAAATATGAGGATGATGACGACCACACCATCCAGGGCGTCCGCAAGCTGCAGCTCAAGTGGTTCAAGGACGACCCGTTGTACGTCCGCGAGATGTTCTCTTACGACCTCTTCCGCAGGGCCGGCGTGTGGACCGCTATGCGCGACATCTACTGCCGTCTGTGGATTCATGTCGAGGGTGACAGCAAGGAGGCCTACTTTGGCGTGTATGAAATGATGGAGCCCATCGACAAGCGCTACCTCAAGGACAGGAAAGACCTGTTCGGCTCCAGCAGCGGCTACCTGTGGAAATGCCGCAACGGCGCTGCGGGACTGAACAACCCCAACGGTGACATCTGGTATGACGACGGCAGCGATGACCGCCACGCCTACACGCTCAAGACCGAAACCGAGGAGTTTGACCATGCGCGTGCCCAACTGGTGGACTTCATGGACAAGGTCTGCTACCTCGAGGACGGAGAATTCTACAGCTGGATCCAGCAGTCGACCAACGTGGATCTGCTGCTCAAGACCTATGCCGTCAACGTCGCCCTTGGCATGTGGGACGACTATTGGAACAACGCCAACAACTACTACCTCTATTTCAACGGCAAGGAATTGACCGGATACAAGTTCTATATCATCCCCTATGACTACGACAACACGCTGGGAACATGCCTGAGGACCGGCGTGCAGGATGATGCAGGGCGTCAGAATCCCCTCAAGTGGGGCAACGACAGAAATCCGCTCATTGCAAGGATGCTCAAATTCAGCACTTTCAAGAACAAATACATCGCCTACCTCAAGGAACTCGTGACGCCAGGCAACGGATACATGGACCGTGTGACTTCACAAGCGCGCATCCGCGCATGGCACGCGCGCATCGGTCAATATGTCAATAATGACACGGGCGAGGACATGACCATCGAAGACAAGCCCGCCTCTTGGGGCAACCATGGTGAATATAACCTGTTGAAGAACAACAGCGACAACTTCTTCACCGTCAAGGCCGCCGCCATCAATGCCATCCAATAACAAACAGGCCCATTTGGTATCACAACCGAATGGGCCTGTTTGACTAATCTGACCAATCCTATGCCAAACCCAGGTCGAAGTCTTTCAGGAACTGGGTGAATTTGGGATTGTTTTGCTTAATTTGTTCAACCACCTCTCGCGGTGACAGAATCTTGGGCGTGTCGATAGGCACGTCGCTCACCTCAATATCTAAGGTAAGGCGGTCATTCTGCAAAGCGTTGCACAAGAACTTCAAGATTGCAGTCTTGTACTCCTCGACATTCTTTTGCTCGGCAGGACTGCCGACGGTCATCACATAATGCTCGGCATTATTGCCCTGCTTGGGCAAGGCATAGGCCATCGTGGTCACCAGGGCACGCTCCATCGGGTGCTGCTCGATATAGCCTTGCCAAGCCGACTGCAGCTGCTCATTGGTAAACGCACGGGTGCGCACCTGCGAAGGTTGTGCAGTGGCAGCAGGAGCTGCAGTTTCAGGATTCGGGACATTCACCATGATGCGTGGCGCGCCGCCCAGGGTGCGGGGCATCTGGCGACCAGGCGCGGTAGGTGCCGGAGCGCCTTGCGGTGCTGCTGCCGGAGTAGGACGAGAAGCCTGAGGCGCGGGAGGAGCTGGAGGGGGCGGTGTCTGTTGAGCCACCTGCGCCTGGGGCGCAGCCTGACGGGGTTGCGGAGCCGTAGGGGCCTGAGGTGCCGATGCAGGCGCCACCTTCTGCAAGGGTTGTGGCGCTGCAACTTGGGGCTGCGGAGCCTTCACCAGTTGGCACAATTTTATTAATGTGAGTTCCACCAGCAACTGCTTGCTGCTGGCGTTGCGGTAATTCAGGTCACAGGTGTTGCACAGGTCCAGGGCACGATAATAAAACGCCGGAGTCAATTTGGCGCTTTGCTCGCCATACCGCTGTGCAACCTCGTCGTTCATCTCCAGCAGTCGACGCGTCTTGGGCGTGCTGGCAACCATCAAGTCGCGCATGTGCTGGGCCAAGCCATTGATAAAGAACTGCGAGTCAAATCCCTTGTCGCGGATTTCCTTATAGATGAGCAAGGCCTCGTTGACATCCCCCGTGAGGAAGGTCTCCACCAGGCGGAAGTAGTAGTCATAGTCAAGCACATTGAGGTTGTCGAGGGCGCTCTGGTAGGTAATGTGCCCCTCGGTAGAAGCCGCCACCTGGTCAAAGATGGACAGGGCGTCGCGCATGGCGCCGTCGGCCTTCTGGGCAATGACATTGAGCGCAGCGGGCTCGGCCTCGATGCTTTCCTGCTGGCAGACGTACTGCAACTGCTGCACGATGTCGGGCACGGTGATGCGTGCGAAGTCGTAAATCTGGCAGCGCGACAGGATGGTGGGGATGACCTTCTGCTTCTCGGTGGTGGCGAGGATGAAGATGGCATATTCGGGTGGCTCCTCCAGCGTCTTGAGGAAGGCGTTGAAGGCCGCCTGGGAGAGCATGTGGACCTCATCAATGATAAAAACGCGGTAGCGCCCAGTCTGCGGCGGGATGCGTACCTGTTCGGTCAAGTCGCGGATGTTGTCCACGCTGTTGTTTGACGCGGCATCCAGTTCGTTGATGTTGTAGGAGCGCTGGTCATTGAAGGCCTTGCATGACGGGCACTCATTGCAGGCCTCGCCCTCGGCCGTCGGGTGCTCACAGTTGATGGTTTTGGCAAAGATTCGGGCACACGTCGTCTTGCCCACACCGCGAGGGCCACAGAAGAGGTAGGCATGGGCCAACCTGCCGCTGGCGATCGCCGTCTTCAACGTGTGGGTCAATGACTGCTGCCCCACAACGCTGCGAAACGTCGAGGGTCTGTACTTGCGCGCCGAAACGATATATTTTTCACTCATCGGATTACTATTATGGTCTATTTCTCTAAACTGCAAAGGTAATAAAAAACCTCCAATTCCGCCCTGCCCGCTACGATAATTTTTATCTGATTCTTCAGAAGCGGATACCTGCCAGAACGGTAAAGTCCAGAAGAGAACCCGTGAAGTAAAAGTTGTCGGTCGTGTAGTGGTGGATATCGGTGTAACTCTGTATTCCCAGGAAGAAGCGGTTCAGGTTATAGACCGCGCCCATGCGTGCACGCAGGTTGATGGACCAACGGCTGGCCTTTTCCTCATGTTGGGTGGCCAGCATGTGGCGATAGCCCGTGTAGGGGGTCACCGTGAGGTTGAGCAGCCATTTCTTGCCCAGCACCCAGTTGTGGCCATAACCAAACATCAGGCAATAGTCATTATACAGGAAATGCGGCATCTCGACATTCTCGGGCAGGTTGTCGCGCACTATCTGCGGAAACTCTGAGGCATCAAAGCTCATGTCGCTGTGCTGCAGGCAGAAGCCGACGATGAAGGAGCCTGCGCTGCGTTTCTGGTACTTGGAGAAACAATAGGCCGCAGCCTGGGCATAACGTCGGTTATTGAGAAAGTAGTACGCACTCATGCCGTAGGCCTTGCGCTTCAAGCCACCGAAGTCATTGATGGTACCCTTGTATTTCTCATTGCCCGTATGTCTGTACACAAATTTGGTCTTACCGGTGTTTTCCATATAGTAAGCATCGGCGGCAAACCTCGCACAGGTGAAAGAGAAGTCCAACTTCTTGGAATGAGTGCCGCCATGAATCCAGTCCGACACGCCCATCGTGTAACCCACGCTCACCGCCATGAACGACAACTGGATACCAATGTTGGACGTCAGATTGCTGCGTGTGAAAATGTGCATGTTCTTAACCGGCTCACCCGTATAGGTATCGGCCCAGTTCATCGACTTGAGCATCAGTTTCCAGTTCTTGCCCGTACTCACCACGTAGGCCGTATCATAGCTGTTGAAAGCCTTGTCGCCCCACTTATAGACTTTCCAGCAGAAATCGATAAAAGCCGGATAATCAATAGTGCCGCCATCGAGGTCAATCTTGCCGTGCTTGAGGGCACGCCACCAGTAGCCACGATCGCGAATGGTGTCATAAGGCTCGTTCTTCTTATCTTCGATGTGCTGCTCAACCCGGTGTTTCAACCGCTGAAACTTGTTCATGTGGACAACCGTATCCACCGGCGCCACCGTATCGACAGGCACATCCTGCGCCCTCGCCGTGAGCGCCGTCCAGGCAACCAGCAAGAACAATATGCAGGGCAGTCGTTTCATTTCAACCACAAAGGTAATACTTTTTTCCAAAAACAAGCCCTATCGGTCAAAACTCACCGCCACAAGATGCCATCATCGGGAACGTTTCAACGCAATAACGCGCTCGATATCATCTTCACAAGCATCCCCATTGGCGACATTTTTGAAAAAAAGAGAGTCATTATTGCACATTTTTGATAAAAAGTGTATTTTTGTGCCTTGATTAGAAAACATAAACCTGAACATATTAAGAGATAGTGCAATGAAAAATATTCTGATCATCGGCTCAACGGGCCAAATCGGTTCGGAGCTGACAATGAAGTTGAGAGGCATCTACACGGGTAATGTGGTGGCCGGTTATATTCCCGGCGCTGAGCCTAAGGGCGAACTCGCTGAGAGCGGCCCCTCGGAAATCGTTGACATCACCAATGCCCAGCAGATTGCCGCCGTTGTCGACAAGTACAATATCGACACCATCTACAACCTGGCAGCCCTGCTGAGCGCCGTGGCCGAGAACAAGCCCCAGCTGGCTTGGCACATCGGCATCGATGGCCTGATGAACGTGCTGGAAGTGTCGCGCGAGAAGAAATGCGCCGTGTTCACCCCAAGCAGCATCGGCTCCTTCGGCCCCAACGCCCCCAAGGACGGCACACCCCAGGATACTATCCAGCAGCCGCGCACAATGTATGGCGTGACCAAGGTCGCTGGCGAGTTATTGAGTAACTATTATGCCCTCAAGTTCGGCGTTGACACCCGTTCGGTGCGCTTCCCCGGCCTGATCAGCTACGTCACCCCTCCGGGCGGCGGCACGACCGACTATGCCGTTGATATCTACTATAGCGCCGTTCAAGGCAAGAAATTCATCTGCCCCATCGCCGCCGGCACCTTGATGGACATGATGTACATGCCCGACGCCCTGCGCGCCGCCATCGAGATCATGGAGGCCGACGCTTCGCGCCTGGTACACCGCAACTCGTTCAACATCGCGTCGATGAGCTTTGACCCCGAGGTCATCTACCACAAGATCAAGGAATACATTCCCGAGTTTGAAATGGAATATGACGTCGACCCGCTGCGCCAGGGCATTGCCGACAGCTGGCCCAACAAGCTTGACGACACCTGCGCTCGCGTTGAGTGGGATTGGAAACCCGAATATGACCTCGACGCCATGACCAAGGACATGATCGAGAAACTGCGCATCAAATTCGGACTTAACAAGTAATAACGACCAACGACGATGAAAAAGATACTGCTCCTGACTTGTTGTGCCATGTGTCTGCTCCTGAGCGGATGCGGCAACAGCTACAAGCTGGCCAAGGATTTCCAAACCCACGATAGTTTCGGCTACCTCGTCTTTGTGAGCGAGTCGGGCAAGCAGTACGACGACCTGTGGGTCAACATCTCGGGCCTGAAGAAGACATTCCTGGCATCGACGGCACAAGTTGTTGGCGATGAGGTTCAGGGGATGCGCTACGGCGCTCAACAAGGCACCCGACGGGTCATGGTGCGTCAGCAAAACGATCGGCTGCTCTTTCAAGAAGTTGTGGAAATCAGGGCCGGAGAGAACACCATCATCAAGCTCAAGGATTGATAGTCTCCAGCCAGGCTATCCCGTTTTTCAAATGACAAAAGCGACGAGCAGCCATCGCTGAAAAATATTCATTAGCCTCTGCACGCTGACGTGCGGAGGCTAATTTTCTCTGATAGAATATGATGGAGTCGCTTGTTTTTTACTGATTACTTGTGATTTCTCACTAAAATCAGCTATATTTGCAGGGAATTAGAATCAATAACCAAATGGCCTTTGCTCATGAAAAAAACTTTTTTACTTCTTGTCGTGCTCTCTGTCGGCCTCTCGGCACAAGCCGCACTCGCCGATGCAGCCTCCAACACTGTGACATCGCCACCCAAGTACTCCTTCGACACCGCCACAGGTGCCTTGACGCTCAACTGGGGCGAGTTCAACAACTGGGACTCATGGGGCAATGACGTGATCAATACTGCCGTCAAGAGCGTCACAGCCACGAGCGAGGTGAGTTTCACCGGCGACTGCTCACAGCTGTTCTATAATTTCAACCAATGCGAGAGCATGGACCTGAATAGCGTCAACACCAGCGAGATGACTAATGCCAACAGGATGTTCCGCGACTGCTCCAGTCTGAAATCGCTTGACCTGGCGGGCTGGAACGTCACCAATGTCAGCGACATGTACGAAATGTTCCGCGACTGCGAGAGCCTGACTTCGCTCAACCTGTCAGGCTGGAACACCGCCAACGTTCTCGACATGGGCTTAATGTTCTGTTACTGCTTGAGTCTGACCTCACTCGACGTCTCAGGTTGGGACACTTCCAATGTCATTGACATGTACCACATGTTCAATAGTTGCGAAAACTTAACCTCGCTCGACCTCTCGGGCTTCAACACCTCTAATGTCTCCAGTATGACCCAGATGTTCTATGGTTGCCGAAGGCTCTCCTATCTCAACCTCACGGGCTGGGACACTGGCAAGGTTATGACCATGGTGGCAATGTTCGCGGGCTGCTCAAGTCTTACCTCACTGGACCTCTCGAAGTGGAACACCGCCAACGTCATCGCCATGAACGACATGTTCAAGGATTGCGAAAACTTGACCTCACTTCATATCTCGGACTGGAACACCACCAGGGTCAACGACATGCAAAACATGTTCTCGGGCTGCACGAGCCTCACTTTGCTTGACATCTCGGGCTGGAACACCAGCAGCACCTGGTACATGACCAACATGTTTGCCAACTGCTCGAGGCTGGTCACCATCTATGCCGGGACAGGATGGACCACTGAATACGTCTATGGGGAATGGGGTGAAGGTCTGTTCACTAACTGCACCGCACTGGTGGGCGGAAAGGGAACTGCCTATGATGAGAGCCATACCAACAAGACCTATGCCCGCATTGACGGCGGCCCTGACAGACCCGGATACTTCTCCGCCAAGTCTACAGCCCCGCGCGGCGACGTGAACGGCGACCAGGAGGTCAACATCAGCGATGTGACCAGCCTGATCAACTATGTGCTGACGAGTGATGCTTCTTTAATCAATCTTGAAGCCGCCGACTGCAACCATGACACCGAGGTCAACATCAGCGACGTGACCGCCCTTATCAACTACATTCTCAACCAGACTTGGTGAACGAATAACAGTAAAGACAAGAGCTTGAGGCAATTACGTCTCAAGCTCTTGTCTTTCTCCTTGATTATGTCGCGTCAGCCGCGCAGGATGTCGATGAGGTCGGCCACACCCTGGGTAGCGGGCTTGGCGATGACATGAACCCAGCTGGGCACGCTGGCGGGACGAGGATCAATGTAGTAGATGGGCACGCCGCGCTTCACGTACTGAATGAGCGCTGCAGCGGGATAGACCACCAGCGAAGTGCCGATGACGACAAAGATGTCGGCATCATGGGCCAACTGGGCGGCCTCTTCCATGTTGGGGACCGCTTCGCCGAAGAACACGATGTGCGGCCTCACGTGGTCGCCATAGGGGTCCAGCGTGTCCACACTGGTCTCAATCCCCTTGTCGCTCAACTCATCACAAGGCAAAGTGTACTCGCGTTCCTCATGACGCAGCGAACGCACCTTCATCAACTCGCCATGCAGGTGCAGCACGTTGCTGCTCCCGGCACGCTCGTGCAGGTCATCCACATTCTGGGTAATCACCCTCACGTCATAGTCCTTCTCCAGTTCCACGAGTCCCTGGTGGGCGGCATTGGGACTGGCGTCCAACAGCTTCTTGCGCAGCATGTTGTAGAAGTTATGAATCAGAGCGGGGTCGCGCAGAAAACCCTCGTGGCTGGCGACATCCATAACGGGATAATTCTCCCACAGGCCATCGGCATCGCGGAAGGTCTTGATACCACTCTCGGCGCTGATGCCAGCACCCGTCGAAATCACTAATTTCTTCTTGCTCATAGTCGTTGAGTTATTGGGTTGGTTAATCAACTTGTTATCACTATTGTGATAGCAAAAATAATAAAAAATTTCCAAAAACATACATCCCAATCACATAAATCACTATCTTTGCACCGTTTTTTTAAAATATCGACAATTATTCAATGGATAAACTGAGTTACGCATTAGGCTTGAGCATGGGTGGAAACTTTATTGGCTCAGGCGTCAAGAAACTGGATATCAACGACTTTGCCGATGGCATGAGAGCCATTTATGAAGGCGCGGAACAGAAGATGACCTTCGATGAGGCAAAACGAATCGTCACCGAATACTTCACCAATCTTGAGAAAGAAGGCGCCGAACAGAACGAGCGTCTCGGTCGCGAGTACCTGGAGCAGAACAAGAACAACGAGGGCGTGAAAGTCACCGAGAGCGGCCTTCAGTACCAGGTCATCAAGGAAGGCGAAGGCCTCCAGCCCGGTCCCAACGATGTGGTTACCGTTCACTACACCGGCAAGCTGATTGACGGTACTGTGTTCGACAGCAGCGTTGAGCGCGGCGAGCCCGCCACCTTTGCCGTCGGCCAGGTGATTCCCGGCTGGGTAGAGGGTCTGCAACTGATGCGCGAGGGTGCTGCCTACAGGCTCTTCATCCCCTCCAACCTTGCCTATGGCCCCCACGGCACCGGCCCCATCCAACCCAACTCAACACTCATCTTTGACGTTCAGCTGCTCAAGGTTGAGAAGAAGTAAAAACATCAACAACCAAATTCAATCACGACATTTTACAATGAAAAAGTTTTTTGCTATTGCAATGGCTGCCATGCTCATGACTGGCATGGTCGGCTGCAAGAATAATGCAACAAGTAACGAGACCACCGAGGAGGCAATCAACACCGAGATGCCCCAGATCAAGGACAACCTGACCATCGGTCGCGAGTTCCTGGCCGAGAATGCCAAGAACGACAGCGTCAAGGTCACCGCTAGCGGTCTCCAGTACATGGTTTTGAAAGAGGGTAACGGTGCCAAGCCCGATTCCACCGACCAGGTGACCGTGCACTACACCGGACGTCTCATCGACGGCAAGGTTTTCGACAGCAGCGTTGAGCGCGGCGAGCCCGCCACCTTCGCCCTGAACCAGGTGATTCCCGGTTGGACCGAAGGTCTCCAGCTGATGAGCGAGGGCAGCAAGTATCGCCTGTTCATCCCCAGCGAGCTGGCCTATGGTGAGAAGGGTGCCGGCAGCGACATTCTTCCCAACAGTGCGCTCATCTTTGACGTTGAGCTCATCAAGGTCGAGAAGAACGCTCAGGGCGCAAGCCAGGAAGTAAAAGAATAAACAACAATTCATATCAACATTACAAAACAAACAAAAAAACAAGTTTTATTATTATGAAGAAGATTTTAGCTTTTGCAGCAATCGGTCTGTTCATGATCGGCATCGCAAGCTGCAATCAGAAAGGTCCGGAAGTCAGCAAGGAAGCCCAGCAAGCAATGGACTCGTTGAGCATGATGTTAGGTGACCAGATTGGTGAGGGCATGGCTCAGCAGCTGTTGCAAGACTCCACCATCAACCTGAACGAGGCATTCAAGGGTCTCGAGTTCGTCGCCAATGCCGACACCAGCAAGAGTTTCCAGGCCGGTCTGCAGATGGGTATGTACATCGGTCAGCTCTATCAGGGCGTTCAGCAGCAGCTCGGCGTTCCCGTTAACCAGAGCCTGTTCATGAAGCACCTGCATGACGCCTTCACCTCGGCCAAGCCTATGAGCCAGGAGGAGATGATGAGCAAGCAGGGCGAAATGCAGAAACAGCAGGAGCAGATTCAGGCCCTTCAGGAGCGCATCATGGCCATGTCACCCAAGGCTATCGAGAACAAGAAGAAAGGTGAGGAGTATATGGCTAAGCTGAAAAAGGAAGGCTACACCTTCACCAAGAGCGGTATCGCCTACAAGGTGCTCAAGGAAGGTGAGGGCAAGAACTTCACTGCTCAAGACAACATCAAGGTGAACTACGTTGGTAAGCACCTCGACGGCACCGAGTTTGACAGGAGCCAGGAAGGCACCCCCGCCATTTTCAACTGTGACCGTGTAGTTCCCGGTTTTGCCGAGATGCTGCAGCTCATGAAGCCCGGCATGAAGGTTAACGTTGTTATCCCCAGCGACCTCGCTTACGGTCTGCAGGGTAACCGCGGTATCGAAGCCAACGAGACGCTGATTTTTGACCTGGAGACCCTGGGCATCGACGACAGCAAGCCTGCCACCCCCAAGACTCCCCAAATCAACATCCCCGCTCAGCCTCAGAAGAAGTAATTCATAAGGCCGACACAAAAAACGACAACGCCCTGCACAACTATTGCAGGGCGTTGTTGTTTCAGGACAGCAATGCTCTTGCCGGAATCGTCATCAGTCAGGCAAGTACAACAGAGGAATCGTTTTTTAGCGGTAACCTGTCATTTACAACCACAGGAGGAAGTCCTCGCGCTGCAGTTTGGGATTGGGATTGAGGATGGCGATTTTGCCGTTGGTGTAGGTCTGGCCCATCGGCATGTGAATGCAGCAGGTGTCAAACAGGTCTGACATTGCTTCATCACGGTTAGTGTTGCGCATGACGAGCACACAGCCCTCATCCAGCAGCCGCTTGAGCACGATGTCCTCAACGGGCCTGTTGACCAGCGCGAGCCGCATGTCTTCTCCGGCGGCCAAGAACTCATCGGCCGCCACATTCATGTCATCATAGCACGATATCCTTTCCAGCTGAGTCTGGAGCACGCGAACGGCAAGCGGATGCTGCTCCAGCTGCGCGTCATAGAGATAAAGCCGGCTGTGACGGTTCACTTCGAGCATGGCGACGCTCTCGATGCCCGTGGCAGCGCCCACCTGCAGGATGTGTTGCGGATTGAAGAAATTGGTCACCCGGAACAACAGGCGCGCTTCTTTCTCGTTGATGAGGTCCAGCTCACGGCGTTGCCGGGGTGTCGTGCCAGACTTGACGGTCGCTATCAAGGTGTGAATGCCAGCATAAGCATAATAGGGCAGCCGCTGACGCCACACGTTGCGAACAAAGCTGTAAGCAAAGGGAGAATGTATGCCGAAGCCGTCACTCCGATGGTGACGGCTCCATGCAGTTAGATATCGTTTTAATTGAGACAACGCCTCAAGTGTTTTATTCTTCGGCGACCGCTTCATCGGCCTTCTTGAGGAACTGACGGCCGAACAGGGCATAGTTCAATGCGAGCAGCAAGAGCAGATAGATGACCACGACAGCTATCTTGGCCCACGTCTGCGTCTTGTTCACCTCGGTGGGAGCGAACTTGAAGTCAATCTTATGGTCACCTGCGGGCAGCTGCAGGGCACGCAAGACGTAGTTCACGCGACCCATCTCCACCGGCTTGTCATCGACAGTCACCTGCCAGCCCCACGGGAAATAAACCTCGCTGAAGACAGCCAGACCGCCTGCAGCACTGTGACTCTGATAGGTCAGGTGATTGGGCGCGTAGGACGTCTCATAGATGGTATCACCGGGCTGCACTGCTTTGGCCTCGCCCAGTTGCTGCTTGAACTGGGCGTCGGCAACGGCAGTGTGGGCAGGGTTGAAGTTGTCCATGAATGCCATCTCCTCATCGGCATTCTTGACATAGGTGAGCGTGTCCACAAACCAAGCGTTGCCCAGGGCATCGGGATTGCGCTGAGCGGTTTTATCATCCACGATGATATAGCGCGTGTTGAGCATATTGAGCACCTGGACGTTATTGTTCATGATCTGATTGTTGATCAGGTCGTTGTAACGAGACAACTTGGCGGCATGGTAACCGCCGACAGTCTTGTGGAAATAGCTGGGCATCGCCTCACCGAAGTGTTGCACGTCCATCACGCGGTAGTTCATGTCCTTGTCTTGCAGGATTTGGGCATCAACGGGACGCATTTCGAACTTCTGCTCAGGGATGTCATAGCGTGAGGTGAAGGTATCGGAATCCAAGTAGCGCTTGTTCACGGCATACATGTCCACGAGCACGATGCCGGCGACAATGAGGGTCGCAGCCATCTCATTGAGTTTGCCCTTCAATGCGGCAAAGAGTACACCGAAGCTCAGGAGCAAGATGAGCAGGCTGCGCCATGCGTCAGCGCTGACCAGGGCGCCACGCACGGCGGCGATGGCTGCGTCAACACTGGGGAATTGCTGAATCTGGCCCGATGCCACGAGCTGCTCATATTCTTCGGCCGAGTAATGTCCGAATACGTTGGGGAACAATGCCGATATCAGACAAAGGACAGCACATAGGCCGAAGGAGAGGAACAATTCCACCTTGTGCTTGCGCCAGCCGTCGGGTTCCTTGAAGAGTTCCCGCAAGCCCAGCACGGCAAGGATGGGCATTGCAATCTCGGCAATAACGAGGATTGACGAGACGGTGCGGAACTTGTTGTACATGGGGAAGTGGTCAATCATCCAGCCGGTGAGCCACATCGCATTGTGGCCCCACGAGAGCAGGATGCTGATGATGGTGGCAATCAACAAGGCCCATTTCACGGGACCCTTGACAATCAGCAAGCCCAGCAGGAACAAGGCAAAGATGAGCGCACCGACATACACGGGGCCGTTGGTCATCGGCTGGTCGCCGAAGTACTGCGGGAACTGGCTCAGAATCTGCATGTCCTGTGACTCGATATCGCCCGATTCCACCTTCTTCTCGGCGGCCTTGGTATCGCTCAGGGCGAGCATGCGGTTGGAGCCGTGCTCGGGCTTGATGGTGGCACCACCCTTGCAGTTGGGGATGAGCAGCGTCATCGTCTCGTCGATGCCGTAGCTCCACTGGGTGATGTAGTCCTTGTCAAGACCGCCCTTGGTGGCTTGGGCGGCGGCAGCAGCCTCTTCGCCCTTGGGCGTGAGCTCACTGTGTCCGCCGCGCATGGTCTCCTGGGTGTATTTATAGGTCATAAACAGGTTGGGCGAGTTGGCCGCCAGGGCCAGTCCTGCAGCAACAATGAGTGACGCTGTGGCGATGCACCAGCGTTTCAGCTGCTTGTCCATGATAGCTTTGACCAAATAGGCGATAACCAGAGGCACGATGATAAACATCGAGTAATAGGTCATCTGCACGTGGTTGCTGGCCAGCTGCAGGGCGCCGAAGAAGGCGGCCACAGCCATACCACCCAAGTACTTGCCACGGTAGCACCACACAATGCCGGCGATGGTGGGCGGGATATAGGCCAGCACCATCAGCTTCCAGATGTGGCCTGCGCCCATCAGGATGAAGAAGTAACTCGAGAAGGCATACCCGATGGCACCAAGCACGGCATAGTACCACTTGACCTTGAATGACAACATCAACAGGAAGAAGCCCAACATGAGGATGAATAACCAGCTCACGGGCGTCGGGAAATAGAGGCGGTAGAGAGCCGATGCCGGGTTCAACATGGTCGTGCCGTCATAGGATGGCGCAATCTGGAACGTTGGCATGCCGCCAAACAGGGCATTGGTCCACCACGACTTCTCGCCGGTCTGCTGTTCAAAGGATGTAATCTCCTGGCTGTTGGCAGCACCCTGCATCACGTCATGCTGCCTCAGGACATCGCCATTCACGTCATTGGGATAAAAATAAATCCAAGAAATGGCAGCAAATACCACCACCGCAATCACAAAATGGATCACATCGCCAAGCGACAGCGACCCGACCAGTTTCTTGTCTAAATTACTCTTCATTATCGTTATTGATTAATATTTCTTCATTCACAAGAGACAACCCTTGACAACGGCCACGCGTTGTTGTCAAGGTTGTCCCTCAATGTTGTTTCTGTTGTTCTGGCGAATCAGAACTCGGTGAAGGACAAGGGCATCGTGTCCTTAAAACTATCGAGGATATAGATTTTCTCCTTGCCGGCCAAAATCAACTCGATGGGATGACCATTCTTCTCAAACTCCAAGAACGCCTGGCGACACACGCCGCAGGGAGCCGTCGGCTCCTCGACGAACACGTCATGAGTGAACGACGTGATGGCGACTGCCTTAACAGGAACGCCAGGATACTTAGCTCCGGCGGCATACAATGCCGAACGCTCGCCACAGATGCCGGCAAAAGCCGCATTCTCCTGATTAGCACCGATAAAAATCTCGCCATTGTCGAGCTCCAGGGCGGCGCCAACCTTGAAGTTACTGTAAGGAGAATAGGAGTTCATCGTGGCCTCGCGAGCAAGGTCAACTAATTTTTTTTGCTCCTCGGTTAGTTCATTATAAGAATAAACCCTTACCTTTGTGGTGATTTTCTTTTCAGTCATGAATAAAATTATGAGTTTTTACTTTGAACGCAAAATTATAGATTTTTTTCCGATAAACAAGCGAATATTGCTTTTTTGCTTGATTTTTGGGCTGTTTTGCAGCTTTTCGGCCTCTTCTCAGGCTTCCCGACAAGATTATTTAGACTATATTGAGCGTTACAAGCCCGTAGCATTAAAATATGAAAAGGAATTTGGTGTTCCGGCATGCATCACGCTCGCCCAAGGCATTCTCGAGAGCTATGCCGGCAAAAGCCGTATGGCCATCGAAGCCAACAACCACTTCGGCATCAAAGCCTATCACTGGAAAGGTGAGACCTATGGCGCCTGTGACTCCCTCAAGCAGGTGGGTTATCGCAAGTACGGCTCTCCCGAGGACTCCTTCCTGGATCATGCCAAGTTCCTCAAGGGGCCGCGCTACAGCGTCCTCTATGAGTTTGAGGTGACCGACTATCGCAGCTGGGCCCAAGGATTGCGCGACTGCGGTTATGCCGAGGATGTCAACTATCCCGCCAAACTCATCAGCATCATTGAGCGATATGAGCTGTATGCCATCAACGGCGGTAATCGCTTGGATGGCACGGTCAGCCAAGCGGTGGCCCAGGTCGAAGTTGCAGAAAGCGTTGAAAGCCGCGATAACAGCCGCTGGCACCACCGCAAGCGCCGCAGCCGCAGCGAGCAACCCGTGGCACTGGAAGTGAGCCAGCAACAGCAGACCTACACACCCATGCGCCAGGGCCGCGTCCTCTCCAGCGCCGACAACGACTGACAATCGAAAAAAAAACGTGAAAAGTGTTCCGCATTTCACGTTTTTTTTAGACCTTTGTGGGCAATTAGAATATACTATTAATGTCAAACCTTTTAAAATAGATTTTTATCATGTTCGGAAAATTTCAGGAACATCTCCAGAAGGAGCTCGCCGACATCCAGGCTGCCGGTTTGTACAAGAATGAACGCATCATCACCACGCCGCAGCGTGCCGACATCAAGGTGAAGCCCAACGACGAGGTGCTGAACTTCTGTGCCAACAACTATCTGGGTCTGAGTGACAACAGCCGCCTGATCAAGGCTGCTACCGACACCATGTCCCACCACGGCTACGGCATGTCATCGGTTCGCTTCATCTGCGGTACCAGTGATATCCACAAGGAACTTGAGGCTGCCATCGCCGACTATTTCCACACCGAGGATGCCATCCTCTACGGCTCCTGCTTTGACGCCAACGGCGGTCTGTTCGAGGCCCTGTTGACCGATGAGGATGCCATCATCAGTGACTCGCTGAACCACGCTTCAATCATCGACGGCGTGCGCCTGTGCAAGGCCAAACGCTACCGCTATGCCAACGCCGACATGGGCGAACTCGAGGAGTGCCTCAAGCAGGCTCAGGAGCAGCGCTTCCGCATCATCGCTACCGACGGTGTCTTCTCGATGGACGGCAACGTGGCTCCCATGGACAAGATCTGTGACCTGGCCGAGAAATATGACGCCATGGTCATGGTCGATGAGTCGCACTCGGCAGGTGTCGTTGGTCCGACCGGCCACGGTGTAGCCGAGCAGTTCGACATCTATGGCCGCATCGACGTCTTCACCGGCACACTAGGCAAGGCCTTCGGCGGTGCTATGGGCGGTTTCACCACAGGCCGCAAGGAGATCATCGACATGCTGCGTCAGCGTTCACGTCCTTACCTGTTCAGCAACAGTATCGCTCCCGGCATCGTTGGTGCCAGCATCGAGATGTTCAAGATGCTCAAGGAGAGCAACGCCCTGCACGACAAGTTGGTAGATAACGTGAACTACTTCCGCGACAAGATGCTTGCCGCCGGCTTCGACATCAAGCCGACCCAGAGCGCCATCTGCGCCGTGATGCTCTACGACGCCAAGCTGTCGCAGGACTTCGCCGCCGAGCTGCAGAAGGAAGGCATCTACGTTACCGGTTTCTACTATCCCGTTGTGCCCAAGGGGCAGGCCCGCATCCGCGTGCAGGTATCGGCCGGCCACGAGCGTGAGCACCTCGACAAGTGCATCAACGCCTTCATCAAGATCGGCAAGCAGATGGGAATCATCAAGTAGATGTTAGACGTTAGACAATAGACAATAGACATTAGACATTAGATGTTAGATGTTAGACATTAGACGTTAGACATTAGATGTTAGACATTAGACATTAGATGTTAGATGTTAGACATTAGACGTTAGACATTAGATGTTAGACATTAGACGTTAGACATTAGACGTTAGACATTAGATGTCAGACGTTAGACTAGCCTAGCGAAGGATGCGGATGCCATCTAAAGTCTAAAATCTAAAGTCTAAAATCTAGAGACTAAAATCTAAAGTCTAAAATCTAGAGACTAAAATCTAAAGTCTAAAATCTAGAGACTAAAAAATAATGAGGCAATCATTATAACACCCAGAAAAAACCTCACGTTGACGGTCGCAGGTGCATCCACCAGCGGCCGTCACTTTTTTATCTGAAAGATGATTTGTCCCCTTTAGTTTAGCACTAGTTATGACCGTCCTTCAAGCTCAATATTATGCAAACTTGACTTCGGTTGATAGGATTCTTGTCCCTCCTTGCCTGAGTTCTGGTGTGTTAATGCGGATATCACAATCAACGACAAAGATGGTATCGGAATGATTGGAGCGAATTACATTCTCATCATGCATGTCGCTCAAGTAAATTTCTGGGGTGCCATAAGTCCAGTTTCGCGGGTTCTTTAGTTCAAAACCCATTTGTTGCATATATGTTGCGATTTCTTCGTCGCTAACTGGTTGCCCGTCGATGAAAGGCTGCTCAACAATGATTTTGAATTCTCCTCGCTTGTCACGTCCAAAACCTAAAACAAATAGACGCGTCTCAGGGAAATAGGTGTTGTGGAGAGTTATTCGATCAAGGGCAAAAACCGGTTGAATAAAGTAATCAAGACCGATAGACTTGATGAGTGTGGTGCCATGGTCATAAACGATTGCCTCTCCGCCCTCGGCAATCTGTTCCCCAAGGCTATGTGACAATACTTCTTCGACTCTTTCAGTCCACAGGCCGACGGCCTTGGCCCATTGCTCAATCACTGTTTCTTGCTGCGCTGCGCATTGGCGTTCGCTTTGGAAGTCGCTGAATGACGCTTGACGGCCGCTATCTGTGCCAACTTCTGCTCCCGCGAGCAGGGATGCAATGACATTTGTTGCACCTCCCGTTGCGCAGCCATGCTGTTCCTGCGGTGAAAATCGTTGATATACCAACGCGTTGCTGATGAATTGCTCTGCATAACGGTCAAGTTTTTGCAGACCATCGGGCGTAAAGCCATCGGCTATAATAGAGTGGATTGATGCCCAAAAATCTGCGTTGTTCATTACTTTTAATGGATTTAATCTATTATTCTGGTGCAAAAATACAACCATTTTTCCAAAATAGCAAATGTCCCAAGAAACGCCATAAATCCAACGGATAATCAATTGCTCAGCCGAGGGCGCATTGTGCCACCCTCGGCTGAACTCAGTATTGAAGCTGTTACTGTGCGTTAGTTTTTACAGGCGGTTGCGCTCGTCTTGACCGGCGTGGCTGCCCTTGTAGCGGCTGCGGGTGACGTTGAAGTTGTAGGTCACGGTCAGGCCGATAGTGCGGTCAAAGTTGTAACAATCATCAACATGAAATTGATGCGCAAATGAACAGTCCATCTTCCACCCTCTCGCTGTCGCTGGTGAGAGGGTGGATTGCATTGGGTGATATGTTGAAGCTATTACCTGCATATCATTGATTACAGGCGGTTGATTTGCTCGGTGGCGGCACTCTTGCCACGATACTTGGTTTTGAGTTGGTTCAAGCGATATACAACGCTTAGCGAAAAGTTCCAATATTTATGGTCTTCAATTTGCCAGAAGTGGACGTTGCGGAGGCGCATATTTTGCTCAAACTTCATTTTGTGAAAAATGTCTTGTGCGGCAAGTTTCACACTCAGGCGGTCTTGCAGGAAAGACTTCTGAATACTGAGGTTCAGCATTTGGAAAGGCTCCAATTGGGTATTATTTTGTGCGCCACCGCTATTATAGTAATAATAGATGTTAGCGAGCCATCCTCGGGGCAGGTCGAAATATTGGTTAGCAACAACATAAAACCTTGTTTTGCCATAGCTATATGGTTCATTCATGTACTCGTAGTCAAAAAACAAGCGCTCAACAGCTAAGCGTAATGAGGAACGCCACCACTTGAAGTTGTGTTGCAAACTAACATTAGCGCTTAGTAGGCTCGCATGGTCGAAGTTGCTGAATGAACTCACCAGAATAGGGGTATGTTCGTCCTTGGTGAATATGTCAGGGGCGATAAGATTGTCCTTATAGGTATAACTGAGTGAGGCGTTGATGAATTTGTAGCCTGTACTCCACTCGACAATGTAGAGCGTCGTGGGCTGTAACGTGGGATTACCGTGCTGATAAATATACTCGCTGTCATAATAGGTGTAGTTGCTCAGCTGTCGAAACGACGGGCGAACGGTGCGCGAAACATACGAGAGAGCATTGCTCCATCCATCGCGCTTATGGCTAATTTCCACTGCGGGGAACAGATTGCGGTAGTGGCGGTGAATATCGGCATTGTCGGCCAAACGATCAGCGTAGTCTCTGACCACATCTTCATAGCGTAGCCCTCCGCTCAGTGTCCAATCGCCAAAAGCCGCTTTTGCCTCGACAAAGGCTGCAGCCTTGTTTTCCCATTGCTCATAGTCAGAGGGTGGCACGACAGCATTGCTGCAATCGGCGGTTCCGTGGCCCGTAACGCGGTTGTACTCTGCACCCCATGACAACGAGATCTCGTTGCCCAATGTGAAGTCAAATGTCAACCGTGCAGCATAGACGTGGTAACGGCTCTTGCCTTTGCTAAGTGTCGTGCGGGTTATGTCATCTGTCGTTTCGTCTGTCAGTTGGCGGTAATCGCTGGAGTTGCCTGCATAGTCAAGGTTGAGTGCGGTGCGCAGCCGTTTCGTCCACTCGGCATTGTAGAACGTGTTGACGTGGGCATAGTCCATATCGTTATGATAGTCGCTCAAGATGTGGGTTCGTTGGAAATCCAGACCGTTCTTGCTATAGATGTGCAGGGCATCGCCAGGTGACAGCCACGTGTTGTGATAGCCGTCGTAACTGGCCCCTGCAATGTGTCGCTCATTGAACTCATAATCTACATTAGTCGACCAACTTGGGGCTTTTTGATGCGATTTACTGCAGTTGTCAGTTTTGTCATATCGGTAGGTATCACCATCCACCACCAATTCTTTTATCTGTGGCTGATTGTAGTGGCGGTGAAAATCCTCGTACTCCAGATGAGCAGAGGCATTTAGTCCGCCTTGTTTCAAACCCACATCCACTGACTCATCCGAGGTCAGCACATCATTCAGTTCTTCATCGGCTTTCACTTGCAGCATCCACCCTTCCTCCTTTGTACGGGTTGTTATCTTGATGACGGCTTCAACTTCCGCATCGTACTGTGCTCCGGGATTGCGAACAAGCTCAATTTCAAGAACGTCTTTGGGAGAAAGACGGGTTATTTCCTGTATATTCTGCACCTTGCGGTTGTTGAGATAATATATAGGAGTTCCACGTCCAAAGACAGACAGAGTGCCATCCGGTGAGGCAATAACACCAGGCACTTGCAACAGTAACTCGTTGGTATTGTGCAAACGTTCCAAGACTGTGCCAGCCACATTCGTAATGATGCTACTGCCTTTTGTCTGGTACAGCGGACGCTCCCCCTTGACGGTGACGCTGCCGAGGGTGTATTGATCGGGCTGCATTTTGATGGTGCCCAGGTGAGGTGTCTTGCAGTGGCGATAGACGGGGCGGTAGCCGACATAGGTGATGCGGGCGAGCACGCCGCTCTGGTCACAGGGGATGACGAACAGGCCGTTCTCGTTGGTCACGCCACCGGTGATGAGGGTGGAATCGCGCGGCGAGAGCAGGGCAACGTTGGCATAGGGCAACGGCTGGCCTGTCTCGTCGAGGACGGTGCCTTTGTAGCGCGTGGAGGCCTTTTGTGGGCACTCGACGGCGATTTCTTTGCCCTGCACGGTCATCTTGATGGGATAGAAACCGATCAGTTGCTGGATGGCATCGGGCACCGACTTGTTCTTGACCGAAGTCGTCACCCTGAAGTCCTCCAACTCATTGTAGAGAAAACTGATGTTGTATTCCCCACCCCGCTCGTTGAGCCACTTGAGCGCTTCGCTCATCGACACGTCATTGAACGACCGCGTCACCCGCTGCCCAAAGACGGGAGAAAACAAAGATAGAACTGATAGAAAGAATACCGTATATAATTGTTTCATGCTTTTTTATCTGAGTTTTTATTTGACAATAGAAAATTTTCATGTATTTTTGTATTCATAATCAAAGCCATTCCTATTATGACACCAATACAATTAAACGCAGAAATATATCGTGCTATGGGCGTTATAGCAGAAGACGAAGCATTGCTTAAACGTGCTGTAAGATATCTGAAGAAACTGGCGGCCCAAAAGCAAGAAGAAGATTCACAGATGACAAAAGAGGAGTTTTTTGCCCGTGTGGATGAAGCCAAGCAAGAAATAGTTGATGGCAAGGGCCGCTCATTTACCAATATTGAAGAGTTGGACCGACACATCCGCAGCCTATGAAATACAATGTAATCATTGCTCCCAAGGCTGAAGAAGACCTGAAACGCCTGCTTACTCATGAGCCAAAGGCTTATCAGTAAGCCATCACCCTCATTGGTGAACTTTATGAGCATCCACGAACGGGAACAGGTAAACCCGAGCCACTTGCTGGTGACCATTCGGGCCAATGGAGCCGTCGAATCAGCAAGAGGCACCGATTGGTCTACGAAATTCAAGATACTGAAGTCATTGTGCTTGTTCTCACTGCCTACGGGCATTATGGTGACAAATAGCGTTTGAGCAACACCCTTATTCCACCCTCTCGCTGTCGCTGGTGAGAGGGTGGATTGCATTGGGTGATATGTTGAAGCTATTACCTGCATTGAGTGCGGCATTTGGGTCAATATCCCATGCGCGAGGTGTCAACGGCCTTGGTCTTCTTCTCCTTGAAGTTGCCGATACGGTAGATGACGGTTAACGAATAGGTGGTGTAGGGCATCCAGACACGCATGGTATAGTCCTGATTGGCTATGCAGGAATGCGTGTTGATGTGAGCATTCAGGATGTTGTTGCCCTGCGCAACAAGGCTCCACTTACCGTTGCCGGAGGTATAACGGAGTGTGGCATTGAGCCGCAGCAGCGGATCGATGTCATAGACTCCCTGGATGGCTTTTGTTTGGAAGAACGGATTGAGGATAAACTGAATATTGTACCGCGATGACAGTTTAGCCGCAACCATACCTCCCAATATGCCCGAAAGGAAGGTGCGGTCAATAGGCAGGTCAAAGAAATTGTCCGTTTTGTCGTGGCGATAGAGGGCAGTTGCCATGACGTTGCCGTTGAGCCAGCCACCAATACCGAATTGCGCCGAAGCCTGCAGTCCGAAGTAGTTTGAATAGTCAAAATTGGTCTCCTTCATCACTACGGCCATGCGGTCTGATGGCTGATAGGCCATTTGAACGAAATAGTCGGGTTCTAGCATGGCGAAAGCTGAAAAGGTGTATTTGTGATTGAGTTGCCACATCAAGTTGATGTCATATTTCGACATCGGCTTCAGGTCAGGATTGCCCCATATCTCGCTGTAGGCCGATGCGTAGTAGATGCTGCTCATCGTGCTCCAGTAACTGGGATAGATGGCTTGACTGCTGATTCCAAAGTTGAACATGTTCTTGTCATTGATATTCCACATGGCATTAAACTGCGGATAGATGCGCCACTCGTTCCATTTGGTGGCGTGGTATTGCTCGGCTGTTACAGATGTTTCAATACTCAAAGACTCGCCAATTTGTGTGCTCAGTCCCACATAGCCATTCATGATTCGCTCGTCGTAGTTAACGCGCGAGGTGGCATCGGGCAGGGGTTGGCGATTTGCATCGAGGGTGGTCTGATAACTATTGTTATTGGTGAACTGCACTTTGCCGCCATAACTCAGTTCCCAACCTCTCGGCAAGGTGTGGGTTTGGTCTGCTGTAAAGAGCCACTTGCTCACCTTCTGGCGACTATCGACATAAAGGTTGCGGCTGATGTCGTACAACTCGCCGTCAAGGTTCTGTGTCCGGGGTTCCTGATAGTTGGTATAGGAAACGCCGAGTTGCAAGCCGAACGGAGCCGAATAACTGGCATCAACGTTGTGCAGATACTCGTGTTGACGGGAGTGCTGTATGGATTGCGCCGTGCCTGTCGTGGTGTTGGTGGAACGGGTGGAGTTCCATTGTCCCGTGTAGGCCAGGCTCAGGCGATGATTGGCCGCGATGGCATAGTCTATACCCATGCGATAATCATGGCTTAAGCCCTCGCTACGGTTGCGGGTCTTGTCACTGTAGTACACACGTTGACCATTGAGAGGATGGTTGGCCTCGTGTTCCACCTGACCATAACCAGTGCCATCGGTAAACATGTAGGATGCGTCAATGCCCAACTTTCCATGATTATAGATGATGCTGCCGCCCGCAAAACCAGTGCCATATTTGTTTTGCCGCCAACCGCCCTTCAGTTGCCCGGAAAATTGATTTGTTCCAGCGAAATCTTTCGTTACGATGTTGATAGCCATACCACGAACATGGTACCTGGCTGGAGCCGACGGCATCACCTCGGCTTTAGACAGTTGTGCGGCTGGCATCTGCTTCAACCGCTCTACTACCTGTTCGGCACTCAGCGTTGTCGGCTTGCCGTTAATGATAAGCGTTGCCGATTGCCCGGCAAAGGAGAGCCCGTCTCCGCCATCTGTCACACCCGGAATACGAGTCAAGGCTTCGTAGGCATCATCGGCTGGCAGAATTTCCAACAGTTGCGGCATGTTGTATGTCAAGTGCCCGTTCTCGGCCTTAACAATCGGGCGTTCGCCCTTGACGGTGACGCTACTCAAGGTGTATTGGTCAGGCTGCATTTTGATGGTGCCCAGGTGAGGTGTCTTGCAGTGGCGATAGACGGGGCGATAGCCCACGTAGGTGATGCGGGCGAGAACGCCCTGTTGGTCGCAGGGGATGACAAAGAGTCCGCTCTCATTAGTCACTCCACCGGTGATGAGGGTGGAGTCGCGCGGTGAGAGCAGGGCGACGTTGGCATAGGGTAAGGGCTGGCCAGTCTCGTCGAGGACGGTGCCCTTGTAGCGTGTGGAGGTCTTCTGCGGGCACTCGACGGCGATTTCTTTGCCCTGCACGGTCATCTTGATGGGATAGAAACCGATTAGCTGCTGGATGGCATCGGGCACCGACTTGTTCTTGACCGTAGTCGTCACCCTGAAGTCCTCCAACTCGTTGTAGAGAAAACTGATGTTGTATTCCCCACTCTGCTCATTGAGCCACTTGAGCGCCTCGCTCATCGACACGTCATTGAACGACCGTGTCACCCGCTGCCCGAAGGCAGCCGTGGCAATGCACCAGCATGCCACGATGAAAATCATGCGTCTTGCCATCATTCCACCACGATTGTATTGCCCTCCTTACTGATATTCACACTCTCGAACAGGTTGAGGCGCTCCAACGCCGCATCGAGGTCCTCGTCGGGCTGCCAAACGAAGTAGAAGCGCAGCCCTCGGGCGTCCTCGTTGCGGAACTCAACCTGCATGCCATAGTGGGGCGCGACTTTTTCCAGCATCTGGTCAAGGGGAAGATTGTCAAACACTATTGGCTCCGTTACTACTGCTGTAGTGTCGGCCACGCCAAGGCGAGGTCCTAAGGTCGATTCGGGTTGCGTTGCAGGGACGAGGGTCTCGGTGGGTTCTTTGGGCTTATCAACAGCATTGTGGCGCACGGCATGAATGGCGGCGTAGGTGAAGGCCGAGAGCATAATCAGACCGAGGAAAATGGCGGCGACCTTGAGCCAACTGCGATTTTTCACCGGGGCGAAATGCTGATGCTCAAAGCGTTGCCACTCGGCATCCACATCAGGCTCTGGGATATCGGTCATGGCGCGCTTGGCGGTGGCCAGTTGCTGCCACAGGGCAGCCAACTGCTCGTCTTGCAGCAGGCTGGCCAGTTGCTCGTCGGTGTAATTCTCGGGATGCTCGTGCATGTCAAGCAAGAGACGGATTTTATCGTTCTGTTCCATAACGTCTATTGTTTTTGATTGTTGAAATAGGCATTGATTTTCTCCATTGACTGTGACAAATGGTGATGGACCGTCACGCGGCTCACGCCCACGGCCTCGGCGACCTGCTGGCAGGTCATGTCCTCCAGGTAGCGCAGGGTGAAGATGCGGCGTGACAGCGGCGGCAGGTGTTCGTTGATGTAGTCGCGCAGCTCGGCAAGCATGACAGTATCATCTGGACCGCTCACCTGTGGTTCGACGCCTGTCGAATAGAGCTTCATGAAGCGTTCCCGCATCTGCTTGTGACGAATCACGTTGATACAACTGTTGCGCACACACGTTAACAGGAAACCGCTGGCATTGTCGCTGCGGATGGCCATGCTGCCTCCGAGTAACGAGGCAAACACGTCGCTCACGACATCGCGCGCCTCGTCTTCGTCATAGAGCAAGGACACTGCCAGTCGGTACATTGCCGTGTAATGCGTTTTGAACAGTATTTCCAATTCACTTTTTGTCATAGTCGTGGGTCAATTACACTTGATAGACGTTTCAGGTCAAGAAAATGTAAACCCGTTTCTATTAATTTTTTACAAAGGTAGCAAAGAAAAACCAAACTACAGGATTTCGTGCTCTTTTAGCCTCCTACCTAATTAACTGAAAACTCAAAAAACTCTAAACTCTAAACTCTAAACTCTAAACTTTATACTACCTTTGCAGTTATGAAAGGTTTTTGGCAACTATTGAAGCGGTTTGTGCCGCCCTACAAGAAATACATCGCGTTGAACATCCTGTTCAACCTGCTGGCCGCGTTCCTGACGCTGTTTTCGTTCGCCCTGATCATCCCCATCCTGGAGATGCTGTTCGGGTTGAACACCAATCACTATGAGTTCATGGCACTGGGCTCGGCGAGCCTGCAGGACGTGGTGGTCAACGATTTCTACTACTATGTGCAGTGCATCATCGAGCGTTATGGCCAATCCACGGCCCTGGCCTGTATCGCCGCCGCACTGGTGTTCATGACGGCCTTGAAGACCGGCAGCAGTTACCTGAGCTTCTTCTACATGATTCCCATCCGCACCGGCGTGGTGCGTGACATCCGCAACCAGATTTACACCAAAATCACCTCGCTGCCCATCGGTTTCTTCTCCAACGAGCGCAAGGGTGACGTGATGGCACGCATGAGCGGTGACGTGACTGAGGTCGAGAACTCCATCATGACCTCGCTCGACATGCTGTTCAAGAACCCCATCATGATCATCGCCTGCCTGGTGATGATGATTGTCATCAGCTGGCAGCTGACCCTGTTCGTACTCGTGCTGCTGCCCATCGCCGGATGGGTCATGGGCAGCGTGGGCAAGCGCCTGAAACGTGTCTCGCTCGAGGGCCAGAACCAGTGGGGTGTCTTGCTGAGCAACATTGAGGAAACCATCGGCGGCCTGCGCATCGTCAAGGCGTTTAATGCCGAAGACAAGGTGAACCGCCGCTTCGAGGACGAGAACGAGAAATTCCGCTCCATCCAGACACGCATGAACCGCCGTTATGTCCTCGCCCACCCCATGAGCGAATTCCTGGGCACCCTGACCATCGCCATCGTGCTGTGGTTTGGCGGCACGCTCATCCTGGACGGCCACAGCAGCATCACCGCACCCAAGTTCATCTACTACATGGTGATTTTCTACAATATCATCAATCCCGCCAAGGACCTGTCCAAAGCCGCTTACTCCATCCAGCGTGGTCTCGCATCAATGGAGCGTATCGACAAGATTCTCGCTGCCGACAACCCAATCAAGAGTCCTGAACACCCCGTTGCCCTGACCAAGATGGAACAAGGCATCCAATATAAGGACGTGCGTTTCCGCTACGGCGACACATGGGTCATCGACGGCGTGACGCTCGACATCAAGCGGGGTCAGACCGTCGCCCTCGTGGGCCAGAGCGGCAGCGGCAAGACGACGATGGCCGACCTGTTGCCGCGCTTCTATGACGTGCAGGAGGGCAGCATCAGCATCGACGGCACCGATATCCGCCAGTTCAATGTGACCGACCTGCGCGCCCTCATGGGCAACGTCAACCAGGAAGCCATCCTGTTCAACGACACATTTTATAATAATATCACCTTCGGCGTTGAGAATGCCACCCAGGAGCAGGTCGAGGAAGCCGCCAGAATCGCCAACGCCTACGACTTCATCATGGCCAGCGAACAGGGCTTTGACACCAACATCGGTGACCGCGGCTGCAAACTCTCAGGCGGCCAGCGCCAGCGCATCAGCATCGCCCGTGCTATTTTGAAGAATCCGCCCATCCTCATCCTCGACGAGGCGACCAGTGCCCTTGACACCGAAAGCGAACACCTGGTGCAGGACGCCCTCGACAAACTCATGCACGGCCGCACCACACTGGTGATTGCCCATCGCCTGAGCACCATCAAGAATGCCGACCAGATCTGCGTCATGCAGGACGGACGCATCCTCGAGTGCGGCACCCACGAGGAGCTCATCGCCAAGCAGGGCGCCTACAAGCATCTCGTGGATATGCAGACGTTCTAGAAACTCAAGATTCTCTAGACCATCTAGATGAATAGAAAAATCGAAAAAAAAATAAGATAATTGTGTAGTTTTTTTGTTGCCCCCTGCGTCTAAAGGGCAAAATGGTTTAATCAATGGAAATCAACGAAGCCGAATTTGCGCGCATCATCCGCGAGAACAAAGGCACCATCTACACGGTGTGCTACATGTTCTCCAAGGACAAGGAGGAGGTCGACGACCTTTTCCAGGAAGCGCTCATCAAGTTGTGGCAAGGCCTGGCATCCTTCAAGGGCAACAGTGACCTGAAGACATGGATTTACAAGGTGACCCTGAACTCCTGCATCTCCATCGACCGCAAGAAAAAAAGCCGCAAGACCCAACCGCTTATGGAGGGCATCGACCTGTTTGACAAGAACGATGCCGACAACCGCCAGACCGACATGCTCCATGCCCGCATCCAACGACTTCAGCCATTCGACCGTGCCATTGTACTGCTCTGGCTCGAGAACATGAGCTATCAGGAGATTGCCCAAATCGTGGGCATTGAGGTGAAGAATGTCTCCGTCAGGCTTTACCGCATCAAGGAACAACTCAAACAGATGAACTAAAACAAACTACACTACTGATATGGAAACACAGAACGACAACTTCAACGCCTACGACGAGTTCAATGAGCTTGACGAAATGCGACAGCAACTCAATGACGTCAAGAATAAGGTGGAAAAGCAAGGTCACCTCAACGAGGAACTCGTCAAGCGCGTGGTGCAGGATAAGATGAAGAGTGTTCATCGCACGGTTTTCCAGCTGGCTGCACTCGCTATCGCTGCCACACCCATCTATATTTTCCTGAAGTATCAGGCAGGGTTGTCCTGGGCGCTGGTCATCTTCACCATCGTCATGCTGCTGGGCTTTATCATTGCCGACTACTTCATCAACCACATGGACATCAACCACATGGGAGACGACATGATTGAAACCGCGCGCAAGCTCACACAGATGAAGAAAAACCGAAGCATTTCACAAAAAATCGGACTCGCTGTGTGTGTGCCCTGGCTGGCCTGGTTTGGATATGAATACTACCAGTATAACCTGTCACACTTTGGACAGGATAACGCTCTCTTCACCTTGCTGCCCATAGCCATCGGAGCCATCGCCGGAGCCACCATCGGCATCATCATCTATCGCAGGATGCAACGCACCAACGACGAGATGATTGACCAAATCAACGAGTTGACACGGGAGCAATAAACTCCAGCAACATCCCATCACCAGGGGCCTCGCAAGACGGATTCTTGCCGAGGCCCTTGCTTTTCCCCCTTGCCAGGCAAAACGCATCGACCGATTGTCAAAGAATTAGACACAACTGTGTCAAATAATTAGACAATAACCATTATTCATCATCAGAATCCTTGACACCCCTTACACTAGGAAGTAAATTTGCCTCATAACAGCAAACGAAGCCACCGTTCAATTAGAGTCTAAACATTTTCACAAGATGGACACCAATATCAATTTCAAGTACGCAATCGTCTCGCTTGCAGGGAGTGTGCTGATGTTCAGCGCCAGCGCCATTTCCAGCACGACTTCGTGGCTCGCTGCATTGCTGCTGTTGGCAGCTATCACATTACTCATCATGAGCGGTGCCTACTACATCAAGGCCACCTGGATGAAAAATGAGGAGAATCGAGACAAGAGGCACTGGGACATCCTGGATTCCCGCATGCTCAGCTAAAAATCGAATCGCTTTATTATCCCAATTTCCATTTCTTAAGGATGCCATCATGACGGCTCAGGCCCGTTGATGACATCTTTTTTTTTGAGATTGCTGTAGTTTTTGAAGGGAGTGCTGCGTCTAAAGGGTGAACAACAATAAAACGCAACGACTATGCTGACCGAAAAGACTAATAAGACACTGTATCGTGTACTAATCACAATTGGAGTGATTCTCTTGTTAGGAGGAATGATTTTAGATTTCCTCCCCGATAACATCGTTCCCCAAAACGACTGGTACAGAGTGCTCATGATGTGTGGCATTCCGCTTGCCATCATTGGTGATTATTTCAAGTCACTGACATTAGAAGAGGATGAAAACGGCGGTTGTGGCTGGTTCGGCATTGGCATGCTGACACTTTTCTGGATAGATAGAATCAATCACTTCACAGCTCCCATCATAGCAGGAACCGTGTTTGGATCCATACTCCTGATCATTGCATTTATCCTGAATGGCAAGAGATGGCGGAGGGTAAAAGCCAAGGAAAAAGAGGAGCAAAAGGAGCAGGAAGAATCAGAAAATCAAGCGTAAAACGACCTCATTATAAAAAAAAGTGTAACTTTGCAGGTTAGTTTGGCAACTTTTAACACCTTGCATTGCAACCAAACAGGTGTTCACAGAGTCTAACAGAACAAGAAATAACAGTATAAATAACGTTATCTAACTAATTTTACAACCACATGAAGATGAGAAAATTCTTCGCTGCGATGCTGTTAATCGCTATGGCATTCAGCACCAGCGCCCTCAAGGCGCAGTCAATGGGTCGTCCCATCCCCGTTGATGATCAGGTGCGCGTCGGCAAGTTGGACTGCGGATTGACCTATTACATCCGCCACAACGACTATCCCGAGCACCGTGTTAATTTCTACATCGCCCAGCGCGTGGGCTCCATCCAGGAGGAAGAGAGCCAGCGCGGTCTTGCCCACTTCCTGGAGCACATGGCCTTCAACGGCAGTGAGCACTTTAACGGCGAGGGTAAGGGCATCATCGACTATACCCGTTCGCTGGGTGTAGCCTTCGGTAAGGACTTGAATGCCTATACCAGCATTGCCGAGACCGTTTACAACATCAACGACGTGCCCAGCACCCGCCAGAGCGCTATCGACTCCTGTCTGCTCATCCTCAAGGACTGGAGCAACGGCCTGTTGCTCACCGACGAGGAGATCGACAAGGAGCGCGGTGTGATCCACGAGGAGTGGCGCCTGCGCCGCAGCGCCATGCAGCGCATGCTCGAGAACCAGCTCGAGACGCTGTACCCGGGTTCGAAGTATGGCCGCCGCATGCCCATCGGTCTGATGGAGGTTGTGGACAACTTCAAGTACAAAGAGTTGCGCGACTACTACCACAAGTGGTATCGTCCCGACAACCAGGCCCTGGTGATCGTGGGTGACGTTGATGTAGACCACATCGAGGCTCAGATCAAGGAGCTCTTCAAGGGTGTTCCCGCCCCCGGTCCCGATGCCGCACAGGTTGTTCCCGAGCCCGTTCCCGATAACGATGAGCCCATCATCGTTGTTGACAAGGACAAGGAGCAGCAGTACAGCCAGGTGATGGTCATGTTCAAGCATGAAGCCATGCCCAAGGAAATCAAGGGTGACCAGATGTACATGGTTATCGATTTCGCCAAGAGCATGATGAGCAGCATGCTGAACGACCGCCTCAGTGAGAAAGCACAGGATCCTGACTGCCCCTACATCCAGGCCTATGCCATGGACGGCGGTTACCTGCTCTCACAAGATCCCGAAGCCTTTACCCTGACCGTTCTGCCCAAGGATGGTCAGATCGAAGCCGCTACCGAAGCCGTTGTCACCGAGGCCATGCGTGCCGCCAAGCACGGTTTCACCGCTACCGAGTATGACCGCGCCAAGGAAGAGTACATGAGCCGTCTGGAGAAGCAGTACAATGAGCGCAACAAGATTCCCAACGCTCGTCTCGCTGCCATGTACTACCGCAACTACCTCGATAACGAGCCCATGCCCTCGATTGAGCAGGAATATCAGATCATGAGCCAGTATGCACCCATGCTGCCCGTTGACCTCGTCAACCAGATTATGCCCGGCCTCATCAGCACCACTGGTGAGAACCTCGTTGTCGTTAACTTCAACCAGGAGAAAGACGGTGCCGTTTATCCCACTCCCGAGAGTTTGAAGGCTGCCGTTGATGCTGGCCTGAACGCACAGGTTGAGGCCTTTGTGGACAATGTGAAGCAGGAGCCCCTCATCAAGGAGATGCCCAACCCCGGCAAGATTCTGAAGGAGACCGTCAACAACAGGTTTGACTACAAGGAGCTTGAGCTGAGCAACGGCGCCCGCGTCATCCTCAAGAAGACCGATTTCAAGGAGAACGAGATTCGCATGAGTGCTTTCCAGCGCGGTGGCGCATCGCTCTATGGCGAACAGGATTGGGTGAACACCGAGTTACTGCCCCTGGCAACGATGATGAGCGGCCTGGGTGAATTCTCCTACACCGAGTTGCAGAAGGCTCTCGCCGGCAAGCAGGCCAGCGTTGGCTTCAGCATGGACACCTATTCCGACGGCTTCAGCGGCCAGTCCACTGTCAAGGACCTTGAGACCTTGTTCCAGCTCACCTACCTCAACTTCACCGACATGCGCAAGGATGAGAAGAGCTTCAACATGATCAAGGGTCAAGTGGAGACCATGCTCAAGAACAGGAATCTCGATCCCGAGAATGTGTTTGAGGATTCGGTTAACTACATCCTGGCTAACCATGACTGGCGCAGCAGGCCCTTCGACGTAAGCTATCTCAATCAGATAGATCTGGACCGCATGATGCAGATTGCCAAGGAGCGCACTGCCAACGCCGCCAACTACACCTTCATCTTTGTCGGTGCATTTGACGAGGCTGTGATCCGTCCCCTCATCGAGCAGTACATTGCCAGCCTGCCTGGCCAGAAAGGCATGCAGTCCAACTTTGTGAACGTTGAATCGCACCCCGTAGGACAGACTGTCACTCACTTCACCAATAAGAGCGAGACGCCTAAGGCTATCGCACAGATTTATTGGTACGATACCAAGACTCCGTACTCGCTGGAGAACCAGATCAAGGCCAACATCCTGGGTCAGGTACTGAGCAAGATCTATCTCCAGAAGATCCGTGAGGATGCTGGTGCCGCCTATTCGGCCGGTGCACGTGGCTGGTCGACCTATGAGGGCAACAACGTCTTCACTGCTGTCATGGCTTCCTGCCCGATGAAGCCCGAAATGGCCGACATGGCTGTCAAGATCATGAACGAGGAAATTTATGAGGCATGCAACAACATCGATGCCACCACCCTCAAGGAGATCAAGGAACTCATGATCAAGGACCATGGCACAAGCCTCAAGGAGAACGGCTACTGGTTGCGTCAAATCTACAACTACCTGTTTACCGGCGCCGATGGCCACACTGGCTTTGACCAGATTGTCAATGCCCAGACTCCCGAGACCATCGCAGCCTTTGCACGCCAGCTGCTGAACGCAGGCAACAAGGTTGAGGTTGTCATGCTCCCCGAGGAGTAATCCACCCATTCAATAGCGCCAATCAACGGCGCCAATGATTCAAGGAACCGAGGATTGGCCGGCAAGGCTATCCCCGGTTCCTCTTTTTACCACTAGGGCATCTAGATTGTCTTGAGCATCTAGAATGCCTAGAATAACCCGAGTTTCTAGAAAAAGTTGTACCTTTGCAGTCACAAAACGAATAACAATCAACTAAATGGATACAACAAGACAACAGAAAATCAGTCGCCTGGTGCAAAAGGAACTGAGCGAAATCTTTCGTCGCGAGACCGCTAAGACACGCGGCACACTCGTGAGCGTGAGCAGCGTGCGCGTCTCGCCCGACCTGAGCGTCGCCAACGTGCGCCTGAGCATCTTCCCCAGCGAGAACGCCCAGGCCATCATGGACAATATCAACGCCAACGAGAAGAGCATCCGTCACCAGCTCGCTCAACAGGTGCGCTACCAGCTGCGCCGTTGCCCTGAACTCAAGTTCCACATCGACGACTCGCTCGACTACATCGACCACATCGACGAGCTCCTGTCCAAGGACAAGCCCAAGAGCGATGAGAATTAGGAATTAGGAGTTAGGAATTAGGAATTCGTGTCAACTAGGGACTAGAAACTAGGGACTAGGAACTAGGGACTAGGAACTAGGGACTAAAAACAAACAAATGAGTCTGCCGTTGAAGATAGCGTGGCGCTACCTGGTGTCCAAGAAGGGGCATCAGGCAGTGAACATCATCTCGATTGTCGCTGTTTGCGGAGTCGTGGTGGCGACGGCTGCACTTATCTGTGTGATGAGCGTGTTCAACGGTTTCCGTGGGCTCATCATGGGGCGCCTCGCCCTGCTGGACCCGCAAATCGCCATCACGGCCACCATGGGTAAGACCATCAATGATGCCGACAGCGTCATCGATGCCGTGAGCGTCGTGCCTGGAGTGGAACGCGCTGTGCCGGTGATTGTCGATCAAGCGCTGGCGGTATATGCCCAGTTCCAAATGCCCGTGCGGCTGAAGGGTGTCCCCGATGACTATAACACCATGAACGACATGGACTCGGTCATCGTGGACGGCGAGTGGAAACTGCGCGACCAGGTGTCACGCTATGCGGTGCCAGGCGCCGGACCGGCGGTCAACCTCTGTGTCAGACCTGAATTCTTGGGGATGGTACGCCTGTTCGCACCGCAGCGACAGGGACGTGTCAACATCGCCAACCCGATGGGGGCCTTCAGGCAGGATTCCGTCTTTGTCTCCGGCATCTTCCAGCTACAGCAGAACAGCTATGACGCCGACCTCATCTATGTGCCGCTCGACCTGGCACAGCAACTGTTTGACTACGAGACCGAAGCGACACAAATCGAAGTGAAACTCAGCCCGGGGGCCGACGAAGCGGACGTGATGCAAGGCTTATCCAAAACCCTGGGTGACGGCTATCAGATAAAGAATCGACTCATGCAGCAGCAAGAGGCTTACAGGCTGGTCAACATTGAGAAGTGGATGGCCTTCCTGCTGCTGGCTTTCATCCTGGTCATCGCCACATTCAACGTCATCAGCACCCTGTCACTGCTCATCATCGAGAAAGATGCCAGCATCGCCACACTGCGGGCCCTCGGTGCCAACGACCGCCAAATTTCACGCATTTTCGTCCTGCAAGGCTGGCTCATCACGCTTGCCGGTGCCGTGACGGGTGTGGTCATCGGCGTCATCCTTAGTCTCTGCCAGCAACAATTTGGCTGGTTGCGCCTCAGCGGAGACCCCGCCAACATGATTATCAGCGCCTATCCCGTCGAGGTGCAATGGACCGACGTGCTCGTCACCCTCGCTCTTGTCGCCGCCGTGGGGCTGCTCACCAGCATGGTAACGGCCTTCATCATGCGCCGCCGCTTGAAGAATTAGGAAGGATCACTGTCCATCTAACTATTAACTAATAACTATTAACTAGATACAATGCTCACAATCAACTCTTACGAAGAATTTGCCTCCCATCTGGGTGAGGAACTCGGTGTTAGCGAATGGCTCACCGTCGATCAGGACCGTATCAACATGTTTGCCGACGCTACGCTCGACCACCAGTGGATCCATGTGGACGTGGAGCGTGCAAAGGCCGAGAGTGCCTATCACAGCACCATCGCCCACGGCTACCTCACCATGTCGCTCATTCCCCACCTGTGGAACCAGATCATCGAGGTGAACAACCTGGAGATGCAAGTCAACTACGGCATGGACAAGATGCGCTTCGGCCAGCCCGTCATCACCGGCAGCCGCGTGCGCCTGGTGACCAAGCTGCACAACATCGCCGACCTGCGCGGCATCTGCAAGGCCGAAATAGACTTCAAGATGGAAATCGAAGGCCAACGCAAGCCTGCCCTGCAAGGCATCGCCTCGTTCCTCTACTACTTCAAGAAATAAGATGGTTATCCACATCATCAACGGTCCCAACCTGAACCTCTTGGGTCGGCGCGAGCCCGAGGTCTATGGCAACCGCTCACTCGACCAGTACCTGCAGGAACTGATGGAACAATTCCCGCAGCACACCATCGACGTCTATCAGAGCAACATCGAGGGCGAAATCGTGGACCGCCTGCAGCAGGTGGGCTTCGACGACTGCGCTATCGTGCTCAACGCCGGCGGTTACACCCACACCTCGGTGGCCATCGCCGATGCCGTGGCGGCCATCACAGCCCCCGTCATCGAGGTTCACATCAGCAACATCTACAGCCGTGAACCCTTCCGCCACAAGTCCCTCTTGTCTCCCGTCTGCAAGGGCATCATCGCCGGCTTCAGCCTCGACAGTTACCGCCTAGCCCTCCACTCCCTCACCACCCAGTTTCCTCAGACAACCAAGACAACTAAATAATAAAACAACAATAAATACAATAAGAACAATATAATTCCAGAATACCTATAATTTGTATTTATTGTACTTATTGTTTTCTTTTTTTAAAATTCAGGTGATTATGAATGAGGAGTTAGAGGAGTATATTTTGGGACATATCGATGAGGAGCCGGCGGCATTGGCGCGCATCGACCATGACACCCATGTGCAGAACTACTATTGGCACATGTGCTCGGGACACCTGCAGGGGCGCCTCATCAAGATGCTCACGCGCATGGTGGCGCCACGGCGCGTGCTTGAACTGGGCACCTTCAGCGGCTATTCAGCCCTGTGCCTCGCCGAAGGCCTGCCCGACGACAGCTGCATCGTCGACACCATCGAGATCAACGACGAGCAGGAGGACTTCATCCGCGAGCACCTGGCATTGTCGCCCTTCGGCAAGCGCGTGCGCCTTCACATCGGTGATGCCCGCGATATCGTCCCCCGCCTTGGTGGGCGCTATGACCTCGTGTTCATCGACGCCAACAAGCGGCAATATGTCGAGTACTACGACCTGGTGATGGACTACCTCAACGACGGAGGGTTCATCATTGCCGACAACACCCTGTGGGCTGGCAAGGTCGTTGACCCAAAGGCACAACGAGAGGCCCAAACGCGCGGCATACTCGACTTTAACGACCACGTCAAGCACGACCCGCGCGTCGAGAAAGTCATTGTCCCCCTGCGCGATGGTCTCACCCTCATCCACAAACTCCCCTGAACCTCATCTCAAGTACGACTGAAAGCATATGGCGCTCCAAAAGCGCCATTTTTTCAAAAATAATACCCCCTAATTGACAATATTCCATAATAATTAACTATTTTTGTAACCGATTACAGATTATCACAATTGATTTATTAATCAATGAACAGCATTAGCAAGAAATTATTCAACTATATTCACATTTAAAACTTACACATTATGGATAATCAGAACTACCCGCAGCAGCCCTATCAGCAGCAACCTTATCAGCAGCAGCCTTATCAGCCTAACTACGGTTATCAGCAGCCTCAGGGCCAGCGTCCGATGAAGCCCGATAACTATCTGGTTTGGGCCATCCTCTGCACGCTGTTGTGCTGTCTGCCGTTTGGCATCGTGTCAATCGTTTACTCCTCAAAGGTTGACGGCCTGTATAATGCCGGTGACTTTGCTGGAGCTCAGAAGGCCGCTGACGACGCTAAGAAATGGGCCACATGGGGCGCCATTATCGGAGGTGTCATGACAGTGATCATTATTATCATTTATGGTGTAGCCATCGCTGGGGCCATGGCCGGAGGTTATTGATACAGCCCATCCAAATATTCAAACACGGCCATTCAAGAGGCCGTGTTTGAATATTTACTGTTTTAGAAAGTGATCACCGCTAACGGTATCCTTCAATCATTACACAGCAATGTTATTTCACTGAGTTATAATCATATGGATAATCAGAACTACCCTGACAACCAACAACAGCCTTTCAGGCCACCCACCTATCAGCCGCCCACCAGCCAGCCAAACTACGGTTCCCAACAGCCTGCTCAACAGTCACCTTACGGGATGCAATATCCTGCTGGTGGTCCTCAACAGCCAATGCCCAAGACATGGCAGACCGAATCAATTGTTATGACGGTACTGTCGGTAACCATCTGTTGTGGTATTTTTTCCATCATTTCTCTAATTCTTGGCATTATCGGCATCACCAAAGCCAATGGTGTCAAAAGCAAATATATGCTGGGAGACATGATCGGAGCCCAAAATGACTCCAAATCAGCAAAAACGATGGTCATCATCGGTAGCGTTTTTCTTGTGATCACAGGAATCATTTCAATCATCTATCTCGTCCTGATGGTAATGGCTTCAAGGGGGGATTTTGGTGATATCCTTCAGCCACAATACTAATAAATCAACTAACAACATCATATGTTGAACCGAGTTGACAAGACAATGGCCTATGCCTTCCCAATCATCCTGATTGTTTTAGGCATAGGCTATTATTTCGTCAACCCCTTGATGAACAACTTCCCCATCAAGTGCCCGTGGCAAGTGTTGACAGGGACGCAGTGCCCGGCATGCGGCTCGCAGCGCGCCCTTCACGCACTGGTCCATGGACACTGGCTGGAAGCCTTGAGGTACAACTATTTCTTCGTCATCTCTATCCCCTACGCATTCATTGCCATACTCGTCAGCTGGTACAATTTCAATCATTGCTTCGACCGGCTCAAGGAGCTGGCATTCCACCGTTACACGCTCTACGCCTACATCGTCCTCTTCTTTGCCTGGTGGATAGTGCGCAACATCCTCCACATCTGAGGGCAAGATCAAGGCCGACAGCACACATCAAGAAAAACCGCAAAGCCCATGAGGCCTTGCGGTTTTGATTTCTTGTAATGAATAAAATTTAGTTTTTAATCTTGGCGAGACGAGCAAAATTGATCTTGCCATTGGCACCATTCATCTCGAGCAGAGCCTTGCCAACCTTTACGGTTGCCGTCTGATTGCTGAGCATCTGAGCCTTTACCTCACCATCATTGACCTGCTTCTTGGCATTTGACTTGATTTTAGAGTCATTGATCACGCGGCCATTCTTCGAGATGCTGATGACATCCGACTTGAAGCTGTTCTTGTTGGGAGTGAGTGTGAGCTTGTCACCGTTCAGGGTGTAGGTACCCTTGACTTCAAGAATGGTAGCTACCTCAAGAGCCATCGTACGGGCCGGCTCAGTGGCAATCGTCTGCTCAACGACCTCGGTGTAAGTGCCATCACCGTTGAAGGTGTAGGTGTAACTTGCTGCAGTAAAGGAATCATCGGCTGCGGTAGAAACAACCGGTTGAATACTGCGCCATGTCGAAGTAATCGACTGAGCCTGGACGGTCATGACCGCCATCAGGGCAAAAAGTGAAAATAATATCTTTTTCATAATAAGTAAGTTTTGGTTTCTCACTGCAAAGATAATCAGTTTTTTTATGCTAACATATTTTTACGCGATTTTTTTTATGATGATGTTAATAATTTAAAAATCCTGCACGCCTTTTTACGGGTTGCAGGATGTTTTTTTCGGGCTTGATGACGGGGCTCACTTCCTGATGGTCGCAATGCGCATCATCGTCATCGCATTTCCATCGGCATCAATCAAATCAAGCATCGAGCCATTGTTCCTCAGGCTGATGGTGTAGTCACCACTCAACGAGGCATCGTCAAAACTTGCTTTTAGTGCTTCATCACGGAACACCTCTTTAAATCGGGCCTCCATTTCGGGATCCTTAACCACCTTGCCATTTAGCGAGAGGCTGACGAACTCCACCTTCAGCGTATTTCTGTCCATCGCCATTTCCAGCTGATTGTCTTCAAGCATGTAGCATCCATTCATCCTAACCATGAGAGCCACCTCCATTTCCTTGGTCTGTGCCGGCTCTGATGAATAAGTCAAGTCGACGATAGAAAACAACGTGCCATCTTCATTGAAGGTAAAAATGGGATTAAAAGCCAAGTAGGTACCATCATCCATGGTCATTACTTCAGGTTCCATTTTCTGCCATGTTCCATAGATGGACTGCGCGTGGACGGTCATGACTGCCATCAGGGCAAATAGTGAAAATAAGATTTTTTTCATAATACGTTAAGATTTTGATGATTACACTGCAAAGATAAACAAAAAAAATGAATAAACAATGATTTGGCAATAATTCTGGTGAAATCCCATCGTTCTTATCGGCATCCTCGTAAAGCGTCAAAAAATGACTTCAAATTGCCTTCAATTCAAAAAGTTATTTATAACTTTGTGCCAATAGTTCAAAATCACCTTTTTGAAATATGCTCAACAGGCCGATACCCATAACAGATACAAGCCTCCCAACCAGCAGCGTGGGGCAATGCCCGATTGTGCCGCGCGATGACTTTAACCAGAACTAATCTAGCAATAATTATACCACAATGGATAGTGAATTTTCAAATCAAGAAGTTGTAATCAAAAAACCGGCAATGCCCCCGACCAATTTTGTTTGGGCCATCCTGTCGACACTATTTTGCTGTCTGCCGTTAGGCATCATCTCTATTGTCTATGCCTCCAAAGTAGAATCCCTATACCACCAGGCGAGGTATGATGAGGCGCGCAATGCTTCACACAAGGCCAAGATGTATGCCGTCTGCGCCGCTATCTGCATGGGCGTATTCCTGGTTGTAGCCTTTGTTGGAAAGTTGTTTGACGAAATGTTCTAGTCACGGCTTGTCATATCACAGGCTGTCGGTAGACAGTGGTCATCAATCACACAATATAATAAATCGGGGCCGCCCTGTTGATGGGCAGCCCCGATTTGTGTTGTTGAAGGCTGATTACTTACAATTATTTCAGCTTCTTGTAGCCATACTCAGCAGCCTCGTCGAGTTCCTCCTCGATGCGGATGAGCTGGTTGTACTTCGCCATGCGGTCGGTGCGCGAGAGCGAACCGGTCTTGATCTGGCCACTGTTGGTAGCCACGGCGATGTCGGCGATGGTGGTGTCCTCGGTCTCACCGCTGCGGTGCGAGGTCACGGTGGTGTAGCCGTGACGGTGGGCCATCTCGATGGCGTCGAGGGTCTCGGTGAGCGAACCGATCTGGTTCACCTTGATGAGGATGGAGTTGGCAGCGCCCATCTTGATACCCTTCTCAAGGAATTTCACGTTGGTCACGAACAGGTCGTCACCCACGAGCTGGCAGCGGTCGCCAATCTTCTCGGTGAGCTTCTTCCAGCCTTCCCAGTCGTTCTCGTCGAGGCCGTCCTCGATAGAGTCGATGGGATACTTGGTGATGAGCTCCTCGAGGTAACTGATCTGCTCGTCATCGCTGAGCTTGCGGCCCTTGGGATCCTTGGGCTGGCCACCCTTGAGCTGACGATAGTCGTAGAAGTACTTGCCATCTTCAATCACGGCGAACTCACTGGCAGCGCAGTCCATAGCGATCTTCACGTCATCACCGGGCTTGTAGCCAGCGTCCTTGATAGCTTGAACGATGCTGTCCAGAGCGTCCTCGATACCGTCAAGTGCGGGAGCGAAACCACCCTCGTCACCCACGGCAGTGCTCAGGCCGCGTTTCTTCAACAGCTTGGCCAGGGCATGGAAGACCTCGGCACCCATGCGAACGGCCTCGCGCTCGGTCTTGGCACCCACGGGACGGATCATGAACTCCTGGAAGGCAATGGGAGCGTCGCTGTGTGCGCCACCGTTGATGATGTTCATCATGGGCACGGGCAGGACATGGGCATTGGTACCGCCGATGTAGCGATACAAGGGCATGCCGAAGTAGTTGGCAGCAGCGTGAGCCACGGCGAGCGAAACGCCCAGAATGGCATTGGCGCCGAGCTTGCTCTTGGTGGGGGTGCCGTCCAGCTTAATCATCGCCATGTCGATGGCGCGCTGGTCAAAGGCATCCATACCCTCAATCTCGGGAGCGATAATCTCGTTGACGTTCTTAACGGCCTTCAGGACACCCTTGCCGCCGTAACGGTTCTTGTCACCGTCACGCAACTCGAGGGCCTCATTCTCGCCCGTCGAAGCGCCACTGGGCACCGATGCACGGCCCATATCGCCGCTCTCGAGCATTACCTCAACTTCTACAGTAGGATTGCCACGCGAATCCAGAATCTCTCTGGCATGAACTTCTTCAATATACATAATTGTTATCTTTAAAATATAAATAATTAAAGTGTTAATATCATTATAACGGGTGCAAAAATAATAAATTTTAGACGTATGACAAAATATATTCACAGTTTTGTAACATCCGCCCCATGCAACCGATTGAAATCAGTAAATCTTTCATTTTTAAGATAATTCTTCCTGAGCATTTGTCTATAAAAACGCCCCATTTGTATAAAAAATTTGACTGTAAGCATAAAGAGACACTAATTTTGCGCTGCGAAAACAATACGAAAGGACATCAGTTACATTTTCATAACCAAAAGTTTATAGTTTTATAGAAACACATGCGGATCCGCTGTCTCGGTGACGAGGTGGCGGATTGTACTTCATGGGTGTTGCACATGTGGGATTTATTCAGTAATTTTGCCTCCCTCAATATTTAATACAATGTGATTATGGTATATCAACTCATCACCGCCCTTGCCCTGATGCTCGCGCCCGCCAATGCCAGTGCAAGCACCGACAGCATCGACAACCAAACCGAAAAAGTTACCTGGCAATTGCCGACACCTCCCGCCAAACCCAGCGGCACAGCCATCATCGTCATCTCAAAGCTGGACTTGACACTCCGCGTCTATGACCGCAACGAGAAGGGCGACACCGTCCTGGTTGCCCAATACCCTTGCTGCATGGGCAAGAACAAGGGTGACAAGAAGAAACGCGGCGACATGCGCACACCCGAATCCCCTGCCGGAAAACCATTCAAGATTTCCATGATACAGGACGCTTCGACTTGGAGGCACGATTTCCACGATGGACGCGGCAACATCAAAGCCTACGGACACTGGTTCCTCAGACTCGTCACCCCGGGCCACAGCGGCATCGGCATCCACGGTAGCACCAACAACGAGAAATCCGTTCCCGGGCGCGCCAGTGAGGGATGCATCCGTCTGCTCGATCAGGACATCATCACCCTGAAGAAGCATTTTGCCTACGTCGGCATGCCTGTCTTTATCCTGGGCGAGACTCAACAACCGCTGGAATGGGAAATCCGGGCACGCGACCGTGTCAAGCAATAACCCCGACATCATTCACCACCACCGATAACCCATCACTCCACAACTAAAAAAGCGGCAAAAATGCCGCTTTTTTTTAATAATCGCAGGGCTTGTGAACTCACCCTTAGGCAAATCACAGAACGCATGACAAAACTATAGGGCAAGGCGCAGCCCAGGTCGTGCCCTGGTCGCCAACCAGGTAAAGTCGTAAAAAGATTCGCCTTAACCGCCCGAGATGCATACCGCAAGGACAAACCGCTCTCCATCGGAGCATTCGCCCAGGTGCACATTTCCCCGTTCAAATCCACAGCTAAACGCCTAAACAGCAACGGCATAAAGTCAAATCACAGGCACCTGTCCGTCGGCTAAGTGCACACGATTGGGATACTTTTCTTAAAAAAAAGCGGATATTGATTATTATTATCAATAATTATTAGTAATTTTGTACGACTTTTATATTCTCGGGCTCAAGAAACCTACAAACCTTATTGTTTAACTTAATAATCAAACTCACAATGAAAAAATTAACGCTGTTTTTATCAATGATGATTGCCTTCATTGGCTTCAATGCTAACGCTGAGATGTACATCGTGGGCAATGCCCCCTTTGGCGACTGGCAACCCGATGCCGGAGTGCAAATGACCAACGAGAATGGCATTTACACCTACAAGGCCACCATTTCGGGCACTGTATGGTTTGTGTTTGGCACCCAACTGGATGCTGATTGGGACATCTTCAACGCTAATTACCGTATTGGCCCAACAAACGGTAACCAGACCGTTATGTCAGGGGTAGAGTACAGCACCCAATTTGCTGCCGGCAACGATGGCGCCTACCAATTCCATGGCAACGGTGCTGAGTACACCTTCATCTTTGACGAAGCGAACATGAAGTTCAAGATTGAAGGCGGTTCGCCTCGTGGTGACGTGAATAATGACACGGATGTCAACATTACAGACGCGATTGAGTTGATCAGCATTCTGCTGAACGGCCAAGCCGCTCCCACAACAGCCGACTGCAACCTGGATGGCGAGGTGAACATTTCGGATGCCATCTGCCTGATCAACTTCATTGTGAACGGCAGCTGGCCCGTGCCCGAGATGGTCTACACCATTGCCGGTACCGAGAGCGTCTTTGGCAGCAACTGGGATCCTACCGACGAGAACAACAACATGGTTAAGGGTAACGATGGCGTTTACACCTGGACCAAGAGCGGCGTCGCCCTGGAAGGCAACTTTGAATTCAAGATTGTGGGCAACCACGATTGGGGTGTGTACGAGTGGCCCGCCGGCATGGGCAACAACCATGTAGTTGAGGTAGCCGAGGAAGGCGTCTACACCATCAACATCACCTTCAACCCCGAGGCTGAAGAAGCAAACCGCATCACCTGCACGCTGACCAAGACCGGCGACATCGAGCACGTTTACACCGTTGTCGGCACCTACAACCTGTTTGGAGAAGACTGGGACCTCAACTGCGAGATGAACAACATGGTTAAGGGTGATGACGGTATCTACCATTTGATCAAGGAGGGTTGGTTCCAGGAGGGTACCGACATCAGGTTCAAGGTCGTTCAAGATCACTCCTATGACCATTCATGGCCCGCTGAGGACTTCCAGATTGGCGTTTACAAGACTGGTGCCTTCAGTTATGACATCGTCTTCAATCCCTATAATAACGACGAAGACAAGGTTCACGTCGTTATTACCGAGATTTTCTAAGTGAGTAATCTATTGAATTGATTCTTTCTATAGAGTCCTAATAAGAAGAGGATGTGCCGGAGTTCCGGCACATCCTCTTAGCATATCCTGGCTTGCAATTTTGTTGAAGCCTTAATTCCAGGAGCCGCCCAGGATCATGTCGATTAGAGCGTTGACGTCGGCGATGTTGACCTCGCCATCACCGTTCACGTCGGCTGCAGCAGTACCACCTTTTCCACTCAAGATGATGTCGATGAGGGCATTCACATCAGCGATATTCACCTCGCCGTCACCATTAACGTCACCACGCAGGACGGCACTCTTATCGGTGAAGTAGCCCGGCTTGCTCGGGCCGCCGTCGATGCGGGCATAGGTCTTGTCCTTCGGGTTCGAACTGTTATAGGTCGAGCCCTTGCCACCCACCAGGCTGGTGCAGTCTAAGAACATGAGTTCTGATTGAGTGACGCGATCGGTGCTCCAGCCATCGCCCACATAGATCGTGCGCAGATTAGTGCAGTTCCTGAACATCCAATCCATATCGATCACCTGGGACGTATTGAAACTGCTCAAGTCGAGGCTCGTCACAAAAAGGCAGCCGTCGAACAGCGATTGCATATCGGTCACCTTGGACGTGTTGAAGCCGCTCACATCAAGGCTCGTCAATTGTATACAGCCAGCGAACATATTTCTCATATCGATCACCTCACTGGTATTCAAGTATTCTAAGCCCGTGATGGATTCAAGCTTACTCATCTCATAGAACCAACCATGGGTGGATTCCGGACGGGCGCCAACAAACGAAGGGTCAATGACCACCTTGGTCACATCGACGTTGGTGTCGTCATAGTACCAATCGGGAGAGTTGAAGATCGTGTTCAGGTCGTAGGTCCTGCCCCGACGATTGACGCGGTCGGTGTCATAGTAGAACGTCAGCGTCTTGTTCGACGACGTGTAGCAGGCATAGGCCGTTGTTCCCGTGAGGGTGAAATAGCCGGGTTCGCTCGGGCCGCCGTCGATGCGGGCATAGCGCTTGTCCTGCGGGTTCGAACTGTTATAGGTCGTGCCCCTGCAGCCCATCAGGCTGTAGCAATCTCCAAAAATCCGCCAGGATAATCTCACGGCCTCGGTGCTCCAGAGAGAGCGCACATAGATGGTTCGCAGATTATTGTTACCATCGAACATACTCTCCATGATTGTCACCTTCGACGTATTGAAAGTGCCCAAGTCAAGACTCGTCAGTGCTTTGCATTCAGCGAACATTCTCTCCATATCGGTCACATTGGACGTGTTGAAACGGTTCAAGTCAAGACTCGTCAATTTGCTGCAGTAATTAAACATACGACTCATATTGGTCACCTCGCTGGTGTTCAGGTACTCCATGCCCTCGATGGATTCAAGATTCTCCATCTCATAGAACCAACTACAGGTGGATTCCGGACGGGCGCCAGCAAACGAAGGGTCAAATACCACCTTGGTCACATGTGGGCTGGTGCCAATGCCCCACTCACCACCAATTGCCCAAACGGGGTCGTCAGAGCCCGTGTTCAGGTCGTAGGTCCTGCCCGAGCGGCTGCTGCGCTGGTTGTCATAGTAGAACGTCAGCGTCGTGTTCGACGACGTGTAGCAGGCATAGGCCTCGGCTGCGCTGGCACCAAGGGCATACATCATGGCCGCCATCAGAGCTACCAACCGGAAAAGTAGTTTCTTATTCATCGTTATCAGGATTTATAGCTTAATATATTGTTTGTTCTTTGGAGTTTCTTGCGAGGTGCTGACTACAAAGGTAAACAATTTTTTTTAATTTCATCATCGGTCAGAGAAATTTTTAATCTATTACCGGGTCAAACTCGACACCTCCGGATGAATGAGTCTCAACCTTGGTTGTCATTTTGACAACCGTTTAATTCTAGTTGCCACCAAGGATGATGTTGATGACGGTGTTGACGTCGGCGATGTTGACCTCGCCATCACCGTTCACATCGGCAGCAGTGGAGCTACCAGTTCCGCCCAGAACCATGTTGATGACGACGTTCACATCAGCAATGTTGACCTCAAGGTCGCCATTCACGTCGCCAATGAATATATCTTCCACAATCTGTCCGAAATACGGATACCAGTTCTTGTCAGCCTGGTAGGCATCAGCCGTCCCCTGCAGCACATGCAGCGTACGACCAAAGTAATCACCACCGTCCAAATAGAATAGATCATTCCAGCTTGATGCTCTCGAGGGGTCAGCAATGTAACAATACACATCCGTCAGCCCAGTGCACTCGGCGAACGCAAAGTCATCGACCTCAGTTAGCGAGTTGGGGATGACGATGCTGGCCAGCCCAGTGCAGTCCGCGAACGCATTGTCACCTATAAAAGTCACCGAGTTGGGGATGTCGATGCTGGTCAGACCATCGCAGCCCAAGAACGCACAGGCACCGATAGAAGTCACCGAGTTGGGGATGACGATGCTGGTCAGACTTTCGCAGCCCGCGAACGCCCAGTCAGCGATAGCAGTTACCGAGTTGGGGATAATCGTGTTCTTGCAGCCAACAAATAACGTATTAGAGGCACTCTCTATAATTGCATTGCAGTTGTTGCGCGAATCATAACTTGGATTGCCACTTTCTACCACGATGCTGGTCAGCCCAGGGCAGTAATCGAATGCCTCGTCTCCGATCTCAGTTACCGAGTTGGGGATGACGATGCTGGTCAGACTTTCGCAGCCCTCGAACGCCCAGTCAGC
>JAFYYI010000058.1 GCA_017557665.1 Muribaculaceae bacterium | reverse complement strand
TCGCCCTGTGCAAGAGTCGTTTCTCAACCCTCGTTGGTACGTTAGCACGTTAGTACGAAATAACTCCTAACTATCAACTCCTAACTGCCAACTAAAAGAAACGACACATGCCCAGGGCGGCTTCATGGTAATTTGAAGCCCTTACTTCTCCGCAAGTCTTATGAAAGGCCGTCGCGCCTGTCGCACATCCTGAAGCTCTAACCGAGCAAAAACCCCGCCAGCGGCTGTCTCAACTGCTATCTTAAAGCTTCAACGTACTTGAAAACCCTCGTTCGTTAGCACGAAAGGACGAAAGCACGTCAGTACAAAAAAAAACAACTATTAACTTTTACCGACCAAGCCGCCGCTGTCATGGTTCTTGCATAGCTTGGGCTTATTGCAGGGAATCATCAATAGTCCCGAAAAGTGACATTTCAGTCGCTGTTTGTCTTGCAATGGTTTGGGGAAATTGTAGTACCTTTGCATCTTTCAAAATAAGAAACAATATGGTGAAGATACAAGAAATTGAAGTGAAGTCGGTGATGACGAAGTCGAACCTGCCGGTGGCCGACTTCTCGGTGAATCCCTACGTGGGCTGTCTGCACGGCTGTAAGTACTGTTATGCCTCGTTTATGAAGCGGTTTACGAACCATCCGGAGCCGTGGGGCGAGTTTATCGACGTGAAGCACTGGCCAGAGATCAAGAATGCCAAGCGGTATGCGGGCAAGGAGGCCTTCTTCGGCTCTGTGACCGACTGCTATCAGCCCCACGAGGCGAAGTACAAGCGTACCCGCGCCCTGCTGGAACAGCTTCAGGGCAGCGGCATCAGCGTGAGCATTGCCACGAAGTCCGACCTTGTATTGCGTGACCTCGACTTGATCAAGACCTTCCCCCATGCCCGTGTGTCGTGGAGCATCAACACGCTCGACGAGTCGTTCCGCCGTGAGATGGATGTGGCCGTCAGCATCGAGCGCCGCCTGGAGGCCATGCGTCAGTTCTACGAGGCAGGTGTTGAAACCACCTGTTTCATCTCGCCGATTTTCCCTGGCATCACCGATGTTGAGGCCATCATCGAGCGCGCCAAGGGCCAGTGCAACCTGGTGTGGCTCGAGAACCTGAACCTGCGAGGCGACTACCGCCCCGTCATCCTGGACTGGATACACGCCCACCATCCCGAACTCGACAGCCTCTATCACGAGATCTATTCCAAGCGCGACCGCAGTTACTGGGTCGCATTGGACCAGCAGTTGCGGGAATACACCGCCCGGCAGGGCATGACCTATGTCCGCGACGATGACACCAAGCGCAGCGACTTCGGCCAGCCGCCCGTCGTAGCCAACTATTTCTACCACGAGGAAGTGAAGAAGTCGGCCAAGGCCAAGTCATAGGAGACTATAATCATGATACGCTTGACTTCAATCGTGATCTGTTTATTGCCTTTGTCCTTATTAGAACCATATTGGGCAAAGACAAAGATGATGACCCGCCAAAAGGTCCACCTTGGACTTCACAACTAAAGAATTAGATTTCACCGACCAAGCCGCCGCTGTCATGGTTTTTGCAAAGCTTTGGCTTTAACCCTGCCTCCCCAATGCTGTTCGGCAATGTTGCCGTTCAAAAAGTTGCCCCTTCGTTCCTCGTGTCAACTTTTTGCCCGTCAATAATGCCGCCCAGCCCGCGCGACGGCCAGCCTCATCTTCTCCTTTGCCCTGTGCAAGAAGCGTTTGCCGCACCTTCGTTAGTACGTTAGTACGAATAACGAAAGCACGATGTGTCGTAATAAACAACAACATAAACGCCTCTTGCCCAGTGCGGCCACATCCGGCTTGTAGGCGGCTCGCCTGCATGAAAGTCCAATGAAAGGCCGTCGCGCCTTACCCACGACTGAAGCTTGATGATGGGCAAAAACACCGCGCCAGCGGCTGCCTCAACTGCTATCTTAAAGCATTTACTGACTTGAAAGCTCTCATTGTCCGACCTCATTGCGGGCTTGACCCGCAATCTCAACAAATTTCACTATCTTTGAAGCCTCAAAACGCCAACACTATGAAAAAATACTCCCACGCATGGATAGCCTTTATGGCCATAAAACGATTGGAAGTCATCGCCACCACCGAAGACCAATCCGTTGTCAAAGGTGTCAGCGAAGATGTCCGCAAGGAAGCAAAAGCCTTGGTCAGATGGTTCAAAAACTATCGTGACTTCGTCATACAAGGTGCCTGGTACCCCGATGAGGTGTTCAAAGACATGAGCACCAGCCACATTGTCAAGTACCATCCTTCGGATGAAGGCCCCTATACCACTTTTGGCAAGTTGCCTTCTACCCATACCATCTACGAGAAGATGCGCAAGTCCTCACCGTTTTTCAACAAGCCCTATGCATTCGACAGCGGCAACTGCGCTGACCGCTGCGAATCCATTTCCCACAGCATCGTTGACAACTTCAAGATGCTGCACCGCGAGGATAGGGGCTGTCCCATTGCCACAACAGGAAACCACATCGCTATGCGCTTTTTCATCCTCAGCCACTATGTCGCCGACTGTCACATGCCGCTGCATTGCGACAGTCGCCCATTCTCCGACGAGAAGGGCATCCACGGAGCCATCGAGAAGAAATGGGAAGACCAGGTCAACAAGTCCTACAAGATTGACAAGGACAACAACCGTTTCTTCTATGACCCCGATGGCTATCCGCTACCGCTAAACCCAACACCCTTTGTCTTGGATGTTGAGAACGATGTGGCCACACGAAAGTATGTCCACGGCTGGGGAGGCGACAACGGCAACACATGGGATTTCATGAGTGCCGTCTCGCAATACTCCTATCTATTCTCCTACTACCTCGTCCCTGAGACCTTCAAGAACACGCAGACCATGCAAGAGTTCATGGAGCAGACCGAGTGGGGTCAGGACTTCGACAAGTACAGCAAGATGATTTTCGGTGATGCCATTGATGCCATCGCCCGCATCTGGCTCCGTGTCTGGATCAAGTATAGGAAGTGGTTGAAATAACCACTACTGCCCAACGCCCAACCTACCTAATTCAGCAGGAGGGGGAAATCGGTGTTCCCTTCGTCGCCGCTTCTTGCGCCTGCCTTGGTGTGCGCAAGGCTATAACGAGCGCCAATAGAAAAAAATGCTGAGCTGACGTGCGCTTTTTTCTGTTGGCGGCCTTGCGC
>JAFYYI010000004.1 GCA_017557665.1 Muribaculaceae bacterium | reverse complement strand
TGGTCTGGAAGAAGTGGATTGCGCCAGGCTGGCAGCCCATGTTCGAGACCTCGCAGCAGCACCAGCAGCCGTTAGCCTTCAACTCCTTAGCGTCGTCCTCGCTCAGCTCATTCTGGAATGCGCAGGGCAGAGCGATGTCGGTGGGAACGCTCCAAGCCTTCTTGCCGGCAGTGAACTTAGCCTGGCCGGGGAACTTGGTAGCCATGTCCTCAACCTTGTTGCGGTTGGAGGCGCGCATGTCGAGCATGTAGTCGATCATCTCCTTGGTGATGCCCTCGGGGATCTCGCAAACGCCGTCGGGGCCAGAGATGGCAACGACCTTAGCGCCGAGTTCAACAGCCTTGGTGGCAGCACCCCAAGCTACGTTACCGAAGCCAGAGAGGGTGACCTTCTTGCCCTTGATGTCCTTGCCAGCGATGCGGAGCACGTGCTCAACAAAGTAGAGAGCGCCGAAACCGGTTGCCTCGGGACGGAGGATAGAACCACCCCAAGTCATGCCCTTGCCGGTGAGCACGCCAGTGTGATACTGACGAGCGAGTTTCTGATACATACCATTGAGGAAGCCAATCTCACGGCCACCAACGCCAACGTCACCAGCGGGAACGTCCTGGTCGGGACCAATGTTGTGACGGAGCTCAAGCATGAAGGCCTGGCAGAAACGCATGATCTCAGCGTCGCTCTTGCCAACGGGGTCGAAGTCAGAGCCACCCTTACCACCGCCCATGGGCAGAGTAGTAAGAGCATTCTTGAAGGTCTGCTCGAAACCTAAGAACTTCAGCATTGAGGGAGTAACGGCCTTGTGGAAGCGCAAACCACCCTTGTACGGGCCAATAGCGCTGTTGAACTGCACGCGATAACCAAGGTTGGTCTGAACCTCACCCTTGTCATCGATCCAGGTTACGCGGAAAGTGAAGATGCGCTCGGGCTCAACCATGCGCTCAACGATCTTGGCTTTCTCAAACTCAGGATGCTGGTTATAAACCTCCTCGATGGACTCAAGGACTTCACGTACAGCCTGCAGATACTCGGATTCGCCTGGGTGTTTAGCCTCCAGGTCGGCCATAATTTTCTCAACGTTCATGATAATAATACAAAAAGTTGTTAATTAGATAAAACTATAAAGTTAATTAATCATCTTCAATTATCGGACGCGTTAAATGAACTCACAACGTCTTCTAAAAGCGTCACAAAAATACGTCAAATTTTCCAATTCCAAATAATTTTTGAGAGGTTTTTCAGTTTTTTTTCACCTACTGTGAAAAAAGCAAAAATGCACCAAAAAAAATTTTGCCACAAAATATGGCGAGATTGGACAATTTGTCACTAAACCCCCGATTTCGGGCACCCGATTAATCACAAATCCACGGTTTTAACCTACAAATTGACAAAATGACAGAAAAGGTGATTTTTAGGGGGGTATTGCGCCAATGAAAAAAAAGCCGTAACTTTGTCACAGTTAAAAAAACCGATAATTGAAACAATACATTTTTTATTATAACTTCTAATTTCAATTAACATTATGAAGAAACATAATTTTTATGCTGGTCCGTCAATCCTGAGCCAGTTCACCCTGGACAAGTGTGTTGACGCAATTCGTGACTTTGCAGGCACCGGCCTGTCAATTCTTGAGATTTCACACCGCAGCAAGGAGTTCCAGGCTGTTGTTGACGAGGCCGAGGCCTTGTTCAAGGAGTTACTGGACATACCCGAGGGTTACAAGGTACTGTTCCTAGGCGGTGGTGCCAGCACCCAATTCTACATGGTTCCCGCCAACCTGATGAAGACCAAGGCCGCTTACCTGGACACCGGTACGTGGGCTAACAAGGCCATCAAAGAGGCCAAGCTGTTTGGTGAAGTTAACGTAGTGGGCTCTTCCAAGGAGGACAACTACACCTACATTCCCAAGGGTTATGAGATTCCCACCGATGTTGACTACTTCCACATCACGACCAACAACACCATCTACGGTACCGAGATCCGCGAGGACTACGACGTGCCCGTTCGCATGGTAGCCGATATGTCGTCGGACATTTTCTCACGTCCCGTTGACGTGTCGAAGTATGACCTCATCTACGGTGGCGCTCAGAAGAATATCGCTCCCGCCGGCGTCACCTTCGTTATCGTTAAGGAAGACGTGCTGGGCCAGGTTGACCGCGTGCTGCCCACCATGATGAACTACAAGACCCACGTTGACAAGGGTTCGATGTTCAACACGCCTCCCGTATTCCCCATCTATGCGGCCCTGCAGACCCTGAAGTGGTACAAGGAGCTCGGTGGTGTGAAGGAGTTGCAGCGCATCGACGAGGAGAAGGCAGCCTATCTGTATAACGCCATCGACTCGAGCAAGATGTTCGTGGGCACCGTTAAGCCCGAGGACCGCTCGATCATGAACGTCTGCTTCGTGATGAAGCCCGAGTACAAGGAGCTGGAGAAGGACTTCCTGGACTTCGCCACCAGCAAGGGCATCGTCGGCATCAAGGGTCACCGTTCGGTAGGTGGCTACCGCGCATCCCTGTACAACGCCCTTCCCCTGGAGAGCGTGAAGGTGCTCGTTGCCGCCATGAAGGAGTTTGAGAACAATCATTAATTTCGATAAAGGCTAATTTCCAGATATAAATCATGAAGATTTTAGTTGCAACCGAGAAGCCCTTTGCTCCCGTAGCTGTTCAGGGCATCCGTGAAGTGATTGAAGGTGCCGGCCACGAGCTGGTACTGGTAGAGAAAGGCACCCGCGAGGACATGATCAAGGCTATAGCCGACTGCGCTGGTCTGATCGTCCGCAGCGACAAGGTGGACAAGGAAGTGTTTGACGCAGCCCCCGAGTTGAAGGTGGTTGTTCGCGCCGGTGCAGGTTATGACAACATCGACCTGGCCGAGGCTACCGCCCACGGCGTGTGCGTGATGAACACTCCCGGTCAGAACAGCAACGCCGTTGCCGAGCTGGTAATGGGTATGCTGGTAACCTTGATCCGTAACCGCTATAACGGCACCAGCGGCACCGAGCTGCTGGGCAAGACGCTGGGTATCCATGCCTATGGCGCCGTTGGCCGCTGCGTGGCACGCATCGCCAAGGGCTTCGGCATGAAGATCAGCGCCCTCGACCCCTGGGTGAAGGACGAAGTGATGGAAGCCGACGGCATCCACCCCGTTCACAGCGTCGAGGAGCTGTACAGCGAGAACCAGTACGTGAGCCTTCACATCCCCGCTACCGACGAGACCCGCGGCTCGGTAGGCAAGAAGCTCATTGAGCTGCTGCCCAAGAACGGTGTGCTCATCAATGCCGCCCGCAAGGAGGTCATCGACGAGGCCGGTCTGGCCGAGGCTATGGAAAGCCGTCCCGACTTCCGCTATGTGGCTGACGTGAAGCCCGCCAACGCCGAGGAGCTCGAGGCCAAGTATCCCGAGCGCGTGCTGTTCACCCCCAAGAAGATGGGTGCCCAGACCGCCGAGGCCAACATCAACGCCGGTCTGGCCGCTGCCAACCAGGTGGTAGCTCACCTCAAGGACGGCTGGAACCGCTTCCAGGTCAACAAGTAAGCACAGGACGCTTCTCAATTGAAACAAACCTGTGGTCCGAGTTTCGGACCACAGGTTTTTCTTTGACTATCATTGGGATGCATGGGATTTTATGATTATCTTTGCAACAGATAACCCATTAAACAGACAAAGATATGAAACTAGCCGAAGCATTAAGCATCCGCAAGGACCTGCAGACGCGCATCAGTGAACTGACATCGCGCCTGATCAACAACGTGAAGATACAGGAGGGTGACGAACCCGCCGAGGATCCCAAAGACCTGTTCAAGGAACTGGACAGTTGCCTGAAGCAACTGGAGGAATACATCTACCGCATCAATGTGACCAACATGCACACCATGAGCGGCGAGAAGACACTCACCCAACTCATGGCCGAGCGCGACGTGCTTACCAGGCGCGTGGGCGTGATGCAGGAAGTCTTTAGGCAGGCATCGACGGCGACGAGCGAGCGCTACTCCCGCAGCGAGATCAAGTATGTGACAACGATCGACGTCAAGGCCCTGCGCAAGCAGATCGACAAGCTGTCGAGCCAGCTGCGCCAATTGGACATCGAGATCCAGTCCATCAACTTCTCTACCGAGTTGATGTAATAACGAGATATCAATCAGGAATTGTAGGTTGTGGATAGTGGGGCGAACTGAAACCATCACATGTGGCACTGCAAGGGACTGCGGTATTCCCGGGAACGGGTCTCACGGAGCAAGTCCAGCACGCCAGTACGTTTCATGGCGCATTCATCCAGCACGTAGCACTACCGCCAGTTGACCACTGGCCACGACCGAGGGTGGGACGAGGGAATTCCAATTGTGACATATCATTAGACAAAAACGGCACCGCATTGCGCGGTGCCGTTTTCAGTATTCAGGATTTAATCGATTGTCGATTAGTTAGTACCCTGGAGTTTGAAGGTAACAGGCAGCGTGTACCATACACGTACCGGCTGACCATTCTGACGACCCGGAGTGAACTTGGGCAGGGTCTTAACCACGCGGATTGCCTCGCGGTCGAGATCCTTATCCACTGAACGAGCCACCTTAACCTCACCAACCTTACCGTCCTTCTCTACAACGAACTGGAGGATGACCTTACCTTGAATATTATTCTCGGCGGCCATGGCCGGATATTGGATGTGAGAGCTCAGATACTTCATCAGTGCAGCATCACCACCGGGGAACTGGGGCATCTGCTCTACTGACTTAAAGATCTGCTCAGGAGCCTTCTTCTCTTCGACAGGCTTCTTCTCCTCAACAACAACCTCGTTCTTCAGCGTCTTGGTTTGATTACGGTCCTCAGTACCTTTATCATTATCCTTTTGGCCGAAGGCTTGGTCGGTCTCCTTCAACTCTTCCTGAGTCTTGATCTCGTCTTCCTTCTTCACCTTATCGTCCTCGACGATGGCGAGCTCGGTAACTTTCACAGACTTCAAGACTTCCTCGGGAAGCACCTCGGGCTTCTCGGGCTCTACACGCTGCTGCTCGGGTTCTGGTTCTTCCTCCTGCTGGCTCATGTCAAAGATGACTTCCTTCTGTTCACCTTCGGCAGCGAGCCTTCTTTGCTCAAGAATCTGGTTGGCTTTCACCAAACCAAAAGCGAGGGCAGCAACAGCAAATGCGCCGATAATAGTCCAAAGCACAGCCATATTGTGACGCTTGGGCGATTCCGTACGGATGACATAAGCACCGAAGTCCTTATTCTTCCCTTCAAACACAAGGTCACACCATTCACGCGATGAAAGATCAACTTCTTTTGCCATAATGATTTCTTTTTTTTAAAGATTAAACAAATCCATTAATCCAACATCACTTGTTAAGGTTCTTGCCCTGCAGCATAATCATCATCGCCGAGTCGACCTCATTGATGCGGTCGATCTGGTAACGGTTGATGCTGTTGATCTGCATCTCGTCAAGCACGCTCACAATGTTAGCGTAGCTGGCGTTAGGCGTAGCCTTAATAATCACAACCGGGCGTTTCAAGGTGGAGTCGTTCATGACCTTCTTGCGTTCAACCTGGAAGAGCGAATCGTTAAGTTTCTCGTCGTTGGGACGACCAGCCCTCTTAGCGAATTCCATATCCTTCCATTGTTGCTTCAAGTCGTTCACCTTAAGAACAACTTCCTTGTTACGCTCTTGTAGAATCCCGCGGATGGCGTCATAAGCACCTTTCTTGGAGCCGAATTCGGCCTGCTTCATGTTGCTCTCGCCATTTACAAGATTAGAGGTCTCGGGCTTACCTTCATAGTAGAAAAGCATACCCTCATCAGGCTTAGCGAGTCCGGTCTTCTCATCGATCTTACCATCGATGATGATGGTGATAGCCTCAGACTCCTTTACCTTGTTCTGTTCTTCTTTCTCAACCTTCTCGTTGGTAGGCAGCGCGATCTGGAGCGTCTGGCTCTTGATCATGGTGGTACACAACATGAAGAAGGTGATCAGAAGCATGTTCATGTCAACCATAGGAGTGAAGTCGATACGGGTATCGAACTTTTTCTGACGACTTTTACTTTTAATTGCCATATCTTATTCCTCCTCAGTTTTAAGGGCCGTCATCAGAGTGAACTTGTTGAACTTGATGGTCTGGAGGTTATCCATGACCACGTTCACCTTACTGTAAGGCGTTGTCTGGTCGGCCTTGATTGCAATACCTGTACCTTTCACAACAGCATCCTGAAGTTCATCATCGATGGAGTTATAAGCTGCTTTAACCCACATCTGGAACTCATTGGGTCTGTTAGGATCTTCATTCATGTCGATTGGAACACCAGGACCTTCTTCGAGCGCTTTGTCTCGTTTGTCGGTTTCCAAATTCAACCATTCTTTCATTCGTGTGATGGGCACACCAAATGCGTTGCACTTTGAGAATGTTGCCAGCTCCTCGGGGGTGAACTTGATGTTTGCACCGGGATGGAGTTCATTGTACTGCTCGGCCATGTTCTGCAACATGTGAGCACGAACATTCTCACTACCTTTTCTCTTGTTGTCGGTCGAGTCCTGACTACCCAGAACCTCCAGGTAAACTTTACCCTCGGGGCTGACAAGGACTGACAACAGGTTAGCAACAGGAACCTTCTCCTCGGATACCGAAGGAGGCGTAATCACTTGCACAGGTTCCTTCTGAAGGAATGTAGAAGTCAACATGAAGAAAGTCAACAGAAGCACAGTCACATCGGACATAGCGGTCATGTCGATGCGCGTCTCTTTCTTTTTAATTTTGACTTTTCCCATATTACTAAATTACCTTAATCTGTTTGTTTAAAAGTGATTAATTAAACAGTTGCTAGCCCGGCAATTAGTGAGATGCCGAGAAGGTAGAAACAGTAGCGAAACCAATCTCGTCGATAGCATAGGTCATGTTATCGATCTTGTTGGTGTAGAAGTTATAAGCAATCAGAGCGAGGGCAGCGGTTGCGATACCGAGAGCGGTGTTCACAAGTGCCTCAGAAATACCGGTTGACAGCTCGGTCGAGTCAGGAGCACCCGAAGCGGACAGCGCCTGGAACGACTTGATCATACCCAACACAGTACCGAACAGACCGATCAGGGTACCCAGGGTGGTCAGGGTTGCCAGCACGGGAAGGTTCTGCTGCAGAGCGGGCATCTCAAGAGCGGTAGCCTCCTCGAGGGTTGCCTGGATAGAAGCGAGCTTCTGCTCCTTGGTCAGGACGGTGTCCCTCTCCATCTCTTTGTACTTCTGGAGCGTTGCAAATACAACAGCACCTACAGTACCTTTCTGCTTGCGGCAGAGGTCCTCGGCCTTTGCGATGTCATGGTTGCGGAGGGCAGCCTTTACATTCTCGACGAACTTGGTGGTGTTACCACTGCCTTTAGCCTTAGCGAGAGCAATCCAGCGCTCGATGGTCAGCACTACTACCACGAGGAAGCAGGTGATCAGCACGGGCACAACGACACCGCCCTTGTACACAGTACCAAGAAGGTTGATGGGCACATCCTTGCTTGCATCCTTGAAGTTACCTACGTAACCCAGACCAAAGATGTAGAACAATACTGCTAAGATAAAGCAAACGAGAACTACGAGCGATGCGCTCTTAATACCACTAACATTGCTGCTGACATGTTTCTTATCAGCGGTCTGTGGCTTCTGAATGTTTGTTTGTTCAGCCATAATTTAAATTAGTTTAAAAAAGGATTAATAAAATTAGTTATTTAGTTATTAAAGTTTAGTTGTCAAAAACGCGAGTTCAGCGTGCCACGGGACTTGCGATATCATGAAGCAAGTGACTGAGACACAACACATTCTCGCACAAATGGCGGCTTGTAGGGCACTTAATTCTAGCCATTTTGCCTAAAAAATTAACGCAAATTTATCACAAATATTTGAAAAGACCACACATTGGAGCACTTTTTTTCACGTTTTTTTATTAACAACGGCAATTTGATAGTTTCAAGGGGGGTTAAGCGAGCGGATCAAGCATGGAAACAGGTGGGAGGAAACAGGCGGAGAAAGATGGAGTAAAGCGCCGTGTGATGGATTGTTTTTTCATCGTTAGCGGAGTTTTTATACACTGTGAGATGCTGGTTTAACATTATTTTTGTACCTTTGCCCAAAAGCGAAGACAGGCGGCGTCTCGGGATTGAAAACAAAAATGGCTTTTTGTTTGGCACTCCGCTCGACTTGCACCACTTTGCCTGCGGCGAAGACAGGCGGCGTCTCGGCATTGCAAACAAAAATGGCTTTTTGTTTGGCACTCCGCTCGACTTGCACTATCTTTGTGCCCACATTATTAAATATAATACAATAATCCATACTATAAATAACATGGCAACTGTAAGACTCAAGAAGGGCTTTGACATCCAGCTGCTGGGCGGCATCAGCGACACGAGCATCGTCGCTGCCGATGCCCCCTCGAGCGTGGCAGTCGTGCCCGACGATTTCCACGGGATCATTCCCCGCATGGAAAAGAAAGAGGGCGAGCACGTCGCTGCAGGCGAGCCCCTCTATCACGACAAGAATTATGAGGCCATCAAGGTTGTTGCTCCTGTCAGCGGCACCGTCAAGGAGGTGCGTCGCGGTGTGCGTCGTCACATCGATGCCATCGTCATTGCCCCCGACGGTGGAAACGATGCCGTGACGCTCGACATCAAGCGCCCCGCGATGGAAGTGCTGCTGGAGTCAGGTTTATGGGTCATGATGCGCCAGCGTCCTTATGACGTGGTGCCCGTCCCGGGCGAGAAACCCCGAGATGTGTTTGTGACCGCATTTGACTCGGCACCGCTGGCTCCTGACCTGGACCTGGTGCTCGGTGACAAGCGACAGTACATCGGCAAGGGTATCGAGGTGCTCAACGGTTTGACTGATGGCAAGGTGCGCATCGGCGTGCGCGAGGGTCAGAATATTGACGCTCCCGGAGCCGAAATCAACACCTTCGTCGGCCCCCACCCTGCCGGTAATGCCGGCGTGCAGGCCGCCAACACCGTTCCCGTCAACAAGGGCGAGACGGTATGGACGATGGACATCGTTACCCTGGCACGCATCGGTGAGCTGTTCACCACGGGCAAGGTGAGCCACGACACTGTAGTGGCTATCACCGGCGAGATGGTGCAGCAGCCCCGTTATGTCAAGGCCGTGATGGGCATCGACCTGCAAACCTTGATGAAGGGAGAGATGACCAATGTGGCCCACAGCCGCATCATCAGCGGCAACGCGCTCACCGGTGTGAAGGTTGAAGCCGACCAATGGCTGTGCGCGCCTTATCGCCACATCACCGTCATTCCCGAGAACAACAAGCCCGACGAGTTCATGGGCTGGGCATCGGTCAACCCCAACCGCTTCTCGCTGTACCGCACGTTCACCACTTGGTTGACTGGCTTGAAGAAACCCGTCAGCCTGGACAGCCGCATGAAGGGCGGTGAGCGCGCCATCGTGCGTACCGGGGAATACGACGCGATGCTTCCGATGGACATCTATGGCGAGTTCCTCATCAAGGCAATCATCAGCGGCGACATCGACAAGATGGAGCAGCTGGGCATCTACGAGATTGCCCCCGAGGACTTCGCACTGGCCGAGTTTGCCGACACGTCAAAGCTGGAGCTTCAGCGCATCGTTCGCGAGGGTCTTGACAAGTTGCGTGCCGAGATGTCTTAACCGTCGCAGCCTTGTTTCACCAGTCAACTAAAAACGCTATTCAACAATATCATTGATATGAAAGCTTTAAGGAATTTCATGAACAAGATTGAGCCCTCGTTCCGTCCTGGCGGCAAACTGGCCAAGCTGGAGTCGGTCTATGACGGCATGGAGACTTTCTTGTTCACGCCCAACGCCACATCGCGGTCGGGCGCCCACATCCATGACGGCAATGACCTCAAGCGCACCATGATTACCGTGGTGGTCGCCTTGATTCCGGCCTTGCTGTTCGGCATGTACAACATCGGCTACCAGCACTATCTGGCCATCGGCCAGCCCAGCACGGGATGGTTCACGATGTTCCTGTTCGGTCTGCTGGCCATGCTGCCCGTTATCGTGGTGAGCTATGGCGTGGGTCTGGGTATCGAGTTTATCAGCGCACAGATTCATCACAAGGAGATCCAGGAGGGATTCCTCGTTACGGGTATCCTCATCCCCTTGATTGTCCCCATCAACACGCCGCTGTGGATGACAGCCGTCGCCACGGCGTTCGCCGTGATCTTCGCCAAGGAGGTCTTCGGCGGCACGGGCATGAACATTTTCAATGTCGCCCTCATCACCCGCGCATTCCTCTTCTTCGCCTATCCGTCACGCATGAGCGGCGACGAGGCGTTTGTCAAGGTGGACAGCGCCTTCGGCATGGGGGGAGGCACGGTTGTTGACGCCTTCACCGGTGCCACACCGCTGGGTCAGGTCGCCACTGGCGGCGGTGACCCGACGATGACCAGCATCATGGGCGAGCCCATCAGTTGCATGGACGCCTTCATCGGTTTCATCCCCGGTTCACCGGGCGAGACCTCGATGATTGCCATCCTGATCGGCGCCGCTATCCTGCTGCTGACAGGCATTGCCTCGTGGCGCATCATGTGCTCCGTCTTTGTCGGCGGTCTGGGTATGGCAGCCCTGGTACACGCGTTGCCCAGCGCCACCTATCCCGCATCGTTGCTCGACCCGATGACGCAGTTGTGCCTGGGCGGCTTCGCCTTTGGCGCCGTGTTCATGGCTACCGACCCCGTCACGGGAGCGCGCACCAACGTGGGCCAGTACATCTACGGCCTGCTCATCGGTGTGTTTGCCATCCTGATCCGTGTTTACAACAGTGGTTACCCCGAGGGCATGATGCTGGCCATCCTGCTGATGAACGCCTTCGCGCCCTTGATTGACCACTGCGTGGTATCGTCTAACATCAAGCGCCGCGCCCGTCGCGCCGCCACTAAAGAATAAGGAGGGATAAGTCATGAACAAGAACAGTAACACTTATCAAATCCTGTATGCTGCCGTGATGGTGCTTCTCGTGGGCACCGTGCTGGCGTTCATCTACATGGCGCTCAAGCCCAAGCAGAACGAGAACATCGCCAACGACACGCGCAAGCAAATCCTGAGCGCCCTGCACATCGCCGCCCCCGACGATGCCCAGGTCAAGGACATGTATGAGAAATACATCATCCAGGACCTGCTGGTCGACGGTCAGGGCAACATCGTTGACAGTGCCGAGAATGTGGCCTTTGACGTGCAGATGAAGAAAAACGTGAAACTGCCTGTTGCCGAGCGCAAGCTTCCCGTGATGAAGTGCAAGCTCGATGACGGCAGCATTAAGTATGTGCTCCCCGTCTATGGTGCCGGCCTATGGGGTCCCATCTGGGGCTACATCGCCGTGAACGACGACGGCAACGCCATCTATGGCGCCAATTTCTCGCACGAGGGCGAGACCCCGGGCCTGGGTGCCCGCATTACCGAGCAGACTTTCCAAGACCTGTTCAAGGACAAGCACCTGTTCGTTGACGGAGCGTTCAAGAGCGTGGCCGTGCTCAAGAAGGGCCAAAAGGCCGCCAACGGAGCAGAGCAAATCGACGCCTTGACTGGTGCCACGATCACCAGCCGCGGCGTGAGCGACATGATGGCCGACTGTCTGGCCCCCTATGAGGCCTTCCTCAAGAAGCTGCAGGGTGGCGGAGGCGCGCAGTGTACAGCCGATCTCGCCCCTGCTCCTATCGAGACCGTCGAGAGTGAAACCAACGACAATCAACCCGAATAAAACCATCTGCGATTATGTTATCCAAGAAAAACAAAGAAGCTTTTTTCAACCCGCTGTCCAAAGACAATCCCGTCTTGGTGCAGATTCTGGGTATCTGCTCCGCGCTAGCCGTCACCGCCAGTCTGGAGCCCGCCATCGTGATGGGCATCTCGGTAATTGCCGTGCTGGCGTTCAGCAACGTGATTATTTCTTTCCTTCGCAAGACCGTTCCTACCAACATCCGCATCATTGTGCAGCTGGTAGTGGTCGCCGCGTTGGTGATCATTGTGCAACAGATTCTCATCGCCTACAACTATGACGTCAGCAAGAAACTGTCGGTGTTCATCGGTCTGATCATCACCAACTGCATCTTGATGGGACGACTCGAGGCGTTTGCCATGCACAACAGCCCATGGCCGTCGTTCCTCGATGGTATCGGCAACGGATTGGGCTATACCATCGTTCTGCTGATCGTCGCGTTCTTCCGCGAACTGCTGGGTTCGGGCACCATCTTTGGCTATCATGTGATTCCTCAATGGTGCTATGACCATGGCTATATGGACAACGGCCTGATGATTCTGCCTCCCATGGCGTTGATCACGCTGGGTGTCATTATCTGGGTTCACCGTGCACGCAACAAGGACCTGCAAGAGGATTAATGAGCATGTTTAACCATTCAATTCACTAGAAACAATGGAAGAACTTAATCTGTTTATCAAGTCGATATTCATCGACAACATGATATTTGCCTACTTCCTGGGCATGTGCTCGTTCCTGGCGGTGTCCAAGAACGTGAAGACGGCCCTGGGCCTCGGCATCGCGGTCACCTTCATGCTCGTTGTGACACTTCCCATCAACTACATGCTCAATGAGTATGTCCTCAAGGAGGGAGCCCTCAAGTGGCTCAGCCCCGATCTGGCTGAAGTTGACCTGAGTTTCCTCGGACTCATCCTGTTCATCGCCGTGATTGCATCGGCCACTCAGCTGGTCGAGATGGCGGTGGAGAAATTCTCACCGTCGCTCTATGCATCGCTTGGTATTTTCCTTCCGCTGATCGCGGTGAACTGTGCCATCCTCGGCGCCTCGTTGTTCATGCAGCAGCGCGACTTCGGGTCGGCATTGACGGCATCGGTCTATGGCGCCGGGTCGGGTATCGGCTGGCTGCTTGCCATCGTCGGCATCGCCGCCATCCGCGAGAAACTCGCCTACAGTGACATACCTAAGCCGTTGCGTGGCGTGGGAATCGCATTCATCATTACTGGTCTCATGGGCATTGCCTTCATGAGTTTCCTGGGCATTAAATTAGGATAAGGAGGACACGCAACTATGATACTGTTAACTAACACATCTATCACGGTAATGGCAAGCGCACTGGTGTTCCTGGTGCTCATCTTGCTGCTCGTCATCATCCTGCTCGTCGCCAAGCACTACCTGGTGCCGTCGGGCAAAGTGAAAATCAACATCAACAACGGCACCAAGGAAATCGAGGTCAGCAGCGGCAACACCTTGCTGAACACCCTGCACGAGAATGGCGTGATGCTCTCGAGTGCTTGCGGTGGCAAGGGCAGCTGCGGCCAGTGCAAGGTGCAGGTGCTTGAAGGTGGTGGCCAGATTCTGCCGACCGAGGTACCCCATTTCTCCCGCAAGGAGCAGATGGACCATTGGCGTCTGGGATGCCAGGTCAAGGTCAAGGACAGCATGTCCATCCAAGTGCCCGACAGCGTCTTGTCGGTCAAGGAATATGAATGCACCGTCGTGAGCAACAAGCTTGTGTCGTCGTTCATCAAGGAATTCATCGTGGCCTTGCCCCCGGGCGAGCACATGGACTTCATCCCCGGCAGCTATGCCCAAATCAGGATTCCCGAGTATGAGATGGACTATGACAAGGACATCGACAAGGAGTCGCTGGGCGAGTACCTGCCCACTTGGGAAAAATTCGGCCTGTTCGGGCTCAAGTGCCGCAACGACGAGGCAACCGTGCGCGCCTATTCGATGGCCAACTATCCGGCCGAGGGCGACCGCTTTATGCTCACGGTGCGCATCGCCACGCCGCCGTTCAAGCCCAAACCCGCCACTGGTTTCATGGATGTCATGCCCGGTATCGCTTCTAGCTACATCTTCACCTTGAAGCCCGGCGACAAGGTCATCATGAGCGGCCCCTACGGCGACTTCCACCCCATCTTCGACAGCAAGAAGGAGATGATCTGGATTGGTGGTGGCGCCGGCATGGCTCCCCTTCGTGCCCAGATTCTGCACATGACGCGCTCCCTCAATACGCGTGACCGCGAGATGCACTACTTCTACGGTGCACGTTCATTGAGCGAGGTCTTCTACCTCGAGGACTTCCTGCAGTTGGAGAAGGACTTCCCCAACTTCCACTTCCATCTGGCATTGGACCGTCCCGACCCCGTTGCCGACGAGGCTGGCGTGAAGTACACGGCAGGCTTTGTCGCTCCCGTGCTCCGCGACACCTATCTCGGCCAGCACGAGGCTCCCGAGGACTGCGAGTACTACATGTGCGGTCCTGCCATGATGAGCCAGACCGTCAACGAGGTGCTCGACTCCCTCGGCGTCGATCCCTCATCGATCCACTACGACAACTTCGGGTAATCTCCACTACCCTGTCCAACAAAAGCGGGCGACCCACATCGGGCCGCCCGCTGTATTATTCTAGCCTTATCGTCTCTTGTCCAATGGATGTCTAGTGACTGTCCTGTGGACCGAGGCTCCGCCTCGGTAACCACCCCCTTACTTCAGGGTCTGTACCCAAGCCTTGAGGCTATCAACGGGAGGATTGCCGTTGAGGACCTTGCCGGGGAGAATCCAGTTGGCGTTGGGAGCGCTGGCCTTCTTCAGATCCTCACCGCTCTTGCCGATATCGCTACCACCCGAGGTGGCAAACGGGATAATGGTCTTGCCCGTGAGGTCATATTGCTCGAGGAAGGTGTTGACGATTCTGGGAGCGGTGTACCACCAGATGGGGAAGCCCACATAGATGGTGGTGTACTGGTCCATGTTCTCAACCTTGCTGGCAACGGCGGGACGTGCGGTGCTGTCCTTCTTCATCTCGATGGTCGAGCGGCTATTATCGTTATGCCAGTCCAGGTCCTCGGCAGTGTAAATCTGCTCGGGAACGATTTCAAACAGGTCGGCATCGGTGGCCTCGGCAAGGGTCTTGGCGACCTGTGCCGTCACGTGAGCCTCGCTGGCCGAGAAATAGGCCACCAGGGTGGTCTTCTTTGTATCGGCGTTGGCAGTCTCGGCATCACCGGCTTCGGCAGCGTTGGTCTTACTTGAGTTCTGGCATGCGCCCAACATCAGGACTGCAGCAAATAATGCGATTGATTTCTTCATAACACGAATTCTGTTTTAATATGATTTATCCATAAAAAAACTGCCCGAAACATTTTAAAAATGGCTCGGACAGTCCCAATAAAAACTTTTTACTTGATGAAAAAAACTATTACTATTATCACTTCTTCAGATCAACTTGACCTGGAGTAGCCGGTTTTTCGGCGCTCACTTTGGGAGCCTCCGACTTGGTGGCGGGAGTCTCGGGAGCCTTGACGGGAGCGGCAGTCGAGGAGCCGACCTTGTTGTAACGCTTGTTCAGACCCTCAATGACCTCATTGGTCACGTCAAACTTCTCGTCGATGAACAGCGTGGCGCTCTTGCGCAGCACCATGTCATAGCCTTTCTTCTTGGCATAATCCTTCATGAAGTTGTCGATGGAGTCGAGCAACTGAAGCTGGCTCTGGTTGAGCTCGTTCTGGATGCTCTGCTGGAGGCTGGCGAGATAGTTCTCGGCATCAGTCTGCATCTTCTGCAACTTAGCCTGGTCGGCATTGAAGGCCTCCTCGGTGAGGTATTGGTTATTCTGGTACTTCTGCTGCATAGCGTTGCCGAACTTGCTGATCTCGTTGGCACGCTGCTTCTGGGCGGCGTCAAACTGGTTCTGACGGCGCAGCATGGCCTCGTTGATGTCCTTGGCCAGGTTGTAGTTGGCCATGATGGAATCCTCGTCAATGTAACGGATATTGAGATTCTCGAGAGCTGTGCCCGCAGCAGCCTTGGGAGCTTCGGCAGGCTTCTCATTACATGAAGTGGTAGCCATCATCACAACAGCAGCAAATAAAGCAACCTTGGTGTAGTGTTTAATGAAGTTCATTTCAAACGGTTTTTTGACTTTTTCTTTTATTGTTGTTATTTATAGAATTCTTTATCTTTGGCACAGGTGATGCCGCGCTTGCGCATCTCGGGATTGTCGTGGATGTGGGTGTTAGGGAAGCGTCCCCCTTTCACGAAGAAAATCTTCACGCCCAGCAGCAGCACTGCCAGTCCCACAATCGCCAATGTCAACAACAATACCTTCATCATTGTGCAAAAAGACCTGCAAATTTAGTGATACTTTGCGAGTTTGGGCACGATAATTAGCAATTATTTTGTCCAAATTGTTATTTCACGGGGTTGATTTAACAAAAATTCAAAGCGCTAAAGATTAACTAACACTTCCACCCCACCCCTCGCTGCACCCCCGAAGAAAAAAAAGGGTATCTTTGCAGTCCAGTATGTTGCGTTGTCAACGCAACATACAAGACAACGCAACAAGCAAGAACCAATTAACACCACTCGAGACGATGAAAAAAGAAACCTTCCTATCCCAGCGACCCTTTGCTGGAGAGAAAAAGCCCTCCATGCTTCGTCGTTGCGTTGGTCATGATTACACGGGTCGTCAGATATACATGATCACGATGGTCACCGAGGGGCGGCGCCAGCTATTCGGGCGAGTGGTGGGTAAGAGCGATGCGCCAGCTGGCAGCGACGATGCACCTCACATCGAGTTGTCGCCACTCGGGCAGCGCGTGAGCGACGAGTGGTGGGCGGCCTCACAGCACCATCCCGAGGTCAGAGTCCTCGCCCTGCAGATGATGCCCGATCACCTACACGGCATCCTGTTTGTTCAAAAACAGATGGAAAAGCCCCTGGGCATGCTCCTGCGCGGCTTCAAGCAGAGCTGCAACCGCCACTACCGCGAGCTGGTGCTTGGGATTGCCCAACCCGTCCCGTCTGTTGCGTTGACAACGCAACAAACACAACCCAAACGAGACCGCCGCAACGAGGACCGCTCCCATGGCATGCTGTTTGCTCGCGGCTATAACGACAAACTGCTGCTGCGTGAAGGCCAACTGGAAACCTGGATTCATTACCTCAACGACAACCCTCGCCGCCTGTTGATGAAACGCGAGCATCCCGACCTGTTCCGTGTCCAACGCAACGTCGAGGCCGCCGGGATGACCTTCTCGGCCATCGGCAACCGCTTCCTACTCGACCGCCCCGTGCGCCTGCAGGTGCAATGCTCACGCCGCTTGAGTGAAGCCGAAATCCAAAAGCAGGTCGCACACTTCCTGACAGAGGCCCGACAAGGAGCCGTGCTTGTGTCACCCGCCATATCGCCAGGCGAGAAAGCCGTCATGCGGGCCGCATTCAACGAGGGTCACCCGCTCATCTACCTGCAAGAGAACGGTTTCACTGACCTGGCAAAGCCCAGCGGCGCGAGAATGGAAGCCTGCGCCCGCGGCCAACTGCTCATCCTCGCCCCATGGCAGCACCACAACGAGCAACTGACCATCAGCCGCGGACAATGCCTCAAACTCAACGACATCGCCCGCCTGCTCTCGGTTGTTCCTTGAATTATCGAAAAAATCGCCATTGCCATGCAGTCTTTCCATCCAATATGGCATCATAACAATAAAGGACAACTTTATTGGATGGACATGGAGCGTGTCATCGGGGCAGCTCTGGCTGGTGACCAACAGGCTATCGCCAAGCTCTATAATGTGTATTCCCACAAGGTGTTGGGGATATGCTATAACATTGTGGGCAATCGTGCAGTAGCCGAGGAATTGTCCCATGACGCCTTTGTGCTTGCTTTCTCCAAATTGGATCATCTGCGAAACCCTGAACGTTTTGACGCTTGGTTGTCAAGCATTGCGGCCAATGTGGCGTTGCGGTACAAACAACGCCATCATACGTTAATCACGGTTCCTGTTGACGACATTCCAGATGAAACTTGGATTGCAGAGGAGCCTACCGGCATGCCGACGATGGACGAAATCATGGCTGCAGTGAACGCACTGCCCAACGGTTATGGCAAGGTGTTCAAGATGTCGGTCATGCAAGATATGTCTCATAAGGAAATCGGCGAAATCCTGGGCATTGCAGCCCATTCCTCATCATCACAACTGGCACGCGCCAAGAAGATGTTGCAGCAATCGTTGGCCAAGTATTGGGCAGTCATCCTGCTTGCGCTGCTCACGCCCCTGGTCTTGCTACTGCTGCGCCAGCCCAAGGCCATCGACGAGCAACAGCCAAAGACGGCAGAGACAAATGAGCCTGCTGTCACCGAAGACAATCCACAAGTGACCAAGCCCGACAAACAGCAGCAGCGCAAAGAAAGCCGCAACATGGCCGTTACTGTCCCCGAGAGATATGAGCAGCCAAATGTGAGCATCGCAGACTCAGTTCGGCATGAGGAGACCACAAGAGAGGCAATTGACACAACAAAGGTTCCTGCAGAAAACATGCTGCCTCACCTGAAACTGAATGGCGACATCCACTTTGCAAACGTCGGTCAAGGCACTGCTATCCGGCCAAAGAAAGACGACTTCAAACGCTGGTCGGCCGATTTGGCTTATACTGGTCAACCCTCACCAGAGGCAGATCGGTTAACTCCTCACTACTTCATTGTCACCAATTATGAAGCTCCATCAGTTCCAGGAGAACCTGATTCGACCATGCCTATTGATAACTGGAGCGATTATATCGCTTATCTCGAAGTAAAGAGTGACATCACGAGTGAGGTGTCTGAAGATGATCGCATCATGCGACAGATTGCCAAGAGCAACGAGCCGCTGAACAATGGCCAAATCGTGCGCAAAACGCACCACAGTCTGCCACTTACATATTCGTTGTCACTGAGATATCAAGCCAGCAAGAGAATCGGGCTGGAGAGCGGCCTCCAGTACACCAGGCTCAACTCACTGTTCCAGACGGGAGAAGGCATCAACCGCATCGATGAGAAACAGCGCATCGATTACCTGGGCGTACCTTTGAAGGTGTCCTATAGGATTTGGAGCGGCAAGCATGTGGGCATCTACACCTCGGCGGGCGTGACGCTGGAAATCCCTGTCAAGTCAACAGTCACGACAGATTATATCTTGAACAACCAGCCACAACTGCGCGACAGCCATCATCTGGATGTGCCGCTGCAATGGTCCACGGGCATTGGCATCGGTGTTCAGTACAATATCACGCCCACCATCAGCATCTTTGCAGAGCCAGGCATGCAATACTATATCCCTGACGGCAGCGGCTTTGAAACCTACCGCACGCAGCATCCGTTCACCATTACAATTCCCGCCGGCTTGCGATTCACGTGGTAGTTAAAATCAACAAAATGATGCAGTCATTATTCGGCTTGTGGCATCATAGATTATAGAACGATATAATCTTTAATAACCTAAAAAATTAACTGCTATGACGAAAAGAAGCATTCTGTTAGTAGCCCTTGCCTTGTTGGCGGTGTCACAGGTTGCGGCAAACGAGTACATGTATACGCCTTTTGTACGAGAGGGCGTAAAGTGGATTTACTATTATGTCAATGAGGATGGTTTCTATCCTGCTGACCCCGTCTTGGGAAATGGTAAAGTCTATATGAACCTTGAATTCAAGGGCGATACCGTCATCAACGGACTCACCTACAAAGCGATGCACAAGTTCCATGGCAAAGCCATTAACGCCGATAATGACACAGTGCCTATCTACATGCGCGAGGCAGACAAGATCGTATACGCGATAGTGCCAGACGGCAAAATGTATCCCGATTGCCCTATCGGCAACTCGTATTCGCCAGATGTTTACGACAACATCTGTGCCGGTAAGGAGTTTATCTTATATGATTTCAATGATCCAGTAGCCTATTGGGATAAACTTGTAAACCAATCAGGTTATGATGACCAGTATCAGCATTTCTACACCGACACAATAGCACTTGGCACTCATCTGGCCAAGCAATATGTTGGAAACTTATGGGGCGACTTCCGCATTATTGAGGGAGTGGGCATCGACGCATTATCAAGTTACACGCTTGATTTCTTCATAGTGATGCCAACTGGTTATGGTACCTATTTTGGACTGAGCCATGTTATCGAAGGCGGTGAAATAGTCTATAAGGGACTGAAGTTTGACGAGAGCATTTTGGAAAACAACCGTGGTGATGTCAATGGAGATGGCGAGGTCAATATATCAGATGCCACAACCCTAATTGAGATTCTGTTGAAACAATAGTTACTGCTGTAGCGATTCAATTCAATTACTAACGATACTCATGCAGTCGTTGATGGATTGAGTGCATCTACACTTGTAGAGGACCAAACCATCAAGGATTTTTTATGTATAAACTAACTGATTACCTGTATAACGGACTATTGTATTTCAACAATATGTCCCGACCACGACACAAGCGGTTGAGCCAACTGATGATTTATGCCACAACGGCTTGCCAGTCACATTGCAAGCACTGCAACATCTGGCAGAAAAAGCGTGAACAACTGTCACTCGACGACATAAGGCGCGTCATGCAGAGCCGTTGCATCACGAGCAGGACGACCGTCGGGCTTGAAGGAGGCGAATTCATCCTGCATCCACAGGCTGATGAAATCATGGCATGGTTTCATCAGCACCACCCTAATTACACGCTGCTGACTAATAGCCTCGCTCCTCTACGGGTTATCGATGCTGTTATGCACTATCGTCCACGCCACCTTTATGTCTCACTCGATGGGGACAAGGAAACCTACAAGAGGATGCGCGGCTGCGACGGTTATGACAAGGTGATTGAAGTCGTTGAGACATTGAAGGACGAGGTACCGCTGTCGCTTATGTTCTGCCTGTCGCCGTGGAACTCGTTCAAGGATATGGGGCACGTGATTAACGTGGCCTTGCAATACGGCATTGACGTGCGCATCGGCATCTATGGCACGATGGCATTCTTTGATACCACGAGTGAGTTGCTCACGATGAACGACTGCTCAGAGCACATACCGAGCAACATTCACAAGACCCAAGAGAACTATGATTTTGTGGCTCTCTATGACCAGTGGCGACGTGGCGACCTGCAGTTACGATGCCAAAGCATCATGAGCAGCCTGGTCATTCACAGCAACGGGGACGTGCCGTTGTGCCAAAATCTTGATGTCAAATTGGGCAACATCCACGAGCAGTCGCTCGATGACATTTTCAACGGTTCGCTGGCTTGCGAAACCCAATGCCGGTATTCCATGCAGTGCAACGGATGCTGGATTAATTTCCACCGCAAGTATGACATCATCCTGATGCGCAACCTCGAGCGTTTGTTGCCCAAAACACTCATTGAACGATTCTATGGTCCCTATCGATGGACTGATGACACCAAAATGACCTATCATAAACTGTTGAAATCATGATACAACAACTCATTAACCGCTATAAGCGTATGCGCACCGAGCGCTATCTCAACGAGACCTACCGTTGCCAATATGCTTTTGTTGGTATGGGTCAACACAGCCTGACCAACCTATACCCTGTGCTTCAGTACCTGCAAGTGCCGTTGAAATACATCTGCGTGACCAGTGAACGCAAGGCACGACTCATTGAGCGCAAATTTAAAGGAATAAAAGCAACAACCAAGCTTGATAACGTCCTCTATGATGAAGATGTGAAAGGTGTGCTGGTTGCAGCATCGCCCAGCGCTCATTTCTCCATGGCCTCCCGTGTCTTGCAGAGTGGCAAATCGCTGTTTATCGAGAAGCCGCCATGCCTGTCATTGGAAGAATTGCAAAAACTAATCGAGTTACAACGAGAATTTGGCTCACGGGTAGCGATAGTTGGACTTCAACAACGCTACGCACCAGCTGTCCAGATACTCAAGCACCGATTAAAGGGCGAGTGGCTTTTCAACTATGACCTGCACTATCTCACGGGGGCTTATCCCGAGGGCGATGCCCTACTCGACTTGTACATCCACCCGATAGACCTGGCCACATGGCTGTTTGGTAAGGCCGAAATCGTCTCCTGTTTAGAGATTGATGAGCATTCCTATATCCTGATGCTTCGGCACCAACACATTATCGGCACGATAGAGTTATCCACCTGCCACTCCTGGCAAGACGCGCGACAGTCACTCACCGTCCACACCCGCTCAGGCTGTTATCACTTGGCCCGCTGCGAGGAGTTGAGTTTTGTTCCCAAACAGACAGTCATCGCAGGTATACCTATAGAGAAAATCTTTCCTCGACGTCAATCGGTCGAATACCTGTACCGACACGACAGTTTCTCCCCTACCATTGCCCAAAATTCCATCTACATGCAGGGCTTCTTTCAAGAGATCTCCACCTTTGTCAACGCCGTCGAGGGCAAAAAGACGAATGTCCTTACTGACCTTCAATCCGTTGAACCAACACTAAATCTGATTGACGAGATTAAGGGATAATGGATTATCGTCAATTTGTGCCTTAGTCGAGGATGCGGGGCTCGGGGATTTCCTGGCCGCGGCAGAAGCGGACGGCGATGTGGCGGTCGTCGCCCACGTAGATGAAACGCTCCAGGCGTTGAGTCAGCGTGTAGTTACCGTGGTTGAGGTCGCTGTCGTCGATGACGAGGGCATCGAACTCGTAGCCCGGCTCAAAGCTGCCCACGCGGCCGAAGAAACTGCCTGCCGACTTGGTGGCGATCCAGAAGGCCTCGGAGAGCGAGAGGAAGCGCTTGTCCTTGTACTTCTGGTGGTAAAGTTTGCTTACCTGAATGGCATATACCATCACGCGCATGATGCTCATGTCATGGCCTCCGCTGATGTCGCTGCCCAAGCCCACCTTTATGCCCTTGTCGAGGAAGGAGCGGATGGGCGCGATTCCGGTTATCAGGTTGATGTTCGATGTGGGGCAATGCGCCACCATCACATTGCGGCGACTCATCAGTTCCAGCTCTTCGCCTTCACTGAAGACGCAGTGCGCCATGATGGTCGGTGTCTGCCCGAACAGGCCATAGCGGTCGTAGGCGTCACCATAGAAGCGGCTCTCGGGCTCTAACTCACGAACAAAGGCGATTTCACCCAGATTCTCGGACAGATGAGACTGCACGGGCACCTGGTACTTTTGTGCCTGTTCGCCGCAGGCCCGCAGCATGTCCGACGAGCACGAGGGGATGAAACGTGGCGTGATGATGGGTCTGACAAGACCGTCGGGGTCGTTCCACTCGGCGATGAGCGCCTCGTTCCCTGCTACGCCCTCATCGACAGTCTCCAGCAGGGCGTCGATGGAGTTGCGGTCCATATTGACCTTGCCGACCAAGGCACCCATGCCAGCCTCACGGAACAGTTCCATGAGCAGGCGCGTGCTCTCCAGGTGGGTGGTGGCGAAGGTAGCGGAGCGCATCGTGCCAAAGCGCCACAGGTCGTGGACAAAGCGGCTGTACATGCGCCTTGCGTAGTGCATGTCACTGAATTTCGCCTCCTCGGGGAAGGTGTAGCGGTTGAGCCAATCCAGCAGTTCCAGGTCCATGGAGATGCCCTGGTTGCGGTACTGCCCCGCATGCACGTGCACATCGTTCATGGCCGGGATGAGCAGGCGGTCGCCGTAATCAATCACTTCTTCGACCTGTTGGCCAAAGGCGTCGGCGCTAGCTGCCACGTCCACGACGCGCCCGTTCTCGACACCCACATAGCCGTTTTCCAGCACCTCAAAGCGGTCCTTCTCGCGAGTAAAAATTATGTTAGCCTTGTATAGTTTCATAAACAGATATGGAATAGGAAGATTTACTTGTTGCAAAGATAACCAAATTTTTTATTCCTGGGATTTTTTATTGACATTTAGGTGTGGATTCAGAAAAAAGTTGTAACTTAGCGGTGGAAATGGATTTGCTTTAACAGTAATTTATAAACCATAATATTCACTAACATTTTAACCATTAATTTTTACAATGCAAGTAAAAGATTTGAATCCGCAGGCAGTATGGTCAATCTTTGACGAGATTACCAAGGTGCCCCGTCCCAGTGGCAATGACGAAGGTAAGTTAGACAAGATCCGCGCATGGCTCGTGGACTTCGCCAAGAAACACAATCTGGAGTACAAAATCGACAAAACCGGCAACGTGGCCATCTTCAGGCCCGCCGCTCCCGGCTACGAGAAGTGCAAGGGCATCGTGCTGCAAGGTCACATGGATATGGTCGCCGAGAAAGGTCCCGGCTCGACCCACAACTTCGACACCGACCCCATCGAGACCATCATCGATGGCGAGTGGGTACGTGCCAATAACACCACGCTGGGTGCCGACGACGGTATGGGCCTGGCAATCGCTTTGGCTGCCATGATCGAGCCGACGCTGCAGTGCGGCCCCCTGGAGGCTCTCGCCACCGTTGACGAGGAGACCGGTCTGACCGGTGCCAGCAACATCGAGGCCGACATGCTCGTGGGCGACTACCTGCTCAACCTCGACGAGGAGGAGGACGGTGTCATCACCATGGGTTGCGCCGGTGGTCTGGTGAGCATCTTCAAGTTCAACTACAAGCCCGAGGCTGCTCCCAAGGATCGCACCTACTTCGAGATCAAGTTTGAGCACTTCCACGGCGGTCACAGCGGTGCCGACATCCACCTGGGCTTCGCCACCACGACCAAGCTGAGCAGCCGTCTGCTGTGGAACATCGGTGAAGAGATGGACTACGTGCTGGCCTGCATCGACGCCGGTAACCTGCACAACGCCATCGCCCACGCCGCTACCCTGGTTATCGGTATCAAGCCCGAGGACAAGGAGAAGCTGAGCGTAGTGCTCAACACCTTCATCGCCGAGGTGAAGAACGAGTACAAGCGCACCGAGCCCAAGATGGAAATCACCTGCAAGAGCGTTGAGGCTCCCGAGACCATCATCGACACCGACACCGCCCGTCGCGTTGTCAATGCCGTCTATGTGGCTCCTCACGGCATCGACGCCATGAGCATGGAGATTCCCGGCCTCGTTGAGACCTCGACCAACCTCGCCAGCGTGAAGATGCGCGAGGGCAACCAGATTGTTGTCGAGATGTTCCACCGCTCGTCGGTAGAGAGCGGCAAGTATGACCTGACCCACAGGTGCGAGACCGTCTTCCGCATGGCTGGTGCCGACGAAATCATCAGCGAGGGCGGCTACCAGGGTTGGGAGCCCATCAGCGACAGCCACCTCCTCTCGATTGCCAAGGACTCGTGGGAGAAGCTCTTCGGCGTACGTCCCGAGGTTCGCGCCATCCACGCCGGTCTGGAGTGCGGTCTGTTCCTGAAGGCCCGTCCCGACATGGAGATGATCTCTTTCGGTCCCACGCTGCGTGACGTGCACTCGCCCGCCGAGCGCTGCCACATCCCCGCCGTGGACAAGGCCTGGAAGCAAGTTCAGAACATCCTCAAGGTCATTGCCGAGGAGAGCAAGTAATTCATTTAAGTTTCTGGTCCTTAGTCCCTGGTTTCTAGTTGGCATCCGCAAACAAAGACTAACAACTAAGGACTAGGGACTAGAGACTAATAACTAAAAAAACATGGACATTAAAGGTAAAATCATCCGCAAGCTGGATCCGCAAGGCGGTACCTCCAAGGCAGGCCGCGAGTGGAAAAAGCAGGAATATGTGCTCGAGACCCTCGACAGCGCCTACCCTCGTCAAGTGAAGTTCGACTTCTTTGGCGACCGCGCTGACCAGTATCCCCTCGAGGTAGGTGACGTCATCACGCTGAGCTACGACATCGAGAGCCGTGAGTTCAACGGACGTTGGTACACCGACATCCGCGGTTTCAAGGCCATGAAGGAGGATCCCAACTCGGTAGCAGCAGCTCCTGCTCCCTACCCCCCTGCAGCCGGCGAGCCCGCTCCAGCTCCTACAGCCGATGGCATGGCCGCTCCGGCACCTCCTGTTGACAACACGTTCGATCAACCTGCTGGCAGCGACGACCTGCCCTTCTAACCGGAGCAGCGCCTACCCTATCAACACAACCGCTCGAGGAGTCAATCCCCGGGCGGTTTGTTTTATCCCTTCCATTAAAAACAATTACGGTAAGATTATGACGATGGTTCGCAATGAATAACCAGTGAAATCAACTGGTCGTATTAAAATCACCAATGATCATCATTATAATAGGTCATCACGTACTCGGTAATCGTGGCAAATTGCGACCAGGTCTCAGCAGCCCGATAAGCATCCATACTATCCCCTAGCACCTTAAGAGTGGTAATGCTGTAGTGAAGTTGATCGAAGGTGTGGCTCATTATCACCGGGGGCGTCTCTGCCAAACAAACTACCTTAGTCAAGCCATCACAGCTCTGAAAAGCAAAATCATCTATCATAAGAGACTGCTGCGAGTAAGATATCGTTAGACTTGACAAACTTGAGCAGAAAGAGAACGCAAATGAGCCTATGTGTGTCACCGAAGAGGGTATATCCACACTAGTCAAGTTACTGCAATGATTAAATGCCGACGCGCCGATCTCGGTCACAGTAGCAGGTATCTCCACATCAGTTAAACCATTACAAAAATTAAAGGCCGAAGCGCCGATAGCCGTCACTTCATAGTTCTCGCCCTGGTAGTTGACAAACGAGGGGATAGAGACGTTGCCACTATAGTATTGGAGACCGCTTGTCACCTCGACAGTATGATAGCCATTGATGTTGTAATACAGGCCATCTGATTCAAATTCATAGGCACTGGCAGTTATAGCAGACAACCATAGGGAAAACAAGAATAACAGAAATATCTTTTTCATAAATAACTGATGCTTTAGTAGGAGCAAAAACATGGCTCAACTCACCGTTACTATTGCATGAAAAATGACAACGCTTCTCGATATAGTTCTTTGCGTTAATCGTCATAGGGTCAGTTGCCGACGATGAGGCAGCTGCCGTCGTGGTACTGCACCGTGAGGACGCCCATGCTGTGGAGGGCGACGACAATCTTGGTGGCGGTTTCCTCGCTGATGTGGGCCAGCTTCATGTAACCGTCCAGGGTGATGCCCCCGTGGTTGCGCAGGTAATCGAGCAGCACCTGCTCTCGCTGGCTGTAGCTGATGGTTTCGGCCGTGTGTTCCTCGGCACTCTCGGTTTCCTGGCTCAGGATGCGTTCATGCAGGCGGCTGGCGAGGACATTCTCGTCGGCCACGCGATAATAGACGTGCCAGTTGCCGTTGTCGTCAGGGGCCTCGACGGGCTTTTCAGTAGCCTCGGGGATATCGGCCTTGACCACCGACTTGCCGTTGATGTTGAAGACCTTGAAAGAGACCCGCTGCTCGGGGCGGCAATACATCTGCGCAGCCGTCTCAATCATGTAGATTTCCTCCTCGCTGCGCACGCCGGCAATGTTGCCGTTATCTTTCACGCCGATGAGCAGATGGCCGCCGCTGTTGTTGGCAAAGGCGGCAATCGAGCGCGCAATCTTCCGGGCATCGGTAATCTGGTATTTGAAATCCTGATGCTCATGCTCGCCCTCTAGAATGAGGTCTTGTATGTAATGGCTTTTCTTGGTCTTCATCATAATGGAACAATGATTATCGCCCAGCGGGCGAGAAATCAAAAGTAAATGTTGTTTAATTACTCGTGCAGAGCACGATCAATAACCAGCAAGTCAACGGGGGTCATTCACGCCTGGCTCCTGCGGGATGGGGGTACCATCAAGCACAGCACGCAGGTAAGGCTCCAGTTTCTGGGCATACCACCAGAAGCCGATGTCGGTCAAGTGGATGCCGTCGACCGTACCCTCGTTATTGGGACCGTAGAGGTCCTTGCAGGTGATATAATAGAGGTTATTGGGATTGTCGGCTCTAAGTTTCAGGTAGTTCTTGTGATACTCGTCGTTCTTGGCAGGCAGGTACTCGCTGTAGAAGGCGCTGTACTTGGCATAGCTGTACATCTGGCCCTCGACCATAAAGATGGGCACCTCGGGACGCAACGTGCGCAGGATATTGACGAAGCCGTAGGTCACCGTGTCACACATGTCCTTGGTGCAGTTGGGGATGGGGTCAAGGATATAGGCATACACATCGGGAATCGACGCCATGGCCTCGGCCATGCAGGAATCCATCTTGCCCTCGCCACTGAAACCCAGGTTGACACACTCCACATCCAGGTCGCGCTGGATGATGCTCGTGGCCACCATACCGGGACGGCAGGCACAGCCGCCTTGCAGAATGCTCGTGCCGTAGAACACAAACTTCTTGCCTTCCTTTGGGGAACCCAGCATGGGCTGCATGATGACGGCGCTGCTGTCAACACCGATTTCTATCCACCGCACACCATCATACAAGGGCAGGTAGATCATGTACTCATGCATCTTGCCGTCGAGCTTGTCAACATACACCTTGCTCTGGATCGAGTCCTGGCGCGGACGGATGTCGTTGTCGATGCGCACGGGGCGGTTACAGTTCACAAACTGCCAATTCTTGGTATCCTCGTCCCAGATGTAAAGGTCGGTGCCCTTGATGCCCGTGTCGGCCATGTGCATCATGTGCATGTTGGTCAGCAGATTGTAGCGCACGGCAATCGCGGTCGAGTTGGTGGCAAAGCGGATAGCTTTACCGCTCGTGCACGAGGCGCGGTCCCACAAGGTGGGGCGCACTTTGCCGTAGAATTCCAGCGGAATGCGCGATTTCAACGAGCGGTCAAACGCCCAGTTGATGAAGCGGTAGTGCATCGCGTCCACATAACGCAACGTGTCCTTATCGGTGAAATCCTGTGCCTGCAAGGCACTGGGCATCAAGGCGAGCAACAGCATCACCAGCCCTAATATCTTTGAAGTCAGTCTCATGATGGTAATATCTTGAAAAATGGTTGATTACAAGACGTGGAGGAGTTTCAAGGCTTCCATGCGGCCGTTGTTGAGCAACGTGGGATAGTGGGCGTCGCTGTTAACCACCACAGGAGCGTTGAAGCGCTTGAGCATGCCGAAGTATTTGAGGTTGGGATAGAATCGGTTGCGTTGCAGCCAAGCCTTGGTATTGATCTCGATGACAAGGTGATGATCCATGATGTTCTCGAACAGGTCGATGACCAGTTTGTCATACCACGGCTCCTCATCGATGTCCACACAATACTGACTGGCATTGAAACCGATCTTGTCCATGTGACCCACGATGTCAAAACCGCCCTCCTCGACCATCGCCATCATCTGGGCAAAGAAGGTCTTCACCACATACTCGATGTCGTTGGCGAAGTGCTTGCCCATGCGGGCCTTGAATGCAGGGAACTTGCCGTCGATATCCACCATCTCGCTGGGATTATCGATGGCGGGGATGAAGTGGACCGATCCGATGCGGTAGTCAAGCGGCAACTGCCTGAAATAGTCACTGGCGGGACCATCGCCCACGCTGACATAGTCAATCTCCATCGAAGTATACAGATTGATGCGGTCGCCATAGGCCCGGCGCAGGCGCTCTATCTCGTCAAAGTAGACCTGCACATCATCGCGGCTCATGTTGCACGGACTCTCGACCGATATGGGCGAGTGAGGCGTGAAGCCCAGGTGAGTGAAACCCTGTTCGATGGCCTCGACGACAAATTCCTCCATCGTGGCATGGCCATCACAATACTGGGTGTGGGTATGCAGGTTATATAAGTCAGTTTCGTTAGTAATTCGCTGGAAGTCAAACATAATTAAAACAATTTTGTAATCTGTTCCATGGGAATGACGGTGATGATGGTCTTCCCGTCGGGGGTGTAATTGGGTTCTGGCAAGCGCAGCAGGTCGGCCACCAGATGGTCCATCTCTTCCTGCATGAGCTGACGCCCAGCGGGGATGGCCGCCGAACGGGCCACTGACAGGGCCAGGTGCTCCAGGATACGGCGCTTGAGGGGTTTGCCTCCATTGTCCACCGAGTCGATGATCTGATTGACCATCGCTATGACATCCACGCCGTCGAGTCCAGCTGGAACGGCGTTCACGGACCAGTCATTGGCGCCCAGTGGTGACAGGGCAAAGCCCATCTTCTCCATCTCGGGCAACAGCTCTTCCAAAGCGACAGCCTGGGATGCGCTCAGATGGAGGACTTCGGGGAACAGGATAGTCTGGGACGACATGTTACCGGTGTTGATGCGGCTGATATAACGGTCAAACAGGATGCGCACATGGGCACGATGCTGGTCGATGATCATCAGGCCCGACTTGGCTGGGGACAGGATGTAGCGGCCCTTGAGCTGCAGGTAAACCGACTGCAGGTCGCCAAGCGGCAACACAGGCTCTTGAGAAGGCACATCGGCAGGAAGGTCTGCTCCTTGTTGCTCGGCAGAGCCTTGCTCCAGGCCCTCACGTTTCTTGCGCTCAAAGTTGGCGAACAGCTCGTCCCAGTTGCTCATCACCCTGTCGTGGGTGTGCTCACGCCGCTGTCCGGCCGGCGACGAGGTGTTGTCAGGTCTGAAAGGATTATAGGATTTGTCCACAGCGATTTCAGGACTGTGCACCTCAACACCAGCCTTGTAAGCCGGTATTTCGGGAGCATCTTTTGTATCAAAGTCGATGGCCGGGACCTCGCTGAATCGCCCTAGCGCCTCTTTGACGCCGGCAGCAAGAATCTGCCAGATGGGCATCTCGTCCTCAAACTTGATCTCGGTCTTGGTGGGATGAATGTTCACGTCTATCGATTGGGGATCAACAGTAAAGCGCAAGAAGTAGTTGGGTTGCTCACCCTCAGGAATGAGCTGCTCGTAGGCCGACATCACCGCCTTGTGAAAATAGGGATGGCGCATGTAACGCTCGTTGACGAACATATACTGCAGCGCGTTGCGCTTGCGCGCGTTTTCGGGTTTGCCGATGTAGCCCTGAACCTTGACCAGCGAAGTGTCGATGTTCACCGGCAGCAACTGCTGGTCAATAGAACTGCCCATGAGAGCCGCAATGCGCTGGCGGAAAGTCCCTTTCTGTAGCTTGTACATCAGGTTACCGTTGTGCATCAGCGTGAACTCCACCTGATTGTTGACCAGGGCCAGTTTCTCAAACTCCTTGACGATGTTGCTCAGTTCCACCTGATTGGACTTGAGGAACTTGCGACGGGCAGGAACGTTGAAGAAGATGTTCTTGATCATGAAGTTGCTGCCCACGGGACACATGTCAGGTTCCTGTGTCTCACACTGCGACGCATTGATGACCAGGCGAGTGCCCAGTTGGGAATCCTGCCGACGTGTGCGCAGTTCTACCTGCGAGATGGCGGCAATCGAAGCCAGCGCCTCTCCACGGAAACCCATCGTGTGCAGGGTGAACAGGTCGTCGGCGGTACGTATCTTGCTCGTGCTGTGTCGTTCAAAGGCCAGTCGGGCATCGGTCTCGCTCATTCCCACCCCGTCGTCAATGATCTGGATGAGGGTGCGGCCGGCATCCTTCAGGATAATCTGCACATGCGATGCCTGGGCGTCGATGGCATTCTCCACCAGTTCCTTGATGACACTGGCAGGTCGCTGGATGACCTCGCCGGCGGCAATCTGGTTGGCAACCGAATCAGGAAGGAGCTTGATCACGTCACTCATGGCTTTCAGTCTCTTGAGGGGTTGATGTACTGGACCCGTCGGTATCAACAGGTTCACTGGCAACGGTATTACTGCCCATGCGGCGACGCGTTCCACCCTGAATGGAACGCATGACCTGCTTCAACTCGTCGCTCACGTCGTAGATGTCGTCAGGAGTTTTGGGACGCAGGGCGTCATACCACTGGAACTGGGGCAGGTACAGGTCGGCCTTCTTGGCAAGGTACAACGGGGTCACCTTGCCCGACACTTCGGGCCACATGGTGATGCGGTCCACCTCCTGCTTGGGCTTGAGGTTTAACCGCATATAGGAGGACTCGGCATTGATCATCTTGTTATAGGTCGAATCCTTCTCCTGCGGGAACATGATGACCTGGACGTTGCCGTCAACATCGAGGCGCCTCAGTTCCTTCTCCTCGAACCAGGCTTTCATTTTCTTGCCACTCAACTGGTCATAATAGATTTCTCCCAGGTGTTCGGCCATAAAGCCGCCCGTCGGCAAGGTTGCCCAATCGGCAGCGCTGTCATTGAGGTGAACGTTGATCTCGTCTCCGAATATCTGTCGCTCCAGGTTCCACACCACGGCGTGATTATACATGTTGATGATGGTGTCGGCCTCGCTCAACTGCAACGAGTCACAGATACCCTGCACATCGCTGCGGAAGAACCTCACCTGATTGAAGGCCCGCAACACGCGCACCGAATCACCTTCCAATGAATCCTTGACAACATAATTGATGAGGGTGCACAGCGTGTCGGCATGCAGGTAGATGGTATCCTTCTGCGAGAACTCGCGGGCGCGGGCTCGACCGGTCACGTAACTGTAGTGGGCGTTGTCGTCATGGTATCCGTAGTCGCCATCAAGAATTACCTTGTTGCTCGGGTCGGTGATGATGACATCGCCACGGGCCTCGCCATAGTTGCGGTTGCGGTTGTAATAGACCGTGTCGCCCTGCAGCGTCTTGCCGTCTTTGGCCTTGATAAGGGCGCGTTCATACAGCGTCGCGTCATCGGCACTGGTGTTATACCAGCCGTTGGTGGTGTTGATGGTGTTGCTGTCGCTGATGATAAGCGTCTCGCTGGTGATGTGAGCGATGTGGCTCTGGGTGTTATACTCGAGCAGATCGGTGAACATCTCGTAACGGTCGTTCACCAGATGCACGTTGCGCGAGAACTCGGCCTGCTTGGTATCCAGCTCATAACGGCCATATTGCGACTTCAACTCGGTGTTGTTGCGGTTGTCGACAATGGTGCCGCCGTCGAAGTAGTAGCCCACGTTGGAATTGATCTCATAGTCCAGAGCGTCAGTCACCAGCGTGGTGCTGCGGTTCTCCAGTCGCACATTGCTGCGCAACTCGGCCACGCCCTGGTCGCCGTAGTAATGCAGCACGTCGCTATAGACCCACAGGGTGTCGCCCTGGGTCATGCGCACGTTGCCGAAGGCGTCCAGCGAACTTGTCTTGGCATAGAAGTAGGCGCTGTCACAGAACATGTACATCTCGCCTCGGCGAAAGCGCACATTGCCCTTCAGCACCTGATAATCGCGGCTGATGGCCTCATTGGCCTTCAAGATGTCGGCATTCTCGAGGAACACCTTGTTGGTCTGGTTGCGGTCGGCCTTGGGAATCTGCGGGGTAATGCGGCTCACCTTGGGGCCCTTGGCGCCTTTTTGCGCGGCTTGCGGGGGCTGCGGATTGGTCGGGCGCTTGGTGGTCTTGGACGTCTGGGTCGCTACCTGCGGCCTGACAGGTTTGATCGTCTTAACCGGCTGCTGAGCCCACATCACGGGCGACATCAGCAATGCCATCATCAGGCATGCCGCCAGCATGTGACGAAGGCGGCCGGCGCCGCTGTTGGCGCTGCCGTCATGTCGCTTGTGCTGGTATCGCTGTTCTTGTGAAACAGGCATCAGGATTCGGTCAGGTTATTAGTTTTGCCCCTTCTTGAGCCAGTCATACTTGAAGTCGCAGTTGCGCCAACCCTCCTCGATATAGACGTAGACGCTCTTCTGCTTCTGAATCACCCAGTCACGGATAATTTTCTCCTTCGCGTTGGCCTCACACATCTCCTTAATGATCATGTAATCCTCGGCAAGGTCTGCCTTGTGGCCGTCGATGCGCTTAACGAGCTTGACCATGGCCACCTGCTCACGGCGGGTCTTGGGATTGATCATGACAAAGGGCTCACTGATGTCACCCGGTTTCATGGCGCTCACCTTCTTGGCCACCTCGACGGGGAGGTCGGCCATCTCAAAGCGGCTGCTGTGGGTCTTCTCGTTGAGCATGTGTCCGTTGTTATTGCGTGAGTCCTTGTCCTGGGAAATGTACAGCGCCACCTCATCAAACGTGAATTTGCCGTTATTGATGTCGTTGCGCACCGAATCCAGCCTAGACAGGGCATCGGTCAAGTCCTTGTCGCTCACACGGGGACGCAGCAGGATGTGACGTGTGTTGATGCGGTCACCACGCTTTTCAATGAGTTGGATGATGTGATAACCGTCATCGGTCTCAACAATGTTGGACACGCGCTTGCTGTCGTTGAGATTGAATGCCGCGGTGGCATATTCGGGCAACAGCACCGAGCGGCTCTGGAAACCCGTCTCGCCACCATAGACAGCAGTGGACTGGTCCTGGCTGTAAAGAATGGCAAGCGTCGAGAACTCGCGTTCACCGCTATTGACCTGATTGGCATAGTCACGCAGTCGTGACTTTACCTCATCGATTTCCTGCTGGGGAATCACCGGGTTGATAGTGATAATCTGGGTCTCGACCTGCATCGGGATAAACGGCAGGGAGTCCTTGGACAGGCCATTGTAGAACTTGGTGACTTCGGCGGGCGTGGCTTTGACGTTCTTGGTCAAGTCACTCTGCACCTGCTGGATGCAGAACTGCTCACTGTACACCTCGTTGAGCTTTTCCCTCAAGCGCGGCAACGGCATCCTGAAGTACTCTTCCACCTTCTCCTTGGAACCCAGGTTGGCGATAAAGAGGTTGATGCGGTTCTCGACCTCGGAACTGATGGCCGACGGTTGCACCTCGACGGTATCGATGCGGGCCTGATCCAGGAACAGCTTGTCGATCGCCATCTGCTCGGGAATCACACAATAGGGATTACCATCGATGGGTATGCGCTCATACAGTGCCTGCTGGTACTGCTCTTCAATATCACTCTTGAAAATGGGTTCGTCACCGATGACCCACGCAACTTCCTCAGCCACATTATTTTGAGCCATCATCGAAAAGGCGGCAACGATAGACAGCAATGCTGTAAAAAATCTCAATTTCACTTCTATTGTCGTTTTACTTGGTTTCAAACTGCAAAATTACTGAAAGTCGGCCGTTGCCACAAAAGAAAACCTAAAATCTTTGTTAAATCCGGCGACATTACAACCACAATGCAACTGTTCGCCCACACCACTTGACAAGAAATCCGATGACGGCGCCCGCAAGCATGAGAAAAGCGCCCCCTAAAGCTGAAAAAAACGCTCTTGGGGGCACTTTATCCGGTAGCCTTAGTCTTTATTTTTTGACTGGCTTGGTGCGGTAGATGTCTTCCTTCTTGACCTTGACGATGGTGCCATATTTTGCGAGGGCCTTGAGGTCAAGCTTCTTGAGGTTGCCGACAACCATCAGCTGATAAGGCTGATTCTTGATGTTGCGGGCATAGAAATCCTCGATGTCCTGCTGGGTCAAAGCAGGCAGTTGTTCTACCATTGCAGTATTCCTGTCGGCAGTGTATCCCATACGCTCCGACAGCGCAATCATCAAGGGTTTGCCACGGTAGGTGGGATAACTGTTGTTGATGTCGTTGAGCAGGCTCTGACGCGCCACGCTCATGTTCTCGACGTTCACCGGCATGTCATTGACGAGCGAGTCGAGCAGCGTCAAGGCCTGCATCGACTTGTCGGCTTGGGTGGCGACCAGCGAGAGGTAGCCACAAGGCGCTGACGAATGGGCCAGCGACGGGGTCATAGCCACGCCTTGCGAGGCATAGGCCATCGAGCGGAACTCGCGCACCTCCTGGAACAGCACCGAGGACATGCCGCCGCCAAAGTATTCACCCCACATCTCCAGACAGGCCTTGTCACGGTCATTAACGATGCCTTTCAATGGGCGATAGAGACCGATAATGGTCTGGCGTGACTTGGGCAAGTCGAAGACATACACCGTGCGCGACTGTGGCGTCTCGAGTTGAATATCCTGCATCGGGTTCTCTTGCGTGCCCTTGACTTGAGGCAGTTGGGCACTAAGCAGGTCTGCCACACGGGCAGCGGGCAGTTTGCCACTGTAAGAGATGTCACAACGGTAATCATACACGCTCTTGAACGCCGCGATGAGGTCGGCGGCCTTGAGTTTTTTCAGTTCTTTGGCTGTCAAGTGGGTGAGATAGGATGAACGCTCACCTCGCGCCACCTTGAAGGCCAGGGCGGCAAAGACCTGGGTGTTTTCATCCCAGAAGGACTTCTCCTCCGGCCCGGCAGCATCCTTAATTGATTCCAATTTATCCTCATCGGCCTTCATGCGGTCCAGGAAGTGCCCCAAGAGCCGCAAGGTCTCCTCCAGGTTCACGTCCTCACCCCTGAGCATTACCGAAGTTGCCTGTTCGTCGGACGAAACAACCATTTTTGCCCCCAGCCGCTGCATCGCAGCACCAAAATCCTTGACCTCCAGCGAGTCGGTTCCCAGTTCGGTCACATAATCGGCTGCCGCTTCAAGTCGGTTGTCTTGCAGGGTGCCCTTGTGGAAATTGATGATGAGCGTGAAAGCGTTGTTCAACGGGTTGGGACCGGCATAGAGCATGTTGCCGCCCTGCATCTTCACCTTCTCGACGTCACGGTCAAAGTCGAGCAAACGTGGAGCCACATCCTGAACGGGAATCTGCTCCAGACGCTGGGCAAATGCCGACTTGTCACCCGAATGCTGAGGCTTGGCGGGCGTGTACTCAGGCTTGGCGATCTGCTCAACGGGCACGCGGCCGTTCTTCTTGTGGAAGCGGTAGTAATTGTCAGTAAAATACTTGCGCGCCACGCGAGTGACGTCTTCACGGGTGATGTCACCGACGCTTGCGTTCAAGCGCATGAAGTCCTCCCACTTCACGCCGGCCGACATGGCGGCCACCATGAGTTGGCTGCGCTCGGTGATGGACTCCATCCCCTTCTCGTTGTCTCGGGCGATGCTCTTCTTGACGGCTTGCAACTGTTCATCGGTGAAGTCGCCGTTTTTCAGTTTCTCGATTTGCTCGAGGCACAGGTTCTCGGCCGTCTTGACCTTGCAGAACAGTTTGGGCACAACCATCACGGCGAGGGCCGACGCTTGGTTCATCCCCATGTTCAGGGGCATGCTCAGATAAACGCGGTTTTTGTTGGTCAGTTCGTCGAGCAGACCCGTCTTGTTGTCGTTGCTCAGCAGGGCCAATGCCACCTTCATCGCAGGCGCGTCGGCATCATAGTCGGTGGGGCCACGGAAGAGCATTGCACTCATGCCGATCAAGGGCATGGGGAAGAAGAATTTCTCCTCGGGCTGCCCCACGATGGCAGGAGGCGTGATTTTTTCACGCACGGGCTTCACACCGCGCTCCAGACGCCCGAATGTGCGCTCCAGCAAGGGCATAATCGTCGCGGGGTCGATGTCACCCGACAGCACCAGCCCCATGTTGGAAGCCACATAGTATTTCTTGTAGAAGGCCTCCATGTCGGACTGGCGAGGGTTCTTCAGGCTCTCGGTGCTGCCGATGATGGGATAGGCATAAGGGGTGCCGGCAAAGAACTTGCCTGAGATCTGCTCCAGCATCATGGAACCGGGATCGTCGCTGTACATGTTCTTCTCCTCATAGACCGTTTCCAGTTCGCCCTGGAACAGGCGGAAGACAGGATGAATGAGACGGTGGCTGTTCAACTCACACCACTGCTCAATGAACTGCGGCGAGAATGTGTTGTGATAAAAGGTGAAATCATAGGATGTGCCGGCATTCAGGTCCGAGCCTCCGTATTTGGTAATCAAGCGGTTGAACTCGTTGGGAATAGCATATTTGGACGCCTTCACATTGAGTTCGTTGATGTCGTGCTGGAGGGCCTTGCGCTGCTTGACATCGGTCGTGCGCGAGAGTTCATCATATTTCATCGAGATGGAATCAAGATAGACCTTCTCGGCGGCATAATCGACAGTGCCCAACTCATCGGTGCCCTTGAACATGATGTGCTCAAAGTAGTGGGCGATGCCCGTGTCGGGACAGTCAATCGACCCGGCATTGACGACCACGGCGCCAAACACCTTGGGCTGGCTGTGGTCCACATTGAGCCACACCTTCATGCCATTACTCAACTCCAGTTCCTGCACTTGCAGCGCTGGACTGGTCTGTGCCTCAGCAAGCAACATCGCTGTCAAACACAACAGGCCAAACAACAGAATTCTCTTCATAATATCTTGTTATTGATTTGATTAATTGTGCGCAAAGTTATTCAATAGCAGGCAAAGCCACAAGTTTTATATAGAAAAATGCCCGGCACATCAATCTGTGATGTTGCCGGACATTATAAGTATGCTTCAGGTTCTCACAAGGAACCTGGCGTTATTTCACTTTCTTCAAGACATTCTTGTTAATCTTGGCAGGATACTTGGCAGCCAGTTCTTCTTGCCAGCGCCGCTCGAGCACGTCCTGATAGTCGCTGGAGACAAGGCCTCGCACGTCAGACATCTCTTCGGGCTGGTCGATAAGGCCACCCTGGAGAATCATGAAGGAGTTATAACCCGGACGATCGGGCTTCTCACCCTCGTGGAAAGCGAGGTAGTCGGCAAACACGTTCTCGCCTTTCTTCACCACCATACGCTCCATGCGAATGACCATGTTGTCCTTGTTATACTTGTTGTACAAGCCGTCGGCCAGTGTGTCGGGAGCCATCGTCTTCATGTCGGCCTTGATCAAATCAAGGATGGAATCGTTCCAGGTGAAGATGATGATGCCCTTGAAGCGAGGTTCGTCCCAATTGTACTTGTCGCGGTTGGCGGCAAAGTACTGCTCGAGGCCCACGGTGTCCTTGCTGGCAGCCTTCCAAACACGGCGGTTGCTGATTTCAAACAGGAGCATGCCGTCACGGTACTCATTGATGAGGTTGCGGTACTCGGGATTGCTCTTGACAAGTTCGCGGGCGTTGTGCTCGGTAAGCACTTTGTTGGCGACAACATCCACCTTGGTAAGCAGGTAGTTCTTGGCGCTCTCAATATCGATAAAGCGATTCTTGTAATTGATCTGGGGAAGCAGGTCGGCAACAGGCACCGACTGTTTGTTACCGTAGGTGAACAAGGGCATGTTCACGCCCTTGATGCTCTGGGCAACGAAAGTCGAGTCATAGTTGCCGCCGTTAGCCTCAAGGGCCTTTGTCAGATAGCTGTCCAGATTGGGATTCAAGACGTAGTTGTACTTATTCTTGAGGTCCTGGAGGCGACGCTCGTTAATCAGCTTTGCGCGCTCATCTTTGCTGATGGCGAGATCGATGCTAGGACGGAACTCGGCTAATGACATCATGCCATGGTCCAACTTCTTGATGATATGATAGCCGTAAGTGGTTTCGATAGGCTTACTAATCTCACCGTCGGCAAGGCTGAAAGAGACATCCTCAAAGGGCTGTACCATGCGGCCACGACCAAACCAAGGCAGCTCACCGCCACTGGGTGCGGTGCCGTCTTGGGATTCTTTTTTAGCCAATTCCTCGAAGCTGGCACCTGCCTTGAGCAGGTCATAGATGGAGTCCATCTGATGCTTGATGGCGGCCTTCTGCTCATCGGTGGCATTCTTGGGGAAGATTTTGATGATGTGCTTGACATGAACATCGTTGCGGTCACGAATCTCATTGACGCGAATCATATGGACGCCAGCGGTCGTCTTGAACGGTGCCGAAATACCGCCCTTCGGAGTATTATACAACACGTTCTCAAACGTGTATGATGGGAACATCGCAGCGCTCACATAGCCATAGTGACCCTTGTGCTGCATCTTGTAAGGATCGCTGGAATATTGCAAGACCAGGTCTCCCCAGTTCTCCCCGTTAAGGATGCAGTTGCGCAGGCTGTCCATCAGGTTCATGTTAGCCTGGGTGGCTTCAGGAGTATTGCCCAACGGCAGCATGAAGTGATCGATGTCTATTTCCTTCTTGTAACGCTCGTATGCTTCTTCAATAAACTGCCAGCGGTAAGTGGTGTCATCCTTCATGTAGGGAGTGGCAAGCTCCTTCTGGTAGACCTCGAATTCCCTGATAAACACGTCTGTTGTATCGATTCCCGCGTCTTCGGCAGCGGCGACCTTCTGCTTGAAAAGCACAAAACGGTCAACATACTGCTCGAGGGTTTCTTTCTCGATTTGTTGCTGGTTGTTCTTGTGATAGAGGTACTCAAACTCCGAGAGTTTGATGTCTTTGCCGTTGATGGTCATAAGGACAGGATCCCCCTTTGCTATGGCGAGGATCGCAGTTCCCAACAGCAACGAAGAAATCAAGAGTTTCGCTTTCATCTTTGTTGGTTTGAAATCTATATTTTACGTTTTTTCATTCTCTGTTACTAATGTATAACGCACGCACACGCGAAAAATTATATCCTACCCCATTTTTTTATGTTTTTTCCCTCGGCTTATACCAAAAAAATGAGCAGCAACCGATGCTTTCACATCACTGTTGCTGCTCGCTTTTCATTTCTTCTTGCCTCTAGAATGGCAACGGCGTCTCCTCGATGACTGAACCATCAGGATAAATCGTGGTTTTGGTATGGAGGGAATTAATCATTTCAATACGACCATCGGGATAATAGGTCGACTTTGTACCATCCCCATTGACAACCTCTTTTCTCCCGTCGGGATAGTAACTGGTGGTTGTCTTTTGTTTTTCATCGACGAAAACCCGGGTACCATCGGGACAAACTTTGGTAGGGTTTTTATAGCCCTCTTCGTTGACCCACAGGTCCTTATTCAGCGAGTTGTTATCGTCATCGTCTGGAATAACGAGGGGAGTGAAGAGCGAACCCGGCTCTTCTTTGGGGCTCGCCTTCTGGGCTTTATCCTTAGCAGCGGTTGCCTTTTGACGTTGTTCGGTGCGGGTTTTACGGTTCTTGGGCGTTTTGCTTCTTCGGGTCTGTCCCATCGCCGTACCACCTGACAAAAGGGCAGCAACGATGAACAACAGTAACAATCTTTTCATACAAATAATATTTTGAAATTCAATTATTTTTCGTCAGCCATCAATTTGGCGTCGGCAGTTTGAAGGTAACAGGCAGTGTGTACCACACGCGCACGGCCTGACCATTCTGACGGCCAGGAGTAAACTTGGTAAGAGACCCCACGACACGGACCGCCTCCTTGTCAAGGTCTTTATCCACCGAACGCACCACCTTTATCTCACTTATGCTCCCGTCCTTCTCCACAATGAATTGGACGATGACTTTTCCTTGGATATTATTCTCGGCAGCCATAGGGGGATAGTTGATGTGTGAACTCACATAATCCATCAGTGCGGATTCTCCGCCAGGGAACAGAGGCATCTGTTCGGCTGACCTGTAAACAGGTTCTTGAGTATCAATTATACTCTCCTGTTTTACGGATTTCTCAAAGACCACTTCCTCCTTAATGACCCTTTCCTTCTTAATATCGACTTGATGCTCCTTTTTATTTGAATTTTGCCCGTCTTCCTTTTGCTTTACCACCTTTTTTTTCTTTACCGTAGCTTTTTGGTGTTGCTCTGTACGAGCTTTTGGGGCCTTATGCCTTTTTGCGTTCTGTCCCATCGCAGTACCACCTGACAACAGAACAGCAATCAGAACCATCAATAATATTTTTTTACTCATATTCAGTCAGGTTAAATTATACCTAATTGTCAGTCATTCAGTTTGAAGGTGACGGGCAACGTGTACCACACGCGCACGGGCTTTCCATCCATCATTCCAGGTTTGAACTTGGGCAAAATCTTGCACAGGCGAATTGCCTCATAGTCAAGATTAACTTCCACCGAACGAAGGATTTTGATTTCGCCCACACTACCGTCTTTTTCCACAACAAACTGGACAAAGACTCTACCTTCGATGTTGTTATCGTAGGCCACAGGTGGGTAAACGATGTTTTCGCTCAGGAATTGCGACAAGCCTTCCAGACCCCCTGGAAATTCGGGCATCTTCTCAGGCTGGGTATAGATGACGTCGCTATCAAGCCTTGGCTGCAGTCTCTCGCCATTCACGTCGCCGACCACCGGTGCCATAGCAGCGCCCGATTCGTTGTTCGTCTTGTTGACAATCGGCGCATCCTGCGACACTCTGGGTGCGTTAACCTTTTGGGCCTCGGCACCCTTGTCCTTATTACTCTTGGTTTTAGTGACCTGTTTCTTGCTGATTCTCTCGGTGCGTTGTTTGGTCTTTGCGGCACTCTTATGCCGGGTCCTGGTTTGACCCATGGCAGTCACACCTGCCAACAGGGTCAGCATCAGGATCAAGGAAACAATTCTTTTCATCATGTAAATCAATTAAAAGTGAGTAAAATATCAGTTGCCCATCTCACTGAGGAACTTGATGCGCACGAGGCGGATCTCCTCCTCGGTGTAATCATCGCCCAGTTCCTCCATGGCGGTCTCAATGTCATCGCTCTCGCTCTCCTTGAAATACTCGAAGATGTCCTCCTCGATATCGTGGTCAATGGCCTCGTCGATGAAGTAGGAAACGTTGATTTTGGTACCGCTGTAGACAATGGCTTCCAGTTCGTCAAGCAATTCGTCAAAGTCCAGGTCCTTGCTCTCGGCCAGAGCGTCGAGCGGCACCTTGCGGTCGATGGCGGTGATGATTTCCACCTTGAGCTTGCTCTTGTTGGCAACGGTGCGCACACGCATGTCTTCGGGGCGCTCAATCTCGTTCTCATCGACATATTTCTTGATGACTTCGACAAACTCCTGACCATAGCGTTTTGCCTTGCCGGGACCGACGCCGGGAATGTTCTGCAGCTCGTCGAGGGTGATGGGATAGGTCGTCGCCATCGCGTCGAGCGACGGCTCCTGGAAGATGACGTAGGTGGGCAGGCCATGCTGTTTGGCGATTTTACGTCTCATGTCCTTGAGGATGCTGAACAGCTGTGAGTCAACCGCTCCGCTACCGCCTCCGCGCAGTTCCTCGTCAACCATCTCGGTATACTCGTTGTCCTCGACAATCCAGAACTTCTCGCGGCTCTTGAGGAACTTCTTTCCCTCGGGAGTGACTTTGATGACGCCATAATTCTCAATGTCCTTGGCCAAGTAGTCGGCAAAGACACCCTGACGAATGACGGCCATGAGGAATTTCTCGTCCCTGTCCTCGGCGCAGCCAAACACGTCAAGTTCATTGTGCTTGTAACCCTGGATTGCGTTGGTGGCATCACCCATCATCACGTGGGCGATGTATTCGGGCTTGAAGCGCTCACGCAGGGTGAGGATCGTCTCGATGGCGGCACGCAGTTCCTCGCTGGCCTCGACACGCTTCTTGGGCTTGAGGCAGTTATCGCAGTTGCCGCAGTTATCGCGGTCATAGGATTCACCGAAGTAGTGCAGCAGGGAGCGGCGGCGGCACACCGATGACTCGGCATAGTCGCGCGTCTCGAGCAGCAGCTGCTTGCCAATCTCCTGTTCCGAGATGGGCTTGCCCTGCATGAATTTTTCCAGCTTGTCCAGGTCCTTACGGGAGTAGAATGTGATGCACTTGCCCTCGCCGCCGTCACGTCCGGCGCGGCCTGTCTCCTGGTAGTAACCCTCGAGGCTCTTGGGAATGTCATAGTGGATGACGAACCTCACGTCGGGCTTGTCGATACCCATGCCGAAGGCGATGGTGGCGACAATCACGTCAACATCCTCGCTCAGGAAGGCGTCCTGATTGGCGCTGCGCACGGCGCTCTCCATGCCGGCATGATAGGGCAAGGCCTTGATATCGTTGAGGCGAAGCACCTCGGCCAGCTCCTCCACCTTCTTGCGGCTCAGGCAGTAGATGATGCCCGACTTGCCCTCATTGGCCTTGATGAACTTGATAATCTCCCGATCCACGTCCTTGGATTTGGGACGAACCTCATAGTACAAGTTGGGGCGGTTGAATGAGGACTTGAACACCGAGGCCGAGGTCATGCCCAGGTTCTTCTGGATATCGTGCTGCACCTTGGGCGTCGCCGTTGCCGTCAAAGCTATGATGGGGCGCTCGCCGATGCGGTTGATGATGGGACGGATGTTGCGGTATTCAGGGCGGAAATCGTGACCCCACTCCGAAATACAGTGTGCCTCGTCGACAGCATAGAAAGAGATGGGCACGTCCTGCAGGAAGGCCACATTCTCCTCCTTGGTCAGGGATTCGGGGGCGACATAGAGCAGCTTGGTGCGACCGCTGCGCACGTCTTTCTTTACCTCCTCGATGGCCTGCTTGGTCAACGACGAGTTCATGAAGTGGGCGATGCCGTCTTCCTCGCTGTAGCTGCGCATGGCATCGACCTGGTTTTTCATCAGAGCGATCAGTGGTGAGATGACAATGGCTGTTCCATCCATCAGTCGAGCCGGCAATTGATAACATAACGATTTACCGCCGCCTGTCGGCATGAGCACAAACGTGTCATGCTCGGCAAGCAGGTTCTCGATAATCGCTTCCTGGTTGCCTTTAAACGTCTCAAACCCGAAGTACTCCTTCAGTGCCGCCGTCAACTTACTGTTCTTCGCCATAATAATTAGGTTTAGGGTTACAATAATTTCACAAATATACGGCTATTTTGTGAACTGCGCAATATATTTCAAAAAAAATATTTTTCAGTTTATAGCTTCACATTCTAAAGTAAAAAATGACCTTAAAGCCAGTAAAGTCCTTAAAGTCATTATGAATAGATTGCTAATTACTGCTCGCCAGCAGTTCAAAATTGGATTTCTCCAACTGCTGCTGTGCAAATTCCCTGGTGAGCACATAACGCTTCTTCTTGAGCGAAGGCGCCTGATACATGACATCGATCATGATTGTCTCGAACAGGCTGCGCAGGCCGCGCGCGCCCAATTTGTACTCAATGGCCTTGTCAACGATATAGTCCAGCACCTTGTCCTCGATGACCAACTCCACACCGTCCATCTCGAGCAACTTCTTGTACTGGCGCACGATGGCGTTCTTGGGCTCGGTGAGGATACGCAACAGGGCGTCGCGGTCCAGCGGTTCCAGGTTGGTCAGGATGGGCAGGCGGCCGATAATCTCGGGGATGAGTCCATAGCTGCGCAGGTCCTGAGGTGCGACAAAATGCAAGAGCTTGTCGCGGTCGGCCTTGCTCACGTGATTCTCGGCGCCGAAGCCCACAACATGGGTGTTCAGACGCTGGGCAATCTTGCGCTCAATGCCCTCAAAGGCACCGCCGCAGATGAACAGAATGTTCTTGGTGTCGACAGCTATCATCTTCTGCTCGGGATGCTTGCGTCCGCCTTGGGGCGGAACGTTGACAATCGAGCCCTCGAGGAGTTTCAGGAGTCCCTGCTGGACGCCCTCACCGCTCACGTCGCGCGTGATGGACGGGTTGTCACCCTTGCGGGCAATCTTGTCAATCTCGTCGATGAAGACGATGCCGCGCTCGGCCTCGGCGACATTGTAGTCACAGGCCGCCAGCAGCCTCGTCAACAGGCTCTCGATATCCTCACCCACATAACCGGCCTCGGTCAGCACGGTGGCATCGACGATGGCGAAGGGCACTTTCAGCATCCTGGCGATGGTCTTGGCCAGGAGCGTCTTGCCCGTGCCAGTGGGTCCCACGATGATGATGTTGCTCTTCTCGATGTCGATGTCGTCGTCGCGCTTCTGGTTCAGGCGCTTGTAGTGATTGTAGACGGCGACCGACAGGTAACGCTTGGCCGTCTCCTGGCCGATGACATACTGGTCCAGATAGGCCTTGATTTCCTCGGGCTTGGGCAGCGAGTCCATATCGAGGTCGGTCAAGGTCGCCTGGCGCATCTTTCCCAGGTACTCGTGTGACAATTCCACGGCACGTTCGGCACACTCGTTACAGATACAGCCGTTCATGCCGGGAAGCATCAACTCCACCTCGCGGTCACTGCGACCGCAGAAACTGCAATATAAACTATTCGCTTCTTTCTTTTTTGCCATTATTCAATATTTACTCTGCAGCGGGTGCATCATTGCCGTTGTCACGTATCAGCACCTTGTCTATCATACCGTATTCCTTGGCCTCGGCTGCCGTCATCCAGTAGTCACGGTCGCTGTCGGCATACACCTTGTCATAGGGCTGACCGGAGTGGTCGCTGATGATGGTGTACAGCTCCTGCTTGAGCTTGAGGATCTCACGAGACGTGATCTCGATATCCGACGCCTGGCCGCTGATGCCGCCCATCGGCTGATGAATCATCACGCGGCTGTGCTTCAAGGCAAAGCGCTTGTCCTTCTGACCGGCGACAAGCAGCACGGCGGCCATCGAAGCGGCCATACCGGTGCAGATGGTCGACACATCGCTCTTGATGTACTGCATCGTGTCATAGATGCCCAGACCGGCATAGACCGAACCGCCGGGAGAGTTGATGTACAGCGAGATGTCTTTGCCGGGATCGGAGCTGTCAAGATAGAGCAGCTGAGCCTGGATGACATTGGCGGTGTAGTCATCGACCTGGGTGCCCAGGAAGATGATGCGGTCCATCATCAGGCGCGAGAACACGTCAAGCTGGGTGACGTTGAGCTTGCGTTCCTCCATGATGGTCGGGGAAATGTAGTTATTGGACACGCCGGCAGAGAACTGGTCCAGAGCCAGCCCGTTCATGCCAAGATGATGCACTGCAAATTTTCTGAAATCGTTTTCCATAAATCTCTTTATAAGTAATGGTGAATAAATTTTTTCTTCAAAGATAATGTTTTTTTCTCAATCCGAAGCCAGATTGAGCAACTTTTTTTATTGTCCATGCCAATATTTGTTCACTCATCCAGCAAAAAACGAGCCAAACGACTTTTTGTCATGTCTACCCTACCCCTCACAGCATGGAGTCCGCACCACTGGTCACAACAAAGAGCGAGGCAAGGCCTGCACATGGCTGACCTTGCCTCACGTCATCATTATGAAAAGGTAGTTTATTTCTCGTCCTTCTCGTAGAGCTTGCGGAAGTCATCAACGCTGATGACCTTCTCGTTGACCTTGACGGCCTCCTTGACAGCGGCATAGAACTTGTTGTCGATGGCATGCTCCTGGATAGCCTCACGGGCACGGTCGTCCTGCATGAAGCGCTCGGCCTGCTGGCGGATGAGGTCCTCGGGGGCATTGTAGATGCCGTACTGCGACAGCTGCTGCTGTGCGAACACGAATGCGGCGGTGTCGATGTCTTCCTTCTCGACCTTAATGCCCAGCTCCTGAGCAATGTGGTCCTTGACGAGTTGCCAGCGCAGCTGCTTGAACATGTTCTGGGCCTCCTCGTCGGTCACTTCGGTGTTCTCCTTCTCTTCCTGCTCACGGCGCACCTTGAGGAAGCGTTTCAGGAACTCCTCGGGCAACTGCATCTCGCCGGCCTTGTCGGTGAGGATGCGCTGTGCGTCGACGGTGAAGCGGTAGTTGCTCTCGGGCACGTTGGCACGACCGATCATCTCGCGAACGGCGTCGCGGAATGCGGCCTCGTCCTTAACCTCGGTCTCGGTGCCGAGGACGCCCTTGAAGAACTCCTCGTTCATCTCGGCCTCCTGGTTCACCTTGATCTCCTCGATGGTCACGCGGAAGTCGCTCTTCACGTCGGCCTCAGCACGGTCCACGTTGAGCATGGCGGCCAGCTCAGCGATGTTGCCGTTGTTGGCCTTGTGGGGGTTGAACACGAAGGTGTCACCCACCTTGACGCCGACAAACTTGGCAGCCTCATCGTCATCGGCCATGTAACGGGGCGAAATCACGGTGCGCTCCACGCGGATGCCGTCCTCCTTGTCGTTGCCGTTCTCGTCGAGCTCGATCATCGAGCCACGCAGCATCGACTCCTTGTCGCTCACCTCGCCATCGACGAGGGTGCCCAGGCGCTTGCGGTCGTGGGCAATGGCATCGTCGACCATCTGATCGGTCACCTCAATGATATAATAGGGCACGTTGATGCGCTTGTTGAGCTTGAGCTCGATGGCGGGAGCAAGACCCAGGTCAAACTTGAACGCCATCTCATCGTCATTCATCAGGTCCACCTTGGTGTCCTCGTTGGGCAGAGGCTCACCCAGCACGTGCAGGTTGTTCTCGCGGATGTGGTCATACAGCGCACGACCCACCTTGCGGTCAACGACGTCGGCAGTCACGCTGGGACCGTAAAACTTCATCAACAACGACTTGGGGGCCTTACCGGGGCGGAAACCCTTCAACGGGTGGCGCACACCCATCTGTGCCACTTCCTTAGCCACATCGGCTGCAAAATCCTCTCTCTTGATGTCAACGGTGACAATCGCGTTCACCGCATCGATTTGTTCTAAACTTACGTTCATTACTAGGTTTTTATTATCTCTGTATTGTCTGTTATTACCTTTGTCTCTCAAAAAGCGGCTGCAAAGGTACTACTTTTACCGCATTACACAAAATTTCATGCCGAAATTTGTGAAAAAGAAAACAATAAGTACAATAAACACAGTATTATCCGGCAACCAGACAACGTGTATTTATTGTACCTATTGTTTTACCCTTCTACCGGGCAGGTGAGCCTTACAGCGTGAGCGTGATGTTGTGTTCCTCGGCCAGACGGCGCATGTTGAGAATCGCGTAGCGCATGCGGCCCAAGGCCGTGTTGATGCTCACACCCGTGGTGTCGGCGATCTCTTTGAAACTCATGTTCTTGTAATAACGCATCTCGAGCACCTCGCGCTGGCTCTCGGGCAGCGCCTTCACCAGGCGACGCACGTCGGCATGAATCTGGTTGGTCACCAGGTTATCCTCGATGGTGCACTCCGAGAGTTCCTTGCGGTTCAGGATGTTGACGTCGGTGTCGTCGGTGGACTGCAGATTCTCGGCCCTGGTCTGACGGAAGTAGTCGATGATCAGGTTATGGGCTATGCGTGTAATCCAAGCGGGGAAATGGCCGTTCTCTACATATCGGCCTTGCTTGATAGTCATGATCGCCTTGACAAAAGTGTCCTGGAAAATATCGTCGGCGAGTTCCTCGTTTTTCACTGCGCGGTATATGTACACAAAGATTCGGTCCTTGTGACGCTCCAGAAGCTCATCAAAGGCCTCGTTCATGCCATCGACATACAGCGAGATGAGTTGCTCATCGCTCTTGTCCTTGTAACTGTTCATTACTAAAAATTATTGGTCAATAATGAGTAATGTTTGTCGATAGGCAGTCTGTTTTTAGTTATTTATTATCATTTAATGTTATATACTCTCGATTGTGAAATCATAGGATTTCGGGCTGCAAATATAGGCAAAATCAAAAAAACAACAATCTTTTTTCTAAAAAAAGTGAATTTTTGAGTGATTTTTTGCCGATTTTTTGTGCCGCGCCATGGTGCCATGGCGATTCCACGGCACTGCGGACACTGCTGAAAATGGTAAAGGTCTTAACGGCGACGACGGCGACGGTTGTTGCGCAGCCCCATCAGCCAGCGCACGAGTTTGTATCCCAGCAGCACATAATCGGCCGTCTTGAGCTGCGACACCGTTCCGGGACTGAACATGAGGGCACGCACGCCATTCTCGGCGACATTGCTCTTCATGTCATCAATGTTATACTGCAAGGTGGCACGACCCACCTCGCGCCTGACAAGCGCCTTGCCGCGTGCGCGGCGCAACTCGTCGAGGGTCATGCCGCGCCAGTTGTCGGGAGCGTCGGGGGTGATGACAGGCATCTTGGCCTGCTGTTCGGCCGCACTGGGCTGGGTCTCGTTGCCGGGGGTGTTACTCATTGTCTTCAGGTTTTAGGAACAACTTGCTCACGAAGCGTGCAACGGGATCCACAATGAGCCTCTTCTTGAAAGCGAACACGACAAGCAGCAGCACCAGCAACAGGGCCACGGCAATCAAGTTCGCCCAGGTGTGTCCCAGAGCCGACGCCAGCACACTGATGAGCGCCGAGAAGAGGAATTGCAGCAAGAAGATGCAGATGACCATCACCACCGCGACAAAGGCGATTGACGACAACAACACCGCCAACTTCTCCACAGCCGTGAGCTTGGTGTAGTCCCACTCAAGGGAGAAGAACTTGCGAGCCTCGGAAAACAGTTTTTTATAATCTATCTCGTTCATGACTTCGGTTCAAGCCCACCTCAGGGGGCTCGAAGTTTTGAGTTTAATGATTATGAGAACTTGCAGGAGCACAACCACTGGCAGGCGGTGCCACGTTCGGGTGACACCACCTGTCATGGGAAGTGTAATTTTGTCAGTCCTCGATCTGAGCGCTGATTTGCTTCACCAGCTGCTCCACCTCGTCGTCGCTGAAGTCAATGCCGTTCTTCTTGAGCATCTCCTTGATGCGGGAGCGCAGGTCGGAGCCTTTCTCAGGAGCGAACAGGATAGCAGCCGAAGCACCCACCAGAGCGCCACCGAGGAAAGCATACAATAAACCTAATCCTTTCATTTCTTTATCGTTTTAAAAAAATTATCAATCCAACTTGTCCTTAATCTCCTCGGCGATATCGTCAACAAGGTTGTCGAGCTTGGTGCCTTTGAGCTTCACACCCTGTTCGCGCAGGGCCTCAACAATGCGCTTGCGGGTATCATCACCTTTCTCGGGAGCAAAAAGCAAACCTACTGCCGCGCCGGCGATTGCACCGCCGACCACAGCCATCATAATGTTAATCGGTTTCATATCTAACAGTGATTTAAAGAATTAATAATGCCTTAGTAATGTCCTTGCAAGCAAAAACCATGCCATGCAGGGTAATCAACGCTTGATTTGGGCAATAAAATTACTCCTTCTTTTTGATTTGGACAAATTTTTTCAAAAAAAAGTCCAATCCATACCCAAAAAACGATATCTTTTCACTGCGCCTTCATTTTTGTAGAGACGCAAAATCTTGCGTCCCGCTACGGCAGACAAACGGCGTGACAACCCAGGTAGGTGTGTAATAACTCTACTGCTGGAATTATAACCGCCCTGCGGGCGGGAAATTCAACAAAGAATATTTTAAATAATTTTTTTTCTTTTAATTTCCCGTGCGTTAGCACGGTTATAATACCGAGCGACAATAGTCCGCGCTCCGAGCATGTTAAAGAAACATCCGCACTCCATCGGATGGAATGCGGATGCAAATTCGTTAAATTCGTGCGAATTCGTGGGCAACCCCAAAGCGGATGCCACTCTAAACTCTAACCTCTAAACTCTAAACTGCGAGCGCAGCGAGCATCACGGCCATGTCTCGTTCAAGACGTAGTTGATGAGCATGATGGCATCGCTGATGGTCACTTCATGATCGCCGTTCACGTCGGCATTCTCCATGTTCACGCCGCTCATGTCGTCGTTCAGGATCGCGTTAATCAGCATGATGGCGTCGCTGATGGTCACCTCATGATCGCCGTTCACGTCGCCACGCAGGCCGACCTGCTTCTCGGTGAAGTAGCCCGGGTTGCTCGGGCCGCCATCGATGTGGGCATAGGTCGCATCAATGTGGCCAGCATCATAGGTCGTGCCCTGACCGCCCACCAGGCTCGTGCAACCGTAGAACATACTGGTAGATGGCGTGACGGCAGACGTACTCCATTCGTCACCCACATAGATGGTCGTCAAGCCAGAGCAGGCTCCGAACATATCTGCCATGTTGGTCACATTTGATGTGTTGAAACTGCTCAGGTCAACGCTCGTCAAATCATAGCAAAAAAGGAACAGGTTCTGCATGCTGGTCACATTGGACGTGTTGAAACTGCTCAGGTCAACGCTCGCCAACTTGTTGCATTCAGCGAACATGTCACTCATCTCCACCACGTTGGACGTGTTGAAACTGCTCAGGTTTACGCTCTGTAATCTCCCGCAATAACTGAACATACCACTCATGAAACTCACATTAGACGTGTTGAAACTGCTCAAGTCGAGGTTCGTCAGGTTGCTGCAGTAAGAGAACATGTTGGCCATATATTCCACATTGGATGTGTTGAAGCCGCTCACGTCGAGGCTCGTCAGGCTGGAGCACCCTGTGAACATATTATTCATGTTCGTCACCTCTGACGTGTTCAGGTATTCCTCCATGCCGGTGATGGTCGTGAGATTCGACATCCCGCTAAACCAGGCATAGGTCGTTTGAGGACGGACATTGCTGAATGACGGGGCAAACACCACTCTGGTGACCGCAGCCTGGGTGTCGTAGTCAAAGTACCAACCGGGCCACAGCAAGTCATCCGGAAGGGTCAGGCCGTATACCGTGCCCGGACGGTTCCAGCGCTGGTTGTCGTAGTAGAACGTCAGTGTCGTGTTCGACTCAGTGTAGCAGGCATAGGCCTCGGGAGATATTTCGGTGAAGTAACCCGGGTTGCTCGGACCGCCGTCGATGTGGGCATAGGTCGCATCAATGTGGCCAGCATCATAGGTCGTGCCCTGACCGCCCACCAAGTTCGTGCACTCATAGAACATGTTTATACTCGTATTCCAAGAAATCAAATGTGTGGTCCAATTGTCACCCACAAAGATGGTTGTCAGGTTGCTGCAGCGATAGAACATGAGCCCCATCTTTGACACCTTATACGTGTCCCACCCGCTCAAGTCAAGGCTCGACAGACCGCTGCAGTCAGCGAACAAGCCTTCCATGTCTGTCACATTCACAGTGTTGAAACCGCTCACGTCAAGGCTTGTCAAACTGCTACAACCCATGAACAGGCTTGACATGTCTGTCACTTTGGACGTATTAAAGCCGCTCACGTCGAGGCTCGTCAAGGCACTGCAACCCCAAAACATGTTCCTCATGGTTGTCACCTCTGATGTGTTCAGGTATTCCTTCATGCCCGTAATGGACTGAAGGTTATCCATGTACAAAAACCACTGATAGGTCGATCTGGGACGGGCAGCGGCAAATGAAGGGGCGAACACTACATGGTTCACATAGTGTGCGATGGCTTGCCAAGCAGCACTATTTTCTTCCGTATTCAGGTCGTAGGTCGTGCCCGTGCGGTTGCCGCGCTGCTTGTCGTAGTAGAACGTCAGCGTCGTGTTTTCAGGCGTGAAGCACGCATAGGCCTCAAGTCCCGCGGTGAAGTAGCCCGGGTTGCTCGGGCCGCCATCGATGTGGGCGTAGGTGGCATCCACATGGCCGGCGTTGTAGTTCGTGCCCATGCCGCCCACCAGGCTCGTGCAGTCGTAGAACATAAAGTCAGATTTCGTGACGGCAGACGTGGTCCAGCCTTCCAACACATAAATGGTTTTCAGACTACTGCAGCCATTGAACATACTGGACATTTCTGTCACCTTAGCCGTGTTCCAGCTGCTCAAGTCAAGGTTCGTCAAATTGCTGCAGCGATAGAACATCATCGCCATATACGTCACCTCGCTGGTATTCAGGAAGTTCAGCCCTGTTATGGATTTAAGTTTCGACATATAGCAGAACCAACCACCCGTTGATGTGGGACGGGCATTGGCGAAAGAGGGGTCAAAGACGGCCTTGGTCACGTTGCTTACTACGTCATTTTTGATCCAGGCAGGGAAAGACGAGCCCTGATTCAGGTTCACATCGTAGGTCGTGCCCGTGCGCGAGCTGCGCTGGTTGTCGTAGTAGAACGTCAGCGTCGAATCTGCCGACGTATAGCAGGCATAGGCCTCTTGGGCGCTGGCGCCAAGGGCACACATCACGGCCGCCATCATGACGACCAGTCGAAAGAGTAATGTTTTGTACCTCATAATTATCAAATTAAAAAGTTAATAAGTTAAGTTAATAATTGCCGCAAATATACTCATTATTCTTGAAAAAAGCAAATAAAATGACGGTTTTAGTTAATGCTCGCTTCGCTCGCAGTTTAGAGGTTAGAGATTAGAGAGGCATCAGCCCCTACGTTCGTTTGTAGAGACGCAAAATCTTGCGTCTCGCTACGGCCGACAAACGGCGTGACAACCCAGGTAGGTGTGTCATAACTCTACTGCTGGAATTATAACCGCCCTGCGGGCGGGAAATTCAACAAAGAATATTTTAAATAATTAATTTTCTTTTAATTTCCCGTGCGTTAGCACGGTTATAATACCGAGCGACAATG
>JAFYYI010000057.1 GCA_017557665.1 Muribaculaceae bacterium | reverse complement strand
GACATACTGTCTTAAGACCTTTACCAAGCGTGATTTCGCTTACAATACTCAGCTTTTCTTCAAAACTGTACTTCATAAACAAACTGCACTCCAAAAGTATTGTGTCTAACTTTTGGGGTGCAGTTCAGGCTGAGGGATGCCCCAATTGATTATTCAACGTCGCTTACAGTGCGACTTTGCCTGATCACTACTCTCTTAACGGTTGAGAATCAAGGTGATCATATCCATGACATCAGAGATGTTCACAACGTGATCGCCATTAAAGTCGGCGCAATCCAGGCAGATGTCGCCATCCTCGTTGAGGATGTAGCTGATAAGCGCACTGACGTCGGAGATGTTCACGAAGGTGTCATGGTTCACGTCACCGGGCTTATGTCCGGAATCGAACAAGGTAACCTCTTCGACATTGCTCCAATCGCTCTCGGTGCCGTCGATGTACATGGCCTTAACCCTGTAGAGGAAGGTGCCCTCGGCTGCCAGGTTCTCAACGGTGTAGAACTTTTCGGTGATGTCGGTAATCATGCGGCTGTTCTCATCGCCGGTCTCAACAGCGGCCTTGAGCATGGCTGAGGCAGTGGCGTCACCGAGGTACACCTCGATGCGGGCGATATCGGGCGAGTAGCTGTTGTCGGTAGAGGTGATGGTAATCTTCTCACCAGCGCTTGCGGTTACCAGCCAGGAGCGAGTCTGTCCTGACGAGAAGCTATAGCCCACAGCCTCAGTCTGCGGTGTGGCGACGGTCAAGTTACCGGAGCCATAAGAGGTCGATGTGGTAATCCTTATCGTGTAGGGAGCATTGTAGTAACCCTCGGGAATGGTGAAGGTGATGTTACCGTAGAGACCATTGCCATCGTAATTGTTCCTGAAGTAGATAGCGTTATTGCCACCACGCAGGCACTGGCCACCCCAAGGCTCTGACAGCGTGACGTCGGCATAGGAGCCGGTGTAGACGGTGCCATCAAGGGTGCCGATAAGCTCAACAGGAATCAATGTGGGCTTGGGAGTCACCTCAAGGGTATAGCTGGACACATTGGCCTCGGGGGTCTCGTCAGTCCAGTCGGCACGGAACTTCGTCAGGCCGATGCCCTGCTCATCAGCAGGCTGCATCACAGGAGCATTCTTCATGAGGTTGGCAGTACCGTTCAGAGTAACCTTGGCGTTCTCGGCACCGGCACTGCTCAGGGTTATCGTGGCAGTGTTATTGCCGTGGGCCGTGGGCGTATAGGTAACGGTAACGTCCATGCCACTCATGGCGTCGGCGGCGCTGATGGTTGTCGGCGTGATGCTGAACACCCCGTCAGCATCGTTCAATTCAAGGGCAACATCGCCAACGAGGTAAGCGCCCGAAACATTGAAGGTGGCGGAAACAGTCTCGCCGACATTGGCTTCCATGTCCACCGAAACAGGCTTGGCAATGATTGCGGGATCTGTGCTCTCGAAGAGGGTAACTTGCTTAACCTCGCTGCTGCCAGTGGCGCCATTGATATAGTTGGCCTCTACATAGTAGTTGAAAGTGCCACCGGGAGTGAGGCCGGTAACCGTGTAGCTCTTGTCGGTGATACCGGTGATGACACGATAGGTATCATCGCCAGTCTCCGAAGCCTTGAGTTGCGCGGGGGTCAGTTCGCCGGCATAAACCTTCACGTACCTCATGTCGGGCATACCGCTGGAGGTGAGCTTCATGTAGTCGCTGCTGGCGCAATTCACAACGAAGGTGTACCAGGTGAACGGGCTGTTGTTGCCGAGAGAAACGTTTTTATTGTCAACACTGGTGGTCACGGTGAGGGTATTGTTGCTGTTATAAGCCTCGGCATAAACCATAACGGTCATCTTGTCATAGCCCGTGAGGTCATAAGTACAGCTCTGCACATAGCCTCCAGAGAGCAAGTAGGATGCACTATTGGAACCAAAATACTGCAGATTGTAGGAGGTCCAGTTGGCAGGAATGTTGCTTGATTGAGTCCAGTCGACAGAGTCGAGCAGGGCAACTGCGGGCTTGAAGGGCTTGTCGCTCACATAGAGGGTGTAACTCTCCACGTTCTCGGCGGGAGTCTCGTCGGTCCAGTTAGCGGTGAACGAGCTGGTGGTAACATCACGTGCCTCAAGCATCACCGGATTGTAGGTCTCCAGGTCGGCAGTACCGTTAACCTTCACCATCACATTCTCGGCGCCGTTGCTGGTCAACGTGATTGTGGCCTCATTGTCACCGACAGCGGCAGGATTATAGGTCACGGTGACGGTCACCCCGTTCTCGGATTGAGCGGCACTGATGCTGGTAGTGCTCAATGAGAAGGCATTATCACCACTGATGGCCAGCTCGATGTTGTCGGTGAGGTTGTAACCGGTAACGGTGAAGGTGTCAGTAACAGGATTGCCCACGATGGTGTTCATCGTGAGCGTGCTGGGGTTAACCTTGATTCTGGGATCGGTGAGTGCTCCGGCAGGAGGCTCGATGCCGACAATCATGGCCTCGCCATAGTTGAAGACATAGGAACCTGACTGACCTGTGGCACCTGTGGCGGTGGTGAAGTTGTGCAGCGTGCAATAGCCGTTGCTGTCGCCGCTCCATCCCCAGTTCACGTAGTACTGGCCATCGGCGTTGCAGCCAAACACGTTGAAGGCGTGGCCCGAAACACTGTAGCCGCCGCTGACATCATAGGCCAGATATTCGATGGGACGACCGTTTTGCAGCTCGTTCATCATAAACTCGTTCCACTGCTCGTCGGTGTATTGCTGCGGGCCATTGGTGTAGGTCCAGCCCGAAGACACGAGCTCGGTGAGCAGGAGGTACTGGGCATCGGTGTAGCCCATGTTGAGGCAACCCTGATAGATCTCGGGGTCGTTGGCACCACTGGCACTGGTGCTGTACTGATAGTCGGGAATAGCCTGGCCCGCATAGCGCATCAGCCATGCCACAGCGTCCTTCTGTTCGGCTGTGGAGTTGTAGTTGGTGGGGCCGGTGTACTCGTCGATGATGTTATCCCAGTCGGCCTCACGCTCAGGCAGCGCAGGGGCACTGAGACCACCGGTATTGGAGAGAGCAGCCACTGCAGGATAGGTATCGGGCCATTTCCACTTGTAGTAGCACATGGCCAGCGAGGTGGCCGGGCAGCCGGTAACAGCGTGCCTGCCGCCGCTGGAGGGGCACTGGTTATTGTAGGGTGCGCTCTGGTCCCAATTGGCGGTTACCAGGGGCGCAACGGGTGTGGTGGCAAACTTGGGAAGCTTAAGCGGCACCATGGTGCCAGCCTTGAGGCCGTCAATCTGATATTTGTACTTGTTGAGCAACCACTGCATGGCGGGGGGGATGTTATTGATGTCAAGAGAACCCTCCTCACCGTACATCAGAATCTGGGGAGCCAGGTCATCACCAGCAACCACAACATAGGATTGTGCTGAGTTGAAGATGTAGTAGTCCACCGCCGTGGGCTTGGCTACCGATTTTTCAGCCTTGACGAGCTGGAGATTGGAAGCAGCCGAGGCTTTAAGACGACCAGCGGCCACTTGCTTGTTAAGAAACGCGTTGGCAGCAGCCTGTGCCTGCATAGTGGACACATCGGCTGCCGACATTGACAGTGCCGCAACTGCGGCAGTCAGCAGTAACAAGAACTTTTTCATAAGCGAATTGGTTTAAAATAAAATATGTTTAAAGCTATATGTTCTGATATAAAAGTGCGCAAATATACAACAAAAACCAGCAATTTTCCAAACAACTCTTGGGTTTTGTAACAAAAAATGAACAAAATCTGAAAGTCCCAAGCAAAAGCAAGAAGAGCGAAAAAACCGTATCGGGTCAAATCGTGGTTTTTGCAAGGCGACCGATTGCCTGATGCCCGCCTGAAACAAATCATTTGGGGCACCTCTCGAGCGAGAGATGCCCCAAACAGATTATTCAGCGGCGCTTACAGCGCGACTTCGCTTGATTACCTTTCTCTTAACGGTTGTTGAGAATAAAGGTGATCATATCCATGGCATCGGTGATGGTGACTTCGGTGTCGCCATTGTAGTCGGCGGTATCCAAGAAGATGTCACCTCCATCATTGAGGATGTAGTTGATCAGCAAGTTGACGTCGGTGATGTTCACGAAGCCGTCGTGGTTCACGTCACCAGGCTGATAAGCGGGAGTATTCTCAAACAAGGTTACCTCCTCGACATTACTCCAAGCGCTCTCGGTGCCGTCGATGTACAAGGCCTTCACCCTGTAGAGGAAGGTGCCCTCGGCTGCCAGGTTCTCAACGGTGTAGAACTTGTCGGTGATACCGGTGACCGTGCGGCTGTTCTCGTCGCCGGTCTCAAAGGCCTTGAGCAGGGCGGTCGAAGCGTCGCCCGTGTAAACCTCGATGCGGGAAATATCGGGCGAGTAGTTAGCATCGGTCGTGGTGATGGTGATCTTCTCACCTGCACTTGCCGTTACGAGCCATGAATAGGTCGTGTTCTTGGTGAAGTTGTGGTTGACAGAAGCGGTCTGCGGCGTGGAGACAGCCAGATTACCGGCACCGTCATTGCTGTTGGCAGTGGTAATCTTCATCGTGAAGGTAGCGTTGCTGTAACCCTCAGGAACGGTGAAGGTGATGTTGCCATAGCTGCCATCGTTGTTGTAGTTGTTCCTGAAGTAGATGATTGAGTTGAGACCACCACGCACGTTCTGTCCGCCCCAAGGAGCAGGCAAAGTGATGTCGTAATAACCGGTGCTGCTGCCGGTGAAGTCTGTTCCGACAAGCGAGCCGATAAGTTCGGGCACTACCACCTTGGGCGTCACCTCAAGGGTGTAACTGGTCACGTTAGCGGCAGGCGTCTCGTCGGTCCAGTCGGCACGGAACTTGGTCTGGTCGATGTACTGCTCGACAGCGGGCAGCATCACGGGCGCCGAGGCGACAATATTGGCGGTACCTTTCAGGGTAACGGTGGCATTCTGAGCGCCACTGCTGGTCAAGGTCACGGTACCCGTGTGGTTGCCATAAGTTGTGGGATTGTAGGTCACGGTGACGGTCACTCCCGAATTGGCAGCATTCTTGGTGATATTGGTCTTGTCAATCGAGAAGAACTGGCCGTTGCAGGTCAGGTAAACGGCATTGGTCAGGTTAGCGCCAGTCACGGTGAAGGTGGCGGTCACGGGAGTGCCTACGGTGGTGTTCATGTTCACCGTAGCGGGATTGACGTTGATCGTGGGAACAGTGGTGGCAGTACCCGATACGGTAACCGTCTTACTCTCGGCACCTGAGCTTGCCACGGTGATATTGGCCGTTTGGGTGCCAGCGGTAGTGGGCTTGTAGGTCACGGTGACGGTGGCACCGGCCTGAGCCTGGGCTGCGGTGAGTGTAGCAGGAGAAACCGTGTAAACGCTGTTGCTCGACGAGATGGTCACGTTGCCCGTCAAGTCGGTACCGGTTACGGTAAAGGTCTTGGTATAGGTCTGACCCACTTGGCTTCCGGTGAAGGACAGCGAGGTGGGATTGACAGTCAGCTCGGGAGTGGTGACTTGGCCGCTGGGGGGCTGGATACCGATTACCATCTGCTGATAAACATTGAAGTTATAGGAGGTCCAACCACTGGAATAGCCAAAGGAGTTCAATGCACACCAGGCATTGCCGTCTCCACTCCAACCAAAGTTACAGTGATACTTGTTATCGCTGTCGCGGTAACCGTCGACGTTGAAGGCATGGCCACCGGCACTGGTACTAACAGCCATGAACACGATGGGACGGCCAGCCAACATCTCCTCTTGAAGCATGCTTGCCCACTGGGCATCGGTATAGATTTGTCCCGACTGGTTACCACTATTGTCCATCGACTGATACTGCTTCACAAGGCGGGTTGTGTTAGAATCGTATCCGAAACGGACGAACATGTCAACCACATTTTGAGCGGCATCGACACTGATGCCACTACCTGAACGACCATATGTCATTTTCTCGGCCTGACCCACATAACGCATCAGCGTTGCCACTGCGTTGCCTTGCTCGGTGGTATAGCTGCCCGAAGTATAGTTATCCAGCATGTTATCCCAGTCAAACGTGGTTGAGGGCAAAGATGAATAGGTAAAGGTCTTATAATTGGTTGAGTAAGCCGATGATGAGATGTCAAGGTAATCGGTATAGGAAGGAACCGTTCCGGTGGGGCCTGTCGGATACTTCCAGAAGTAGAGCACCATCGAAGCCGATGTTGCCGGGCAGCCCGTCAAGCACTGATAAGATGTGGCGTTATAGGTGAATTTGCACTGGTTGTAGTAAGGAGCCTCCTGGTCCCAGTTACAGGTCAAGAACGGGCCTACAGTCGTTGCGCGCAATGAAGGCGTGTTTTTCGGGCTGACGATGGGATTCACCTTCACATCAGGATTCTCCTGCAGGAAGGTTATCTCCTGCTTGTACTGTCCGAGCATGTCTTGCAGACCGAGCGGCAGGTCGTTAATGTCCCTCAAGGGGCGGTCACCGACCATGAGGATTTCCTCGGCACGGTCATCACCAGCCACAACAAGGAATGTGGTAGAGGTGTTATAAATGTAGTACACCGGCTGGTTGAGTTTGGGATTACCCACCTCGGCCTTCAGCAGGACGGGGTTCAAGGCTGCTGGAGCCATGATTCTGCCAGCATAAAGATTGTTAGCCAAGAAACTTTTGGCCTTTTGCATGGCGGCTGCCTGATCCACAGGGGCTGCCCACAATGACATAGCCGCAACTGCGGCAGTCAGCAGTAACAAAAACTTTTTCATAAGCGAATTTGGTATTAATTTATAATGATGCTTAAAGTATATGTCTTGATTTTTCGCCGCCGCAAATATACGATAATTAATAGTAATATTCCAAACAATTATTAGAATTTATTATAAAAAATCAATATATGGCACGAATCTCAAAGTAAAATACAACATGCAAAAACGCTAAAGGTAATCAGGCCTGACTCTTTTAAGAAGTATCGGGGCATCATGCAGGCTGGTGACCTCAACAAACAGTTTGGGGCACCCCTCGAGCGAGGGATGCCCCAAACAGATTATTCAGCGGCGCTTAAAGCGCGACTTTGCAGGATTACTATTCTCTTAACGTGTGTTGAGAATCATCGTGATCATATCCATGACGTCGCTGACGTTGATCTCGGTGTCGCCATTGTAGTCGGCGCAATCCAAGAAGATGTCACCCTCATCATTGAGAATGTAGCTGATGAGCAGGCTGACGTCGGTAATGTTCACGAAGCCATCGTGGTTCACGTCACCAGGCTGATAAGCGGGAAGCTTCTCGAACAACGTAACTTCCTCGAGGTTACTCCAAGCACTCTCGGTGCCGTCGATGTACAACGCCTTAACCCTGTAGAGGAAGGTGCCCTCGGCTGCCAGGTTCTCAACAGTGTAGAACTTGTTGGTGATACCGGTAATGGTGCGGTTGTTCTCATTGCCGGTCTCAACGGCTCTCAACAGAGCGGTGGTAGCGTCACCAGTGTAAACCTCGATGCGGGCGATATCGGGTGAGTAGTTAGCATCGGTCGTGGTGATGGTGATCTTCTCACCTGCGCTTGCAGTTACCAGCCAAGAATGAGTTGAGTTCTTAGTGAAGTTGTGGTTAACTGCAGCGGTCTGCGGCGTGGAGACAGCCAGATTACCGGCACCGTCGTTGGTATTGGCAGTGGTGATCTTCATCGTGAAGGGAGCGTTGCTGTAACCCTCAGGAACGGTGAAGGTGATGTTACCATAGTTGCCATCGTTGTTGTAATTGTTCCTGAAGTAGATGATCGAGTTGAGACCGCCACGCACGTTCTGTCCGCCCCAAGGAGCAGGCAACGTGATCTCGTAATAACCGGTGCTGCTGCCGGTGAAGTCGGTTCCGGCAATCGAGCCGATAAGTTCGGGCACAACCATCTTGGGCGTTACCTCAAGGGTATAGCTGGTCACATTAGCGGCAGGAGTCTGGTCGGTCCAGTCGGCACGGAACTTGGTCAAGTCGATATATTCCTCATTGGCGGGCAGCATCACGGGAGCATATGTCTCAAGGGTGGCCTGGCCATTTAGGGTAACGGTGACATCCTGAACGCCATTGCTGGTCAAGGTTACGGTACCCGTGTGAGTGCCTGCGACGGTGGGCCTGTAGGTCACAGTTACATCGACACCGTTGCTTGCAGCGCTCCTGGTGATATTGCTCCTGTCAATCGAGAAGAACTGGCCATTGCAGGTCAAGTATATACTGCTGGTCAGGTTAATACCGGTCACAGTGAAGGTTGCGGTCTTAGTACTGCCGACACTGGTAGTCATATTCAATGTAGCAGGATCGACAGTGATGGCACGAGGCGTGGTGGCAGTACCGGTCAGGTTGACAGTCTTGCTCTCAGCACCCGAGCAGGCCACGGTGATCTTGCCGGTCTGAGTACCTGCTGAAGTGGGCTTGTAGGTCACGGTGACAGTGGCACCTGCCATAGCCTGGGCTGCGGTGAGCGTAGCAGGCGATACCGTGTAAACGCTGTTGTTGGATGAGATGGTCACATTATTCGACAGATCGGTACCGGTTACGGTGAAGGTCTGGGTATAGGTCTGACCCGTCTGGCATCCGGTAAAGGACAGCGAGTTGGGATTGACGTTCAGCGTGGGGTTAATCACAGGAACGGTGGGAGGCTCAACACCGACGATAGCCTGCTGGCTCTGGTTGAAAGTGCCGGAACCATCATTGAAGGAGTTCATGGCAAACCAGGAATTGCCGGCACCACTCCAACCCCAATTGACGTGATACTTGTTGTCGCTGTCGCGATAACCATCGACGTTGAAGGCATGGCCGCCTTCGCTGGATGAAACGGCGCAGTAAACGAGAGGACGGCCAGCGATAAGCTCACCCTGAATCAGAGCAGCCCAGTTAGCCTCTGAGTAGCCGGACTTCTTGGCATTTCTTGCGGTGGACTTGTAACCGAACAACTTGAACATGTCGGCAATCTTGTAGTTCTCGTCCACATAGATACCGCTACCGCCAGCAGAAGCGGTGCCGTACATCATGCCCTCGGCCTGGCCCACATAGCGCATCAGCGTAGCAACGGCTGCACCTTGGGCACTGTTGTAACTGTTATAGTTATCCTTCATGTTGGCCCAGTCAAAAGTTACAGCCGGCAATGCGGGATAGGTATAGGTCACTGACTGATAATAACTCAGGTCCAAAGAGGCCGTGTAGGAGGGGAGTGCGTCAACCGAGGCAGGATATTTCCAGAAGTAGAGCACCATCGAAGCCGAGGTGGCAGGACAGCCGGTATAGCACTGATAAGTCCTGTTGTTGTAGGTGAACTTGCACTGATCCCAATAGGGTGCATCCTGGTCCCAGTTACAGGTCAACATGGGATTGATCGTCACAGCCTTAAGGGCGGGCGTGTTCTTGGGTGAGGGCAACGGATTCACCTTGAGGTCGGGATGCTCCTGGAGATAGGAAATCTCGTTTTTGTAGAGCGCCAACATATCCTGCATACCGAGCGGCAGGTTGTTGATGTCCGGGAGGGGATTGTCACCCACCATCAGGATTTCCTCGGCACGGTCATCGCCGGCCACAACCAGGAAAGTGGTAGATGTGTTGTAAATGTAATAAACCGGCTCGAGCTTCGAATTACCCATCTCTGCCCTCAACAAGACAGGATTCAGGGCACCCGGAGCCATGATTTTACCGGCATAATTCTCAGCCAAGAATTTTTGGGCTTTTTTCATGGCTAGCGCTGGATCAACAGGCGCTGCCGACAATGACATAGCTGCAACTGCAGCTGTCAGCAGTAACAAAAATTTTTTCATACGCGAATTTTGGTTAATCAAAAATAATATAAATGTTTAAAGTAATATGCTTTGATTTTATTTTACGGTTGCAAAGATACGATAGTTAATAGCAATATTCCAAATCTTTCTTCATTTTTGTTATAAAAAATTGACAACCCGTACCAATTTCTCATGAAAGCAATGCTGCAGAAAAGCAAGCGGCAATCATTTTTATTTTAAAAAAGGATCCCGTCACTGGCTTAAACCGTGACAACAACGAACAATTTGGGGCACCCCCAAGGGATGCCCCAAACTGATTATTCAACGTCGCTTTCAGTGCGACTTCGCTTGATTGCTGTTCTCTTAACGCGAGTTTACAATAAAGTTGATCATATCCATGACATCAGAGATGTTCACACCATCTTCGCCGTTGTAGTCGGCGCAATCCAAGAAGATGTCACCCGCATCGTTGAGGATGTAGCTGATGAGCAGGCTGACGTCGGTGATGTTCACGTAGCCGTCGTGGTTCACGTCACCGGGCTGATAAACGGGACCAAACAGGGTAACCTCCTCGACATTGCTCCAGTCGCTCTCGGTGCCATCGATGTACTTGACCTTAACCCTGTAAAGGAAGGAACCCTCGGCAGCCAGGTTCTCAACGGTGTAGAACTTGTCGGTGATGCCAGTGATCGTGCGGCTGTTCTCATCGCCGGTCTCAACAGCGGCCAGCAACATTGCGGAGGCAGTGGCGTCACCACTGTACACCTCGATGCGGCTGATATCGGGCGAGTAGCTGTTGTCGGTAGTGGTGATGGTGATCTTCTCACCAGCACTTGCGGTTACCAGCCAGGAGTGAGTCTGTCCGGACGGGAAGTTGTAGCCCACAGCTGCAGTCTGCGGCGTGGAGACGGTCACGTTACCGGTGCCATAGTTGCCGGTGACGGTGGTAATCTTCACCGTGAAGGGAGCATTGTTGTAACCCTCAGGAATGGTGAAGGTGATATTACCTTGAGCAACACCGTTGTAATTGTTCTTGACATAGACTGCGTTATTGCCGCCACGCACGCTCTGGCCGCCCCAAGGAGCAGACAGGGTGATGTCGACATAGCTGCCGGTATAGACGGTACCGTCAAGGGTGCCAAGGAGCGCAACAGGAATTTCAGTGGGCTTGGAAGTCACTTCGAGAGTGTAGCTGTCCACGTTAGCATCGGGCGTCTCGTCGGTCCAGTCGGCACGGAACTTGGTCAGGCCGATGTACTGCTCGATAGCGGGCAGCATCACGGGAGCGAACTTGGCCAGGGTGGCAGTGCCGTACAGGGCAACCGAAGCAGCAGGTGCTCCACCGCCACTGATGTTAACGACAGCGTTCTGGACGCCATAGGCAGTGGGAGCATAAGTCACAGTGACAGGAACATTTCCGGCCATAGCATCGGCGGCGCTGATTGTCGTCGGGCTGATGCTGTAAACGCCATTACCTCCGGTCAACGACAGGGTCAAGTTGCCGTTAAGGTTTTCACCGCTGACGGTGAAGGTCGCAGTGGCGGTCTCGCCCGTCAGTGCCGTCAGGTTGAGGGAAGTGGGATTGACGTTGATGGCGCGGACCGGATCGGTGGCAGTACCACTCAGGGCAACGGTCACCGTCTGAGCGCCATTGCTGTTCACGGTAACGGTGCCAGTATGGTTACCGGCGGCAGTCGGATTGTAGGTCACGGTGACGGTAGCGCCATTGGCGGCAGCCGACTGCGTGATATTGGTCTTGTCGATAGCGAAGCCCGTGCCACTCACGGCCAGGGTCACGCCATTGGTCAGGTTAGAACCGGTGACGGTGAACGTCTTGGTCACGGGAGTGCCGACAACGGCATTCATGCTCAACGATGTCGGATTCACATTAAGCGCGGGAATCGTGGTTGCAGTACCGCTCAGGTTAACGGTCACGGGCTGGGCACCCTCGCTGGTGAGCGTGACAGTGCCTGCATGTGAACCACTGGCGGTGGGATTATAGGTTACCGTGACGGTGGCTCCGTTGGCAGCCTCGGCCTTGGTGATGTTGGTCTTGTTGATTGTGTAGCCTGCACCACTCACTGCCAGCGACACATTACCCGTGAGGTCAGTACCAGTGACGGTGAAGGTCTTGGTGACAGCATTACCGACGGTGGTCGAGAAGTTCAGCGAAGTGGGATTGGCAGTGATGACGGGAGCAGAGCTTGCTGTTCCGGTCAAGGGCAGCGTAACGGTCTCAACACCGGTGCTGCTAAGGGTCACAGCACCCGAGTAGGTACCTGAAGCCGAGGGAGAGAACGTCACAGTGACGTCGATACCGTTGTTGGCAGCGGTCTTGGTCACATTGGTCTTATTGATGGAGAAGCCTGTGCCACTGACACTCAACATGACGGCATTAGTCAGGCTAACACCCTTGAGGCGGAAGGTCTTGCTCACGGGAGTGCCTACCTCGGTCGAGAATTCAAGCTCGGTGGGGTCGACAGTGATTTTGCGAACCGTGGTGGCGGTACCCGACAAGTTCACGGTCTTGCTAACGGCATTGGCGCTGGCTACAGTCACCGTGGCCGAAGTCGTTCCTGACACGGTGGGGTTATAAGTCACGGTAACAGTGGCACCGGCTTGAGCCTGGGCTGCGGTAAGCGTAGAAGGAGACACGCTGTAATAGCTGGGGTTGGTACCGCCAACGGTCAGCGTCACATTACCCTGGAGGTCGGTACCGGTCACGGTAAAGGTCTGGGTGTAGGTCGAACCGGTCTCACCAGTGAAGCTCAACGTGGTGGGAGTTACAGTCAGCACGGGATCGGGAGTGGGTGTGTCTTGGCCAGTAGGTGCGATACCGATAACCATCTGCTGATACTCGTTGAAAGTCGCACTCTGCCATCCAAGGCTATAACCGAATGCGTTCAAGGCACACCAGGCGTTGCCGTCTCCACTCCAACCGAAGTTGCAATGGTACTTGTTGTCACTGTCACGATAACCGTCAACATTGAAGGCGTGGCCACCCGAGCTGCTGTCAATAGCCATGAACACGATGGGGCGTCCGGCAGCCATCTCCTCCTGAATCATGGCAGCCCACTCAGCATCGGTGAATATTTGGCTGCCAGTGTTCAAACTGACCTTCCTTACCAAGCGGACCGTACTGGAATTATAACCGAAGCGCTTGAACATCGAGACAATATTCGCGGCATCATAAGCACTGATACCACTGGCACCTACACCGTAGCCCATCTTCTCGGCCTGACCGACGTAGCGCATCAGCGTTGCCACGGCATTGCCTTGAGCAGTGCTATAGCTACTATAGCTGTTTTTCATATTGGCCCAGTCAAAAGTGACAGAGGGCAATTCAGCGTAGGTGTAGTCCACATCGTAGTTGGAGTTGTTGGTGCTACTGGTATTGAGCGTTCCCGTGTAAGCGGGAACAGTTCCTGTTTCTTGAGTCGGATACTTCCAGTAATACATTACCTGCGAGGCCGAGGTGGCGGGGCAACCTGTCAGGCAGGTGTAGGTCCTGTTGTTGTAGGTGAACTTGCACTGGTTGTTGAAGGGGGCCTCCTGGTCCCAGTTACAGGTCAGCAGCGGGCCATAGGTAACGGCGCGCAACGACGGTGTGTTACGGGGACTGACAATCGGATCCACCTTCAAGTCGGGATGCTCTTGAAGGAAGGAAATCTCATTCCTGTACTGGCTAAGCATATCCTGCAAGCCAAGAGGCAAGTTGTTGATATCAGTCAGGGGGCTGTCACCGACCATGAGGATTTCTTCGGCACGGTCATCACCTGCCACAACAATAAACGTGGTTGCAGTGTTGTAAATGTAAAGCGCAGGCTGATTCACCTTGTTACCCATCTCGGTTTTCACCAGGACAGGATTCTCGGCCGAAGAAGCCATAATTTTACCGGCATACAGCCCGCTAGCCAGGAACTGCTTTGCCTTGTGCTGAGCCGTCATTTGATCGACAGGCGCAGCACCCATTGACAGCGCCACCGCGGCGACCGCCAACATCAGAAGGAATTTCTTCATAAATGATTTGGTATTAAAAAGATATTATATAATAGTTTAAATGTTGATTCAAAATGAGCATGCAAATTTACAACTTCATTAATACCCTGCAAACATTTTTTACATAATTATTATTAAAATCATTTAACATACCGAATAATCAAGCAAAATGCCAACCAAACAAGATAAAAAGCGTCAAAATGGCTTACAACCGTTGACAAATGCCACTTGTCATCCAGCCAAATCATCATCATTATTTAATTATAATGTGTAAATTAAGTTAATCGTTGAGCCGTTTTAGCCAGATAATATGTAATTTTGTGGCGCAACAAGCATTTCAACACAATGAATGATCCGCAGCACATCAACATCCCTTCCTCGCAGCGAAACCGTGAGGAAAAACGTTGCACACTGGTGGGTATGACCAGCGATGTGTGCCTCTCGGCAGTGAAAATCGCATCGGGTATCTTCGGACACTCGAGTGCCATCCTCGCTGACGGCATCCACAGCATCAGTGACACGGTCACCGATGCCCTGGTCTATGCCATGGTGAGGCTGTCGGGCAAGGGCGTTGACGAGCGATACCGCTACGGCAGGGGAAAATATGAGACCCTGGCGGCCTTCTTGATCAGCCTCATTCTGGTTGTGGTAGCATTGGGGCTGATGAGTGAGGGCCTGCAAGACGTGTGGACCGCCATTCAGGGCGAGACGCTGGAACGGCCACACAACATCGCCCTTATCGTGGGCATCGTCGCCGTGATTGTCAAGGAAGGCCTGTACCACTACACGCGAATCAAGGGACGCCACACGGGAAGCAATGCCCTCAAGGCCTACGCGTGGCACCATCGAGCCGACGCCCTGTCGACAGCAGCGACACTGCTGGGTGTGGCTGGCGCGATGTTCCTGGGAGAACGATGGCGCGTGCTGGACCCGATAGCGGCTGTTGCCGTGAGCATCCTCATCCTGGTCCTGGCCTATCGCTTGGGACGTCCTGCCGTCGAGGAACTGCTCGAGGCCTCGTTACCCAAAGAGGAACAGGACAAGATTGCCGACATTGTCACCAACACCGACGGCGTGAGGGCTTTCCACAACCTGCGCACGCGCCGCAACGGCAACCTGCGGGTGGTGGACATGCACATCAAGGTGGACGGCGACCTCACCGTGACACGTTCCCACGAGATTACCCGAGGTATCGAGCATCGGTTGAGCGAAGCCTTGGGCGAAGTGATGACCAACATTCACGTCGAGCCCTACCGCGGCAGTAACGACTGTGAGAAAGTGCATTAGCTCCTCCTAGACCATCTAGAAAATCTAGACGATCTGGAACAACGATACAGAAAATAAAACCTATATGAAACAAATCGCATTAAATAACACCCTGCCCCGCGTGTTTGCCGGACATGACGGCATCCACAGCGACGTGTGGCAACAGGATATCGTGCTGGAACGCGGCAAGCGCTACCTCATCAGCGCCGAGAGTGGCACGGGCAAGTCGTCGATGTGCAGCTACATCTACGGCTACCGCCAGGACTACAGCGGCCTCATCACCTTTGATGGCACCGACATCCTGACCCTGAGCATTGACCAGTGGTGTGACATCCGCCAGCGACACATCGCCTACCTGCCGCAGGACATGCGCCTGTTCGGCGAACTCACGGCGATGGAGAACGTGGAACTGAAAAACAGGCTAACTGCGTTCAAGAGCCGCGACGAAATCCTGAAACTGTTCGAGCTACTGGGCATTCCCGACAAGGTGGACAGTCTGGCCAGCAAACTCTCCATCGGCCAGCAGCAGCGCGTGGCCATCATCCGCACGTTGTGTCAACCCTATGACTTCATCATGCTCGATGAGCCGGTGAGCCACCTCGATGAGGAGAACAACCGCATCGTCGCCGGCATCATCACCGACGAGGCCGCCCGTCAGGGAGCAGGTATCATCGCCACCTCGGTGGGCAACCACTTGCAGATGGACGTGGATTTCACTTTTAACCTATAGACTTTAAAGACCCAAAGGACCTTAAGGTCCCTAATCACTGAAATCAAAAAAGACAATGAAAGATATCATCTGGAAACTGCTGCGGCAGCACATCAGCAAGGGACAGCTCATCGGCTTCGCCATCGCCAACCTCATCGGCTTGACCATCGTGTTGCTGGCGGTTCAGTTCTACCGCGACGTGCTTCCCGTATTCAACGACGAGGAAAGCTTTATCCGCAAGGATTACCTCATCATCACACGCACCGTGACCGGCGCGGGAGCGTTGATGGGCAACAGCAGCGAGTTCAGTGAAGAAGACATCAGCGACCTGGAAGCGCAACCCTGGTGCCGACAGGTGGGCCGATTCCTCAACAGCGATTACGCTATCGACGCACGCCTGGGCGTGGGCGGCGGACACGCCATGCACACGCAGTTCTTCTTTGAGTCCATCCCCGATGAATTCATCGATATCGACCCCAGTGAGTGGGGTTTCTCCCCCACCCGTCCCGTGGTGCCCATCATCATCTCGCGCGACTACCTGTCACTCTACAACTTCGGCTTTGCCACCACCCAAGGCATGCCGCGCATCAGCGAGGGTCAAGCCGAGACAATTCCGCTGGAGTTCACCTTGAGCGGCAATGGCATTCGTGATGATATGCCCGGACACATCGTCGGCTTCTCTAACCGCCTGAACACCGTCATCGTGCCTCAGGAATTCATGGAATGGGCCAATCAGCGCTACGGATTAGGGGAAAAACAGCAACCACAGCGACTCATCGTCGAGGTGAGCCGTCCCGGAGACGTGAAAATCGAGCAGTATATGGAAGAGCACCACTATGAGGTGGCCGGTGACAAGATGTCGTCGAGCAAGGCCAACTACTTCCTGACCGTTATCAGCGGCATCGTCATCGCTGTGGGCATTCTCATCAGCCTGTTGTCGTTCTTCGTCCTCATGTTGAGCATTTATCTGTTGTTGCAGAAGAACACCCAGAAGATTCAGGACCTGCTGCTGTTGGGCTACTCGCCCAATCAGGTCTCACGGCACTACATCATGCTGGTCCTGGGCCTTAACGCCATCGTCCTCGTTCTCGCCATCGTGCTCATGCTCTGCGGCCGCATGGCCTACATGGACATGATACGCGCCTTCGGGGTCAACGGGTCGAGCGTTTGGCTTGCCATTGTCGTGGGTCTGCTCATCATGGGCGCCATCACGGCAGGCAACATCATCGCCATCCGCAACAAAGTCAACTCCCTGTGGCTTCACGAGAAATAAATTGTTAAGCATTCTGTATATGGCAGCCTCGGCAGTTAAAACCGCCGAGGCTCCACTGGTTTTTAAGGGATGATAACATAAAAAAAACATTCAATTCTTGTTCAGTCGCGGATAAAGCACTAATTTTGTTGCAAAATTAACCTACTAACATAAAATAACAACTTAAACTACTGATTATCAATGAGTATGGAGAAGAAAATCGTGGAGTGCGTGCCTAACTTCAGTGAGGGACGCAATATGGCCATTATCAAACAAATCACCGATGAGATTGAACGTGTCAAGGGCGTGAAACTGCTCGACGTGGACCCGGGCGAGGCCACCAACCGTACGGTTGTGACCTTCGTGGGTGAACCCGACGCCGTGCTTGAGGCCGCTTTCCAGGCCGTCGGCAAGGCTGGTCAGCTCATCGACATGCGTGGTCACCATGGTGCCCACCCGCGTATGGGTGCCACCGACGTGTGCCCCCTCATCCCCGTGGCCGGCATCACCCTCGAGGAGTGTGCCGAACTGGCCCACAAACTGGCCGAGCGCATTGCCCGCGAACACAATATCCCCTGCTACTGCTATGAGGCTGCTGCCATGAAGCCCGGCCGCCAGAACCTGGCCGTGTGCCGTGCCGGCGAATACGAGGCACTGCCCGAGAAGATGAACACCGAGAAGGGTCCTGACTTCGGCGACCGCCCCTTCGACGAGGGCGTTGCCCGCACGGGCTGCACCGCCGTTGGTGCCCGCGACTTCCTCATCGCCGTGAACTACAACCTGAACACCACCTCGACCCGCAGGGCCAACGCCATCGCCTTTGACGTGCGTGAGAAGGGCCGTCCCGTGCGTGAGGGCAACCCCATCACCGGCAAGATTGTCAAGGACGAGAACGGCAACAACGTGATGAAGCCCGGTACCCTCAAGGGCACCAAGGCCATCGGCTGGTACATCGACGAGTACAAGATTGCCCAGGTGTCGATGAACATCACCAACATCAACGTGACGCCGCTGCACGTGGCCTTTGACGAAGTTTGCCGCTGCGCACAGAACCGCGGCATCCGCGTGACGGGTACCGAAATCGTGGGCCTCATGCCCAAGCGTTGCCTCATCGAGGCCGGCAAGTACTTCCTGGAGAAGCAACAGCGCTCGACGGGTATCCCCGAGGAGGACATCATCAACATTGCCATCCACTCGATGGGCCTGGACGACCTGAAACCGTTCGACCCCAACGAGAAGGTCATCGAGTTCATGCTCGAGGCCGACAATAAGACCAACAACCGCCTGGTGGACCTCACCGTGACCGGTTTTGCCGACGAGACCTCGCGCGAATCACCCGCTCCTGGCGGCGGCTCCATCAGCGCCTACATGGGTGCCCTGGCCGCATCGCTGGGCACGATGGTCGCTAACCTGTCGAGCCACAAGCCCGGTTGGGACGACCGCTGGAACGAGTTCAGCGTGTGGGCCGACAAGGGTCAGGCGCTCAAGGTCGAGCTGCTGCACCTCGTTGACGAGGACACCGACGCCTTCAACAGGATCATGGCCGCCTTCGGCATGCCCAAGAAGACCGAGGAGGACAAGGCTGCCCGCACCGCCGCCATCCAGGATGCCACGCTCTATGCCACCCAGGTGCCCCTGCGCACGATGAAGGCCTCGTTCAAGACGTTCGAAATCTGCCGTGCCATGGTCGAGACCGGTAACCCCAACAGCGTTACCGACGCTGGCGTGGGAGCCCTCGCTGCACGTGCCGCCGTCATCGGTGCCGGCATGAACGTGAAAATCAACGCTTCGAGCCTGACCGACCGTGCCGTGGCCGAGAAACTCATCGCCGAGGCCAACGAACTGGTTGCCAAGGCTAACGCCGAGGAAGCCGAGATCACCGCTATGGTCGAGGAGAAGATTAAATAAGCCTTCGGCTTAGTTTAGAGTTTAGAGTTTAGGGTTTAGAGAATAACTAAAACTATAATAATATGACCAAAGAAGAATTCATTGCCGACATTCGCGGTGGTATCCCCGAGGAACTGCCCGAACTGCAGGCCTACGACACCGAGATTAACCATGCGCCCAAGCGCAAAGACATCCTCACTCCTGAGCAGAAGAAGCTCGCCTTGAGGAACGCCCTGCGCTACTTCCCCAAGCATCTCCATGCCGCTCTGGCACCCGAGTTTGCCGAGGAGTTGAAGAAATATGGCCGCATCTATATGTACCGCTACCGTCCTAAATATGAGATGTACGCCCGTCCCATCGACGAGTATCCCGCACGCTCGCGTCAGGCTGCCGCCATCATGCTGATGATTCAGAACAACCTGGATCCCCGTGTGGCACAGCATCCCCACGAGCTTATCATCTACGGCGGCAACGGTGCCATCTTCCAGAACTGGGCACAGTATCGCCTGGTGATGAAGTACCTGAGCGAGATGACCGACGAGCAGACGCTCGTGATGTACTCGGGACACCCCCTGGGCCTGTTCCCCTCACACAAGAACGCGCCCCGCGTGGTGGTCACCAACGGTATGGTCATCCCCAACTACAGCAAGCCCGACGACTGGGAGCGCGACAATGCTCTGGGCGTGAGCCAGTATGGCCAGATGACCGCAGGCTCCTACATGTACATCGGCCCGCAGGGTATCGTGCACGGCACGACCATCACGGTGCTCAACGCTGCCCGTAAGCAGCTCGTGAAACGCGGCCAGAAGGGTGGCGACATCCACGGCATGCTGTTCGTGACCGCTGGCTTGGGTGGTATGTCGGGTGCTCAGCCCAAGGCTGGTAACATCGCCGGTGTGGTGAGCGTGACTGCCGAAATCAACCCCCTCGCCGCCGAGAAACGCTACGAGCAAGGTTGGGTGGATGAGCTGCACGACAACCTCGATGAACTCATCCCCGCCATCCGCAAGGCTGTGGCCGACAAGAAGACTGTTTCGATGGCCTATGTGGGCAACGTCGTTGACCTGTGGGAGCGCCTCGCTGCCGAGGATATGCACGTTGACCTGGGTAGTGACCAGACGTCGCTGCACAATCCCTGGGCTGGCGGCTACTATCCCGTGGGCCTTACCCTCGAGGAGAGCAAGCAGATGATGGCCGAGGATCCCGACAAGTTCAAGGAGTGTGTCCGTGAGTCGTTGCGCCGCCAGTGCGCCGCCATCAACAAGTTGGCCGACAAGGGCATGTACTTCTTTGACTATGGCAACGCCTTCCTGCTCGAGTCGAGCCGTGCCGGTGCCGACATCATGACGGCCGACGGCAAGTTCCGCTATCCGTCCTACGTGCAGGATATCATGGGCCCGATGTTCTTTGACTACGGCTTCGGTCCCTTCCGCTGGGTTTGCACCTCTGGTGACCCCAAGGATCTGGAGACTACCGACCGCCTGGCCGCTCAAGTGCTTGAGGAAATCCGCAAAGATGCTCCCGAGGACATCCAGGGCCAGATGGACGACAACATCCACTGGATTAAGGAGGCTGGCCCCAACCACCTGGTTGTGGGTTCACAGGCCCGTATCCTGTATGCCGATGCCGAGGGTCGCGCCAAGATTGCCTTGGCATTCAACGATGCCATCCGCAGTGGTGAGCTGAGTGCTCCCGTGGTGCTCGGTCGTGACCACCACGACGTGTCGGGTACCGACTCACCCTTCCGTGAGACGAGCAACATCTATGACGGTTCGCAGTTCTGCGCCGACATGGCTGTGCAGAATGTGATTGGTGACTCCTTCCGCGGTGCTACGTGGGTAAGCATCCACAACGGCGGTGGTGTCGGCTGGGGCGAAGTCATCAATGGCGGCTTCGGTATGGCCATCGACGGCAGCGAGGATTCAGCACGCCACATCCGCGAGATGCTCTTCTGGGACGTGAACAATGGTATCGCCCGTCGCAGCTGGGCACGCAACAAGGGCTCGATGGACGCCATCAAGCGCGAAATGGAGCGCACGCCCGAGTTGACCGTCACCATGCCTAACCTGGTTGATGATGACGTGATCGACAATGCCGTGACCATTTTCTAAACAATTGAACAACCTAATAATCTCAATTCATTCATATGACACATCAAATCAGTGCCGAGCATCTCACGGTCCAGAAGATCGCCGAGATCATTGAAGGCCATCATACGCTCAAACTCAGTGCCGATGCCATCAAGCGCATCACCCACTGCCGCGAATACCTCGACAAGAAGATTGCCGAGAGCGAGAAACCCATCTATGGCGTGACCACGGGTTTCGGCTCACTGTGCAAAATCTCCATCAGCAACGACCAACTGTCACAGCTGCAGATTAACCTGATGATGTCTCACGCCTGCGGCGTGGGCGAACGCGTGCCCAACGACATCGTCAAGATCATGATTCTGTTGAAGGTGCAGTCCTTGTCCTACGGCTACTCGGGCGTTAAACTCGACACCGTCGAGAGGCTCATCGACCTGTTCAACAACGATGTTTATCCCGTGGTTTACAAGCAGGGTTCGGTAGGTGCTTCGGGCGACCTCGTGCCGCTGGCTCACCTGTGCCTGCCCATCGTGGGCCTGGGAGAGGTGGAATACAAGGGCGAACGCATGAGTGGTGCCGACATCTGCAAGAAGATGGGCTGGGAACCTGTCAAGTTGGGTTCCAAGGAAGGCCTGGCACTGCTTAACGGCACCCAGAACATGAGCGCTCACGCCGTGTGGGCTCTCATCAAGGCCGAGCGCCTGAGCAAGTGGGCCGACGTCATCGCCGCCATCTCGCTGGAGGCTTACGACGGCCGCATTGAGCCGTTCACCCACGCTGTGCATGCCGTGCGTCCCCACCAAGGCCAGATTGAGACGGCAGCCCGCATGCGCGAACTGCTTGACGGCAGCGAGTTGATCAAGCAACCCAAGGTCAACGTGCAGGATCCCTACTCGTTCCGCTGCATCCCGCAGGTTCACGGTTCGGTGAAAGATACCATCCGCTACGTCGGTTCAGTCATCGACACCGAAATCAACTCGGCGACCGACAATCCCACCGTTTGCCCCGATGAGGACCTCATCATCTCGGCCGGCAACTTCCATGGTGAGCCCATCGCCATGCCCATGGACTTCCTGTGCATCGCCATGGCCGAACTGAGCAACATCTCGGAGCGCCGCACCTACAAACTCGTGTCCGGCACCCGTGACCTGCCCAGCTTCCTCGTGGCCCAGCCCGGTGTGAACAGCGGTTTCATGATTCCGCAGTACACCGCAGCTGCCATCGCCAGCCAGAGTAAGACGCTGTGTATGCCTTCGTCGGCCGACACCATCCCCACCTCGCAGGGTCAGGAAGACCACGTGAGCATGGGTGCCAACGCTGGTGTGAAGCTCTGCAAGGTCGTTGAGAACACCGAGCGCGTGCTGGCCATCGAGTTATTCAACGCCGCCCAGGCGCTGGAGTTCCGCCGTCCGCTCAAGTCGTCGGCCATCCTCGAGCATGTCTTCGCCGACTACCGCAAGGTGGTTCCCTTCGTTAACGAGGACCAGCCCATGTATCCGCACATTGCCAAGTCGGTAGAGTTCTTGCAGAACAACAAGATTGACTAATCGCATTCTGGCAGAATGAAAAGATTGATTAAGAATATCGCTTGTCTGGCAGGCATTGATTCCGACAGGAAACATTGCCTGCGAGGCAGTGAGATGGCAACGCTGAATTGCGTCAGCAACGCTTGGCTGCTCGTTGACGGCGACCGTTTCGAGTCGTGGGGCGAGATGGCAACCATGCCCGTGCCCGAGAACGATTGGGAGGTTATCGATGCCCAGGGTGGCACAGTGCTGCCCTCCTGGTGTGACAGCCACACCCACATCGTGTATGCCGGCAGCCGTGAAGGCGAGTTTGTCGACAAAATCCGCGGTCTCTCCTATGCCGAAATCGCTCGTCGCGGTGGCGGCATCCTCAACTCGGCCGACCGTCTGCACCTCTTGAGCGAGGACGAACTCTACTGTCAGGCCATGCGCCGCGTGAGGGAAATCATCGCCAAGGGTACCGGTGCCGTCGAAATCAAGAGCGGCTACGGCCTCAACACCGAGGACGAGCTGAAGATGTTGCGCGTCATCCGTCGCATCAGCGAGACGTCGCCCATCAAGGTGGTCAGCACCTTCCTGGGAGCTCATGCCGTGGGCCGTGAATACACTGGCCGCCAAGGCGAGTATGTTGATATGCTCATCAGTGAGATGATTCCTGAGGTGGGCAAGCAAGGCTTGGCCGACTTCATCGACGTCTTCTGTGACGAGGGTTTCTTCACTCCCGACGAGACCTCGCGCATCCTTGAGGCAGGTGCCAAGTGGGGCATGCGACCCAAGATTCACGTCCAGGAACTGGCACCGTCGGGCGGTGTCGAGGTGGGCGTGAAGCACAATGCCGTGTCGGTTGACCACCTCGAGAGCATGATTGACGAGGACATCGAGATGCTCAAGGGCACCAACACCATCCCCACCGGACTGCCCGGCACGTCGTTCTTCCTGAACATGCCGTTCGCTCCCGCACGCAAGATGATTGAAGCCGGACTGCCCGTAGCCACCGCCAGTGACTACAATCCCGGTTCCACACCCAGCGGCGACATGAAGTTTGTCGTTTCCCTGGCTTGTATCAAGATGCGCTTGTTGCCTGCCGAGGCCATCAACGCGGCAACCATCAACACAGCCGCCGCCATGGACCTGAGCAAGGACTACGGCAGCATCGCCAAGGGCAAGGTCGCCAACTTCTTCATCACCGAGCCGATTCCCTCTATCGACTTCATCCCCTACTCCTACACCACACCCATCATCGCGAGGACCTTCCTCCAGGGCCAGGAAGTGTAGAGATTAGCCATCATTTAGAATGTAAGGGAGCCGCAGAGGCTCCCTTTTCATTGTCCCGTCTGGTCCAATAAAAAACGCCTGTGGCGCCTCAACGGAGCCACAGGCACTTCAAGTAAATAATTCTTCTTAATAACCAAAATCAAGGGTCAATTTACCTAGCAGAATTGACCCTTTAAGCATCATTTAGCACTCTCTAATACTATATTAATCAATGCAATCACATCGCTGATATTCACAGAGCCGTCAGGACTCACATCAGCACAGATTTCACAGATTTCACCACCATCATTAAGCACGTAGCTAATGAGTGCAATGGCGTCAGTGATATTCACAGATCGATCGTGGTTAACATCACCAAGTTCATAACCATGATCCTCGCCAAAGAGGGTGACGGTCTTAGCTTTACTCCAAGAGCTCCAACTGTCATCAATGTAATGAGTTTTTACTCTGTAGAAGTATGTGCCGCCAGCAGTCAAGTTCCTTACAGTGTAGAACTTGTCGGGGGTAATACCGGTAATCAAGCGATAATCGGCATCTCCTTCCTCGTTGACGGCTTTGAGTTTTGAAGGCTCGCTAGCATCACCTGCTAGGATTTGGATGTTTGCGATCGATCCATAGTCGTTCGGATAATTATCACCCTTGATGGACACCTGGTCTACGTCGGCACAGTCAAGCACAAACACGTAGTCGGTAAAATCGGGTTCCAGATCAACGTGAATTGACTGGAGACTGGTCGAGATCGTAATACCTGATTGATACCATGATTTATAACTCTTGGCTTTTATCTTAACGGTAATCTTGTCATAGCCAGCCAGATCATACTCGGGTGTGAGAATTTCACCCTCTGAGTCCAACTGGATGCAACCGTTTCCAGTAAATAACTGATCTCCATTGTAAACCCAACCCTCAGGGAAGTAATCCTGCCAATGTGAAATGACACTAGAGCCCTGAAAATAGCAGTCACTGAAGTCGGCCTCGCCCAACTCCATAATAATCGATTTGTTCTTCACCTCCAAGGTATAACTCTCCACATTCTTAGCAGGCGTCTCGTCTGTCCAATCGGCACGGAATTCGGTTAATTTGATATAGTCTTCATTTGCATCGAGCATTACGGGATTATGAGTTTCAAAGATAGAGGTACCCGTCAAGTTAACCACCACATCCTCAGCCCCCTCGCTGTGCATAGTGATGGTTGCACTGTGCGTACCCAGTTCCTGGGGAGAATAGGTCACATTGATGTCTTTGCCAGCATCCGCATCACTCAACGACACATGGTCAGCATCAATCGAGAAGACGCCATTAGGATCATTCAATGTCAACGTCACGTCATTCTCCAGATAATAGCCGTAAACCGTGAGAACATCGGTAGCAGTTTTCTCGGCATAGGACTCGATAGCCATATTCATGACACTGGGCACGATAGTCGGTCCCTGATAAGGAGGCTGGATACCGATAATCATCTGCTGATCGTCATCGAACGTGTAGTGACCGTCAGTGAAGTCATTGATCACGCAATAGCAGTTGCCATCGCCACTCCAACCCCAGTTAATGTGGTAGGTATCGTTGGTAGCATCATAGCCATCGACATTGAAGGCATGGCCACCAGCATTACTATCGTAAGCACAATACACAATGGGGCGGTTGTTCGCCAACTCCTCCTGAATCATGCCAACCCAGCGACTGTCGCTGTAGGAATACTTGTAGTAAAGTTGAGCCATACTGGAGTTGTAACCAAAGAATTTCACTGCACGCAAGATATCGCTACCATAGGCACCACTGCCGGTTGGGGAGTAATCCATCTCCTCTTCCTGACCGATGTAACGCATCAACCAAGCCACAGCATCGGCCTGGGCATCAGTATAACCATTCAGGTAGTCGTCAATCATATTGTCCCAATCAAAGGTGATGGAAGGCAGAGGCTCGACTTGGAAATCGTAATTGTCGTAACCCGAAACAGCAGGAGTGGGGCCTACAGGATATTTCCAGTAATAGAACACCATTGCCAACGAAGTGGCAGGGCAACCAGTGACACAGAACTCGCCATTATACACAGGGCAATGGTTGTAGTAGGGTTCCATCTGATCCCACATGGCCGTGAGCAGCGGGGCCACACTTGCGACACGAGTAGGTTCGTTCAACTTTTTGTTGATTACCAACTCAGGATGCGCCTGCAAGAACTCCATCTGGCCCTTGTAATTGTTTAGCCAGTGCTGCATGTTGGAAGGAATGCGTTTCTCATCCAACGGACGGTCACCATAGGCAAGCACCTCTGGCGCACGGTCGTCACCTGAAATGATGTAGAAATGATCGGCAGTGTTAAAAATGTAATACACTGCATTACCCTGATTCACACTATTCATTTCCTGTTGCACCAGCTTCATGTCAATGTTTGACGGATTCATAAGACGGCCATTGGACATCTTGGAGGCAGCAAACCTTTGAGCACTGGACCTGGCCGTCTCTAAATCAACATTGGCTCCCATGCTCAGCATTGCAACCGCAATAGCAAAAGTCAAAAATAATAGTTTCTTCATAAATAATTGTTTAAATAGTTAATAATTAATTAGTTAGTTAATACATAATATTGTTTTTTCTTACTCAAACATATTATTTTATCACCTTGGTCTTGCTTACGGTACCATCGGTATAGGTAGTCACCTGGATAGTCATTCCTTGTGGCTGTGACATCTCCTGCCCCATTACATTACTGCTTAAAGTATATTCAAAAAAACTGGTTAATAAGGTGGTTATTTTGGTTGAACAAATTTAGAGTTACAGTAGCAGGCAATGTCGCTATCAAATGGCATGCTTGGCAATAAGATCTAAACGAAAAGATTCGACTCTATTGAAATTGAAAATATCCGCCGAATAATTCTATCGCAAAATTAGCGCCGGCCTTTTCCCTATACAAGAAAAAGGCCGGCGCCTGTGTTCTGTTTCACGGAAACAGAACCAAAAACCTAGGTATAATGGATGTTTTGAGCGTTTCAGATTGACTCACGCTCCACTGTTTTCCCTAGCCATCTTCAAGAATTCTGAAGGGGATATGCCTGTAATTCGCTTGAATGTGACCGTAAAGTTGCTTCTTGAATTGAATCCCAGATTTGCTGCAATGGCTTCTATGGTCAAGTGGCCGAATTGTTCGGTATCGTTAAGTTGACGGCAGGCCTCACGTACCCTCTGTTCATTGAGCACCTGTTTGAAACTCTTGCCATAATACTCATTGACCACCTGGGAGACATATTTATAGTTGCTTCCCACCCGGTCAGCAAGACTCTGTAATGAAAAATTGGGCTGGCAAATAACGCTCATATTATCCATTACCTGCTTAATTTGGGCAAATAGACGATCTTTGCTCTCCTGATCCAGCGTTGTACCTTGGTATTTAGGAGCAGACTCATCATGTATATCACTCGGCTCAACAGAGTCCACAACGATGGATTGTGGAACAACCTCACTAGACGCCAACAACTGCACGTTTTTCTCATACAGGTGCCTGATATAATTGCGTTGTTTGAGGTAACTGCGCACCAACAGAATCAGGGCTATTAAGATGATGGCTGCAATCAAACTCATCATCAGCGAGAGTTGGTGAGCACGTTCTCGCTTGAGTTCAATCTCTGCCACCTGATCATTGACACGGCGCATCTCATCAAGAAACCGGGCCTTCTCCAACTTTTCAGCATTGCTTTTCTTGATGAACTCATCCCTTGCCTTCAAGTATTTATATTCAAACACGCTTGCCTGTTGATGATTGCCCATCGCGTTATAGACATCGACCATCGAGTGATAGGCATTGATTAGATCGCTCTCCAGCCCCGTCTCTTGAGCAATGCTTTCAATCTTCTTCAGAATAGCAATAGCATCTTGATAGCGATGCATAGCGACAAATACCACGCTTTGCTGATTCTTGGCCATAAGTATACATTTCTGGCGATTGGTTTGCAAGCGATGTGCTTCTTGCTCCATCTTGACATAATAATCCAACGCTTGTTGATATCGGCCTGCATGATAGGCCTGCACTCCCTCACAAAACATGCGGGTGCATTGCCACATCTCGACGCCATCGATTGACTGCAAACGCTCGAATCGGTCAAGTTCCGACTTGATGGAATGAATGTCATCGTTCTCATTCATCATAGCGAGCGCATTGAACAGACACGTCACTGCGACGTTCCATTCCTTGGCTTGAACAGCCTTATTAAAGGCCAACTTTGTATTTTCAAATACTTCGGTCGAGAAAGAATCGTCACCAAATAAGTCATTTCGACCGTTCATAGTTGACGCCAAATTCATGTAGGCATAGGAAGCAATATCATCAAAGCCGTATTCTTCTGACAATTGTATTGCACGATTCAGGTTCTCATAGGATTTCGGATAGTCATAATAGTGAGCACCGTAGATGTAACCCAAATTATTCTTTGCCCTTGCGACAAGATGCAGCATCTCACGATTCATCTTTTTGTCATGCTCTCGGTTCGAGACAATAGTATAGCACACAAGTGCACTATCAACCATCATTTTTTCCTGAAGGAATTGCTGACCAAGAGCCATCAGATCGGGAGTGCTTCGGCTTGATAATCGATTATAATAATCTATATCAAAATGCTCTTCAGCACCATGGGCCACACTAGCACTCAGCAGCATCACTAGCGCCAACAACACTTTATATATGTGACGAAAATTCATTGCGAGGTTTTAAAATCAATGATTTGCATCCAATTTAGAATTCTTTAAATATCAAGCAATTAGTCAACCAAAAACAAACAGCGAACGAGTGATATCACCACTTCGATTAAATGATGCCACAAAGGTAGTTTATTTTATCATAACACAAGCCAAACCACAAGAAAAAAGCCTCTACCCAATCCACATTTCCTTACCCTGTCACCCATCACACAAACCAGCCTCAAAAAACGAGAGAACCACACCATCGCTCAATCCCTCATAGGGGGCTGTTACCCACGCCTTCCATGTCCCAACCATCCGCCACTCTCGATCGCGCCTCCCGGTCCATCGTGCCGGGGCTCTGCCACGGCGATAATGGCGGCTATAAAAAAACGAGAGAGCCGCTGTCTTGACAACGACTCCCTCTTAGGGGGCGGTTACCTACTCTCCCACTTTCGCAGTACCATCGGCGTGGTGAGGCTTAACTTCTCTGTTCGGAATGGGAAGAGGTGGGACCCTCACGCTATGACCACCTGATT
>JAFYYI010000056.1 GCA_017557665.1 Muribaculaceae bacterium | reverse complement strand
TTCAACAGTCTTCACTTGAGTGACAACGCAAGGACCTACTTCGATAACAGTGCACGGCACGTTCTTGCCGTCGGCACTGAAAACGGATGTCATTCCGATTTTCTTTCCTAATAATCCTGGCATTTCTCTTGAAATTTTAAATTACTGTTTGTTAATGCTTAATTTTACTCGTTTTGTTCAATCTTTTTGTACTACACCTTGATCTCGACCTCAACTCCGCTCGGCAACTCAAGCTTCATCAGGGCATCGACGGTCTTAGCAGTGGAGCTGTAGATGTCGATGAGACGCTTGAAGGATGCCAGCTGGAACTGTTCGCGGGACTTCTTGTTGACAAAAGTCGAACGGTTCACGGTGAAGATACGCTTGTGGGTAGGCAGAGGGATGGGACCGCTCACTACAGCGCCAGTGCTCTTCACTGTGCGCACGATCTTCTCGGCCGACTTGTCGACCAGATTGTGATCGTAGCTTTTCAATTTAATTCTAATCTTCTGGCTCATATTATTTAATAATGTGAAATTGTATTATTGCAATAATTCGACGTGACCCAGGCACTCGCTCAGCACCTTGATGGCGATGGGAGTCGCAACAGGGGCGAAGTGGGAGAACGACATGGTGCTCGTGGCACGGCCGCTGGTGATGTTGCGCAGGGCGGTCACGTAGCCGAACATCTCGGCTAACGGGGTGCTGGCCTTCACGATGCGGGCACCGCTGCGGGCACTCTCCATGCCCTCAACGATGGCGCGACGCCTGTTCAGGTCGGCGATGACATCACCCATGTTCTCCTCGGGAGTCACCACCTCGAGCTTCATCATCGGCTCGAGCAGCACGGGGCGTGCCTTGCGGCAAGCACTGCGGTAGGCCTGCATGGCGCACAGCTCAAAGCTGAGGCTGTCGCTGTCCACGGGGTGGAAGCTGCCGTCGAGGATGGTCACCTTGAGGCTCTGCATGGGGAATCCGGCGAGGACACCGCTGCGCATGGCGCTCTTGAAACCCTTCTCGATGCTGGGGAAGTACTCCTTGGGGATATCTCCACCCTTCACCTCGTTGACAAACTGCAGCGTGCCATCGAAATCGTCGTCCACAGGCTCCACGCGGCACTCGATGTCGGCAAACTTGCCGTGGCCACCGGTCTGCTTCTTGAAGACTTCACGCACGGTTGCAGCCTGGGAGATGGCCTCCTTGTAGGAAACCTGGGGGCGACCCTGGTTGCACTCCACCTTGAACTCGCGGCGCAGGCGGTCGAGGATGATGTCCAGATGAAGCTCACCCATACCGCGGATGATGGTCTGTCCGGTCTCCTCGTTGCTCTCGACCTGGAAGGTGGGGTCCTCCTCGGCAAGCTTTGCCAGACCCACTGCCATGCGGTCAAGGTCGTTCTGAGTCTTGGGCTCAACAGCGATACCGATCACGGGCTCGGGGAAGTCCATGGCCTCGAGGGCGATGGCGGTCTCCTGGCTGCTGCACAGGGTGTCACCAGTGTGCACGTCCTTGAAACCGACTCCGGCGCCGATGTCACCACAACCGATCACCTCCATGGGGTTCTGACGGTTGCTGTGCATCTGGAACAAGCGAGACACGCGCTCCTTGTGACCGGTGCGAACGTTGAAGACCTGACTGCCGGCGTTGAACTCGCCCGAATACACGCGGAAGAAGACCAGGCGGCCCACATAGGGGTCGGTAGCGATCTTGAACACCAGCGCGCACAGGGGCTCCTCAAACTGGGGCTTGCGGGTGATCACCTTGTCGGGGTTGTTCAGCGCCACACCGCGCACCTCACCGGCGTCAGCAGGACTGGGCAGGTAAGCGCAGACGGCGTCGAGCAGCGTCTGAACACCCTTGTTCTTGAACGAGCTGCCGCACAACACGGGAACGATGTTGCGGTCGAGCGTGGCCTTGCGCAGGGCGCTCTTGATCTCGTCAACGGTGATCGACTCAGGATCCTCAAAATACTTGGCCATGAACTCGTCGTCAAACTCGGCGAGCGACTCCAGCATCTTGTCGCGGTACTCCTGAACCTCGTCAAGCATCTCGGCAGGAACGTCGGTGGTCTCGTACTCGGCACCGAGAGTCTCGTCATGCCAGTACAGAGCCTTCATCGTGATCAGGTCAACGACGCCCTTGAAATTCTCCTCGGCACCGATGGGCAACTGAATGGGGCAAGGATTGGCCCCGAGAACCTCGCGGATCTGGCGCACTACGTCAAGGTAGTTGCAGCCCACGCGGTCCATCTTGTTAACATAGGCGATGCGGGGCACCTCATACTTGTCGGCCTGCCTCCACACGGTCTCGCTCTGGGGCTCTACACCGCCCACGGCGCAGAAGGTGGCGATAGCGCCATCCAGCACGCGCAGCGAGCGCTCCACCTCGACGGTGAAGTCCACATGCCCCGGAGTGTCGATCAGGTTGATCTTGTACTTGCTACCGTCGTAGTTCCAGAACGCGGTGGTAGCGGCGCTGGTGATGGTGATGCCCCTCTCCTGCTCCTGCTCCATCCAGTCCATGGTGGCGGTACCTTCATGAACCTCGCCCATCTTGTGGGTCAGGCCCGTGTAGTACAAGATCCGCTCCGATGTGGTGG
>JAFYYI010000055.1 GCA_017557665.1 Muribaculaceae bacterium | reverse complement strand
ATCGACAACGCCCCCGAGGAGAAGGAGCGCGGTATTACTATCAACACCGCTCACGTTGAGTATGAGACCAAGAATCGTCACTATGCTCACGTTGACTGCCCGGGCCACGCTGACTATGTGAAGAACATGGTAACTGGTGCCGCTCAGATGGACGGTGCTATCGTAGTTGTTGCTGCTACCGACGGTGTGATGCCGCAGACCCGCGAGCACATCCTGCTCGCCCGTCAGGTGAACGTTCCCCGTCTGGTTATCTTCTTGAACAAGTGTGACTCTCCCGATGTTGACGAGGAGATGATCGAGCTCGTTGAGATGGACGTTCGTGACCTGCTCTCTGAGTATGAGTTCGACGGTGAGAACACCCCCATCATCAAGGGTTCGGCACTGGGTGCCCTCCAGGGTGAGCCCAAGTGGGAAGACACTGTTCGTGAGTTGATGAACGCAGTTGACGAGTGGATTCCCCTGCCTCCGCGTGACCGTGACAAGCCCTTCCTGATGCCCATCGAGGACGTCTTCTCAATCACTGGCCGTGGCACCGTTGCTACTGGTCGTATCGAGACTGGTGTCGTTAAGGTGAGCGACGAGGTTCAGATCATGGGTCTGGGTGCCGAGATGAAGTCGGTAGTTACCGGCGTTGAGATGTTCCGCAAGATCCTCGATGAGGGTGAAGCTGGTGACAACGTTGGTCTGCTGCTCCGCGGTATCGACTATAAGACGATCAAGCGTGGTATGGTTATCTGCCACCCGGGTGTTATCAAGCCCCACGATCACTTCAAGGCTTCTATCTACGTCCTGAAGAAGGAAGAGGGCGGTCGTCACACCCCGTTCCACAACCACTATCGTCCCCAGTTCTACATCCGCACCTTGGATGTAACCGGTGAGATCATGCTCCCCGCTGGTGTCGAGATGGTAATGCCTGGTGACAACGTTGAGATCGACGTCAAGCTGATCACTCCCGTTGCTTGCAGCGAAGGTCTGCGTTTCGCTATCCGTGAGGGTGGCCGCACCGTAGGCTCCGGTCAGATCACCGGCATCATTGAGGACTAATCAACTGCCCTCATCAGCCATTCGTCCCACGTGACGATGGCAACGTTACAAAAAGGTCTGGCTGCATGCCAGTCAGACCTTTTTTAATACGGGAATAGCTCAGTTGGTAGAGCGACGGTCTCCAAAACCGTAGGTCGTGAGTTCGAGCCTTACTTCCCGTGCAAATCAGATAGACAAATAAACAAATGAAGAAGTTTTTTTATAACCGACTTACGGATATCAAGGAATCTTATAACGAGCTCGTTCATAAGGTTTCTTGGCCTACTAAGAGTGAATTGGCCAACAGTACCATTGTCGTGATGGTTGCTTCCATCATCGCGTCGCTGGTAATCTGGCTCATCGACTTGTGCATCGACAAGATCATGCACCTGGTCTACGGTGTGGTGGCTGCCTGATAGAGCACCGACTACATCACAATGCACCCTTGTGTGCGGATTTTCGTTAACCCTTACATTTTTAACAAACTGTCACTGCACTACTCACTGCTATGTCTCAAGGAAAGCATCAATGGTACATCTTACGCACCATTTCGGGCAAGGAGATGAAGGTTAAGGAGATGATCGAGGGGTACAGGAAGAACAATCCTGTGTTCGAAGAGAATATCTCTCAGATTCTCGTGCCGACAGAGAAGGTTTACACGACCCGTGCCGGGAAGAAGGTCCTCAAGGAGAAGGTCATGTTCTCGGGATATGTGTTTGTGAAGCTTCAGCTGACCCCGGACATCGAGGTGACGTTGCAGGACACCACCAACGTGGTGAACTTCGTGCGCAGCCGTGAGGGCGAGCGCCGTCCCGAGCCGGTGCCCGAACAGCAGATTTTGACGATGCTGGGTCAGGCAGAGGTTCGCGAGATGGCAGCTGCCGACGCCGTCAGCGACTATGTCGTTGGCGAGTCGGTGAAGGTGAACTTCGGTCCCTTCAGCGGCTTCATCGGTGAGATCAAGGAGATTAACCGTGAGAAGCGCGAGCTGACAGTGATGGTGAAAGTGTTCGGGCGCGAGACTCCGCTCAAGTTGGATAATTCGCAAGTCGAGCGAGAGTAATACCCGGTTGATGTTACGCTACCGAGTTTCTCTTGCAGTGTTTTTTAACAACATATTTAATTGAATTTGTACAATGGCTAAAGAAATTGCTGGACAGATCAAATTGCAGATTAAGGGTGGGGCAGCAAACCCCTCTCCTCCCGTAGGCCCCGCTCTGGGTTCTAAGGGTATCAATATCATGGATTTTTGCAAGCAATTCAACGCCCGCACCCAGAATAAGGCTGGCAAGGTGTTGCCCGTAGTGATCTCTTACTACGCCGACAAGAGTTTTGACTTCATCGTCAAGACTTCTCCCGTGCCCGTACAGCTGCTCGAGGCCGCAAAGGTGAAGAGCGGTTCCGGTGAGCCCAACCGCAAGAAGGTGGCATCGGTGACCTGGGATCAGGTGAAGGAAATTGCCGAAGACAAAATGCCTGATTTGAACTGTTTTACATTAGCCTCGGCTATGCGTATGGTGGCCGGAACAGCAAGAAGTATGGGTATCACTGTAAAGGGTCAATTCCCTGAGAACGTT
>JAFYYI010000054.1 GCA_017557665.1 Muribaculaceae bacterium | reverse complement strand
TCCTGCATGGTGATCATCCACTTGAGATTAAACATGAGCTCGTCAAGCAGGTCTGCAGTGCTGTTGCCGCTCTCGGGAATGTCGGCGTTGAGACGATTGAAATACTCTTTGTTCTGCTCATAGGCCATGAGCATCAGTCCCACCGAATAGGATGAGTTGACGATATACTTGTTGTAGTCGCCGGCATCATACCAGCCCAGCGGCGAGGATATGATGGTGCCTGCAGGTCGGCCAGGCGATACAGCCGATGGATGAATCATGACCTTTGTGTCGGGATGTCCTAAGGGACGGGCATAAACACCGGCATATCTGCCGTCGATGGCGATGCCCGAGCGGTTGAGGTAGAAGGCCTTTAACGCAGCACGAGCTATGTCGTTCAAAGCGTGAGGTTGCACGTCAAAGCGGGTCTTTTGGCCATTGACGCTCAGCTCATAGGTGCCGGGGGCGGTAATACCCGTGATTTCGACGATGGTGCGTTTCTTGTTCGACCACGGCGAGGTGTTGGTTCTCAAGGCCTTGGCTTTGCCCACACGTTTGCCGTCGGTTGTGTTTTTGATGGTCATCTTTTGGGCTTTAGAGCCCTCGATGACTGCGATTTTGGACTGTTGCGGATAAAATGCAACTTGATTGATTCGGATGCTTTCGCTCTGGGCTGTCAATGTGATGGCCGTCAGGGCTGCAATGGCGAATGTTAACACTTGTTTCATAATTCAGTGATATTTTGCCACAAATATACAATAATCATGTCATTGGCAGCGAGTGAGATACAAATATTTTCCCGAATGGACTGCAAAATGAATGATTCTGGTGATGCTTTGCCAGCGATGGCCAGGTAAAACAAAAACCACTTCTTGGATGATTGGGTGTAGTTTGTTTTTGGGCAAAAGGTAGCTTGTTTTACACGAGATGTCTGATTCATTATTGGTTAAAATGTGTTTGGTTTCTCTACAAAACCATAAATCTTCAATAGTTATTCGCTTATTGATTATCTGTTTTTTGAGAAGAATACTTACTTTTGCAAAAAAATAATGTGAATAGTGCTTATGAAAAAATATCTGTTTCTGCTGTTAGGCGTGTTGGCTGTGGCGAGTTGCAGCGAGAACAAAAAAGTTGAGCAGAAGGCTCCTATCAGGGTGGAAACGCTGGTGGTGTCGCCTGGCGTGATAGACAATGCGCAGACGTTTGTGGGCATTGTGGAGGAGCGTGAGGCCACTGCTGTGAGTTTCACCAGCATGGGTGTGGTGAAGCGGATTCTGGTCAAGGAGGGTCAGCTGGTGCGTCGTGGCCAGTTGCTGGCTGAAATCGACGCGACGACTTCGAGCAACAGTGTGGAGGTGGCGCATGCATCGCTCAACCAGGCCAAAGACATGGTGAAGCAGGCTGAGGCCACCTACAACCAGGCTAAGGATGCTTACGACCGCATGAAACTGCTGCATGACAATGGCTCGTTGCCTGAGGTGAAATGGATTGAGGCTGAAACCCGTCTCGCTCAGGCTACATCAGCCCTCAACACGGCGCGTTCGGGCGTGGCCTCGGCCACCTCAACCGAGAAGATAGCCCGAAAGGGCCTTGCTGACACCCGCCTCTATGCCCCTGTCAGTGGCGTCATCGGCAAGAAACAGTTGATGGCCGGAGAGACAGCATTGCCTTCACAGGCCGTGGTGAACATACTTGACATCTCCACCGTGAAAGTGAAGGTGGCTGTGCCCGAATCAGAGATTGGCAGCATCAATCCGGGCACATCAACAAGCATCAAGGTGGATGCCATCGGGCGCAGTTATTGGGGCGGCAAGATAGAGAAAGGTGTGCAGGCCGATGCCCTCACACATACCTATGACGTGCGTATCAATGTCGTGAATGGCGACTTGAAGCTGTTGCCGGGTATGGTGGCAAACGTCCGTTTCGTTCCCAAGGGGGCTCAGGGGCTTGGCAACAAGCTGATACCCGTGACGTCGGTGCAGAAGAAAGCCGACGGCACGCTGTTTGTCTGGACCGTGGACAATAACAATACCGCCCACCGTACCCAGGTGACGACAGGTAAGACGCATGGCAACTATGTGACGGTGTTGACGGGTGTGAACAATGGCCAGCGCATCGTGACCGAGGGATACCAGAAACTGAGTGAAGGAACAAAAGTAGTGTTTTAGAGTATGGGACGCAAGATGAAATGGCTGAAGTGGCCATTGGAACATTACCCGATATCGCTGCTCATCATCGGCATCTTCTTTGTGCTGGGCATTTTCGGCATGTATGACATGCCCAAGGATGAGTTCCCCCATGCCATCATCCGCCAGGGTGTGGTGGTGGCGGTTTATCCGGGAGCGACGACCGAGGAGGTGGAACAGCAGGTGGCCCGTCCGCTGGAGCGCTATCTCTTCACCTATGGAGAGGTCAATCGCGTGAAGACCACCACGACTTCACAAAATGGCATGTGCATCGTGATGGTGAGACTCAACGATGAGGTGAACAACAAGGATGAGGTGTGGAGTAAAATCAAGCACGGCCTGAATGGCTTCAAGTCGCAGTTGCCCTCTGGCGTACTGGCCATTGTGGTGAACGATGACTTCGGCAACACCTCGGCGCTGCTCATCGCCATCGAGAGCGATCAGCGCAGTTATCGTGAGTTGAAAGAATACAGCGATGAACTGAGCGACCGTTTGCGCCGGATACCCTCGGTAGCCAACGTGAAACTGTTTGGCGAACAGAAGGAGCAGATCTCACTCTATGTCGACCGTCAGCGGCTGCAGGCTTATGGGATTGGGCAGCAAATGCTCTTTTCACGACTGCAAGCCCAGGGCATCACCACGATGAGCGGCGGCATCGATGACGACGACCAACAGATACCTATCCACGTTGAGGCTCAGGAGAATAGCGAGGAAGAGATTGCCAATCAGATTATCTTCTCGGACCCTGTCACGGGCAAGGTGGCCCGTGTGAGGGATGTGGCCCGTGTGGTCAGGGAATACGAGCCGATGTCGAGTCACATCGAGCAGGACGGTCACCCCTGCGTGCTGCTGTCGATGGAGATGAATCCCGGCAACAATGTGGTGCAGTATGGCCGTGAGGTCGACAAAGTGCTCAACGATTTCCGTGCCAACGAACTGCCCGATGATGTGAAAGTCACACGCATTGCCGACAAGCCCAAGGTGGTGAATATCAGTGTTTCCGACTTTCTGCGCGACCTGCTGATAGCGATGCTCGTCATCATCCTGGTGATGATGGTGCTCTTCCCGCTGCGCTCGGCCATCGTGGCTTCCATCACCATCCCGCTGAGTACCTTCGTCTCGGTGGCTTTCATGTATATGCTGGGTATCGAGTTGAACATCGTGACGCTGGCAGCGCTGATTGTGGTGCTGGGTATGGTGGTCGATAACTCCATTGTGGTGATTGACGGCTATTTGGAATATATCGGAAAGGGGCGCGAACCCAAGCAGGCGGCTATCGAGTCTGCCAGGCAATATTTCATGCCCATGATGTTGGCAACGATTTGCATCTGTGCCATCTTCTATCCTTTCCTGATCACCATGAAGGGCATCTTCCACGATTGTCTGAAGGATTTCCCCATCACGGTCACTATCAATCTGATGGTATCGCTCATCCTGGCTGTGACAGTGATACCATTCCTTGAAGTCAGGCTCATCAAGCCCGAAAACGTGAAAACCGACGGGAATGCCATCACCAAGTGGGTGCAGAAGACCTATGACCAGGTGCTCGACTTTACTTTCCGCAAGCCATGGGTGACCATCATTGGCGGCATCGTTGTCATCTTGTTGTCCACGATTATCGTCCCGACGTTGAAGATACGACTTTTCCCCTATGCCGACCGCGACCAGTTTGCCGTTGAAATCTTCCTGCCCGATGGCAAGGGTTTGTCACATACCACTGAATTGGCCGATTCTGTCCGCCGTGTGCTGGCCAAGGACGAGCGCGTCACGGGTATCACCAGTTTCATCGGCTGTTCCTCGCCACGTTTCATGGATGCCTATGCACCACAGATGGCAGGGAAAAACTATGCTCAACTGATTGTGAACACCCAATCAGACAAGGCCACGCTCGACCTGTTGGCGCAATATCAGCCACAGTTGGGAGAAGCCTTCCCCAATGCCTACGTGAAGTTCAAACGACTCGACTATCTGGAAGTCAACGAATTGGAGTACCGTTTCTATGGAAACAATCTTGATTCCCTCCATGTGGTGGCAGAGCGGCTGATGGAGCGCATGCGCCAGATGCCTGAGGTGGAGTGGGTGCATACCGATTACTTCCAGCCCCAACCCATCATCAACGTTGAACTTGATCCTGTCGCCTCGGCACAGTTGGGCGTGACACGCTCCACGGCACAGCTGGCTTTGAGTGCCACCTCGTGTGACCTCCGTGTGGGACAGGTGTGGGAAGGCAATTATGAGTTGCCCATTGTCGTGAAAGACGATGCCGACATGACATTCTCGGATGTCGCCAACCTGGGAATCGCATCACCGATGTCTATTGTGTCGTCGGGCATCAACGAAACCAACAGCACCGTTCTCCTTCGGCAGATAGCCAAAGTATCACCCCAGTGGAGCGAGAGCCGTATCATTCACCGTGGAGGAGAGCGTTGCATCACCGTGACAGGACAATTTGTACAGGGTGCTTATACTGCTCCCATCGAAAACGAGATAGCCCGCATCATGCAGAAGGAGATTGAGATACCTCAGGGCGTGCGCTGCGAGGTGGGTGGCGAGATAGAGTATGGCGATGAGGCCCTGCCACAGATATTCGGGGGTATTATCATAGCCATGATTATTGTGTTCTTCTTCCTGCTGTTCAACTTCAAGAAGTTTGGCATCACGACGATTTGCATGGTCGCCCTTGCACTGATGATACCAGGCTCGCTGATAGGATTGGGACTGATGGATCGATCCTTGGGACTCACCTCCATCTTTGGTCTAATCACGTTGATGGGAATGATCATGCGCAACGAAATTTTGATTTTCGAGCACGCAATCGACTTGATTAAGAAATATGTGGCAGAGCATGGAGATTGGACTGTCGACCGCGAGGGTTATAATAACGCCGTCAAGCAGGCCGCCTATGAAGCGGGCAAGCGGCGCATGGTGCCCATCTTCCTCACGACAGCCACCACTGCCGTCGGTGTGGTGCCGATGATTATCGCTCAGAGCTCGTTCTGGATGCCTGTGGGAGTCACCATTTTTGCCGGTGGTATCGGTTCGCTCATCATGGTGGTGACCATGCTGCCCGTGATTTATTGGAAAGTAAGTCTGAAGTGATTAATTTGCTGTTACATAATCGAATATGATGATAAAAAAGATATTGGCTATAGTGCTTTGTTCCCTGTGCTGTGGCTTCGTGTCGGCTCAAACCTACACGCTGAAACAGCTCAAGGATTCTGCCCTGCACAACAACATTGCCATCCGTTCTGCACACTACGACATGGAGGTCGCAAGCCAGCAGCGCAAGGAGGCCTTTACCAAGTATTTTCCCAACGTCAGCGGCACGGGATTGTGGTTTAATGCCAATAAAGGCATGGCGCAGACCTCCTTCAATCTCTCGGAGGTGATGCCCCCCGAACTGGGCACCTCCCTGGCTCCCATGGCTCAGTTTTTACCGCCCGAAGCCCTTGCCGCCCTTGCTGAGCCCATCAACATCTCGATGATGAAAAATGGAGTCATCGCTGGTGTGCAGGCCGTGCAACCCGTTTTTGCCGGTGGGCAGATTATCAACGGCAACAAGTTGGCCAAGGTGGGCGAGGATGTGAGCAGGCTGCAGCTGCAACTCTCGGAAAACGAGGTGGAGAAAACTGCCGAGCAGTATTTCTGGCAACTGGCCTCCATGCAGGAGAAAATGAAGACCGTCGAGGCGGTGGAGGCAATGCTCAACGACATTTGGAAAGATGTGGATGTGGCCGTCCGCGCTGGAGTCGCCATGCGTAACGACTTGCTGCAAGTGCAACTGCGCCAGAATGACATCGCCAGTCAGAAACTCAAGCTGCGCAACGGCCTCTCCCTGATGCGCATGTTGCTCTCCCAGTACTGCGGCCTTCGTGACACGTCGTTCGTCATCTCATATCAGATAGATGCCGTCTCGCCCATGAACCTGAAACAAGACCATCAACAGGCCTTGTTGGGAACGGCCGAATACCGGTTGTTGGGAAAACAGGTCGAGGCTGCCGACCTGCAGAAGAAAATCGCTGTCGGTCAGAATCTCCCGTCTGTCGCCGTGGGGGCTGGTCTGAATTATCATAACCTCTTGGATAAGAATCACACCTTCGGAATGGTGTTTGCCACCGTCAGCGTGCCCATCTCGGACTGGTGGGGCGGCTCTCACGCCATCAAGCGCAAGAAACTCGAGCAACAACAGGCCCGGGAACAACTCGCCGACAATGCCGAACTGCTGAAGATCAAGATGCAGAATGCGTGGAACAGCGTGGAGGAATCCTATCAACAACTGCAGCTTGCCCAACTGAGCATCGAACAGGCCGAGGAGAACCTGCGCCTCAACCGCGACTACTACAATGCCGGACTCACCAAGATGAGCGACCTGCTTGAGGCACAGATGCTCTATCAGCAATCCTGCGACAAGCGAACCGATGCCTTCGCCGATTATCAGAACAAACTGCTTGAATACCGCCAGGCCACGGGACAATAACGAGTCATCGCTGCTTCAGTGCCAGAGCATTAGGTCTTAACCATTGATGCTCTTGTAAATGACTGGATACTAAATAATTGCAGGATAAAGATTGAAACATAGAGAGTGTTGAGGACCGCACTGCAGGTCCACGCACACATGGAAAGGCAATCAATAGATTTCAGTTGGTTGTCTTTTTATTCTACGGGACGTGGCACTACATTTCGCAACAAGTGTTCAACACGGGTTCAAGTGCTCCTCGTTGCTTAAAGCGTTATTCTTGGGGGTGTTTGATTATTTGTCGTGCATGGCCGTTAATTTTTCTCAATTATTTGGTGTTTTTCATAAAAGTTTCACGAAAAATACGCTATCTTTGTGCACATTATGGACTTACTGTTGCCTCGGTTGGGGGCTAAATAGCTGAAATAGAAACACTAACCATATAAACCAGTTATCATGTATAAAATTGAAAATCATCCTATTATTGACCTTCCAAAAGAAGAATACGTTGAATTCCAATTTGAAGGGAGAACGGTTCGCGGCCAAAAAGGTAAAACCATAGCCGCCGCCCTTCATCAGGCAGGTCTGATTGTTCACAGCCACAGCACCACTGGCCGCAATCGCAGTCTGGAGTGCGGTATCGGCAAGTGCGGCGCTTGCGAGATGCTTGTCGATGGTCAGGTGCGTCGCATCTGCATCACCAGCGTTGACGGCGTGAAAGAGGTGCGTGAGATTCCCAAAGATTACATGCCCGAGGGCAAGTCCCGTGCAGCCAGCGAGACCAAGGTTTACAAGACCACGGTGGCCATCATCGGCGGCGGTCCTGCCGGATTGGCATGTCGCGAGCAGCTCACAGCATTGGGAATCCCCAACATTGTGGTGGACAACAACGCAACCGAGGGTGGACAGTTCAATATGCAGACCCACCAGTTCTTCTTCTTCGAGAAGGAGCAGAAGTTTGGTGGCATGCGTGGTTTTGACATTGCCAAGACACTTGCCGGCGACAACCACGACGGCATCCTGCTCAACAATACCGTGTGGGACCTGCTCGAAGGTCGCCGCATCGCTCTGAAGAATATCGTCACTCAGGAGGTGAGCTACATCGACGCTGAGCATCTGGTGGTGGCCACTGGTGCCGTGCCGTTCATGCCTGTGTTCGAGAACGATGACGTTCCCGGCGTTTACACCGCTGCTGTGTTCCAGAAGATGATGAACCAGGAGCACACCCTGCTGGGCAAGCGCGTGCTCACGGTGGGTGCCGGTAACATCGGCTACCTCACCAGCTACCAGGCCATGCAGGCTGGCGCTACCATCAAGGCCATCATCGAGGGCATGGACCACGAGGGCGGTTTCCCCGTGCAGGCCAACCGCGTTCGCCGTCTGGGCATCCCCATCATGACATCACACGTGCTCATCCGCGCTATCCCCAACGAGGACTACACCGGCGTTACCGGTGCTGTGATTGCCGAGTGCAAGAATTTCCAGCCCATCCCCGGCACCGAGCGCGTGATTGACGATATCGACATCATCAACATCTGCACGGGTCTGATTCCCGACAATCAGTTGCTCGTGAAGGGCCGTTCGGTCTTTGGCCGCAACGTGTATGGCGCCGGCGATGCCGTTCGCATCGGCGAGGGCACCAGTGCCGTGCTGCGTGGTAGGCAGGTGGCCTATGAGGTGGCTCAGGAATTGGGTCTCCGTTTCTCCTATGAGGATTACCTGGAAGTTTCCCGCCAATATATCGACTCGCAGCAGCGTCCCGTGCGTCTGCTCGACGAGCCGCGTGTTCCCAGCGAGGAGCGCATGGCTGCGAAGCCCTATGTGCAGATCAACTGTCTCTACGGTTTCGCTTGCAACCCCTGCACCTTTGCCTGTCCGCAGGGTGCTATCACCAAGCCTACCACGTCGTCGGTGCCCGTGGTCGATTACGACAAGTGCATCGGCTGCATGCAGTGTGTGAACCGCTGCCCCGGTCTGGCCATCTTCGGCTACGACAAGCGCAAGAATGTGATCTTCCTGCCTGTGGAGTATGATGTGGAAGAGGGCAAGGAAGTCTTCCTGGTGGATGACAACGGCGCCAAGGTGGGCGAGGGTGTCATCGAGAAGGTGCTCAAGAAGGACAACAAGACCCATGTGGCTCGCGTCCAGGCTACCCAGGCCGACGAGTTGAACCATGTGAAGGGCTTCATCCTCAAAGAGCGCTATCCCGAACCCTTGAACCTGCGTCCCCTTACCAACCCCGAGGAGGGCAAATCCTTCGTCTGCCACTGCGAGGATGTGGATGTGCAGACCCTGTTGGCTGTGATTGGCGACCGCAAGTACATCTCGGTGGACGAACTCAAGCACACCACCCGCATGGGTATGGGTCCTTGCCGCGGCAAGCGCTGCGTTTCGCGCGCCAAGCAGATTCTGCGTGCCCATGGCATCGAGGTGACCGGCGACAGCACTCCGCGTGCACCGCTGGCCAACCAAGTCACGCTGGGCGACGTGTACAATGGCGAGAGCAAGGAGACCTTCGTCTTTGAGCACGGTTCCATCATCGAGAAGGCCGAGTCCGAGATTATCGTCGCTGGCGGTGGTATGGCCGGTAGCGCGGCATTCCGCTACTTTGCCGAAGCCGGCAAGCGCGTCGTCCTGGTCAACTATGACCGCGGTTCGACGTGGCGCTGTATCGGCGGCGGACGTCCCGCATTCTCCAACCCCGACATCAGCGACATCGCCATGCACAACCTGGAAATCTTCCGCGATGACCAGGCACATTGCAACATCGACCTGAAGATGACCCGCTATGTCAACCTCGTTCACGACGACACCACCTACCGCTCGCTCGACGCTTCTCGCGCCTGGAGCGAAGCCTATATGATTGACCGCAAGGACTTCACCAAGGTCATCTCGCCTTACTGGAATCCCAACGACAACATCTACAGCCACGCCTTGATTTCCGAGAACTGCTGGCAGGCCACTCCGGGCCGCACCATCGATTATGTGCGCAACGTGGGTAAGCAGCATGGTGGTGAGGTGCTCGAGGACTGTGAGGTGCTGAGCGTTCAGCGCGTCGGCGACAAGTACCGCGTGCTGGTGCGCCGTCATGACAAGCATTACGTGGAATACACCTGCGACCACTTTGTCAATGCCATGGGTTGGGGCTCCGAGAAGTTTGCCGACATGCTCGGTATCGACACCCAGCTCTATCCCGTAAAGCACCAGGCGTTCATCACCCGTCGCTTGCCCAACATGGGCGTTAACGGCGATTCGCTCGACATGATTATCGACCGCCGCCACTACAAGGGATTCAACGCCGTTTACGGTCAGCAGTTCCTGCACACCGGCCAGATTATCGGCTGCGCTTCGCCCGACTGCGACGCCTATGAGGCACGTCAGAACCTGAAGTACAACAGTCAGGCCTTCCTCAAGATCGTTAGCGAGATGTTTGCCCAGTGGATTCCCAACCTGGCATCCGTCGGCTTCCACGCCGTTTGGGCTGGCTACTACATCGAGCCGCGCTACATCATCGATCCCGAAGTCGGTCTGCTCACCGGTCTGCGTGGCCACGGTTTCATGCTCGGACAGTACCTGGCCAAGCTCTATGTGGACAAGTACTTGGGCAAGCCCGTTCCCGAATACATGAAGGACCTCGCCATCGGCGGCAAGGGTCTGAGCGAGAACGCTTTCCAGTAATCTTGCAGATTTGCAAATCTCAAATAACAGAAGCCCCCGAAGGTCCCACTTCGGGGGCTTCTTGTGTCTCATGGCTCAACTGCCGCCCCTGTCGGGGTTCATTTCGGCTATGTACAGAGTGTGTCATAATTGCCACTCGGCATTTTAACCGTGCTAACGCACGGGAAATTATACTAAATTGAAAATTAAGTTGTTTAATTTTCCGCCCAACGGGCGGTTATGTTATTTTAGTTGTTTTATATGACACACCCCCTGTGTGTCGCACCATTTGTCGGACGTAGCGAGACGCAAGATTTTGCGTCTCTACATGGCCGCTGTGAGGCGGATGGCCGCAAAGCATTGGAAGCGTTGCACGCAATGTCGGAGCCTTTACGGGACACTCATATATTATAATGTGTCTTTTATATTGATTGGTGCAAACTTGGAGGTCTTAGCGAACCATTGGAACCCGATAGTGGTTCAATCTTTCTTAAAATTTGTAGTTAAATCATAAATAATGTTGTAAACAAGGCCGATAGGGGTGTTTTGTTTTGGTTTTTCATTGTTTAGCACTATCTTTGTTGCATAAGTTATTGGGCAATTTGGTCGATAGAGACGAATTAGTCCGATGGTACAAGAGAAATAAAGAAAGAGAGATTATGAAGAAATCGAGCCAAGTCTTGTTGTGTATTGCCGCTTGTTTGGTGACAATGTCGCCGCTGCAAGCGCAGGAATCGACTTTCACCACCGAGCAATTGGATGGTGTGCAGCGCATTGTGGCCAGCAAACTGCCCGAGCACATGGGTGTGGGCGACCTGAAAGTGCGTTCCCTGACGTTTGAGAACGATACGGTGAAAGTCGACGTGAGTGAAAACTTCGGTGACGTGCCGTTCACCCAGGCTGGGGTAGAGCAGATGCGTGACGAGATCCGTGAGGCTTTGGGCGCTGACTATAGCGACAATCCCGTGCTCATCACCATCGTGGGCAATGACATCAACAAGTACTTTGCCGACTATGAGCCAGCCTACAAGCGCAGCCACAAGCCCTTTGTCTCGGAACTTGACGCCAACCGTCATTACAAGCATGGCCTTGATGGCAATATTGTGGCGATGTGGCCCAGCCATGGCTGGTATTTCGAGCCTAAGCTTAATCGTTGGGAGTGGCAGCGTGCACGCCTGATGCAGACCGTTGAGGACATGTACACCCACAGCTATGTGCTGCCGTTCCTCATCCCGATGCTGGAGAATGCCGGCGCCTATGTGTGGAATGCCCGTGAGCGTGACACGCACAACATCGGTGCCGTGGTCGATAACGACGGCGGTGAGGCCCAGCAGGGCTACACCGAGCATAACGGCAAGCGCAAATGGGAAAGCGGCAAGGACAGCGGTTTCGCATTCCTTCGCCCGCAATACAAGGACTTCGAGAATCCTTTCACCGAGGGCACTTACCGCATGGTCAAGGCCGAGAAGGACAAAAAGAAACTCTCGACCGCCACTTGGGACGTTGAGATGCCCGAGGCTGGCGAGTTTGCTGTGTACATTTCCTATAAATCATTGCCCAAAAGCGCTCGTGATGTGACCTATACTGTGAACAGCCTGAGTGGTACCCGCCAGTTCAGGGTTGACCAGACAATGGCTGGCGGCGTGTGGGTTTATCTGGGCACCTTCCCCCTGGCCAAGGGTATGAACAAGGCCGTTGTCGAGGTGTCTAACCTGAGTGAAGACAAGGATGCCGTCATCACTGCCGACGCCATCAAGGTGGGCGGCGGTAAAGGCAACATCGTGCGCCGCGTGGCTTTGCCCACCGAGGAGAATATACGCCTTGCCGCTGAGCAGGAGAACGAGAAATACCTGGGCAAGCCTGGTGTGGAATACAGTTATGTGGGCAGTGGCGAGCATCCCTGGTTCCACCTGGGTTCGCGCTACTATCTGCAGTGGGCCGGTTTCCCCGACAGCGTCTATTCCTCCTCTCACGGCATCAACGATTACACCGACGATTACCGTAGTCGTGGCGCGTGGGTCAACTACCTTGCCGGCGGCAGCGACGTGTTGCCCAAGCGTGGTGGCCTGAATGTGCCTGTGGACATCTCCTTCTGTCTGCACACCGATGCAGGCGCTACGCCCGACGACGAGATTGTGGGCACGCTGCTGATTTATTGCACCAACAGCAATGGCAAGCAATTCGGCAAGTATGCCAACGGCACGCCGCGTGAGTTGTCACGCCGCTACTGCAACCTGCTCTCCACCGAGATTGTCAAGGATATCCGTGCCAAGTGGGAACCCAACTGGACGCGCCGCGGCATGTGGGACAAGAGTTACTACGAGGCACGCGTGCCCGAGGTGCCCGCTGTGCTCATGGAGTTGCTTTCTCACCAGAACTTCGCCGACATGAAATACGGTCTCGACCCGATGTTCCGTTTCGACGTGAGCCGTTCTATATATAAAGGTATGTTGAAGTTCATTTCCCAGCGCGACCACCGCAGCTATGTCGTGCAGCCGTTGCCCGTCAACACGTTTGCCATCAACAAGACCGACAAGGGTCACTACTTGCTCACGTGGAATCCCACCCATGATGACCTGAGTGACAACGCCGATGCCACCAGCTACATCGTGTGTGAGCGCGTGGGTCTGGACGGCGCTTTCAAGGAAATTGCCACCGTGCGTGGTCCTCAATACAGCGTGCGCATCAACGACAACAAGATTCACTCCTACCGCATCATTGCCATGAACGACGGCGGACGCAGCTTCCCCAGCGAGACGCTCAGCCTGGGTGAGGCAGCCGACAGCCAGGGCGACGTGCTCGTGGTGAACGGTTTCACCCGCGTGAGCGCTCCCGACTGGTTTGACGGTCCCGACCGTGCCGGATTTGATGACAACAAGGACCATGGCGTGCCTTACATGCAGCAAATCAACTACCTGGGCTCACAATATGAGTTCCGCCGTGCCATCGAGTGGAAAGACGATGATGCACCCGGCTTCGGCTCCAGCCGCAGCGACCACGAGACGATGAACGTGGCCGGTAACAACTTCGATTATCCGGCCTTGCATGGCGAGGCACTGATGAACGCTGGTTACTCCTTCGTGTCGTGCAGCCAGCAGGCTCTGGAAGACAACTACAACACCAACGGCTACCGCCTGATGGACCTCATCCTGGGTAAGCAGAAGGAAATCAAGACCGGTAGCGGTCTCATGCCCACACGTTTCAAGATTTACACCCCGGGCCTGAAGAGCGCCTTGACCCGTTTCACCGAGAATGGTGGCAGCGTGCTGCTCTCGGGTGCCTATGTGGGCAGTGACCTGTGGGATAATGCGGCAGGGAAGAACGACGAGGCAGGCAAGACCTTTGTCAAGAACGTCCTCGGTTTTGAGTACCTGCATGGCAGGGCTTCGCTCGACGGCACCATTACATCAGTTGACAGTCCCGACACCCGCCTTTCGGCACCCGGTGCCTGGAGTTTCGTCAGCAAACTCAACGACAAGAGTTATGCCGTCGAGTCTCCCGATGCCATCCGTGCCAGCGATGACCGCGGCTTCACTTGGATGCGCTATGGCGAGAACGGCCTGCCCGCCGCCATCGCCAGCGACCGTGGCAACTACCGCACCGTGATCATGGGCTTCCCCCTCGAGACGGTGACCACTGCCCAGGAGCGCACCAGCCTGATGACCCGCATCATGGAATTCCTGTGCCAGTAAGGCCCTTAAAGTCCCTAAAGACCTTATCAAGAAAAAGAAAATCAATACAATAACAATAATATAAAAAGAAACGACAATCATGGGAAGAATTAATTGCTTTATTCCGTTCGTGAGCCCCGAGCAGGCTGCACAGACCATTGAGCACCTCAAAGGTGAGGAACTGGTGAACAAGATTTATCTGCTCGCTACAGTGGACAATCCCAAACCTGTTGAGGGTTGTGAAATGGTGCCCGTCAATGTGCTCTTCTCGAGCGCCACGATGAGGGAGATAGCACAGCGTGCCGATGCCGACTATGTGCTGCTCTACACCAAGTATGACACCTTGAAGATGGGCCCCTTCTCGCTGGAACGCTTCGCCAAGTTGGGCGATGATACCCAGTCGGGCATGCTCTATGCCGACCACTACAATGTGACGGACAAGGGCGCCGACAAGGCTCCAGTTATCGATTACCAGATGGGCAGTCTCAGGGATGACTTCGACTTCGGTTCAGTGATGTTCTTCTGCGGCTGCTGCTTCAAGAAGGCCGTCGAGGCCATGAAGGCCAACTACGAGTTTGCCGGCCTGTATGACCTGCGCCTCAAGTTGTCGCAGTTCGCTGCCATCACCCACATCAACGAGTTCCTCTACAGCGATGTCGAACTCGACACTCGCACGAGTGGCGAGAAGAACTTTGACTATGTGGACCCGCGTAACCGTGGACGCCAGATCGAGATGGAAAAGGCCTGCACCGAACACCTCAAGGAAATCGGTGGCTATCTGGCTCCCACACGTGAGGAAAACGGGGAGGAAGTGCCCAACTTCCGCCACATCGAGTTTGACCAGGACGACTTTGAGGTCGAGGCAACGGTGATGATTCCCGTGCGCAACCGCATTCGCACCATCCGCGACGCCATCGACTCGGTACTCAAGCAGGAGTGCAATTTCAAGTTCAACCTGATGGTTGTGGACAACTTCTCGACCGACGGTACCCGTGAGGCCATCGCCGAGTACAATGACCCTCGCCTGATTCACATCATTGCCGACTACTACGACATGGGTATCGGCGGTTACTGGAACCTCGCTGCCCACCGCAAGAATGCCGGCAAGTTTATCGTGCAGCTCGATAGCGACGATATGTACAAGGACGAGCACACGCTGCAGACGATGGTTGACGCCTTCTACGAGCAGAATGTGGCCATGGTTGTGGGCACCTACCAGATGACCGACATCCACCTCAATCCCATTCCCCCTGGCATCATCGACCACAGGGAGTGGACGCCCAGCAATGGCCGCAACAATGCTCTGCGCATCAACGGCTTGGGCGCTCCCCGTGCTTTCTACACGCCCGTGCTGCGTGAAGTGAAGATTCCCAACACAAGTTACGGTGAGGACTATGCCCTGGGCCTGAACATCTCGCGCTACTATCAGATTGGCCGCGTCTATGAACCCGTCTATCTGTGCCGTCGCTGGGACGACAACAGCGATGCGGCGCTCGACGTGGAGAAGATGAACCGCAACAACCTGTACAAAGACCGCATCCGCACCTGGGAACTCCAGGCCCGCATCGCGATGAATAAGAAATAGGTTTTAGACGTTAGATTTTAGACGTTAGATGTTAGACATTAGATGTTAGACGTTAGGTCTATTGGAAAGATTGGGATAGCACTATAATCAATATCTATAATGAAATCGAGTGACTTTAGAAAATTAATCGTTTGGCAAAAGGCCATGGATCTTACTATGGAAGTTTACTCACTGGTAAGATTGCTTCCTCGTGAGGAGACTTATTCCTTGTCTGACCAAATGCGGAGATCAGCAATCTCTATACCAGCGAATATTGCCGAAGGTCAAGGAAGAGATACTGATAAAGAGTATAATCGATTTATTTCTATTGCGCGAGGTTCTCTTTGGGAGTTATTGACTCATATTGAAATTTGTGAACGCTTGAATTATATTAGCGTTGCCCAATCTGCCAAGTCAAGAGATTTGATTACCGAAATCAGCAAAATGCTCTTTGCATTATTTAATGCTATAGCCTCTAAGTCTGAGGTCTAAAGTCTAACATCTAACATCTAAAAATATAACCAATGGATTACAGCAAGGTGATCGATAGGCTCATTTCCCGGCAGATGCGTGACTGGGACTTGGCTGGCGCCAATTATGCGGCGCTGGCCAGTGTCGCCACGCGTTCGCTGCAATTGGGCGAAGCGACCATCAGGCTGCAATTCAATCCAGAACGACGACGCTCGTCGGCAGCCGCCATCGACAAGAAGTCGCTGGCCCGTCGCGAGTGTTTCCTGTGCAGCGGCCATCAGCCCGTCAAACAGAAAGCCGTGCTATGGGGTGACCATTACAAGATTCAAGTAAATCCCTATCCCATCTTCAAGCGTCACCTCACGATAGCCGACCTGCGGCATGTGCCGCAACACATTGCCGACAGGGTGGGGGACATGTTGCAGTTGGCCAAAGATTTGCCCGGGTTTGTCATCTTCTTCAATGGGCCGCAATGTGGCGCTTCGGCACCCGATCATGCCCATTTCCAGGCAGGTGCCAAAGGTGAGATGCCGCTATGTGACGAGATGGCTCATGCCACGACCCACATGCTGGCCGACGGCGACGAGGGCTTTATCGGCTACGTTGACTCGTTGGGACGTAACCTCTTCACGATAGAGACTTCTACCCAACGTGCTGCCGAGCGTTATGTCCTGCGCCTGCTGTCGCTGCTGCCGGTGCCTGATGGCAGCGATGAGCCTATGGTCAACGTGTTGTGCTGGTGGAACATGACCAATCGCCAGTGGCATCTGGTCATCTTCCCGCGGCGCAAGCACCGTCCAGCCTGCTATGGCGAGGGCGAAGGCCGTCTGCTGCTCAGCCCCGGGGCTGTCGATATGGGCGGCTTGTGGGCCGTCCCCGAAAAGAAAGACTTTGAAATCCTGACGCCCGAAATGATCCGGGCCCTATATGACGAAGTCTGCATGACACGCCAAGAACTGACCCCGGTGATTACAGGATTCAACCAGCATTGGGAAGACCTCCAACCGTTTTAACCCAATTGCGAGGCCTACTCAATTGGAAGTTTAGAGTTTATGGTTTAGAGAAACAAAAAATAACAATAATATGGACGAGAAACAGATACCGCAAGTGAGAGTGGGCATCATGAATGAGCCGTCGATTGATTTCGTGCTCAATGGTGACTACCGAGTGAATGGTGCCGTGTGCAACGGAAATCAGACGGCCCGCTGTGTCGATGGACAGGTGGAATGGTGCGGTAACCATTACGGTGAACTGCTCTTTGAACCTGTCGATGGCGAGAATGCCTCATTTACCTTGAAAGGGGTGACCATCGGTGTGAGTTTCCACTGGAAACGCCAGGAGGACCAGACCTTCAAGGGTGCCCTGCACCTCATTGTGGAGGACGGCAATTTGACGCCCGTCAATGTGCTGAGTGTTGAGGACTACCTGCTGAGCGTCATTTCCAGCGAGATGAGTGCCAATGCCTCGCTTGAACTGCTGAAAGCCCATGCCGTCATCTCCCGCAGCTGGCTGTTGGCGCAAATCCACACCGAGGAGACCGTCAAAGCCAACGAGCGCAATCCGCAAGCCGAGGGCGAGATGATGGATACCCCCGAGGAGCAGGTCAAGTGGTGGGACCGTGACGACCATGTCAACTTCGACGTGTGTGCCGATGACCACTGCCAGCGCTACCAGGGTATCACCCGTGCCACCACCGAGAAGGTCGAGCAGGCAGTGCGTGCCACTTGGGGCCAGGTGCTCATGCACGGCGGCGCACTGTGTGACGCCCGTTTCTCCAAGTCCTGCGGTGGCGTGATGGAGGAATTTGAAAACTGCTGGGAACCGCAACACCACGACTATCTGGAGGCACGCCGCGATGGCGAGAACGAGGAGGATTTCCCCGACCTTACCCGCGAGGACAATGCTGCCGAGTGGATTTTGTCCAGCCCCAGTGCCTTCTGCAACACCACTGACCCCGAAATCCTCTCCCAGGTGCTCAACGATTATGACCAGGAGACCAAGGACTTCTATCGCTGGAAGGTGGAATATACCCAAGACGAACTCGCCGCGTTGATCAAGCAGCGCACGGGCATCGACTATGGCCGCATCCGCGACCTGCAGCCTGTGGCGCGCGGCACCAGCGGCAGGTTGTACCGCCTGCGCATCGTCGGCGAGAAGCGTGAACGCATCATCGGCAAGGAATTGACTATCCGTTATGCCTTGTCGCCCTCGTGCTTGTACAGTTCGGCATTTGTTGTCGAGAAGCACGACAAGGACGAAGAGGGCTATCCCTCAAAATTCGTCCTGCGCGGAGCAGGGTGGGGCCATGGTGCAGGCCTGTGCCAAATTGGAGCCGCCGTGATGGGCGCCAAAGGCTACAACTACAAGCAGATTCTGCTGCACTACTTCGTGGGTGCCAGCATCGAAAGAAGATACTAACTTAAAATGAAGATAAAGATGAAAGACAGTCAAGAACAAAAAGCGACAAAGCGCTCACCATGGGCATGGATACCGACGCTTTATTTCGCCCAGGGCTTGCCCTACGTGGCGGTGATGACGATTTCGGTAATCATGTACAAGCGTCTGGGCATGTCCAACACCGATATTGCCCTTTACACGGGATGGTTGGGACTGCCGTGGGTAATTAAGCCCTTTTGGAGTCCGTTTGTGGACATTATCAAGTCCAAACGCTGGTGGGTCATCATCATGCAGTGGATTGTCGCTATTGCGTTGGCGGGCATTGCATTCACTATCCCGACATCGTGGTGGGTACAGCTTACATTTGCGGTGTTCATGCTGATGGGTTTTGCTAGTGCAACGCACGATATCGCTGCAGACGGCTTCTATATGCTGGCTCTGACCGAGCATGAGCAGTCGCTGTTTGTGGGCATCCGTTCCACGTTCTATCGCATTGCTACTGTTGTAGGCCAGGGCTTGCTTGTGATTTTGGCAGGTGTCATCGAGATGAATTCGGGCCTTGAACCTGTCCGCATCAACATCGAAGCCGGTGTGGACAGCGCGCCTGTTACAGCAGTACTCCCTAGCAATCTCCCAGCCACTGATCAGGCAGGCAAGGAAATCTGTTTCGTGACCAGTGCTACCGACATCAAGACATCGGTGAATGCACCCAAAGATTTTGCGTCGGGCGACTCGGTGATGGACTTTACGGCCTATTCTAAAGCCATCGCCGACTCTATCGAGAAGACGAATATCGCCAACGGCTTCTACATACCTGATCCCGCTTTTACCGAGGATGACGACATTGAATTTCAGGGACAGAAATTCGTGCTGGTCAACAGCTCCTGGGAGAATGGCCGATACATATATTATGGTGAAGGTCCCGATGGTAAACGCATAGCCGCTGCTGCCGAGGAACTTGCAAAGAAGACCGAGGAGATAAACGCCTTCGAAGCCTGGATTGCCAGGACATTCCCCGACAAGTTCAAGCAGGTGAAGTCCAACAATCAGGGCAACAACTTTGCTGTAGTGGCTGTGCGCCTCAACAAGAAGCCTGAGGCAGGCAAGGAATATGTCTTGAACCTCGCCAACGATAAGGGCAGCACCGACATCAAGGCGTCGCAGTCACGCATCGTCTTCAACGAGAACAACTGGGACAAACTGGCCTATATCTACTTCACGGTGGATAACAAAATCAAGAAAGACGTCTCGTCGTCGTTCCTGGGCACATCGGGTAACATTCCGCTGGCCTGGGCCATTGTGTTCGTCGTGCTGTCGGTCTTCTTCCTGATAGTTGTGATATACCACACTTGGGCACTGCCCAGGCCTGCTGTCGATTCCAACCAGGAGAAGAAGACTTCAAGCGAAATCGTCAGAGGCTTCCTGGATACATTCAGGACATTCTTCACCAAGTTCCCAGTGTGGCAGACTGTTGCAGCCATCCTGTTCATGCTTTTCTACCGTTTCCCCGAGGCTCAGTTGACCAAGATCATCATGCCGTTCCTCGTCGACCCGTTGGACAAGGGTGGTTTGGCTTTGTCAACCAGTGAGGTGGGCATCGTTTACGGCACCGTCGGTATTATCGGCTTGACAATCGGAGGCATCATCGGTGGAATCGTGGCGGCAAAGGGTGGTCTCAAGCACTGGCTGCAGCCCATGGCATGGAGCATGTCGTTGACCTGTTTGACGTTCATCTACTTGGCTTTTACCCAGGATCAGAACCTGCTGACAATTAACATTTGCGTCTTTGTTGAGCAGTTTGGCTACGGCTTTGGTTTCACTGCATATATGCTGTACCTCATCTATTATAGCGAGGGACCGTATAAGACTGCCCACTACGCTATCTGCACCGGCTTCATGGCCTTGTCGATGATGATGGGTATGATGGCTGGCTGGCTCGAGGATCTTGTGGGCTACCAGAACTTCTTCATCTGGACAATGATTTGCTGTGCTTGCACCATCATCGTGGCCATGATTGTCAAGGTGGATCCCAAGTTTGGACTGAAAGAAAAAGATAGTGCGTCAGAGGAGTGATTGAATGAATTAGCGCAATTCGCATTATAATATAAAGGAGAATAACGATATGAAAAAGATAATTTTGACAATAGTAGCGTGTGTGGTGGCGGTGACGGCTGGAGCGATCGTCAAGCCGGGTATCGAGGTGCTGCGTGACGGTGGTTTCGCCGAATTGCAGGGCAAGCGTGTGGGGCTGGTGACCAATCCCAGCGGTATCGACAACAACCTCAAGAGCACCGTCGACATCCTTAACGAGGCGCCGGGTGTGAAGCTCGTGGCCCTGTTCGGTCCCGAGCACGGCGTGCGCGGCAATGCCCATGCCGGTGATGTGGTGGGCGATGACGTTGACCCCATCACGGGCGTGAAGCTGTATTCGCTCTACGGCAAGACCTTGGAGCCGACGGCCGAAATGCTCAAGGACATCGACGTGCTGGTCTATGACATCCAGGACGTGGGCTGCCGCAGCTACACCTTCTATGCCACGATGGGCGTGTGCATGCAGGCCTGTGCCAAGTATGACACCGAGTTCATGGTGCTGGACCGTCCCAATCCCCTCGGCGGCAACAAGGTCGAAGGCAACCTCGTGGAACCTGGCTATTTCTCGTTTGTGAGCAAGTATGCCATCCCCTATATCTATGGCCTCACCCCCGGCGAATTGGCCACCTACCTCAACGAGGAGGGCATCATCGGCCAGGACTCCAAGACGGGAAAGAAGTGCAAACTCACCGTCATCCCCATGGAGGGGTGGAAGCGCGAAATGAAGTTCCGTGACACGGGAATGCCTTGGGTGGCTCCGTCACCGCAGATTCCCACCCCCGAGAGTGCCTTCTTCTATCCCGTGTCGGGCATCTTGGGCGAGTTGTACATTTTCAACACCGGCATCGGTTACACGCTGCCGTTCCAGACGTTCGCCGCCTCGTGGATTAACGCCGACTCGTTGGCGATGAACATGAATGCCCTGAACCTGCCGGGCATGAAATTCAGGCCCATCAACTACAAGCCATTCTTCGCGTTGAGCGTGGCAGTGGACAAGTCGTTGCAGGAGGTGCACGGTGTGCAGACCTACATTACCAATCCTGATATTGCCAACCTGTGCTTGACACAGTTCTATTTCCTGCAGGTCATTCACCAGATGTACCCCGATGTTGAACTGTTTGAGCAGAACGCCAAGCGTTACGCCATGTTTGACAAGGTGTGCGGCTCCAAGGAAATCCGCGAGCGCTTCACCAAGCGCTATCAAGTGAAAGATATCATCGACTACTGGAATAAGGATGCAGACGCCTTCCGTAAAGCCAGTTCCAAGTACTATATCTACAAGAAGGATAAAGGTTCGGCTGCAAAATTCGGTAGCAGTCCTATCCAAAACAAAAAGAAATTATGAGCAAGGACAATAAACGGTTGCTGTCATTGGACATCCTGCGCGGTATCACTATCGCGGGAATGTTGCTGGTGAACAATCCGGGCACGTGGAGCTACATCTATCGTCCGCTGGCGCATGCCGATTGGATAGGGCTTTCGCCCACCGACCTGGTGTTCCCGTTCTTCGTCTTCTGCATGGGTGTATCGATGGCATTCTCACTCAAGAAATTCAACTACAAGCTGTCTGGCCCCTTGATGATGAAGATCGTGAAACGCACGGTCATCCTGTTCCTCATCGGCTGGGCGGTGCAGTGGTTCGGCCACCTGGTGCGCGGCCTGTGCAAGGGCGACCCCTTCATCGAGGCGGTTAACAACCTGGACACGTTGCGTTATCTGGGTGTCTTCCAGCGCTTGGCACTGGTCTATTTCTTCGGGTCGATGTGCGTTGTGCTGTTCAGCAAGCGCTTCATCCCGTGGCTGGTGTACATCATCCTGCTGGCTTATGCCGTGATTCTGGCTCTGGGCAATGGCTATGAGTTCTCGCTCGACAACATCATTGCCCGGATTGATAACAGCATACTCGGCACCGACCACATGTACCACGAGAGCGCCTATGGCGAGCAGATATCCTTTGACCCCGAAGGCATCCTGAGCACGATACCGTGCATTGCTCACGTGCTCATCGGTTATCTTGTGGGCCGCATGATTCTTACCGTTCACAACAATACCGAGCGCGTCACCACGTTGCTCCTCTGGGGCACGATGCTGGTGCTTACAGGCTGGTTGCTGCAATACGGTGTTCCCTGCGGAAAGAAGATGTGGTCATCGACCTTTGTCATGATCACCTGCGGTATGGCGATGTGCATCCAGGCGTTGCTCATCTACTTTGTCGACATCAAGGGCAAGAAGCGCTGGGGACGGTTCTTTGAGTCATTCGGCGTGAATCCGTTGGCCTTGTATCTGATAGGCACCATTCTGGCCATCCTGTTCGGCGCCATCCCCTTCGGACACAATGCCGAGGGCGGCAATATCACCATCCACAGCGCGGTTTATAACTTCTTTAAGTCGTTCTGCAACGAGTACATGGCATCGGCACTCTATGCCGTCTGCTTCGTACTGCTCAACTGGGTAATCGGCCACGTGCTGTATAAAAAGAAAATTTATATCAAGATCTAGAACATCTAGAGCATCTAGTCAATAAAGCGGAATTAAAAACAACTAAAACAGAAAATATATTATGATGATTCTTATTGCTGACTGCGGCTCCACCAAGATTAACTGGACGCTGCTTAACGGAAAAGAGAAGGTAGCGCAGATTTTCACCACCGGTATGAATGCACTGCTGCTCACCGAGGAAGAGATGAAGGAACAAATCAAGCGTGAACTGATGCCTCACCTGACCAATTACAAGGTTGATGAGATTCATTACTATGGCGCCGGCATCATCTCGGACGAAATCAAGCAGCAGGTGATCAACGCCCTGCGGGCCAACCTGCCCAGTGCCGGTAAAGTGGAAGTGGCTAGCGACCTGCTTGCTGCGGCACGTGCCGTCTGCGGCCGCAAGCCGGGTATTGCGTGCATCCTTGGCACGGGCAGTAACTCGTGCTACTATGATGGCGAGAAAGTGGTGATGAACGTCTCACCGCTGGGCTACATCCTGGGTGACGAGGGCAGTGGCGCCGTCTTGGGTAAGCTCCTCGTGGGAGATGTTCTCAAGAAACAGTTGCCTCAACACCTGTGTGACAAGTTCATGAAGGAGTACAACCTGGACTACACCACCATCATCACCTCGGTCTACCGCAAGCCCGCCGCCAATCGTTTCCTGGCGCAGTTTGCTCCGTTCCTGGAGCACAACATCGAGGAGCCGGCTATTCACGACATCGTCTTCCGCTCATTCACCGACTTCTTCAAGCGCAACGTCGCCAGCTATCCCAATTACAAGGAGTTGCCCTGTAACTTCGTGGGCTCCATCGCCTTGTGCGAGAAAGCGGTGCTGCAAGAGGCCGCGGAGGCCCAGGGCATCACCATCGGCCTGATTATCAAGGACCCGATGGAGGGACTGGTGAAGTACCACTCGGCCGAAGCCTGATGGCGCGTGCCGTGGCCGATTAGGCGTGATGCCGTCGGCATGAACTGATTTATAGTAGAATAAAAATTTGATAAGATTATGGCTTTTGAGAGAATCAGCGAACAACCCTCGCTATACGATAACCTGGAAAAGAAGTCGGTGCGTGAGCTTCTCACCGAGATCAACCAGGAGGACCACAAGGTGGCCGATGCAGTGAAAGAGGCGATACCTCAAATAGAGCGTCTCGTCACAGGCATCGTCGAGAGGATGAAAAAGGGTGGACGCATCTTCTACATGGGTGCGGGCACCAGTGGACGCCTGGGCGTGCTTGATGCCAGCGAGATACCGCCCACCTTCGGCATGTCGCCAGGGTGGATTATCGGTATCATCGCCGGTGGAGACATCGCGCTGCGCAATGCTGTCGAGAATGCCGAGGACGACACTACCCAGGGATGGAAAGACCTGCAGGAGTACAACGTGACGCCACTCGACACGGTCATCGGCATTGCGGCATCGGGCACCACGCCCTATGTCATCGGGGCACTGCGTGACGCGCGCGCCAACGGTTGCTTGACGGCCGCCATCACCAGCAATCCCGACGCTCCTGTGAGTGAGGCTGCCGAGATTGCCATCGAGATGATTGTCGGTCCCGAGTATGTCACCGGCTCATCGCGCATGAAGAGCGGAACGGGGCAGAAACTCATCTGCAACATGATTTCTACCAGCGTGATGATCCAGATGGGACGTGTCAAGGGCAATAAGATGGTGAACATGCAGCTCACCAACCAGAAACTCGTGGACCGTGGCACCCGCTGGCTTGTCGAGGAACTGAAGCTCCCCTATGAGGAAGCCAAGCGACTGCTGTTGCTCCACGGCTCGGTGAAAAAAGCCATCGATGCCTACCGCGGCCACTAAACGTCAAGTATGGTGCGATACCATCGCATCACAGTAACTCAAGAATAATGAAAAAGATAGCAATAATAGCGGTGATGGCGCTGATGTGCCTCACCACCCTGGCGCAAGCCAACCAGGACCCCTATTATGCCCGCCGGGCAACGCTCTTTGAGGAGTTGCCTATCGGTAAGAAGGATATCGTGATGCTGGGCAACAGCCTCACCGACGGTTGCGAGTTCAATGAACTGCTGAACAACCGCCACATCAAGAACCGTGGCATCGTGGGCGACATCGTCCAGGGACTGATTGACCGCATCGACCCCATCATCAAGGGGCAGCCCAAGAAGCTGTTCATCATGAGCGGTGTCAACGACATCTCCCACGGGGTGACAGCCGACAGCATCGCCCGTGTCACCGAGCGTCTCATCGTTATGGTCAAGCAAGGCTCGCCCAGGACCAAGATCTACCTGCAGAGCCTGTTGCCGTTCAACAACGACGTGCGCGAGTGGAAACTGCTCAAGGACCGCGACCATGTCGTTGTCGAGGCCAATATCCTGCTTGAACAGGTGGCGCGTCGGCAGGGGGTGACGTGGATCAACCTTTATCCCTTGTTTGCCGACGAGAACGGACACCTGCGCGCCGACCTCACTAACGACGGCTTGCATCTCATGGGTAAGGGCTACCTCATCTGGCGTGACGCCATCCGTCCCTACATCAAATAGCCCCGGATTGAAGCTCAATGCATCAAAGGCCAGCGATCTTTATCGCTGGCTTTTTGGTGTGAATTGGGTGGATTTGAAACCTGATTTGATTGAATTTAACTACTTGAAATATTAAGTCGCTGTCATATAGGTGTTTGAATTATTTGTCAGGTCAAAAAAATATAAATTTCAGGTCAAAAAAACACAAAATCTCCTAATTATTTTCGTCATTTTTCCTAATATTGGGTGGCCAGGAAACCGTAATTTTGCACCGTCTTTTACAGACAAGACCCTCAAGCAAACAATTACTTTCCTTGAAAGCAATACCTCCAAAACTTATTACAAGCAAGAAGGCAAGCCCGTGGCGCGTTACCCCCGTCATGGGCTTTTGTTTTGCTTCTTATGATGTGGATGCTGAAAATAAGGTTCAGCGAGGTGTCGTTTTGCCGATATAGCCTGTTTTGCGTAGCATCCGGTGCCAGCATCGCCTATTGTGAAAAAATGTTGTCATTAAGTGAATTTTGGCCTGTGGAGTGTGGCTGTTTGGCGCTTTTGTAGTAATTTAGCAGGTTAAATGAAGACCATAGCGTCGATCACAATAAAGAAAATGAAACATATCCTGTTATTAATCACTGCATTGACACTGACAAGTGCCTCGCTGTGTGCACAAAGCAACCTTGCCGAGCAGCAACCCGGCAGGCTCTTCGCTTATCCGCTGGCACCCGACACGTGCTCCTCGCTTGAGTCACGTTGCAACTATATTATCACCCATTTCTGGGACAATTTTGACATCAGCAAACCTATCGTTGACGACGAGGCGTTTGAGAACACCTTCCGTGACTTTGTGGATTTTTTCCGTTTCGCTCACCGCAACATCGTCATGTCGGTGGTGCGTGATTTTGTCAACAAGGCGCAGTCCAACACGTCCAACCTGCAGAAGTTAGGTATGGTTGCCGAGCGTGCGTTGTATGGTCCTGAAGCCGAGTACTGGAGCGACGAGGTCTATATGGCATTTGTCAAGCCGATTGCCGCTAACAAGCAGTTGCCCAAGGACGTGCGCGATTATTACGGCCGCCAGTTGACGGCAATCAATTCGGTTCAAGTTGGCGCAACGCTTGATTTAGAGTACATTGGGACCGATGGATTGAAGCATAACTTGAGAGACTTGCCCGAGACACAAAACTATATTCTGTTGTTTATTGACGACAGTACAGACAGCATGATAGGCCGCTTGAGGCTCAGCACCGATGTGGCGCTCAATTCATTGCTTGCCACTGGTGATGCCGTGCTGATATGTGTGTGCCTGAATGATTACAGTGCCGAGTGGGCAAGTGCGGCTTCCACCTATTCCGAGCATTGGATAGTGGGTTGTGGCAAGGGAATAGCCACGGGGCTTGACCTGCGCTCCTTGCCGTGCTGTTATGTCCTTGATGCTGACCGAGTGATTGTCAACAAGAGTCTTTCGGTTGAAGGCTTGATGTCGGCAGTTAATCCAATATATTAAACCATCATTAGTAACGACGATTATGACCGGATTTTTCAAGAACTTGTTTCTCTATAGCGCAGGACACACCTACAGCAACCTGTCGCGCCTGTTCTTGCGCCTGTTCACGGGCATCATGTTCCTGCAGCTGTGCATCCGCCAGATGAAGAACTACGATGCCATAGTGTCGAGTTTTGACGGTTTCATGGGCATGTCGCCTGAAGCATCGGTGATCTTCCTGGTGGTGGTTGAACTGCTGTGTGGCGTGTGTATCATGTTGGGATTCTTAACGCGCTTGTCCGTGTTGTTCCCCCTGGTGCTGATGCTGGTGGTTGAAAACTTGTTTTTTCCTTCTACCGACGCGGCAACCAATCAGTTGTTCAATTTTGCGCCCGGCTACCCGTTGATGTTCATCGGCATCTTCATCTTCCTGTTGTTGTCAGGACCAGGCAAGATTTCGCTGGACTACATCATAGCCGCCCATTACACCGAGAGCGCGGCCGACGAGAAAGTCATTGACAATGCGTAGTTCAGGTTAGAGGTTAGAGTTTAAAGGTTAGAGGTTAGAGTTACATGAGCATCGCAGTACTCATATCGGGAGGCGTTGACAGCGCCGTGGTGGTCCACCGGCTCAAGGAGCAGGGCGAGGACCTCCACCTGTTCTACATCCGCATCGGCATGGACAATGACGAGGGCGACTGCAGTGCCGAGGAGGACATCGAGATGTGCACCCTCATCGCTCACCGCTATGGCCTGCCCCTGGAGGTCGTGTCGCTGCACGAGGAGTATTGGGACCATGTGATGGAATATGCCCTGCGCACCGTCAAGGCAGGTCTCACGCCCAACCCCGACATGATGTGCAACCGCATGATCAAGTTCGGCTTCTTTGAGCAACGCTGGGGCAAAGACTTTGATTTGACTGCCACAGGGCACTATGCGACGACCGAGGTCATTGACGGCGTGAAATACCTGGCCACGGCGGTCGATCCGGTTAAGGACCAGACCGACTTCCTGGCACAGATTACATATAACCAGCTGCGTCACGTCATCTTCCCCATCGGCAACCTGCCCAAGGAAGAGGTGAGACGCATCGCCGAGGAGGCCCACCTGCCCAACGCGCATCGTCGCGACAGCCAGGGCATCTGTTTCCTCGGGCAGATAGACTATAACGACTTCATCCGCCGCCATTTGGGCGAGCGCCCCGGTCCCATCATCGAACTGGAAACGGGTCGCAAGCTGGGTGAACATCGCGGTTTCTGGTTCCACACCATCGGGCAGCGTAAAGGCCTGGGGCTGAGCGGAGGACCGTGGTATGTGGTGCGCAAGAACGTCGATGAGAACGTCATCTACGTGAGCAATGGCTATGGCACCGACAAGCAGTATGGCCGCACGTTGCGCCTCGACGAGATGCACTTTATCTCGGGCAATCCTTGGGAGGGTGTTGATGGTCCCGTGGACATCATGTTCAAGAACCGCCACACGCCTCACATCATGCGCGGCAAGTTCATCCACATCGATGACCGCCAGTGGGTTATTGAGAGCGAAGAGGACGTGCAGGGCATCGCGCCGGGCCAGTTTGCAGTGATTTATGACCAGCAAGGGCACTTGTGCTATGGCAGCGGTGTCATTACCGGTTGAACATGACATCAATGGGGAACGCCCCTGTCGATGTGAAAATTGAGATTGAGATTGAGATTAATGGAGAACGAAAATTTGATAGAGCTTAAAGTGCTGGGCGTCACCCACAGTGAGGTGCAGCCGGGGGCTCATGCCCTGTTGCTGGAGAACGCCGACAGCACGCCCGACGAGGCACGTCGCATCGCCATCGTCGTGGGAGCTGCCGAGGCTCAGTCCATCTATGTCAACCTGGAGCATCTGATGCCTCCGCGTCCGCTGTCCCACGACTTGTTCGTCAGCTTGTTTCATGTCTACGGCATCCGCCTGGAGCGAGTCGTCATCTATAGTTTCAAGGATGGCGTATTCGCTGCGATGTTGTATGTGACCGACGGCACGACAAGCGTCGAGATAGATTCGCGGACAAGCGATGCCGTTGCTATTGCCCTGAGAACCGGTGCCCCCATTTTCACGACACCCGAGCTGATGGAACATGCGAGCATCAAGGTTCAGAGCAACAGCGACAAGCCTCAAAAGCCCTTGCGCCTCAAGGACCTGCCACTGGAGAAACTGGAGCGCCGCATGCAGCAGTATGTGGAGAAGGAGCAGTACGAGAAGGCTGCCCGTATCCAGAAAATCATCGCCAGCAAAACTAATCCGGCTCAAGAAGAAGAGTAGTTCGTCGGTTTTAACTATCTTTGTAAGTTGAAAGAATATCAATTTTAAAATATAGGTTCTTATGAAAAATCTGAAGTTAAGACTCATTGTGATGAATTTCCTGGAGTTCGCCGTGTGGGGCGCTTATCTCACCTGCATGGGCAACTACCTGGGAACCGCCGGCATGGGAGCCGAGATCTCTTGGTTCTATGCCATCCAGGGCATCGTGTCGATTTTCATGCCCACCTTGATGGGTATTGTGGCCGACAAGTACATCCAGCCGCAGCGTCTGCTGGGTATCTGCCATTTCATCGCCGGTGCTGCGATGCTCGCGCTGGCCTACATGGGCATGAATGCCGCTGCCGCTGGCGTTAATCCCGACAAGGCCGCATTCATTGCCGTCTACACGCTGAGTGTGGCATTCTACATGCCGACGCTGGCATTGTCCAACACGGTGGCCTTCACCATCCTCAAGGACAACGGCATGGACACCGAGAAGGACTTCCCGCCCATCCGCGTGTTCGGCACCATCGGCTTTATCGCCACAATGTGGTTTGTTAACTGTGCAGTTATTGACAACGGCAGCTTCGGCTTCACGTTGGGCGAGAACGCTAACAAATTCCAATACACCTACATGCAGTTCATCGTGTCAGGCTTGTTGAGCTTTGTTCTGTTCTTGTACTGCATGACCTTGCCCGCCTGCAAGCTGGTGAAGAAAGAGGAGCAGTCGTTAGCCGAGAAACTTGGTTTGACAGCATTCAAGCTGTTCAAGACCAAGAAGATGGCCTTGTTCTTCATCTTCTCGGCCATGTTGGGTATGTCACTGCAGGTGACCAACGGCTTTGCCACTCCCTATCTGACCCACTTCAAGAGTGATCCCGCGATGGCCGACACCTTCGGTGCCAACAATGCCACGATGCTTGTTTCGCTCTCACAGATTGCCGAGGCGCTGTGCATCCTCTTGATTCCGTTCTTCCTGAAACGTTACGGTATCAAGGTGGTGATGCTCATCGCGATGTTTGCTTGGGTACTGAGGTTCTTCTTCTTCGGTGCCGGTAACCCCGCGTTTCCCGGTGTCATCCTCATCGTGCTGTCCTGCCTGGTTTATGGCGTTGCCTTTGACTTCTTCAATGTCTCGGGCGGTATCTTTGTCGACAAGGAATGCGAGCCCAATATCAAGGCTTCGGCTCAGGGTCTGTTCATGCTGATGACCAACGGTCTTGGCGCCACTATCGGTACGCTGGCCGCCGGTGCCATCGTCAACAGCCTGTGCACATGGAATGCCGACGGTTATCTCGTGGGCAACACTCCCACCAGCTGGAGTACCGCGTGGTACATCTTCGCCGCATTTGCCCTGGTGGTTGCCGTGTCGTTCATGTTCTTGTTCAAGTACAAGCACGTGAGGGCTGATCAGAAGTAAGAAATCATGCACCGTTTCTACTGTCCTGAAATAGCCGACACACTGACGCTGGGCGAGGAGGATTCCAAGCACTGCGTCAAGGTGTTGCGCATGGCCGAGGGCGACACCATCGAGGTGGTGGACGGAAACGGAAACCTATACACTTGCCGCATCACGATGGCGCATCCCAAGCGGTGCGCCGTCGAGGTGCTCGACAAGCAGTCACAACCGCCCCATTGGGGATGCCGGATTGTTTTGGGCATCGCGCCCACCAAAAATCTGGACCGCATGGAGTGGCTCGTGGAGAAGTGCGTCGAGATGGGCGTAGATCGCATCATCCCGTTGCGCTGTCACAACAGCGAGCGCACGGTGCTGAAGACCGAGCGTCTGAAGAAAATCATGGTTTCGGCCATGAAACAGTCGCTCAAGGCGACCCTGCCGCAACTCGACGAGATGACGCCTGTGGAGCAGGTCTTCGTCGAGCCATTTGAGGGTTCGCGTTGCATCGCCTACTGTGACGAGTTGCTGCCCAGGGGAGAACGCCTCACCTTGCCGAGCGTTTATCAACCCGGCAGCGACGTGGTGGTGCTCATCGGACCCGAGGGCGACTTCAGCCCCGAGGAGGTGGCGGCTGCCCGAGACGCCGGTTTTGAGCCGGTGACGCTGGGCGAGAGCCGCCTGCGCACCGAGACCGCCGGCATGATGACCGTGGCCTGGATTCACGCTTTGCTGGCAAAGCGTGAAGTTTAGGGTTTAGAGTTTAGAGTTTAGAGTTTTGGAACTTACAACAAATTTAGAATAAAGAATATGTTGAACCAATTACTGTCGTCGCCTAACTTCTTCCTGTTCGCAGGTCCCTGCGTGATCGAGGGCGAGGAGATGGCGATGGACATTGCCGAGAAGGCGCTGAAAATCACGTCCAAGTTGGGCATACCCTATGTGTTCAAGGGCAGTTACCGCAAGGCTAATCGCTCACGCATTGACTCGTTTACCGGCATCGGTGACGAGAAGGCGCTGAAGATTCTGCGCAAGGTGGGTGAGACCTTCAAGATTCCCGTGGTGACTGATATCCATGAACCTGTGGAGGCCGATATCGCAGCCGAGTTTGTCGACGTGCTGCAGATTCCTGCTTTCCTGTGCCGGCAGACCGAGTTGCTGGTCGCTGCCGCCCACACCGGACGCGTGGTGAACATCAAGAAGGGTCAGTTCCTGGCGCCGGAGTCGATGCGCTATGCTGTGCAAAAGGTGCGTGACGCCGGCAATGACCAGGTGACCATCACCGAGCGTGGCACGACCTTCGGCTATCAGGACCTGGTGGTGGACTTCCGTGGTGTTCCCGTGATGCAGGCATTTGCCCCCGTCATCGTGGACATCACCCACAGCCTACAGCAGCCCAATCAGGGTGGGGGAGTGACGGGCGGTCGCCCCGAACTCATCGAGACTCTGGCACGTGCTGCTGTCGCCACTGGCGCCGACGGTCTGTTCCTCGAGACCCATCAGGATCCCTCGGTTGCCAAGAGCGACGGAGCCAACATGCTGCGCCTCGACTTGCTGGAGGGCCTGCTCACACGCCTGAGCCAGCTGCGTGAAGCCATCAACAAAATTGACAACAAAATGTAATTTAGTATAATATGAAAATCAGAATGTTCATTCTGTCACTTGTCGCTATCGCCGGTGCGATGACGGCAGTGGCCCAGAGCAGTGACGCGGTATTGAGAGACAAGATGACAAATGCTGTCATGAAGGTCTATGACGACCACCTCGCTCAAAATCCTAACGACTACAACATCTTGTTCGCTCGCGCTCACCAGCACTATTATAACGGTGACTACACGGCTGCGCTTGCCGATGTGAACCAGGCGATGATGCTCACGCCCAAGACCGACAAGGAATTGCGCTTCGACGAGTACATCCTGCGTGCCCGCATCAGCGATGCGCGTAAGGATTATGTGGGCGAATTGGCCGACTTGAAACTTGCTCAGGAATTGGAGCCCAAGTCACTGGCATGTACCGACTTGATTGCCAAGGCCAACCTCAAGGCTGGCAACCTGGATGCCGCCGAGAAAGCCTTCAAGACCATCTTGCGTGCCGAGTCGATGAACTATGACGCCATGTATGGCTTGGCGCTCGTTGAACAGGCACGCGGCAACAACAAGGCTGCCATCGAGCAAGCTACCAAGGCCGTGGATCTCTTCAAGATTGAGCCGCAGGTCTATGTCAACCGTGCCGATATCTTCAAGCGCCAAGACAATGTTGATGCCGCTGTGCAAGACCTGATTACCGGTATGGCCGTGGGTGACGGAGGCAGGGCTGCTCAAGAACTGTTCACGCTCAGCGACACCAAGTATGATGCCGTGATGAACGCTCTCGACCAAATGGCCGGCAAGTCCAACGATAGCGGCGCAGGTGGTTTGTTACGCTATCTGCGTGCCAACGTGGCTCTTGACCATTCGCGCTACGACCAGGCGTTGAGGGATTTGAACTACATCAAAAACTACAACCTGTATACTAGCGCTTCGGTGGATTACGGCATCGCCAAGTGCTATACCGAGCTGGGCCGCTATGACGAGGCCCTGCCGTTCGCAAACAGTGCGATTCAATACGATCCCATGCAGCCCGATTACTATTTTGTGAAAGCCATAGCCGAGTATTATGCCGGTGAGGGCGGACACACCGACGATGCCATGGAGACGCTCCGTCGCTGTTCGGTCATCGCTCCGCAGTATGTTCCCATGCTGTTGGCCAAGGCTGCTCTGTTGATACATCAAGGCAATGACAACCAGGCGCTGGGTTATCTCAATGCCGCTGTGGCCAACGATCCCGGCAATGGCGAGGCACTCTTCACGCGTGCCATGCTGTTCAAGCGCCTCAACAAGTCTGATCTTGCCTACCGTGACCTGAACACGATGTTGCTGCTCGACGATGATGCCTTCGACCTGAAAGGTCTGGCTCAGAGCGAACTGGGACGTGATAACGATGCCCTGGGATGGGTTCAGAACATCACATCTAATGTCTTGCCTGGCGGTGAGAATTACTATTATGCCGCCCTCTTGATGGCCTTCAGGGGTGACAACTACAAGGCAATGGAATACCTGGGCAAGGCCGTCGAGATGGGCTATGCCAGCCTGCATCGTCTTAAGAATGATGTGTTGGCTCCCGTGAGTCTGCAATCGCTGCGCCATGAACCGGGTTTTGACTTGCTCATTGATAAGGCACAACCCAATTTTGTGGAAAAACTCTGATGCGACGTGCTCGCTGATGCCTTAAAAAACAAATAATATCGTGAATCGCTTGACGTCGAGGATAATAACATTTATTGCCATGGCATTTTCGCTCATGGCAATATTGTCATCATGTTCCTCGACCAAGCATGTGCCCCAGGGCAAGATGCTGCTGGACAAGGTGAAAATCCACATCAACGACCCGCAGCCTGATGTCGAGTCGAGTCAGCTGGCTAACTACTTGAGGCAGAATGCCAACCACCGTGTGCTGGGAGGCTTGAAGCTGCAGTTGGCTTTCTACAACATGTCGGGCACCGACACCACCAAATGGTACAATCGCTGGATTCAACGTGTGGGCACACCGCCGGTCATCTATGACAGCACGCTCACTGTCGCCAGTGCCGAGCAGCTGCACACGGCCTTGAGCAACCGCGGCTACATGAAGAATACCGTCGAGTATCATGTGGATGCCGACACCGTTAAGCGCAAGGCTCGCGTCAATTATGACATCACGTTGGGGGAGCCTTATTACATCCGCTCCATCGATTATGACATCTCGGATGCTAAGTTGAACGAAATCATTCTTGCCGATTCGGCCCACTTTGATGTTCATCCTGGCGACCTGCTCAACTTTAACCGCCTGGATGAGTGGCGCCAGGACATCACCGAGAATTTGCGCAACAAGGGTTATTATGCATTCAACAAGGAGTACATCACCTTCCTGGCAGATACCGCCGAACAGTCACTCGCTGTAGACCTCACGCTGGTCACCCGTGACCCCTATCACAATGACCGCATGCCCTACTACACCGAGCACGAACCGTTCTATGTGCGCGACGTTATCTATGTGACCGATTATGATCCGGTGGCGATGCACGATGAAGGGCTCGGTGGAGAGCCCGTGGTGTTGCAGAGTGGTGTGAAGGTGTATGAGGGAAGAGAGCGATACTTGAGGCTTGGCGTCATCGACGAGTGCAATCACATCGAGCCGGGTTCGCTCTATAATGCCGAGTCCATCAACCGCACCTACCGCGCCCTGGGCCGTTTGAGCCTGCTCAAGCACATCAACATTGACGTCAGGCCGGTAGGAGAAGTTGACGGGGTGCTGATGGTGGACACCTATGTGCTGATGCAGCCCGACAAGACGCAGTCGGTATCTGTCTCATTGGAAGGAACCAACAGCGAGGGAGACCTGGGATTCGGTGTCGGCGTGAACTATGCGCATCGCAATCTCTTCAAGGGAGCCGAGGTGTTCAATGCCAAGGCAAAGGTCAGCTATGAGAGCATCTCCGGTAACCTGGGTGGTCTCATCAACGACAACTACAGCGAGTACTCAACCGAGTTGGGCGTGACCGTGCCCAAGTTCATGTTCCCGTTGCTCAGGCGCTCCTTCAAGCGCAAGATACAAGCTTCGACGATTTTTGCACTCAATTTTGACTATCAGGCACGTCCCGAATACACCCGCGTCACCGCCGGTGGTGCTTGGCGTTACCAATGGACCGAGCGTAGCCGCCGCATGGCCCACACGCTGACGCTGTTTGACTTGAGCGTCATCAGTGTTCCCAAATTATACAAGGATTTCAAGGAACGTTTGGACACCCTTCCCCTGCTGAAAAACAGTTATGAGGACCACCTTATCCTCAGGATGGGCTACAACTTCTACCGTACCAACAAAGCTGAGACCAGCGTGCAGCAGATGGGCTTGTTCCAGCGCAACGTCTTCACGATTCGCGCCAGTTTTGAGACGGCCGGCAACCTACTCTATGGTCTTTCCCGCCTCACCAAGCAAAAGACCGATGACGACGGTAACTACAAGGCCTTAGGCATTCGCTACTCCCAATATGTCAAGGCCGAAGCCGACTATGCCTACACGCATTACCTGGATCGGCGGCAGAGCGTCGCTTTCCACGTCGGGGCGGGTATTGCCATACCCTATGGCAACAGCGACATGTTGCCCTTCGAGAAACGTTTCTACAGCGGAGGCGCCAACAGTGTCCGCGGATGGGGTGTGCGCACCCTTGGCCCCGGCAGTTACGCCAGCGACAACACCCTCTCCAAGTTTATCTTCCAGTGCGGTGACATTCGCTTCGACCTCAACCTCGAGTATCGTGCCAAACTCTTCTGGGTTGTCGAGCTGGGCCTGTTTATGGACGCCGGCAACATCTGGACCATCAAGGACTACGAGTTGCAGCCGGGAGGCGTGTTCAAGTGGAACAAGTTCTACGAGCAGATAGCGGCCTCCTATGGCGCCGGTATCCGTCTTGATTTCAAGTATTTCCTGGTGCGTGTGGATATGGGTATGAAGGCACACAATCCCGCCAGCGGCCAGGAGCATTGGCCCCTGATACACCCCAAATTCAAGCGCGACAGCGAGTTCCATTTCTCCGTCGGCTATCCCTTCTAACCAATCCCTTCTCCTCCACGAATTGGGACTGCCCACGAATTAGGACTGTCCACGAATTAGGATAGTCCACGAATTAGGATAGTCCACGAATTTCACGAATTTACACGAATAACTATTTTAATTCATTAGTGTCCGGTAAAGATATTCAATATCGGCATCATTCACTATAAATGAGTGGAATAAGCATTTCTGTTATATCTTGGGCTTGGCTTTTGCCTCGTAGGGGCAGGTCGGGTCGAAGACTCGACTTTTATGGAAAACACCATGCAAGCCCGTCGAAGATGGGCGCAGCTTGGTGACCAGGATAACCGGTGAACAGTGCGTCGTAGACGAACTTCTGCTATAGCAAAATGGCTGGAAATCATAAAGTTCCTCTTCGAGGCACTTGCAATGTTCAGCTCATGGACCAAGCTGCGAACCTCTCCGAGGTTCTTGCATGGTCTTTCTCATTAAAATCGGTTCTTCGAACCGCTAACATCTTCGATGTTTCGCTGGGCACTAACTATATTAATAGTGAAGTCGTGGAATTCGTAACGCTAGGCGACGGCGAACATGATGATGAGTTCGGCGATGAGCACGCGCATGAACATTGTCAAGGGATAGACTGTGGCATAGGCGACGGCTGGGGCATCGTTACCGGCTGTGGTGTTGGCATAGCCCAGGGCGGGAGGATCGGTCGTGGCTCCGGCAACGAGGCCCATGATGGTGCAATAGTTGAGGCGCAGTTTGGCACGTGCGACAACCACTGCGATGAGCAGCGGAATCATGGTAATCAGGAAGCCGTAAAGAACCCACAATGCACCGTTTGAACTCAGGATTGTCGATACGAATTTGCCACCAGCGGCAAGGCCCACCGAGGCCAGGAAGAGGCACAGGCCCAGCTCACGCAACATGAGGCTCGCGGCGGTGCTGGTATAAGTGACAAGACGTGCTTTGTAGCCGTAGCGGCCAATGAGGATGGCCACGATGAGGGGACCTCCGGCAAGACCCAGTTTCATGGGCACTGACATTCCTGGCAGCATGATGGGGATGGAGCCCACGAGGATACCCAGGAAAATGCCGATGAACATGGTGAACAGGTTGGGGTGCTCCAGACGCTTGTAGGAATCGCCCATGCGTTTGCCCAGGCGGTCCACATCCTCCTCACGACCCACAACGGTGAGGCGGTCACCCACTTGCAGCGACAGGTTGGGGCTGGCCAGCAGCTCGACACCGGCGCGATAGACGCGGGTGATATTGACTTTGTAGCCCTCATGCAGGCGGATAGAGCCGATTTTGCGGCCATTGAGTTCGTTGTTGGTGATGACGATGCGCTTGCTCACGATGCCCTTGGGTGAGGTCTCGAGCTGCCAGTCAATGTCCACGTGGGGGCCGATGATGGCGTCAAAGATGTCCTGATCGTGGGCGCTCATGACGATGCGCAGCACGTCGTCCTGGTGGATGACGGTCTCTCCCTGCGGAATTTCGACGGTGTCGTCGGCACGCTTCATCCGCGAGATGGTGAAATTGCGGTCAATGATGGTGTGGAGACGCGTCACGGGAATGTCATAGATGAGTTTGTTGGTCACCTGATAGGTAACGACGTGGGGCTTGAGTTGGCTATCTTCCTTCTCGCGCTCGATGTCCTCAATCTCCTTGTCAACATTGACGTGAAAGAAGATTCTCAACAGCACCATCGACAGGATGATGCCGATGACGCCAAGGGGATAGGCGGCGGCATAGCCCAGCGACATCGACTCGTTGAGATCGGCGGCACGGTCGCCAACGGTCTCAATGAGGGCCTGTTGTGCGGCACCCAGTCCGGGCGTGTTGGTCACGGCACCGCTCATCACACCCACCATGTCGGTGATGTTGATGTTGCCTGCGATGAAGTAGATGGCCAGCGCCACTACCACGTTGAGCGCCACGATAAGCATCGCCACCCCGTTGAGCTGGATGCCCTCGTGCTTGAACGAGGAGAAAAAGCTGGGACCCACTTGCAGACCGATAGAGAAAATGAAAAGAATCAGTCCAAACTCCTGGATGAACTTGAGTGTGGCGGCGTCAACGGTTACACCCAGGTGCCCGACGAGAATGCCGCAGAAGAGGACGAATGTCGCCCCCAGCGAGATGCCGAAAATCTTTACTTTGCCCAGGAGGACGCCGATGGCGATGACGATGGCATAGATGAGTAGTGTGTGTGCCACACTGTTGCCGATGAACAATTCAGTGATCCAATCCATGTTTTTCAGTTTTTCAATTCTAATCAGGCGATTACCAACTTCTGATTCCTAACTTATCTGAATGCCGTTTTCCACGATGTCAAGAATATCCACCGGGTTGCCCACAATGGCGTCGGCGTGATACTCGACTAGTTCTTTCTTGCTGCGAAAACCCCATGTGACACCCACCGAGTCGATACATGCCCGTCGTGCCGTTTCCATGTCAACGCCGCTGTCTCCCACATAGAGCGTGTCGCTCTTCGCCAGGCGAGCCTGGGCAAGGATGGAGAAGACCACGCTGGGATCGGGCTTGACGTTCACGCCGTCGCGGTGTCCCTCGATAGCGATGAAATTGATGTCGGGAAAGAAGTGGGGGATGATTTTGTCGACAGCTTTCTGGTACTTGTTGCTGGCCACAGCGACTGCCACACCCGTGTCGCGCAGGTCCTGCAACAGCTCGGGAATGCCGTTATAGGGTTTGGTGTAGTCGGTGCAGTGCTCGTCATAGTAGCCGATGAAGTCCGACAACACGCGCTCCACGGTGTCGTCGTCGCGGGCATCCTCGGGCAGCACACGGGTCACTAGGCGGCGAACGCCATTGCCGACGAAATAAGGATAACTCGCCATGCTGTGGGTGGCATAGCCGTTGCGCTCCAGTGCGTAGTTGGCTGCCTGCCCAAGGTCCTCGATGGTGTTGAGCAGCGTGCCGTCCAAGTCAAATATCACCAGCTTCTTCATGATAGCATCTGTAATTTTTGACAAAGATAGTGCTTTTTTTAGAGTTTTGAGCCGATGGAGGACAAGAAAGACAAAAAGGGCAAGAAAAACACCCTTTCTGCTTCTCGCCTTTCAAATCTTGAGCTGCCGTAACGTGGAAATGTCGGCATATGAGGTAGATGGCAGGCGTGCAATCGTTTGCGTTGTTTTTTGAGTTTGCGCTGGCAGGGATTTTATAATAATGTGGGCAAGAATGATTAATTTTGGAGACTGCTAAGGAAACGGGCTGCCGCAGCCCAGTCACCATCGGAATAACCAAAAGAATTCAAACCATATCCTAATTAAATGACCAAGTAATATGAAAAAGAAATTTACTCTGTTTCTCACCCTTGTGGTGTCGTTGCTGGCGATGCAAGCCAGCGCTGCGATGTATATCGTGGGTGACGGGCCGTTTGGAGGCTGGAACCCTGCCGGCGGCGTACAGATGACCGGCAAGGCCGACGGCACTTACAGTTACACGGCTACCATCAGTGGTCAGGTGTATTTTGTGTTTGCCGACCAGCTGGCTGCGTCATCCGATGACTGGTCCACGTTCAACAACAACTACCGCTATGGCCCGACAGGAGGTGACCAGGCGGTTGCTACCAGTGACATCTGGATTTCCACCCAGAAGAGTGCCGAGGGCGCTTACTACTTCACGGGCAACGGCTCGCAGTATGTCTTCACCTTTGACACCATCAACAAGCGCTTCAGGATTGCAGGTGATGGTGGCTCCGTCAATCCCGTCACCGGTCATCTCTATATCCTGGGAGAGGCTCAGGGTAACAGTTGGGATCCCAGCGTGGGCGTTGAGATGAATACCACCGACGGCAACGTGTTCACGAGCCAGGTGACCTTTAATGGCGAGTGGTCGGAGGAGGATGCCAACGTGAGCTATTTCTCGTTCACGACCAAGCTTGGCGCGAACAGTGACGATTGGGTCGGCATAGCGCCCTACCGTCTCACTCCGATGAGCGATGGCAACTACTGGGTGACATCCACGACATTGGGACAGACGATTCCCATGAATCAGTTGGGCGAGAATGTCGACATCGCGTTCCGCATTCCTGCCGGCACCTATACCATCACCGTCAATGTGCTCGCCCGCACTTGCGTCATCACGCGTGACAGTGGCGGCGGTCCTGTTGCCGGCAAGGGCTGGCCTGCCATGTATGGCGGTGTGATGCTGCAAGGTTTCTATTGGGACAGCTTCAAGGCCACGCGCTGGACAACACTCACCGAGGAGGCTCAAGACTTGTGTCAGTACTTCGACGTGGTGTGGGTGCCCAACTCGGGCAGCATCGATGAGTTCGGCAATTCCCAGAGCATGGGTTACATGCCCGTTTACTGGCTCAAGCACAACTCCGTTTTCGGTACCGAGAACCAGCTGCGCGACATGATTTCGACCTTCCATGAGCACAACACCAGCGTCATCATGGACATGGTCATCAACCACAAGAGCGGCAAGACCGGTTGGGTGGACTTCCCCAACGAGACCGTGACAGGTCCCGTGACGGGTGAGACCTACAGCATGACGTGGTCGCTCGCCGACATCTGCAGCAATGATGAGTGCGCTGGCTCTGGCTACACTCCGACAGGTGCTGCCGACGAAGGCGAGAACTTTGACGGCAGCCGTGACCTGGATCACACTAGCTCCAATGTGCAGAAGAATGTCAAGACCTACCAGAAGTTCCTGATTGACGAGCTGGGTTATGACGGTTTCCGCTATGACATGTGCAAGGGCTATGCCGGCTACTATGTGGGCCTGTACAACAAGGCCTCGCAGCCCACTTTCTCGGTGGGTGAGTATTGGGACGGTAATTCCGAGACCCTGCGCTGGTGGCTCAACGAGACCAAGCAGGACGACCGCATCCAGACCGCCGTGTTCGACTTCGCGCTGAAGTATCCGTTGCAGAGCGCATTTGCTGCCGGCAACTGGAGCGCTCTGAACGACAAGGGCCTGGCCGCCGACCCCAATTACCAGCGTTACTCGGTGACCTTCGTCGATAACCACGACACTGGTCAAAACACCAACTACGACTGCTTGAAGACCAACATCATGCCGGCCAACGCCTTTATCCTGACGATGCCGGGCACGCCGTGTATCTTCTATAAGCACTATCTCGTTTATACCGACGAAATCAACAACTGCATCAAGGCCCGCCGTGCCGCTGGCGTTCACAACCAGAGCGCTATCCTCACCCAGCAGGAGATTAGCGGCGGCTACATCCTCGAGACGCAGGGCACCCGTGGCAACCTGTACCTGCAGGTTGGCGGCGCTGTCTTCAACGGCACGCCCACCGGCTACACCCTGGTGCAGGGCGGTGAAGGTTACAACCTGTTCATCAGCGAGGGCATCGATTGGGAACATGTGGCCAAGGATGGCAGCATCGTCGGTTATCCTGTGGTGAGCAAACCCGCCGGCAACTACGTGGGCAGCGTGAACCTCACCGTGGCACCCAGCCAGAGTGGCACGACGCTCGTCTATACCACCGATGGCAGCGAGCCCACCACCAGCAGCGCTACAATCACAGCCTCGACCAGCATGACCTTTACTGAGAACACCACCCTCAAGGTGGGCGTCCTCAATGGTAACCAGGTCGAGAGCGTCGAGAGCTACATCTACACCATCACCAGTGCCGCTACCACGGGCATCAACGTGTATGTGAAATCATCGATGACCAATGCCCATGTTTGGGCGTGGACCGACGAGGGCAGCGTGACGGGTTCCCAATGGCCCGGCAAGGCCATCAGCAGCCTGGACAAGGTGACGGTCAACGACATGGAGTGGTACTGCCTGCACGTTGACGCCGACAAGCTGTCGCTCATCTTCAACAATGGCGAGAGCGGCTTCGAGAACCAGACGTCGGAAATCACCGTGACGCGTGACGCCTACTTCATCTATCCCAACAGCGACCTGACCGGTCTGAACTATGATGCGGCCGACACCTATCTCGACGTGACCGAGAAGTATGCCGGAACCGGTGCTGCGGGCTTTGAGAAAGTGTATGTCTTGGGTAACATCAACTCCGCTAGCTGGTCTCCCAGCAACGGCTTTGAGATGACGACAACCAACGGTGAGAAGTACATCGCCACCATCCAATTTGTGGATCCTTACGGCGGTTACAGCTACTTCAGTTTCACCACAAAGCTCGGCTCCTCATGGGATGAGATTGCCAACTACCGCATGGGCGCCACCTCCAACAACTACCTCATCAACGAGGCTCGCTTGGGCACCAACCTGCCCGTAGTTCAGGGCTCCAACTCCTTCAGGATTGCCACCGGCAAGTATAACCTGACGTTGTATCTGTCACAGGGTATCCTCGTGGTGGAGAAGTGGACCGAACCGCAGCCTGTGGTGCGTGGCGATGCCAACGAGGATGGCGTTATCAACATCAGCGACGCGATTCTGGTCATCAATGCTGTGTTGAATGAGACTTTGGCCGATTTGAATGTGCAGAATGCCGATTGCGACGAGAACGGCATCATCAACATCAGTGATGTGATCATGCTCATCAATTACATCGTCAACGGCGCCTGGTAACCCCAGCTCTCTTGAACGAGACGAAATCAAGAGCGGGCAAGTGGTTCATTCCACTTGCCCGCTCGATGTATTATTGGGTGGCTGTGTCTGTTTACTTGGACTGCTCCACCTGCTTGATGAGCTGGTAGTTGTAGCGCTCGACATCGGTAAGCTTGACCGCTTGACCTGACTTCTTGTACCAGGGCTGGGCGTCAAAGTAGCGCTGGGTGTCGGGATCCTTGAAGGTGTCGCCATGACGGGCATAAATCTCGCCGCGCATCAGCGTGAGCACTTCCTTGGGGAACATCTTCAGCAGCGTGTGGGTCAAGGGAATGACTGAAGCGAAAGCCCAGTGGCCGGGCATGTCCTTGAAGGGTGACTCCACATAGGTCAGGCTGACCTCGTCACCATACCCGCCGATGCGAGGATTGTGATCGACAAACGGCTCATCGTGTATGATTTTGACATCCAGGCCGGCGACTGTCGGGACAATCTTCCAGACCATGGGATTCATCAAGGCTCCTGCACCGCCCTCACCGGGCATGCGCTCATCCTTTTTGAGGTCTGGATTGCCACGTGAAACCCTTTTCCAGCCATAGCTGATGAGCAAGTCGCCACTATTGAAGTCGTAGAAGAAACTGCAAATGCCCGGGTCCTTGGCATATTTATATCCGCTATAGAAGGGCATCTTGGGGCCGAAGATGACATCCGAGCTGTCGGGAGCGGTGTAATGTCCTGCCAGCATGTAGTTGAAGAGCAACACCATGTAATAATTGCGCTCGTACTCTTCGGACACGCTGTGGAAGGCTCTGACGGGTATGCCAGCCTGGTCGCGCTCAACGAGCATGACAAAGTCGCCGATCTTCTCGACGTTGACACGCGCCTGGGGCTTGTCCTCGACCAGGATTTTCCCTTTCTTGACCGAGAGGGGCCCGATGAAGTCAAAAAGATCCAAATCGGCACTGAAGGGGAGCCCACCTAAACTGATGTAACCCTCATCGTCATAATCTGTGTAGAATGTGTACACACCGTCGGTCCAGGTATGCTTGGAATTGGTGAGATACTTTGTGATGGGTAAGACACGAGTGGTGGCTTTGCGGACCTTCATGTGGGCTGCGATGTGGCTGGCTGCCGTGTCGGCGAGGTATTGGCAATCGGTGTCATCCAGTCCGTCGCCGTTAAATTCTGGTCTCTGGGCGCTGAGGCCTAGTGCGATGGTGACCATAATCAGAAATGTTAGGTTGCGTATCATATCAGTATAATTTTTTGTTATTCCGATGGCAAATATACATATAATTCTCGGAAATAGTCATAAAAACAACAGTTTGTTCGGTTTGCGAAGTCTATTTCCACTCCATTAATCAAGATGTCGCCTGGCTTCGCTGTGAGCAAAGGTAGTCCTTTTTTCTTGTTGAAGTGTAAAAAAAGAGTTAATTTTGTCGCCAGCAATGGAGCAGCGATATGATAATATCATCATCGGCATCGATCCGGGCACCAATGTCATGGGATATGCCTTGCTCGGGGTGAACGGCAAGAAACCCGAGCTCATCGTCATGGGCGTGCTGCAGCTGGGTCGCATGGAAGACCATTACATGAGGCTGCGCCACATCTATGAGCGCGTGAGCGGCGTCATCGAGGAATACTTGCCCGATGAGATGGCCATCGAGGCACCTTTCTACGGCAAGAACGTCCAGTCGATGCTCAAGCTGGGACGGGCCCAGGGTGTGGCCATGGTCGCCGCACTCAACCGTCAGATTCCCATCAGCGAGTACGAGCCCCGAAAAATCAAGATGGCCATTACCGGCAACGGTGCCGCCAGCAAGGAGCAGGTGGCCCTGATGCTGCAGCGCACGCTGGGCATCGACGAATCCCAGATGCCGCACCTGCTCGACGCCACCGACGCCCTCGCTGCCGCCCTGTGCCACTTCTATGAGCGCAACAAGCCCTTCACCGGCAAGGGCACCAAATCCTGGAAATCCTTCGTCGCCCAGCACCCCGACCGCGTCAAGAAATAAGACGCGTCCGCGCTCTTCTTTCAAACAACAATGCTTTTAAGGCATCCGCGCTCCTGATAAAAGGAAAACAATAAGTACAATAAATACAAGGGCTGTCGCGCTCGTCTTTTTTAAACGACAAGAAAGACAAGAAGTACTAGGGCATCCGCGCTCGGTTTTTTTTACGACAAGAAAGACAAGAAGTACTATGGCATCCGCGCGCGGCTTTCAAACTACGTTATATCGTTGAACTGCAATGAACGACTTTGTTTGTTGTGGCTGTAGCGTATGCGGCCTCGTCCAAACGAAGCCCCATTCCTAACTCCTCATTCCTAATTCCTAATTCCTAATTC
>JAFYYI010000053.1 GCA_017557665.1 Muribaculaceae bacterium | reverse complement strand
CGTGGCTTTCACCTCGGCTTGGTCGATGCCCAGGCCCTGCAGGGTCTCGGTGATAACTTTCTTGATTTGGTCGCCAAATTGATAGGCTACCGTGCTGTCAAGATCAATGTGCAGTCCTGCGCCAGCGTTGGGCGCAATCTGGATGAAAATGTCGCCGGATTCAAGCGTTCCGGCCATTGCCGTTTTGATCTCCATTTTTTAGTGTTAATTAAAACGATTAAAGTATTAATAAAAGTTTGTTAATGTTATCAATTAGACGGTTACTGAATCGCTTCTAAAAAAGCGCTCAAAATTAGGCATTATTTTATTATTGGCAAAATATTTTCACTACCTTTTTTTGACACCTGTCGAGAGGGTAGAAATGGCTTATTTTTAGGCTATTTGAAAACATAGGTTTTCATATTGGAAAAGTGAAAAAAGGCACTTTTTGTATAGCTTTATCTTTCATTCTGTCATTTTTCACTCGTTTTCTCGATTTTCACATTTTCGGGCTCTGATTTTGCATATCCAATCATTGGTTCAGCGGCCACAGGCAACTCGGCCATTTGCTCGTCGAGGGTGTAGCGGACGGGCTTGGCGGTGCGTTGCAGCACGATGCGGCTCAGCACCAGGTCCAGTTCTCGCAAGGTCGCTGTGCGCCTCTTGGGCGACAGCTGGCACTCCCACACCTGGATCACGTGCCACCCAGCTGCTAGCAGCAATGCCTGGTTGCGCGCGTCGCGCTCCCGGTTGCGTGTGATTTTATCATTCCAGAACTCGGCATTGGTCGTCGGGCGCCGCTTGTTGTTCTCGCATTCATGCCCATGCCAGAAACACCCGTTGACAAAGATCACCGTCCGCCATTTGCGCATCACGATATCGGGCCGTCCGGGCAAAGACTTCACATACAGCCTGTAACGGTAACCCTGGTGCCACAACCAGCGGCGCACCACCATTTCGGGCCTGGTGTCGCGTCCCCTGATGCGGCTCATGCAACGATGCCGCTGCTCCCGTGTCATCCTGTCTGCCATATCCCTGCAAAGTTACCACATTTGTCTCACCTTAGCAAAAAAATAATGTTATCTGCTATGCGGTGTCGAGAAATAGTTGTATCTTTACACTCCGAAAAAACTACGAGAAAATCATGAAATTCAGCGATGTTTTAGGCAATGAGCAGGCGATAGGGCAGATCAGGCGGATGATTGACGCCGACCGTCTGCCGCATGCGTTGTTGCTCTACGGCGAGCCGGGCGTTCCCAAATTGGGGTTAGCGATGGCCGCCGCTCAGTATCTGCACTGTAAAAACCACATCGATGGTGACTCGTGCGGCGTGTGCCCCATGTGCCGCCAGCACCAGTCGTTCAACCAAGTGGATACACACTACAGCTATCCTTTCACCAACCGCAAGGGCGACAGCAACAACCCATGTGAAGCCGACGATTATATCGACGAGTGGCGCGAGTTTGTCACCAAGTATCCCGTTGAGGATTATCAGGCATGGCTTGGCTTGCTGAAAAACGACAATGCGCAGCCGCAAATCTTTGTGCGTGAGGCCGATAGCATCATGCGCAAGATGACCTTGAGCGCTTATACTGCCAAATATAAGGTCCTCGTTTTGTGGCTCCCTGAGAAACTCAAGGAGGAAGCCGCCAACAAGTTGCTGAAACTCATCGAGGAACCTTACGATGACTGCAAGTTCATACTGGTGAGCGATAACGAAAAAGGCATCCTGGGAACCATCCTGTCACGATGCCAGCGCATCGAGTTGCGCAAGCCCTCGACATCGATGGTGGCGCAGTATCTGGTGGACCGTTACGGCATGGACATGCAGGACGCGCTCGCTCTGGCAGCACCTGCCGACGGCAACGTCATCATGGCCGAGCGCATGGTGCAGACGGGTAGCGAGTTCCACGAGTTTCGCGATCGTTTCATCGAGCTGATGCGTCTTTCCTTTCAGCACGACCTGGGCCAGCTCAAGGCTTGGAGCGAGGTCATCGCCGACTTCAAGCGTGAGAAGGCACGACGTTTCCTGGCCTATTGTGTGCGGCAGGTGCGCGAGAACTATATCTATAACCTGCGCAATCCAGAGCTCAATTACCTCACGCGTGAGGAAGAAGCCTTCTCCACACGTTTCTCGCCGTTTATCAACGAGCGCAATGTCGAGGGCATCGTCGCCGAGATGGAACGCGCCAGCACCGACATTGCCGGTAACGGCAATGCCAAACTAGTCTTGTTTGACCTCACCATCCGCATCTCCATTCTGATTCGTAAGTAACTAATATCCAGCGTGTGTGATATTCCGAGAACAATATGAAAAATACTCCTTTCCTGCAACAAGTAGCGCGTTATTACCATGGTATGCAAGGTCTTGAGGACTATTGCTTTGTCTTTCCCAACCGTCGTGGCGGCCAGTTCTTTTCTCACTATCTCCAACAGGAGTTGGTCGCGGCCGACATGCGTGAGGGCAGCATACGACCCCATCTCATGCCCAATGTCACCTCGATCAACGAGTTGGTGACTCAGTTGACGGGGACCGTGGCAGCCAGCGACATCGAGATGATGTTCGCCCTGTATGACGCTTACTGCCGGGCGATGGGCGACAGCGCCCAGGAGTTTGACAAGTTTATCTACTGGGCACAGCTCATCATCAGCGATTTCAACGACATTGACCGCTCAATGGCCGATGCTGCCGCCATTTATCAGAATCTCGAAGACTTGCATGACTTGAACAGCAACTATCTCTCACCCGAGGTGAAGGAGAAAGTCAGGATGATATTTGGCGATAACCTCTTCACAGCTTTTTTTGACACCGATGCCGACGCCGCATTGTGGCGCCACATCGAGAAAAAAATCGATGAAAACAGCCCTGACGACAACAAGGAAGGCAGCGACGATGTTGTCAAGCAGAAGTTCTTGAATCTGTGGAACCGCTTGTCAATCATCTACCGCTATTATCACGAGACGCTCGAGGAGAAAGGTGTTGTCTCACCTGGAATGCAGTTGCGCAAGGCCACTGAACAGCCGCTGGACGCGTTGCGTTACTCGAGAATGGTGTTTGTGGGATTTGGTGTGCTGTCGGTGGCCGAGTGTAAGATTTTTGACACCTTCAAGGCCAATGACAAGGCCGACTTCTGGTGGGATAACGCTGGCCTTGCTGCCCAACTGAAAAAAGCCCCCCATGACCCGGGCGCTTTGCTCATTGACGGCTATTGCCGCCGCTTTGGTGCGATGCAGATTGACCCGATTGATACTGCCGGCCAGGCACTGCGCGTTGTAGCGGTTCCCTCGACGGTGGGGCAGGCTAAACAAGCCTTTAACGAGGTGGCTTTGATCAAGGAGCGTGAGAGGAAAAGTTCAGGAAAAACCAGCCTGGGCATTGAAACGGCCATCGTGTTGCCCGACGAGGGCTTATTGGTGCCGCTCTTACATTCGATTCACGCACCCTATCATGACGGGAACCTCAACCTGAATGTCACGCTGGGCTATCCGTTGCGCAGCTCAGGCATCGTTTCGCTGATGCACATCGTGGCCAGACTGCACCATCAGGCAAGCAAGGAAGGGAAGGTGTGGACCTATTACCGTGAGGATGTCAATGACATCTTGTCCCATCCCTTGATTAAAACCTATTTCACCGACGAAGCGTTACAACTGGCGACAACACTGGCGCGTACCAATCGTTTCAGGGTGCCGGCGCCTGAGTTTGAGTCATACGGTTTCAGCGACCTGTTCACACCGGCGATGGATAGCGACGGACAGGGCGATGTGCGTGCCCGGGAAACTGACTATCTGGACCACTTGCTGTCGTTCTGCAATCGCCTGATGGCCTTGATGGAACCCGTTGATATTGATGACTTTGACAATCCCGATGAAGTGGTCAATGATGAGGTTGACGACATGGAAGTGCCGTTGCAGCAGGCTTTCCTGCTCATGTACATCGATGTGCTCAACCAACTCAAGCGCTCGTTTGCCGAGTGCGGTCAGCCTTTGACTCAGCAGCTTCAGCGAAGCACAGTCTTTTTCCTCATCGATCGACTCACGGCGACAGCCATCGTGCCGTTTACCGGAGAACCCCTCCGCGGACTGCAGATTATGGGCCTGCTGGAGACGCGCAGTCTGGATTTTGATAATGTGGTTATCCTATCGATGAATGAACGTGTGTTCCCACGTCGTCGCAGCATCAACTCGTTCATTCCCAATTACATGCGACGGGCTTACGGTATGTCCACCATCGAGCAGCAAGAAGCCATTGTATCCTACAATTTCTTCAGGTTGCTCAACCGTTCCTCCCAGGTGACGCTCATCTACGATTCCAGCGCACAGAAGATGGGCTCCAGCGAGCCCTCGCGGTATATTACCCAGCTCGAGAAGGTGTATGGCAAGCAGCTGCAATATGTTGACATGAGTCTCCATGTCGAGACATCGCCCGCTATCTCGATACAAGTTCCCGCCGACGGCAAGGAGACGTTGAAGGCGCGCTATACGAGCGCTCCTGATGATGGTGGCAAGTGCCTGTCGGCCAGCGCCATCAACAAGTTCATTAATTGCCCGATGATGTTCTACATGCATTATGTTCAAGGTCTCAACGAGGATAGTGAGACGGGAGACTTCATGGATTACGGCACCTTTGGCAGCATCATCCATGACACCTTGAGCGATTGCTATGGTGGTGACACACAACGGCTTGTCAACAAGGATTACATCAATCATTTCAAGACATCCAAACTTGAGGCTGCTGTGATACGCAACATCAAGAAGATCTACCTTCATGTTCCCGAGGAGGAACTGGATCGCGACACTCGGCCGTTGAGAGGTGAGGCATTTATGCTCATCGACACGATTTCCAGCTATGTGAATTTCGTCTTGAATTACGACTTGGATCTTATCGACAGGGAAGGGCCTTTCACCGTGCTTGAGTGCGAGCGCCAACACCGCTTGATGCCCTTGGAAATGGGTGGCGTGAAGTTTAATTTCACTTATACCCCCGACCGTGTTGACCGTCTGCAGAACGACATCGTGAGAATCGTGGATTACAAGACCGGGTCCGATGTGACAAACTTCGTAGCGGCAACCGGGTTGCCCGACTTGTTTGATGCCACCAAGGACAAGCGTCGCAAGGCCATCTTGCAGTTGTTCCTCTACTGCTATGCTTACATGACTGAGAATTCTGAGGTGGACAAGGTGATGCCTGTCATCTACAAGCTGTCGTCGATGAAAGATAGTGGCGTGATGTGTAAGAATAGCGGAAGAGGCTCCGGCAGCCAGTTTGTGTTCGAGATGGGTAATGAAATTGTCAAGGATTTTGTCAATCAGATGGCATCGACCATCACTGCCCTGTATGAAGAAACCTTCGACCAGGCGGCCGAAGGCTCCAAATCTTGTAATTACTGCCGCTTTATCGACTTCTGCCGACGTCCCATTACCAAGGCTTGGTAATGCGTTCGGGCATCTGGTGCTGAAGGCCGTTTCCAGGCGTTAGGTTGTCTGATGAAGTAACGAGGAGGCTTATTCCTGCTCGTTGCGGCGTTTTTCGATGTCCTCGTTCAGGCGGTTCTCATCTTCCTCGGTCCACAGGGGATTCTCTTCGTCTTCCCAGTCAAAGGAGTCGTCGATGGGCGACGGATCATCAAATCCGAAGAATGCCTCGTCGGTGAAATCTTGCAGCTCGCGCCCCTCCTTTTTGGTGGGACGGCCCAAGCCGCGCTGGCGATTCACAAAGCCGTCGATTTTCACCATTTCCAGCAGGCGCAACTGGTCGGCGCTGGTGACGTTCTTGAGGTATAAGGGCACCAGTTTGGCTCCCACGCGGTTGTTGAGCAGGCCAATGACCTCAAAGGAGTAGGTCACGGGAGGCTTGCGCACGTCAATGCGGTCGCCCACCTTGATGCCGTGCGACGGCTTGACGGTCATGCCGCCGATGGTCACTCGTCCCAGCTTGCATGCTGTCGTGGCGATGGTGCGTGTCTTGAACACGCGTGTGGCCCACAGCCACTTGTCAATTCTCACTTCCTTCATGCCGGTATAAAAAACTCTTTAACCTTTAACCTCTAACCTTGTGATTAAGCGTCAAGAACGCTTAATCACTTATTATTGTAGTTGTTCATAGCGAACGTCATCCCCGACAGGCAGAAGGCCTTGATGGCGTCAATGGCGACCTTGGCGCGCTCGGGCAGAATCGCCAATTCCTCGGGGGTGGGATAACCCAAGACATAGTCCACCTGAGCGCCAGGAGGGAAGTCGTTGCCGATGCCGAACCTCAGCCTGGCCCACTGCTGGCTCTGCAGCAGCTCGTTAATGCTTTTGAGCCCGTTGTGACCGCCGTTGGCACCCTTGGGGCGCAGACGGATTTGGCCAAAGGGCAGGGCGATGTCGTCAACAATGACCAGCAGGTGGTCCAAATCGATGTGCTCCTTAATCAGCCAGTAGCGCACGGCCTCACCACTCAGGTTCATGTAGGTGGAGGGCTTGAGCAGCACGAGTTGCTGATTCTTAAGACGCATCTCGGCCACGGCACCATAGCGCCCGGTCTTGAAAACAATATTGGATGCCTCGGCGAGAGCATCCAATATTGTAAATCCTATGTTGTGGCGGGTTCCCTGGTACTCTGCACCGATGTTCCCCAAGCCGACAATGAGATACTTCATAGGTTGTTTTGTGGTGATGGCGTCGGCAGCTGCCGTCGTCATCGTGTTGATACGGGAGATTACTCAGCTGCGGCTTCGCCCTCAGCAGCCTCTTCGCCCTCTTCAGTAGCAACGGCGTTAGCAGCGGCACGGGTAGTGCGAACACCAGCAATAACGAGATCCTTGGCGTTAACCAGCTCGTAGTTGTCGAATTGGCAGTCGCGAACCTTAAGGGTCTTGCCAATCTCCAGGTTATCCACGTTGAGGATGATGGTCTCGGGAATGTCCTTGTAAAGACCTTTAACCTTAACCTTCTTCATGCTCAGGTAGAGCTTACCACCGGCCTTAACACCGACAGCGTGACCCTCGAGGTGCACGGGAATCTCTACTACGACGGGCTTGTCCTCGCTAACCTCCAGGAGGTCGATGTGGAGAACGGCGTCGCTCACGGGATGGAACTGAAGGTCCTTGAGGACAGCCTTGCGGGTCTGGCCATCATAGGTCAAGTCGATAACGCATACGTCGGTGCTGTAGATGAGCTTGCGCACATCGGCAAAGTTCACAACCAGGTCAGTGGTGATGATACCCTTACCATCGCGGCCAATGGGGACAACCTTCTCACCAGCCAACAGCTTGCCATTGTAGTTACCGTCCTTGTCGAGCTCAACGAGCTTGCCACCATTCAGGACTACGGGAATCTTGTTCTCCTTGCGGAGGGCCTTTGCAGCCTTCTTGCCGAGGTCAGTACGAGCCTCTGCGTTCAATTGAAAAGTCTTCATTTTTAATAAGTTGTGTTACTCAAAATTAAAGTGATTGGTTTATAAAAACGCTTCCTTTAATTTCCCATCACACTGGAAAAGTTTAAAAAAGCGGGGCAAAGATACAACATTTTTTCCAACTGGCAATAGGATGGACAATAAAAATGAATGTCAGCCGCCCGATTCAGGGTGCTGACATTCATCTTGTTGCTGTATCTCTCGTCGAGAATTAGTCAACGTTGAGGTTGACGCGCTTCAGGTCGATGGCCTTGAGGTCCTTGTCGGCGGCAGCGAGGAACTGTGCAACAGTCTCCTTGTTCTCGCCGGCCTCGTAAACCTGCTCCATCAGGACGTTCTCCTGATAGAACTTGTTCAGGCGACCCTGAGCGATGTTCTGAATCATCTGCTCGGGCATGTTGGCCTCCTTCTGCTTGGCGGTCTCCTCCATGAGTTTCAGGGCCTCGGCAACCTGCTCCTCGGTCATGTATCCCTTGCGGATGGCCTCGTCGCGGTGCTCCTCGGTAGCGCAGTAGTAGGGGTTGAAACCTGCCTTCTTCAAGGCATTCTCAACAGCCTTGCTTACCTGCTCGGCACGGGTCTTGTCAACAGCCATGCGGAGCTCCTCGTCGATAACCTCCTGAGAGATCTGGTCGCGGGTGGCCTTGATGGGATTCATCGAGGCAACCTGCATGGCGATAGCCTTGGCAACTTCCTCGGCAACGTTCTCCTGGTTGAAGGCAACAGCTGCCGACAACATGCCGTTGAAGTGGTTGTAAACAACGGTCGAGGGGGCGTTAAGGCACTCATAGGCACCCAATTCCATCTTCTCGCCGGTGATACCGCTCAGAGCGGTGATCTGCTCGCTAACGGCCTTGCCGTCCATCTGGAGGGCGTTCAGCTCGTCGAGGTTAGCGGGCTTCTGAGCCATTGCGAGGTCCAGGATAGCCTTGGCGAGGTTGACAAACTTCTCGTTCTTGGCAACGAAGTCGGTCTCACACTTGAGGGCGATGATAGCAGCGAACTTGCCGTCGGTCTTGCCGATAGCGATACCCTGAGCTGCCTGACGGTCT